>NZ_JBFALP010000004.1:0-366455 GCF_040660235.1 Streptomyces sp. NPDC049970 | reverse complement strand
CGTGGGCTTTCGCAGGACGGCGACGGGACTGACGACCGGACCGGGTGGCCCGCAGTCATCAGGGGCCGCCACCAGCAGTACCGAAGTAGCAGTACGCAGGACGGTGCGGTGGTGGAGTTCCGAAGCCAGGGCTTTCGCAGGACGGCGACGGGACTGACGACCGGACCGGGTGGCCCGCAGTCATCAGGGGCCGCCACCAGCAGTACCGAAGTAGCAGTACGCACCACCAGCAGTACGCAAGTGATCGGATTTCGAGGGAAGAACGGAGGAGCCAGGCGCCATCAGGATCGCCCGGGTGGAAATCTTGGACCCGGGTACCGCAGGACATCGATAGTGAGGTGGTCTCCGGTCGAGCAACCGCGATCCCCGCAACCCCGGCAGTGTTCAGCCCGGGTCCGCGGAACAAGAGAGTCGGCGCAGCATCACGGCCGACAGATGGTGTAGCAGTTCCTTCGGGGCCCTGGTGCCATTGGCACCAGGGCCCCTCCACGCGTTCCACAGAGAGGTGAGATGACAGCAGACGACTCGTTCGGCCGTCTCGACGACGACGACTACCCCGCCTACACCATGGGCCGGGCCGCTGAGATGCTCGGGACCACCCAGGGCTTCCTCCGCGCCATCGGCGAAGCCCGCCTGATCACCCCGCTCCGCTCCAAGGGCGGCCACCGGCGCTACTCCCGCTACCAGCTGCGCATCGCCGCGCGTGCCCGGGAGCTCGTCGACCAGGGAACCCCCATCGAGTCGGCCTGCCGCATCATCATCCTCGAGGACCAGCTCGAAGAGGCACAGCGCATCAACGCCGAGTTCCGCCGCGACGCCGGATCGGTGAGCACACCCGGGCAGACGGATCCGGCGCCGGAACGGACGGTGTCACCGCGGTAGTCGCCGCCGGGGCTCATGCCTGCCGGGAGGCCAGCTCCACCACGGTGATGTCGGACGGGGCGCCGACGCGCACCGGCGGGCCCCAGGCGCCCGCGCCGCGCGAGACGTACAGCTGGGTGTCGCCGTAGCGTTCGAGCCCGGCGACCGTGGGGTTGGCGAGCTCGGCGACCAGGTTCCCCGGCCAGAGCTGGCCCCCGTGGGTGTGGCCCGAGAGCTGGAGCCCGACCCCGTACTCGACGGCGTCGTCGATGACGACGGGCTGGTGCGCGAGGAGCACGGAGGCGCGGCCGCGGTCCCGGTCGCCGAGCGCGCGGGCGAAGTCGGGCCCGTGGCCCTCGCTCTCCCCCGCGACGTCGTTGACGCCCGCGAGATCGAAGCCGCCGATCTCGACGCGGGCGTTCTCCAGGGGGTGCAGGCCGAGTTCGCGCACGTGGTCGACCCACTCCGCGGCACCGGAGAAGTACTCGTGGTTGCCGGTGACGAAGTAACTGCCGTGCCGGGCTTCGAGCCCGGCCAGCGGTTCGGCGGCCGGGCCTAGGTCGGCGACGGAACCGTCGACGAGGTCACCGACGACCGCGACCAGGTCGGAGTTGGTGGCGTTGATCGCGTCGACGATGCGCCGGGTGTGCGCCCGGCCCAGGACGGGCCCGAGGTGGATGTCGCTGACCACGGCGATCCTGAAGCCGTGGGCGGAACGCGGCAGTCCGGCGAGCGGGACGGTGATGCGCTTGGTACGGGGCCCGCGCAGCACCCCGTACGTGCCGTACCCGACCGTGCCCAGTCCGGCGAGGGCGGCCGCGCCACCGACCGCGCGGGCGACGAACAGCCGCCGGGACGGGTCGGCGACCTGCGGACCGGCCGGGGCCTCGGGGACCGCGTCCGTCCGGGCGCCGGTGCCGGCCGGGGCCTCGGCGTTCGCGGGTGTCGCGTCCGCCCGTGCTCCGGTGCCGGAAGCGGCCTCGGCGTTCGCGGGGACCGCGTCCGCCCGGGCGGACGCGGCGGCGGGAGTGGCCTGGAGGACGGTGCCGGTGCGACCCGGGTCCCACCCGGCGGTCCCTGACCGGCCGGCGAGCACCCGGCGCAGGAGCGGGCGTACGGCTTCGCCGACCAGCAGAGCCAGCGTCAGGTAGAGCAGCACGGCCAGCCACAGGTAGCCGGGCCAGGCCAGCACCTGCTGCACCGGGAAGGGGAATCCGGCCCGGCCCGAGACGAGGGCGCCCAGGGACAGCAGCGGCAGCACGAACGCCGCGACGGTGCCGGTGCGGCGCGCGAGGCCGCCCTGTTCCGTCGTGTCACCGATCAGCCGGCGCCACACGTACCGGTGCACCGCGGCCAGCAGTGCGAGAACCGCGACCGCCACCAGGACGAAGACCACAACCACTTACGCTCCCCCGCTGAAATCCTGTTCCGGCGCGCGTCCGCGCCGGGTCCGTCATCTGCCTTCTCGGCGCAAAGCCCTGACACCACGGAACCCGATGAGCCCGACGGCCGTCCCCAGAAGAAACGAGGTGATGGCGAGCAGGAGATGGACCCAGAAGTAGGCGGTCGGGTCGCCCGCGTCGTCGAACGCGAGCCCGCTGCCGTCGTTCCACAGGTTCTTTGCGAAGGTGACCCAGATGAACCAGCTCCACACCCCGAACACGAGCAGGAACCAGGAGACGGGGCGGCTGAGCTTCATACGACCAGTATCGCCGCCGCGCTCCGGCCAGATCGCCCGGGGTGGGCTGTCCCGGCGGAATGCACGGCGGTTCAAGCCATCCGGGTCCCGATCCTCAGCAACGCCATGTACGTTTCCGACCGTGCCTGCTCTGAAAAAGACCGTAATGACGGTCCTCTCTGCCGCGTTGCTGTCCGTATGTGTCGTCAGTCCTGCGGGGGCCGCCGACAAGGACAAGACCGACGACAAACAGCCGAAGCCGACCGGTCCGATGTCGACCGTGGGCGGCAAGCGGCTGGGTCAGCCCGGCACCCAGGTCCAGCTGGGCCCCGGCGCCCCGGTTCTTCCGAAGGAGCTCACGGGGCGGTCGTGGATCGTCGCGGACGCGGAGAGCGGGGAGGTGCTCGCCTCGCACAACGCCCACTGGCGGCTGCCGCCGGCGTCCACGCTGAAGATGCTCTTCGCCGACACCGTCCTGCCCGCGTTGCAGCCGAAGTCCCTGACCCACCTGGTGACCGAGCAGGAGCTCGCCGGGATCGGCGAGGGCAGCAGCCTGGTGGGCGTGAAGGAGGACCAGGCGTACACGGTCCACGACCTGTGGCTGGGCGTGTTCCTGCGCTCCGGCAACGACGCGGTGCACGTGCTGTCCGAGATGTACGGCGGCGTCCCGGCGACGGTGGCGGCGATGCAGCGCCACGCCGAGGAGCTGCAGGCCCTGGACACCCGGGTCATCTCCCCCGACGGTTACGACGCGCCGAACCAGGTCTCCAGCGCGTACGACCTGACGCTGTTCGCCCGCAGCGGGATGCAGAAGGCGGACTTCCGCGAGTACGCCGCGACGGCGAGCGCGGACTTCCCCGGCGCGCTGAAGAAGGGCAAGAAGAAGCGCGAGACCTTCGAGATCCAGAACACCAACCGGCTGATCACAGGTGACATCGGCGTGGAGCCGTACAAGGGCATCGCCGGGGTCAAGAACGGCTACACCACCCACGCGGGCAACACCTTCACGGGCATCGCCGAACGCGACGGCAAGGTCCTCCTCGTCACGGTCATGAACCCGTCGGCGGACGAGAGCCACGCCGTCTACAAGGAGGCCGCGGGCCTGCTCGACTGGGGCTTCGCCGCCGACGGAAAGGTGACCCCGGTCGGCGAGCTGGTGCCGCCGAAGTCCGCCGTGACAGGCGCGGGCAAGGGATCCGACCCGGTGGCCGGTTCGGACAAGGCAGACAAGAAGCACGCGGCCGCCACGGCCGCCGCCGCGTCCGGCTCCAGCGGGGTCTGGACCGCGCTGTCGATCGCCGGCGGACTACTGGTGGTCCTGGCGGCCGGAGTGTTCCTCGTCAACCGGCGCTGGCCGCTGCCCGACCTGGTGCGTCGTCTTCCCCGTCGCTGACCGCGGCGGCTTCCACCTCGTCGCCGCCCTTGCTCGGCGTCGCCGTCCAGGCGGCGCAGACGAGCAGCAGCTTGGCGCTGAAGTTGATCCACAGGAGCAGTGCGATCGGCACACCGAAGGCGCCGTACATGCTCTTCGACGCGACGTCCCGCATGTAGCTGCCGAGCAGCAGTTTGAGGAGTTCGAAACCGACGGCGCCGACCAGGCCGGCGACGATCAGCCGGCGGCGGGGCGGCTCGACGCCGGGGAGCAGGGTGAGCAGGTAGAGCAGCAGCAGGAAGTCGGCGAAGACCGCCACGGCCACGGCGGCCACCTGGAGCAGGATGCCGCCCGCCCCGTTCTCGGGGATGCCCAGCTGGTCGACCGTCCAGCCGATGGCCGTCGATGCGACGGTCGAGACGGCCAGGGTCACGAGCGCCGCGCCGCCGAGGCCGAGCAGCAGTCCGGCGTCCTTCAGCTTGCGGACGACCGGATTGCCCTCGTCGATGTCGTCCTTCTCCCACACCGCACGCAGGCAGTCACGCATCGAGCCGACCCAGCCGATTCCGGTGAGAAGCAGCAGCAGACCGGCGACGACTCCCACGGTGCCCGCGTGGGCGACGAGGTTGTCGATGCCGAGCTGGTCGGAGATGCCGGGCACCTGCTCGGCGAGCTTGTCCTCGATCTTGTCCAGCTGCTCCGTCGAGAGCAGCGCCGCGCCGATCGCCGCACCGACCGCGATCAGCGGGAAGAGGGCGAGGAAGCTGAGGAAGGTGATCGCGGCGGCGAGCCTGGCCCAGTGAACCCGTTCCAGCGTCTCGTACGAGCGCCAGGCGTGCGTCAGCATGAGCCGTGTGACGAGCGGCCCGACGACGGGGAGTTTTTTCAGCCAGTCCATGAGGTACGCGTACCCCTCCGGGCGCGGAAAACCGGTGTCGGGACCACTCGGATTACCAATCACCCATTTCGGTGAGTGCTGTAACAAATCCCTCAAATGGGTTTTCTCTGGCGATACGGTCACGCCATGTCTGTCGACACGGTGTCCTTGACCGGCTGGGGCCGCACCGCCCCGACGACCGCGCTGCGGTTCCGCCCCCGGACCTACGAGGATGCCGTGGTCGCCGTCCGGGGCAGGGGCCCCAGGGGCGTGGTCGCGCGGGGGCTGGGCCGGGCCCACGGCGACGCGGCGCAGAACGCGGGCGGCTCCGTGGTCGACATGACCGCACTGGACCGGATCCGCTCCCTCGACACCGCCTCGGGCACGGTCGTCTGCGACGCGGGGGTGAGCCTGCACCGCCTGCTGGAGAGGGTGCTCCCGCTCGGCTGGTTCGTCCCGGTCACCCCGGCGACCCGATACGTCACGGTCGGCGGGGCGATCGGCTCGGACGTCCACGGCAGGAACCATCGCGCGGCCGGCTCCTTCGCCCGGCACGTGCGCGCCCTGGAGCTGCTGACCGCCGACGGCGAGGTGCGCACGGTGCTCCCGGGCACCGACCTGTTCGACGCGACCGCGGGCGGCCTCGGGCTGACCGGGGTGATCCTCTCCGCCACGCTGGCCCTGCGTCCGGTCAGCACCTCGCTGATGACGGTCGACACCGTACGGGCGGCGGACCTGGACGAGACGGTGGCCCGGCTCGCCACCTCGGGGGAGGGAGCACCGTACGCCGCGGCCTGGATCGACCTCCTGGCGCGCGGCAGGGCGACAGGGCGTGCCGTCGTGACCCGGGGGGAGCACGCGCCCCTGGACGCGCTGTCGGCGCGTGCGCGGCGCGCCCCGCTCGCCTCCCACTCCGGGGGGCTGCCCTCGGCTCACGCCCTCCTCCCCGAGGGGCTGCTCGGCCGGACCGCCGGGGCGCTCCTCAACGAGCTCCGCCATCGCGGCACCCTCCCCTCACGGACCGGGGAGCTGCAGAGGGTCTCCACCTTTCTCCACCCCGCGGACGCCGCACCCCAGCGCCGCCGCGTCCCGGGCAGGGGCGGCTTCGTCCAGTACCAGTTCACCGTCGGGTACGGCCAGGAGGAGACCCTGCACCGCATCGTCCGCCGACTCACCCTCCGCCGGTGCCCCGCGTTCCACGGCGTGCTCAAGCGCTTCGGCGACGGCGGACCGGGCTGGCTCTCCTTTCCCACGCCGGGCTGGACCCTCTCCTTCCGGCTGCCCGCGGGCCTGCCCGGTCTCGCCCGGCTGCTCGACACGCTCGACGACGAGGTGGCGGCGGCGGGCGGACGGGTCTGCCTGGCCAAGGACGCCCGGCTGCGCCCCGGCCTGGTCGAGGCGATGTACCCGCGCCTCTGCGAGTTCCGGGCGCTGCGGCGGGAACTGGACCCGTCCGGCGCCTTCCGCTCCGACCTGTCCCGCCGGCTCGCGCTCTGAACCGGCCGCACGCCCTGCCGCCCCTCGGGCGCGCCGGCTCCCTCCACGCCTTCGGCGCCGGCCCTCGGACTGCGCCGCGCCTCTGCCATCGCCTGTCATCCCCGGCCATCGCCCGTCATCCCCGCTAGGAGTTTTCCCGTGAAGGACGCCTTCGGTGCTCCGCAGTCCCTGCTCGTCCTCGGCGGCACCTCGGAGATCGGCCTGGCCACCGCACGTCGGCTGATCGCCCGCCGCACCCGGACCGTCCGGCTGGCCGGGCGGCCCTCCCCCGCCCTGGAGCGGGCCGCCGCCGACCTGCGCGAACTGGGAGCCGACGTCCGTACCGTCTCCTTCGACGCGCTCGACTCCGCCTCGCACGAGGAGGTGCTCGGGAAGCTTTTCACCGAGGGCGACATCGACATGGTGCTGATGGCCTTCGGCGTGCTGGGCGACCAGGCCCGTGACGAGGAGGAACCGCTCTCCGCGGTCCGGGTGGCCCAGACGAACTACACGGGGGCGGTCTCGGCGGGCCTGGTGTGCGCGGGCGCGCTCCAGGCCCAGGGGCACGGGTCGCTGGTGGTGCTCTCCTCGGTGGCGGGCGAGCGCGCCCGCCGCGCCGACTTCATCTACGGCTCCAGCAAGGCGGGGCTGGACGCCTTCGCACAGGGGCTGGGAGACGCGCTGCACGGCACCGGGGTGCACGTGATGGTCGTACGCCCCGGCTTCGTACGGACGCGGATGACGCGAGGGCGCGAGGAGACGCCGCTCGCCACGACCCCCGGGGCGGTCGCGGACGCGATCGTGACGGGTCTGGGGCGGCGTTCGGAGACGGTGTGGGTGCCCGGCGCGCTACGGGTGGTGATGTCGGCCCTGCGGCACGTCCCGCGTCCGCTGTTCCGGCGGCTGCCGGTCCGCTGAGCGCGGTCCCACGCGGGGCTTGCGTCCAGGCGCCCGGGGCGGAAGCGCCGCGAGGCGGTGGCCGGTCAGGGGCGGAGGGACGGCCGGTCCACGGAGCTGCCGCCCTGGGCAGGCACGGCGGGTGCGCCGCCACCGCCCCCGAACGGGAACTCGTTCACCTTGCGCCAGACACCGTCGGCGCCCTGTTCGTACAGCGCGAAGGAACCGCAGGTCCAGGCCGCCTCGTACGACGACAGCTCGTCGTACGCGCGGTCCATCGCCTCCTCCGCGATGCCGTGCGCCACCGTGACGTGCGGGTGGTACGGGAACTGCAGCTCGCGCACCAGCGGCCCGGAGGCCTCCCGGACCCTCTTCTGGAGCCAGGAACAGGCCGACGCGCCCTCGACCACCTGCACGAAGACGACGGGCGAGAGCGGGCGGAAGGTGCCCGTACCCGACAGCCGCATCGGGAAGGGGCGGCCGGCCGTGGCGATCTGCGAGAGGTGCGTCTCGATCGCCGGCAGGTCGGCCGCCTCGGCCTCGGTCGGCGGGAGGAGGGTGACGTGGGTGGGAATGCCGTACGCGGCAGGGTCCCCGAAGCTCGCGCGCCGCTCCTGGAGCAGGCTGCCGTAGGGCTCCGGGACCGCGATCGAAACGCCAAGCGTTACGGTCCCCACATCGTTCTCCTCAATCGTCGATCGTCTGTTCTCTGTCGTGCCGTCGCCAGTGTGGCCCCTTCGGCAGCAATCTCGCCAGGGTCCTTTGACTCAGTGCTTCGCCGGCAGAAGGCCCATCCGGTCGTAGGTGAGGGCCAGCGTCTCGGCGGCGACGGCCCGTGCCTTCTCCGCTCCCTTGGCCAGGAGGGAGTCCAGCGTCTCCGGGTCGTCCAGGTATTCCTGGGTCCGGGTCCGGAACGGAGTGACGAACTCCACCATGACCTCGGCGAGGTCGGTCTTGAGCGCGCCGTACCCCTTGCCTTCGTACTTCTGTTCGAGATTCGCGATCGTGGTGCCCGTGAGGGTGGAGTAGATGCCCAGCAGGTTGCTGACTCCGGGCTTCTTCTCCGCGTCGAAGCGGATCACGGTGTCCGTGTCCGTCACCGCGCTCTTCACCTTCTTGGCCGTGGCCTTCGGGTCGTCCAGGAGGTTGATCAGCCCCTTCGGCGTGGACGCCGACTTGCTCATCTTGACCGCCGGGTCCTGGAGGTCGAAGATCTTCGCCGTCTCCTTCAGGATGTACGGCGCGGGGACGGTGAACGTCCGGCCGAAGCGGCCGTTGAAGCGCTCCGCGAGGTCGCGGGTCAGCTCGATGTGCTGACGCTGGTCCTCGCCCACCGGCACCTGGTCGGCCTGGTAGAGCAGGATGTCCGCGACCTGGAGCACCGGATAGGTGAAGAGGCCCACGGTCGCCCGGTCGGCCCCCTGCTTGGCGGACTTGTCCTTGAACTGCGTCATGCGTGACGCCTCGCCGAAGCCGGTGAGGCAGTTCATGATCCAGCCGAGCTGGGCGTGTTCGGGGACATGGCTCTGGACGAAGAGCGTGCAGCGCTCGGGGTCGAGCCCCGCCGCGAGCAACTGGGCGGCGGCGAGCCGGGTGTTGGCGCGGAGCTCCTCGGGATCCTGCGGCACGGTGATCGCGTGCAGGTCCACCACCATGTAGAAGGCGTCGTGGGACTCCTGGAGCGCCACCCACTGGCGGACCGCACCGAGGTAGTTGCCGAGGTGGAACGAGCCTGCGGTGGGCTGGATTCCGGAAAGCACGCGGGGTCGGTCAGAGGCCATGCACTCATTGTCTCAGGTGTGGAACCGATCTCCGGCAACCGGTGCGGGAAAGACGTGAGGGCGCGGGGAAGGTCTCCACAGCCGGGCTCGGAGGGGGCCGTGCCATCTGGTGGATGAGACGAGAAACACGCTCCGCCCGGCAGGCCTGGCGCGGGCTGCGGCCGGTCGGGAGGCCGGCCCCCGGGGCGCGGATCCGGCGCCGTCCGAATCGGCGGACCCGGCGGTGGCCGCCCTGGCGGGCAGCGGGCGGCCACCGTACGGCAGCACCGCACCGCCAAGGCGCGCCGCAGAGTGAATGTTTCCCCGTCCCTGAACCGACCGACGATACAAAGTGGGCAACACCCCCGCCCACGCCGCACGACGAACGGAGATCCCGTGTCGACCACGGAAACCGCCATCGCCTCCGCCGAGGCGCACAGCGCGCACAACTACCACCCGTTGCCCGTCGTCGTCGCTTCGGCGGAAGGCGCGTGGATGACCGATGTGGAGGGCCGCCGCTACCTCGACATGCTCGCCGGCTACTCGGCGCTCAACTTCGGTCACGGCAACCGGCGCCTGATCGATGCCGCCAAGGCCCAACTCGAGCGCGTGACCCTGACCTCGCGGGCCTTCCACCACGACCGGTTCGCCGACTTCTGCACGCGGCTCGCCGAGCTCTGCGGCATGGAGATGGTCCTGCCCATGAACACCGGGGCGGAAGCCGTCGAGACGGCGGTGAAGACGGCACGCAAGTGGGGCTACCGCGTCAAGGGCGTCCCCGACGGCATGGCGAAGATCATTGTCGCCGCCGACAACTTCCACGGCAGGACGACCACCATCGTCAGCTTCTCCACGGACCACGAGGCGCGGGCGGATTTCGGACCGTACACACCGGGGTTCGAGATCGTGCCGTACGGCGATCTGACCGCCCTCGCCGCGGCGATGACCGAGAACACCGTGGCGGTGCTGATGGAGCCGATCCAGGGCGAGGCCGGGGTGCTGGTTCCGCCGCCGGGCTATCTGGCCGGGATGCGGGAGATGACCCGGGAGCGGAACGTGCTGTTCATCGCGGACGAGATCCAGTCGGGCCTCGGCCGTACCGGCAGGACCTTCGCGTGTGAGCACGAGGGTGTGGTGCCCGACATGTACGTGCTGGGCAAGGCGCTGGGCGGCGGCGTCGTGCCCGTCTCGGCGGTCGTGTCATCCGCGGCCGTCCTCGGCGTCTACCGGCCTGGCGAGCACGGGTCGACTTTCGGCGGGAACCCGCTGGCCTGCGCGGTCGCGCTGGAGGTGGTGGCGATGCTGCGCACCGGCGAGTTCCAGCAGCGCGCGGCGGAGTTGGGCGACCACCTCCACCGTGAGCTGGGGCTGCTGGCCGGCGGCGGCGCGGTGGAGGCCGTGCGGGGCCGGGGCCTGTGGGCCGGTGTGGACATCTCGCCGGCCATCGGGACGGGCCGGGAGATCTCGGAGAAGCTGATGGACCGCGGGGTCCTGGTCAAGGACACCCACGGCTCCACCATCCGGATCGCCCCGCCCCTGGTCATCAGCAAGGAGGACCTGGACTGGGGACTGGACCAGCTCCGCGCGGTCCTGGCGGCGGGCTGAGCGCGCACGGCGGGTGACGGGAGCCGGACTCGGGGCGGGGCGGGAGAGGTCTCAGAGGATGACGTGGGGCAGGAAGCGGGCGTACTCGTCCGTGACCAGTCCCGCGGACTCCCGGATGCCGAGTCCGGCGGCCTCGTCCCCGACCACCCAGGCGCCGAGGACCACGCGGTTGCCCGCGAAGTCGGGGAGCGGTGCCAGCTCCTGGTAGCAGCAGGGTTCGTCGCGCGGCGCGGTCGCGCCGCTCCCCGGCTCGTGGACGGTGACCCCGGCGCCCTCACGGCCGAGCAGGGGCTTGGCGACGTATCCCGCGCCGTCCGCGTCGGCCAGCTCGCGTGGACCGTCCAGGTAGGAGGGCAGGAGGTTGGGGTGGCCGGGGTAGAGCTCCCAGAGGACGGCCAGCAGCGCCTTGTTGGAGAGGAGCATCTTCCAGGCGGGTTCGATCCAGCAGGTGCTGCCGGTGCCCCCTCCGTTGTCGAGGGTGCTCAGCACATGCGGTCCGAAGCGGTCCGTCGTCAGCCACTCCCACGGGTAGAGCTTGAAGCAGCTGCGGATGAAGCGGAGCCGTTCGTCCACGAAACGGCCGGACAGCCGGTCCCAGCCGATCCGCTCGACGGAGAGGGCCCGGGTGTCGATGCCGGCCTGCGCGGCGGTCTCCCGCAGGTAGGCGACCGTCATCAGGTCCTCGCCGAGCTCGTCGCCGTCGGAATGCGCGAAGTGCAGAGGACCGGGCGGCAGGAGCGGTGCCTGCCGCTTCCACGCGTCGACAAGCCGCTCGTGCAGGGAGTTCCACTGGTCCGCGCCGGGGAAGCGGTCCTCCATCCAGAACCACTGGGGGCTGGCGGCCTCCACGAGCGAGGTGGGCGTGTCGGCGTTGTACTCCAGCATCTTCGCCGGCCCGGTGCCGTCGTACCGCAGGTCGAAACGTCCGTACAGGGAGGGGAGTTCGGCGCAGCGGTGCCACGACTCGGCGATCAGGCCCGCCAGGCGGGGATCGGTGATGCCGAGATCGGCGAAGCGGTCGTGGTCGACGATGTGCGCGGCGGCCGCCAGGCACATCGAGTGGAGTTCCTCCACGACCTCTTCGAGCGCCTCGACCTCGGGCAGCGAGAAGACGTAGTAGGCGCTCTCGTCCCAGTACGGACGCAGTGATCCGTCCGGGTAGCGGGTCAGGGGGTAGATCAGCCCCTGCTCCTCGACGGTCTCCTGCCAGCCGGGACGCGGTTCGATGGTGCGGCGTTCCACGGGGGTCTCAGCCGCCGCTGGAGTGGGAGGAGCCGAATCCGCCGCTGTCGACCGCGGACTTGTTGAAACTCCCGCCGGAGACCCTGTTGTTGTGGCTCCTGCCGCCGTAGTAGTAGTTGCCGCTGCCGCTGCTGTCCTCGCACTCGTAGCTGGGCAGGATCTCCTGGGTCACCGGGTCGACGCACCGCTCGTCCGGTTCCGAGCTGCAAGCGGTGAGCGTCGCCGCGAGTACTCCCATGCCGCCGAGCACCACGGTGCTCGACCTGAGTTTGCGCCTGGCCATGATCTGTTCTCCCCCGTCGTACCCACGGGCCGGTGCCCGTCTGCCCGTCTTTCTGCGAACTGCCAGTCAGATTAGATGCCTGATCCGCTTCACTGAAACCCGGTGGCACCGGTTCCTTCCTCACAGCCGGACATCCCTGCCTACGGCAGCACCCGGCAGAGCGCGTCCAGCGCTCCCGCCCAGCCGCTTTCCGAAGGTGTGCCGTAGCCGATGACCAGACCGTCGCGCCCCGGCCCGGTGTCGGGGTGCCGGAAGCGGGAGAGCCCCTCCAGCGCGAGTCCCTGCCAGTTGGCCGCCTGGACCACCGACTGCTCCGTGCCCTCCGGGAGTTCGAGCACGGCGTGCAGTCCGGCAGCGATACCGCTCACACGGAAGTCCGGCGCCCGCTCCGCCAGCGTCTCGACGAGCTGGTCGCGCCGGCGCCGGTAGCGCAGTCGCATGGCGCGCACATGCCGGTCGTACGCACCGGACGCGATGAACTCGGCGAGCGTCAGCTGGTCCGTCGCCCCCGTCATCCACTCGGGGCCGCCCTTGGCGGCGCACACCTCGCCCACCCACTCCCCCGGCAGCACCATCCAGGCCAGTCGCAGCCCAGGGGCCAGGGACTTGCTGGCAGTGCCCAGGTAGGCGACCCGTTCCGGATCGAGCCCCTGGAGCGCGCCCACCGGCTGGCGGTCGTAGCGGAACTCGCCGTCGTAGTCGTCCTCCAGGACCAGGCCGCCCGTGGACCGTGCCCAGTCGACCGCGGCGGCCCGCCGGTCGGGGTGGAGCGGAACTCCGGTGGGGAACTGGTGCGCAGGTGTCAACAGGGCCGCGCCCACGCGGCGCATCGATCCCAGCTCCCCGGTTTCGGCCCCGTGCTCGTCCACCGCGACGCACGGGGTGGCCAGACCCGCCGCTGTCAGGAGATTCCGGTGGATGTCGAGGCCGCGCGACTCCACGGCGGCCTCCCGCACACCGCGCTGCCGCAGCACCTTCCCGATCAGGCCGAGCCCGTGGACGAACCCGGAGCAGATCACGATGCGTTCCGGATCGGCGTACACCCCTCGCGCCCGCGCCAGGTAGCCGGCCAGCACGGTCCGCAGCTCGATGCGGCCCTGCGGATCGTCGTACCCGAAGGCCCGGTCGGGTGCGGCGGTCAGCGCGCGCCTCGACGCCCTGAGCCATTCGGCGCGCGGGAAGGCCGACAGATCCGGCGAGCCCGGCATCAGGCTGTGGGTGGGCCGTCGCCGCACCTGCCGGGCCGGGCCGCGGAGCGCCTTCGGCCCGGCCGCCCCGGCCCGCTGGGCGACCCGGGTCCCCGAGCCCTGCCGGGCGGTGAGCCAGCCCTCCGCGACCAGCTCGGCGTAGGCGTCGGCGACGGTGTTCCGGGCGATCCCCAGATCCACGGCGAGCGTGCGGGAGGAGGGCAGCCGGGTGCCGGGCGCCAGCCGACCCGTGCGGACGGCTTCCCGCAGCGCGCCCATGAGCCCGCTCCGCAGGCCGGAGCCGACCGGTTCGATATGCAGGTCGGCCCCGAAAGCGGCCCAGGAATCCGTCATGGAAATGGACCATACCGGTGCGCCATCCGACGACTAGCGTCCTACCCATGACGACGAACACACAGGCCCACGCGACCCCCGACCGCGCCCCCGAGCACCCGGTCCGCCTCCAGTGGGCGCAGCTCGCCCCCGAGGTGTACAAGGCCATGGTCCGGCTCGACGCAGCGTCCCGCAAGGGAGTCGACCCGACCCTGCTCGAGCTCGTCAAGATCCGCGCCTCGCAGCTCAACCACTGCGCCTTCTGCCTGGACATGCACTCGAAGGACGCGCTCGCGGCGGGTGAGTCCGTCGAGCGCATCGTCCAGCTGAGCGCCTGGCAGGAGTCGCTGCACTTCTACACTGACAAGGAGCTGGCGGCGATCGAGCTGACGGAGGCGGTGACGGTGCTGACCGACGGTTTCGTGCCGGACGAGGTGTACGCGAAGGCGGCCGAGCACTTCGAGGAGGCGGAGCTCGCCCAGCTGATCGCCGCCATCACCGTGATCAACGCCTGGAACCGCTTCGGTGTGACCTGCCGGCTGACCCCGGGCCACTACACGCCCGGCAGTCACTGATCCGCTCCACGAACGGGCCCGTCCCACCGCTCCCGCCCCTGTCCCCTGCCGTCCCGGAGTCCCGATGACCGAGCCCGTGTCCGAGTTCCGCGCACTGCACCACGGCCGCGCCCCCGGCGATCCGCTGGTGCTGCCCGGCCCGTGGGACGTACCGAGTGCGCACGCGTTCGAGGAAGCCGGATTTCCCGCGCTGGCCACACCGAGTGCCGGCATCGCCGCGTCCCTCGGGTACGCCGACGGGCACACGCCTGCCGACGAGATGTTCGCGGCGGTGGCCAGGATCACGCGGGCGGTGTCCGTCCCCGTGTCGGCGGACGTCGAGGCCGGCTACGGACTGGCCCCGGACGAACTCGTCGAGCGGCTGCTGGAAGCCGGTGCGGTCGGCTGCAACCTGGAGGACTCCGTCGACGGCGTCCTGCTGGACCGGCGAAGGCAGGCCGACCTGCTCGCGGAGATCCGCGCCGCGGCGGGCGGCCGCCTCTTCGTCAACGCCCGGGTGGACACGTACATCCACGGCACCCCGGACGCGACGGAGGCGGGGACGGAGGCGGACACGATCGCCCGCGCGCTGCTCTACGCCGAGGCCGGCGCGGACTGCGTCTATCCGATCCTGGCTCCGCCGGAATCCCTCCGCCGTACGGCCGCGGCCGTCGCCGTCCCCCTCAACGCCCTGGGCACCCCCGCCGACCCGTCCGCCACCCGCCGGCTGGGCGAACTCGGCGCTGCCCGGATCACCTTCGGCCCCCAGCTGCAGCGCGGAGCAGCCGAGGCCGTACGCGTCATGGCCGACCGGCTTCTCGGCCGCTGATCCCACGCGTGAGGGCGCCCCCGGCGGCAGTTGCCGCCGGGGGCGCCCTCACGCACTCCGGGGTCCGGCAGGTGGCCGGACTCCGGTCAGATCAGACCGAGCTCGCGGACGGCGTCGCGCTCCTCGGTGAGCTCCCGCACGGACGCGTCGATGCGCGCACGGGAGAACTCGTTGATGTCCAGGCCCTGGACGATCTCGTACTTCCCGTCCTTCGTGGTGACCGGGAAGGAGGAGATGATGCCCTCGGGAACACCGTAGGAGCCGTCGGAGGGGATACCCATCGAGGTCCAGTCGCCCTCGGCGGTGCCGTTGACCCAGGTGTGCACGTGGTCGATGGCGGCGTTGGCGGCGGAGGCCGCCGAGGACGCGCCACGGGCCTCGATGATCGCGGCGCCGCGCTTGGCGACGGTCGGGATGAAGGTGTCGGCCAGCCATGCCTCGTCGTTGACGACCTCGGCCGCGTTCTTGCCCGCGATCTCCGCGTGGAAGATGTCCGGGTACTGGGTCGCCGAGTGGTTGCCCCAGATCGTCAGCCGCTTGATGTCGGAGACGGCGGCACCGGTCTTGGCGGCCAGCTGCGAGATCGCGCGGTTGTGGTCCAGCCGGGTCATCGCGGTGAAGCGCTCGGCCGGTACGTCCGGGGCGGCGGCCTGCGCGATGAGCGCGTTGGTGTTGGCCGGGTTGCCGACGACGAGGACCTTGATGTCGTCCGCGGCGTTGTCGTTGATGGCCTTGCCCTGCGGCTTGAAGATGCCGCCGTTGGCGGACAGCAGGTCGCCGCGCTCCATGCCCTTCGTACGCGGGCGGGCGCCGACCAGGAGGGCGACGTTGGCACCGGCGAAGCCGACGGCGGGGTCGTCCGTGATCTCGATGTTGCGCAGCAGCGGGAAGGCGCAGTCGTCGAGCTCCATGGCAGTGCCCTCGGCAGCCTTGAGACCCTGCGGGATCTCGAGGAGTCGCAGGTTGACCGGCACGTCCGGGCCGAGCAGGTGGCCGGAGGCGATGCGGAAGAGCAGCGCGTAGCCGATCTGGCCGGCCGCGCCGGTGACGGTGACATTCACGGGAGTGCGGGTCATGGCGATCTCCGTTAGACAGCTGGCGGTGGGGGTCCCTGCCCCTGGTGCTGGACATCCCTGAATCTTGACGTGAAGAGATATCCAGCGGTCAGGCTATCCGACCCGCGCCGCACCGACCGCCCGCCCCCCTGTGGGACCGCGCACAGCCGGTCACCCACCGCAGCCGCCGTGCCCCCACTCCGGTGTGGCACACCGCGTCGGCCCGGACGGGGGCGTGGCGCGGGCCTCCACCGACTGTGACTCCCGGCCCACGGTTTCCGCGAACTGTCCGCCACACCGCATGGTTTCGGGATCCTGCCCGGTGCACGCGGCACCGCAGCGGCTCGGCGGGTTCCGAACGGCCCCCTGTCGTTGCCCAACGATCACAGAATGGCGGAATGGTCACTTCCGTGCCACAGGGACCAGGCATCTCTTGAACCCGCACCTCATGTCCATGACGCTTGGACCAGGACAGGGCAAGGCCGCTCAAGTCAGCGCATTCAGTGCTTCTCGCACTGGTGAGCCCGGTCCGGTGTCCGTCCCTTCTCGGGGGAGGGGACGGACACCACTCAGGTCCTCAGGCGGCCGTCGGACGGTCGTACGGCACGTCGCGTCCGGCACGTCGCACGATCCGCTAGCGGATCGTGAAGTGGACCACGTCCTGCAGGATCGGGACGTTCAGCCACGGCCTGGGCTGCGCCATCAGCGCGAGCAGCACGAGCAGCGTGCCCATCAGGCCGTAGGTGACCAGATCCGTGAACCGTGACCGCACTGCCAGCATCCCGACGGACGGGACCACCCAGCGCAGCACCGCCCCGGCGAGCAACGCGACGCCCATCAGCATCACGCCGATCCTGAAGGCGTGGGTGAAGGGATCGGTCCCCACGATCAGCAGCCCGACCCCGGCGGTGCAGAGCACCGTGAGCAGAGGCCACTGGCGGGCGGGAGCGGGCGCGTCTCCGGGAGCGGCACGGCCGCCGCCCTCGGGGCGAGCGGTGTCCCGGGTCAACGAGAAGCGCCGCGAGGGCTCCCAGGTCGATCCGCTGCCCCCGCCCTGCACTTCGGCCTCGTCCGTGTCGGCGGACCCATCCGTATCGGCGGACGCATCCGCGTCGGTGGGCCCATCCGCCTCCCCGGCCTCCCGCGACGACCCGGCCCGTTCGGACGTCACCGACTCCGACTCCTCAGCCGACCGGTCGGGGTTCGTACCGTCGGCGGCCCGCACACCTTCCGTGCGCCCGCCTTCCGTGCGCCCGCCTTCCGCGTGCACGCCTTCCGCTTCCGCGTGCACACCTTCCGCGGGACTCGTACCAGCACCCATGGCGTTCCTCCGGTCCGGGTCAGCCGGCGGATACGGCAGAGGCCTGGGCGGCGTCGCGTTCGGCCGCCTCGACCACGTTGACGAGCAGCTGGGCGCGGGTCATGGGGCCCACACCCCCCGGGTTCGGGGCGACCCAGGCCGCGACCTCGGCGACACCGGGGTGGACGTCCCCGACGATCTTGCCGTTCTCGTCCCGGCTGACACCGACGTCGAGCACGGCCGCGCCCGGCTTCACGTCCTCCGGCTTGATCAGGTGGGCCACACCGGCCGCCGCGACGATGATGTCGGCCTGCCTGAGGTGCGCCGACAGGTCACGCGTGCCGGTGTGGCACTGGGTGACGGTGGCGTTCTCGGACTTGCGGGTCAGCAGCAGCGGAAGCGGGCGGCCGATGGTGACACCACGTCCGACGACGACCACATGGGCCCCGTTGATCTCCACGCCGTGGCGGCGGAGCAGGGTGACGACGCCCTGGGGCGTGCAGGGCAGCGGGCCGGTCTCGTTCAGCACGAGCTTGCCCAGGCTCATCGGGTGGAGGCCGTCGGCGTCCTTCGCCGGGTCCATCAGTTCGAGGATGCGGTTGGTGTCGATCCCCTTGGGAAGGGGCAGCTGGACGATGTAACCGGTGCACTCGGGATCGGCGTTGAGTTCCCGTACGACTGCCTCGATCTCCTCCTGCGTGGCGGTGTCGGGGAGTTCACGCTGGATGGAACCCATGCCGACCTGGGCGCAGTCCCGGTGCTTGCCGTTCACGTACCAGCGGCTGCCCGGATCGTCGCCGACGAGCAGGGTCCCCAGGCCGGGTGTGATGCCCTGCGCCTTGAGGGCCGCCACGCGGACGGTCAGGTCGGACTTGATCGCAGCTGCGGTGGCCTTGCCATCGAGAATCTGGGCAGTCATGTCACCCATCCTCGCGGATGACCCCGCCCTCGTACCAATCCTGGTCTGCCACGCGGACACGAGATTGCACTTGCACAACGCATTGGGCGATCGACTGGACAGAATGACCGCGTCACGGCGACGATAAGGGGCGCGTAAGCGCGGACAGTGTCGGGGGGACTCCGTTCAGATCGCGTGCCGTTCCTCCGCTCGGGCCGCGTCGTCCCCATTTCCACAACGGAGGAATCTCGCCATGAGCTTCGGCGACCCCAACAACCCCTACGGCCAGCAGCAGGGCGGGCAGCCGGGTGGGCAGCCGGGCTACGGCTACCCCCAGCAGGCCCCGCAGGGTGTTCCCCAGCAGGGCTACGGCTACCCCCAGGCACCGCCGGTCCAGGGCGGCTACGGCTTCCCGGGCGGGCCGACCGAGATGCCGGGTGGGGTGAAGGCCGCCCGCGTGATGCTTTACGTGATAGCCGGACTCCAGGTCATCGGCGCGATCATCGTCGCCCTCGGTGCCGTCGCCGTGAGCGCGGCCAAGAACGACGCGACGCTCCAGGAGGACGTCCAGTTCCAGCAGCTCGCCGACTACTCGGGCGCCGTGCTGTGGGTCATGGTCGTCTTCGCCGTCCTGTGGGGTGTCTTCGCAGTCGTCCTCGCCGCCAAGTTCGGCAAGGGCGGCAACGGACTGCGCATCACGGCCATCGTCTTCGGCGTGATCACCGCTGTCCTGGGCATCTACCCCTTCGTCGTGGTCGGTCTCGTCCACACCGTCCTGGCCGTCCTGGTCGTGGTCTTCGTGGCGAAGTCCGACGGCAGCGCCTGGTTCAACCGCGGGCAGCAGCCGCAGTACTGACCCCGCACGCGCTCGCACGAAGGCCGTAACACCCGCACCCCGGGTCGCTTACGGCCTTCGGCCGTTTCAGGGCGCCTTCGTGGTCCGCTCCATGACCACGAAGGGCCCCGCCTCTCGTGTGATCCGGTACCGCGCCTCGGGGTGGAGCTGCTGGGCGTACTCCACCGGGTCGTCGATCGGGCTCGACCAGCCGAAGTCCAGGTTGATGGCGACGACGTCGGGCGCGGTGCCGGGTGCTCCGCCGACCCAGTAGACCGTGCGGTCCGCGGTCAGGTGCGCCATCAGCGTGATGTCCGTCTCGACCCGCGCGCCCACCGGGATGGCGCGCAGCGCCTCCTCGGCCGCGTGGGTGCGCGCGTCGGCACGGTAGGTCTCGGGGCGCAGCAGTTCGCGGAACGGGAGGTGCTGGGTGAGGGCGACGGCGACCGCCGTGGCGACCGGGACGGCGACGTTCGCGTACGAGACGAGCCACGGCCGCTTCGACCCCCGGCTGCGCCTGATGCCGTCGGCCATGGCCAGGAAGACCACCGGCATCAGGATCGCGCTGTAGTGCCAGACCATGCCCCAGTGGTTGGAGTCCTGGGAGAGCAGCCGCCAGCCGAGCGTGGGCAGGACGAGCAGGATCAGCGGGGAGCGGAGCGCCATGAAGGCGGTGATGCCGACCAGGAAGACCAGCATCTCGATTTTGACGGACGAGTCGAGCACCCCGAGGACGGAGTCGAACAGGGACACCCGCTCTCCGCCGTTCTCCTCGATCTTCTTCCAGTAGTCGTACGTTCCCGCGCTGCTGGCGGCCGGTATGAGGACCAGGACGGTCGCCGCGAACGCGAACACGCCGAAGGCCGCCAGGAGCAGGCCCTGGAGCCGGCGGCCGTGGAGGGCGAGGAGCCCGCCGACGACCGCGACGGTGACCCCGAGGTCCTCCTTGACGAGGACCAGGGGAAGCGCCCACAGGACGGCTGCCCGCCAGCGCTCCAGGAGAAGGGCGCGGCAGACGAGCGCGATCAGCGGGACGGCGAAGGCTATTTCGTGGAAGTCGGCCTTCACCGCCTCCTGAAGGCCCCAGGACAGCCCGTACGCGACGGTGGCGCAGAGGCCGGAACGGCCGCCGAGCACCTGCTGGACCGTGCGCCCGACGACCACGGCGGAGGCGGCGAACAGGGCGGCCTGTGCGAACAGCAGGGCGGCGGCGGACGGCCAGACCAGGTAGAGCGGGGCGAGGAGCGCCACCACGGGGCTGAAGTGGTCGCCCAGGATGAGGTAGCCGGGGCCCTTGATGTCGACGACCGGGGCGTTCAGACCGGCGTAGGCGCGCACTTCCTGCTCGAAGATGCCCAGGTCCCAGGAGGGCGACTGGAAGTGGCTGAAATGTACGTACGCGTAGAGGAAGTAGACCGCGCAGAGCAGGGTGGCGACGAGCAGGTAGGGGCGCAGCGGTGCCGGGTGGAGCGGGGTGGCGGCCTTGCTCGTGGGGGCCTTCCCCGGCACGTCGGTACCGCTCTGGTTCAGGTCGAGCACGATGCCCCCGCAACGAAATGCCTCAGTGGTCACTGCCGGCCGGACCGGTTCCACCGGCTGCGGCCCGACAAGGCCATTCATTAGAACAGAGGGGCGACCGCGGTCCGTAGTCCGGGACGCACCGCAGGCCGCACCCCGTGCGGGTGCGGCCTGCGGTCGTGTCACGAGTACCCGTGAGTGCGGTGGTGGCACCGCGGCGGTGTCAGTGGAAGAAGTGGCGGGTGCCCGTGAAGTACATGGTCACGCCGGCCTTCTTCGCGGCCTCGACGACCAGCTCGTCGCGGACCGAGCCGCCGGGCTGGGCCACGGCCCTGATGCCCGCGGCGGTCAGGATCTCCAGCCCGTCCGGGAAGGGGAAGAAGGCGTCGGAGGCGGCGTAGGCACCCCGCGCGCGCTCCTCGCCGGCCCGCTCGACGGCGAGCTTCGCGGAGTCGACCCGGTTGACCTGGCCCATGCCGACGCCGACCGAGGCGCCGTCCTTGGAGAGCAGGATCGCGTTGGACTTGACCGCGCGGCAGGACTTCCAGGCGAAGGCGAGCTCCCTGAGCTCCTCGGCGGAGAGCGCCTCGCCGGTGGCCAGGGTCCAGTTGGCGGGGTCGTCGCCGTCGGCCTGCAGCCGGTCGGTGACCTGGAGCAGCGCACCGCCGTCGATCGGCTTGACCTCGACGGTGGAGGACGGGGCGTCGGGGCAGCGGAGCACCCGGATGTTCTTCTTGCGGGCGAGGATCTCGACGGCGCCGTCCTCGTACGCCGGGGCCACGATGACCTCGGTGAAGATCTCGGCGACCTGCTCGGCCATCTCGGCGGTGACCGGGCGGTTGACGGCGATGACGCCGCCGAACGCGGAGAGCGGGTCGCAGGCGTGTGCGTTGCGGTGGGCCTCGGCGACGTCGTCCGCGATCGCGATGCCGCACGGGTTGGCGTGCTTGATGATCGCGACGCACGGCTCGGCGTGGTCGTAGGCGGCACGGCGCGCGGCGTCGGTGTCCGTGTAGTTGTTGTAGGACATCTCCTTGCCGTGCAGCTGCTCGGCCTCGGCGAGGCCGCCCTCGCCCGAGGTGTAGAGCGCGGCGGGCTGGTGCGGGTTCTCGCCGTAGCGCAGGACGTTCTTGCGCTCGTACGTCGCGCCGGAGAAGTCAGGGAAGCCGGAGTCGTCGGCGGCCGCGTAGCCGTCGGCGAACCAGGACGCCACGGCCACGTCGTACGCGGCGGTGTGCTGGAAGGCCTCGGCGGCGAGCCGCTTGCGGGCGGTCAGGTCGAAGCCGCCCGCCTTGACCGCCGCGAGGACGTCGGCGTAGCGCTCCGGGCTGGTGACGACGGCCACGGACGGGTGGTTCTTGGCGGCGGCGCGGACCATCGAGGGGCCGCCGATGTCGATCTGCTCGACGCACTCGTCGTCGGAGGCGCCCGAGGCGACGGTCGCCTTGAAGGGGTACAGGTTCACGACGACCAGGTCGAACGGCTCGACGCCGAGCTCGGCGAGCTGCTCGCGGTGGGCGTCCAGCCGGAGGTCGGCGAGGATGCCGGCGTGCACCCGGGGGTGCAGCGTCTTGACGCGGCCGTCGAGGCACTCGGGGAAACCGGTGAGCTCCTCGACCTTGGTGACCGGCACTCCGGCGGCAGCGATCTTCCCGGCGGTGGAGCCGGTGGAGACGAGCTCCACACCCGCCTCGTGCAGACCGCGGGCGAGGTCTTCGAGCCCCGTCTTGTCGTAGACACTGACCAGGGCGCGGCGGATGGGCTTATTCACCGACATGACCGAGATGAACCTTTCGTCCCTCAATGCGATAGCCGTCGCGGGCGAGCCGCCCCACGGCCTCGACGAGCAGCTTGCGCTCGACTTCCTTGATGCGTTCGTGGAGGGCGGCTTCGCCCTCCGCCGTCTCCTCTTCGGTCACCTCGACCACGCCCTGCGCGATGATCGGACCGGTGTCGACGCCGTCGTCGACGAAGTGGACGGTGCACCCGGTGACCCTCACGCCGTACGCGAGCGCGTCGCGCACGCCGTGAGCACCGGGAAAGCTCGGGAGCAGGGCGGGGTGGGTGTTGATGATCCGGCCGCCGAACTCGGCGAGGAACCCCTTGCCGACGATCTTCATGAATCCCGCCGACACCACGAGGTCCGGACGGTGCTCGGCGACGGCCGCGGTCAGCGCCGCGTCCCACTCCTCGCGGCTCGCGTACTCGCCGACCTTGCGGACGAAGGTCGGGAGCCCGGCACGCTCGGCGCGCTCGGCGCCGAGGGTGCCGTGGCGGTCCGCACCGACCGCGACGATCCGGGCGCCGTAGGCCTCGGGGTCGTCACCGATCGCGTCGAGCAGGGCTTGCAGATTCGTGCCTGAGCCGGATACGAGCACGACCAGACGGGCCGGAGCGGCGGAGGGGGGCGGGGAGGCCACGGCGGGGCCCTTTCTCGCGCGGTGGAGCTGGTACGCGATGTACGGGAGAGCGTTTGTATGGTCGTACGAATGAAGCTCGTCCCGCGATACGGGGAACTCTACGAACGGTCCGACCGTCAGCAACGATACCGGCACTCCCGGCGGCCCCCACGGGACGGGGGCGTGACCGGGAGGTAGCGTCAGGGGACAGGGAACCGCCCCCGGGCGGTAATGACGAGATGGGGAAGACGTTCACCACATGCCGGACCGCCTCCGCACCGCCTTCGGCCACCCGCTGCCCGCGCCGGCCTCCACGCTGATGCGGGAGCGCCAGCCCTCTTCGCCCGACTCATCACGGGACTCGGGGCCGGGAGCCTCCTCCGGCTCGGGGTCCCCGTCGGATTCCGCCTCGTCGCCGGGTCCGGAATCCGGCTCCGGGCCGGGGCCCTCGTCGGGTCCTGGCTCGAACGGGTCGAAGGGGTCGTCGGACTCGAAGGGGTCGAACGGGTCGTCGGGCTCGAACGATTCGTCCGACGACAACCCGTTCGCCGCGCCGCCCGAGGACCGGCCCGACCAGCCCTGGCAGCCGCGCCGCCCGAGCCGCACGACGGGCGACCACGACGGAACCGGCGACGGCCGGCCCGAGGACCGTCCTGCCTGGGGAAGCCAGTGGAGCGACCGGCAGCCGGGCCGGCAGGACAGCGGCTTCGGTGGCCGTCCCGGCAACACCGGCGGGCCCGGCGGCCAGGGCGACGGGCCCGAGGGCAAACCCGGCGGGCTGCGCTGGGACCCGACCGACCCCACGCAGCGGCGCGCCCGTTATGCGGTGCTGGGCGGCATGTGGGCGTTCTTCTTCGCCCTCTTCGACCTCCCCGAGATCGCGATGCTCCTCGGGGCACTGGCCGTCTACTGGTCGATCAGCGCGCTGCGTGGTGGACCGCGGAAGCCCGAGGCCGCACGTACCGGTGTCGCCGCGGTGTCCGGCGGAACCCCGGACCGCGCGACCGCGCCGGCCTCGCCCGCCGGAGCGCCGGGGGCCGGACAGTCGACCGGGCAGAGCACCGGCCGCCAGCAGACGACGGCGGCCGTGAGCGGTCTGGTGACGGCCCTGCTCGCCCTGGCGATCGTCGCCACCGGCTACACGGTTCAGCTGGTGTACCGCGACTACTACACCTGCGTGAACGACGCGCTCACCAAGTCCGGCGCCCTGGCCTGCAACGACAAGCTGCCGGATGCGCTGGAGCCCTTCTTCGGCGTCAAGAAGTAGCCCCACCCGCTCCGGAGGCCGTCACGGAGCGCTCTCGCGGCCCGGTTCCGGATGCCCCTCGGCGTCCGGGACCGGGCCGTCCGGCTTCTCGGGCCCGGTTCCGGACGCCGGTGCGGACGCGGGCTCGGGTGCCGACGGGGAGCCGGGCTCGGACGCGGGTGCCGTGCGATCGCGGCCGGCTTCGGCCGGCGGGACCGGCGCCGGCTCAGGTGCGGGGCCAGGCGCGGGGGCCGCACCGGGCGCCGGATCGACCGCCACCGCGGTGGCGTCCAGGGGCCCGGGAGCCGCACCGTCCGGCGGTACCGGGGCGGAGGGCGCGCCGGTCACCGGCTCCGGAACGGCCGGGAAGTCGGCCATCAGCCCACCCGAGCGCTTCCTGAGCGCGGCCCAGCGCGCTTTCCTCGCCCCGTCCTCGTGCCAGGAGCCCGCGGACAGGAAGTCGTACGGTTCGTCGTCCGCGTCCTTCGCCGTCTCCGGCGCCACCTCCGCAGCCTTCCCCGGCTTCCCTGCGGGTGTCCGCTCCGGCGCCGCGGGTTCCGCCTTCCCGCCCACCGCGTCCCGGCGCCATCCCCAACGGTTCTCCCGCAGCCGCCAGACCCTGAGCAGCAGTGCGGCCGGTACGCCGATCACGGCCGTCCACGCGAGTGCGGCAGGACCCACCAGCCACCACACCGGACCGAACTCGGCCAGCGCCCCGGTGCCCAGCGGCCCTCCCGACGCGGCGGCCAGGACTGCCGCGCCGATCCCGCAGCCCAGGGCGGCAAGTGCTGCCACGAGCGCCGTCCTCCCCTGCCCCCAGGCCTTCTCCCGGTCACCGCGCGCAGGCGCCGCCCCCCGCGCGGCACACCGGCCGACGGCCAGGCCGGCCGCGGCGGGAACCACGGCGGCCATCCAGTTCCACGCCGTCCCAGGGCCCTGTGACGGCACCGCCGCGAGCAGCGGGAAGTCCGGCAGCGCGGGGTGTCCGGCGAAGGCGAACGGGGTGACCGTGGACGCCGTACCGAGGGCGAACCCCGGACCGAGGCCGTACGCGGCCCCCCACACCGCCGCGTTCGGCACGAGCGCCGCGGCCAGCAGGAGCAGGGCGGACCGGCCCGCCCAGTGGCCCGAGAGCCCGAGCAGGGATTCCCTCGCGGCACCCGCGTGCCAGACCAGCGCCACCGCGAACAGCAGCGCGCCCCCCGCGAGCAGGGCCAGCACACCGGCGGCGGCGGACCGCAGGGCGGCCCCGGCGGCCGACCTGAAATCGGTTCGGGCCGCGGCCTCCTGGAGGCTGAGCGGCGCCCAGACCAGGAACGATCCCAGCGGACGCCCTCGCGCCACCCAGGTTCCCGCGGCGGCGGAACCGGTCACGACGACGGCGACGGGGAAGGCGAGCGTGGCCCGATCGACGGGCAGTCCACCGCCCCGCCCGTACGCCGCGGCCCCGAGCACCACCAGCAGGTAGCCGGCGCTCACCGCGCAGAACACCCCGACCGCCGAGTGCGTTTCCGTGGCCCCCTCGTCGGTCTCCGCCGAGTCCCGGGCCGCCCGGTGCACCAGCCACACGGGCAGCAGGACGAGCAGCAGGGGCACGGTCGCCACCGGTGCCGGATGCCCGCTGAGGGTGTCGGCCCGGACGAGTTCGCCGCCGTGGGCCAGCAGCCAGAGACCGGTGGCGACATGGAAGGCCCCCTCCGGCCCGCTGTCGGGGTACGGCGAGCTGATCCACAGCACCATGACCAGGACGGCCAGCGAACCGAGCCCGAGCCCTGCGGCGATCGCTCCGCGCGCGAAGGCGGAGGCCAGTACGGCGGACCTGCCCCGTTCGGCAGACAACATCGGGCTGCGCTGGGTCACTTGGGTCACGCGGCCATGCTGCCAACGACACGCGCTTATTTCGTGTAACGGGCGAACGGCCGCTGTGTCGCTCAATATACGTTTATGTACTTTTTCACCCATTGCAGTGCCGCCGCCGGGAACGGAGGCCGGCCATGACACGGGGCACCACCGGTCCGTCCCACGCCGCCCCGTTGCCCTCCCCCAAGGAGCGCCGCAGGCTGCGTGAGGCGAGGTCACTGAGTGAGGAGCAGGTCGCGGCGGCCGTGGGCGTGACACGCGCCACCGTCCGCGCCTGGGAGACAGGGCGCACCAACCCGCGAGGCCGCCGGCGTGCCGCGTACGCCAGGCTGATCGGCTCCGCCGAGCCCCGTACCGCATCCGATCCCTCCGTCGAAGCCACCGGGAGCAGCACGATGTCCCCGACCGAGCCCGGTACCGGCGCCACCGCGAGCGCCCCGACCGCACCAGCCACGGACACGACACCTGACACACCCACACCTGACGCCCTCTCACCGGATGGGGCGTCACCGGACACCTCGTCACCCGGTCCGGCGCGTACGGCCGGCCCGGCCCCGGAACCCTCCGACTCCTCGCCGACGAGCGCACCGGCGGCCGCACCGGCGACGAGCGCACCGGAGGGCAAGGAGCAGCCCCCCGCCGCGCAGACCCCGCCGGGCCTCACGGCCGAGGCGGCGTTCGACTCCCTGTACGGCCGAACGGCGCCCGGCCTCACCCGTCAGATGTATCTGCTGACGGGCCGCCGCCGGCTCTCCCGGGAGGCCGTCGAGCACGCGTTCAGAAGCGCCTGGCAGCGCTGGCCCGAGGTCGCCAGGGACCGCGACCCGGCGGGCTGGGTACGGGCGGCGGCGTACGAGTACGCGATGTCGCCCTGGCACCGCCTGCGCCGTGCCCACCGCCGCGCCGACGCACCGCCCGGGGAGCCCGGGAGGAAGGCACTGCTCGACGCGCTGCTCAGCCTGCCTCCGGCGTACCGCCGCACGCTGCTGCTCCACGACGGCGTGGGGCTGGGGCTTCCGGAGACGGCCGCCGAGACGGAGGCCAGTACCTCCGCCGCGGCGAGCAGGTTGATCAACGCCCGGGCGGCCGTCGGCGAGCGGCTCCCCGAGCTGGCCACGCCCGCGGAATCCGGGAGGCAGACCGCGCTGTTCCGGGAGCGGCTCGGTGCTCTCGCCCTGGCCGAGGACGTGCCAGAGCCTCCGGCGGCCCCGTCGGTACGCAGGGGCGGCGAGCGCGTCGCGCGGCTCTGGACGCGGGCGGCGGTCTGTTTCGGGGTGCTGCTCATCGGGACCACGGCCTTCACGCTGCGCACGGCCCCCACGCAGTACGAGCAGCCTCTCTCGCCCCCCGAACGGGTGGGCGGCGTGCCTCCGAGGGGCGGACCGGAGCGGCTGACACCTCAGGACCTGAAGTTGCAGAAGGCGCTGCGGGAGAAGCTCGTACACGGACCGGAACGACTGGTTCCCCGCATCCCCTGAGACGCGTTCTCCGGCCGGCACTCCCTGACCGATGCTCCCTGGCCGACGTTCCCTGCTCCGCCCGCCCCGACGCGCGTGGGCACCGGTGTCCGCTCCGCCGTCCGGCCACCGGGTACGGAAACGGCGCGGGCCCGCGCCCCGTCGTGAACGGGGTGCGGGCCCGCGCCGTTTCCGCGCGGTGACGCGGTGACGCTGCGGCGGTCAGCCGCCGAGGATCGCGCGCGCGAGCTCGGCGGTCTCGGTCGGCGTCTTGCCGACCTTGACGCCGGCGGCCTCGAGGGCCTCCTTCTTGGCCTGCGCGGTGCCGGAGGAACCGGAGACGATGGCGCCCGCGTGGCCCATGGTCTTGCCCTCCGGGGCGGTGAAGCCCGCGACGTAGCCGACGACCGGCTTCGTGACGCTCGATGCGATGTAGTCGGCGGCACGCTCCTCGGCGTCGCCGCCGATCTCGCCGATCATCACGATGAGGTCGGTCTCGGGGTCCGCCTCGAACGCCGCGAGGGCGTCGATGTGCGTCGTGCCGATGACCGGGTCGCCACCGATGCCGACGGCGGACGAGAAGCCGATGTCACGGAGCTCGTACATCATCTGGTAGGTCAGCGTGCCGGACTTGGACACGAGACCGATGCGGCCGGGCTTGGTGATGTCGCCCGGGATGATGCCGGCGTTGGACTGGCCGGGGGTGATGAGGCCGGGGCAGTTCGGGCCGATGATCCGGGTCTTGTTGCCCTTCGAGCCGGCGTACGCCCAGAAGGCCGCCGAGTCGTGGACGGCGATGCCCTCGGTGATCACGACGGCCAGCGGGATCTCGGCGTCGATCGCCTCGACGACGGCGGCCTTCGCGAACGCCGGCGGGACGAAGAGGACGGACACGTTCGCGCCGGTCTTCTCGATCGCTTCCTTGACGGAACCGAAGACCGGGACCTCGTTGCCGTCGAAGTCGACGGAGGTGCCGGCCTTGCGCGGGTTCACGCCGCCGACGATGTTGGTGCCGTCGGCGAGCATGAGCTTGGTGTGCTTCATGCCCGTCGCGCCGGTCATCCCCTGGACGATGACCTTGCTGTCCTTGGTGAGGAAGATAGCCATGGTGTTGGAGTCCCTCGTCCCTTACTTCGCAGCCGCGGCGAGCTCGGCGGCCTTGTCGGCCGCGCCGTCCATGGTGTCCACGCGCTGCACGAGCGGGTGGTTGGCGTCGGAGAGGATCTTGCGACCCAGCTCCGCGTTGTTGCCGTCGAGGCGCACGACCAGCGGCTTGGTGACGTCCTCACCCTTGGACTTGAGCAGCTCCAGGGCCTGGACGATGCCGTTGGCGACCTCGTCGCAGGCGGTGATGCCGCCGAAGACGTTGACGAAGACGGACTTGACGTCCGGGTCGCCGAGGATGATCTCGAGGCCGTTCGCCATGACCTCTGCGGAGGCGCCGCCACCGATGTCGAGGAAGTTGGCGGGCTTCACGTGGCCGTGCTTCTCACCGGCGTACGCGACGACGTCCAGGGTCGACATGACCAGACCGGCACCGTTACCGATGATGCCGACCTCGCCCTCGAGCTTGACGTAGTTGAGGTTCTTGGCCTTGGCGGCGGCCTCGAGGGGGTTGGCCGCGGCCTTGTCCTCGAGCGCATCGTGGTCGGGCTGGCGGAAGTCGGCGTTCTCGTCGAGAGACACCTTGCCGTCCAGTGCCAGGATCCGGCCGTCCTTGGTCTTCACCAGCGGGTTGACCTCGACGAGGAGGGCGTCCTCGGCGACGAAGGTGTCCCACAGGGTCACCATGGCCTCGGCGACACCCTCGGCGACGTCGGCCGGGAACTTCGCCTGGGCCACGATCTCGCGGGCCTTGACGATGTCGACCCCGTCGACGGCGTTGACCGGGACCTTCGCGAGGGCCTCGGGGGTCTTCTCCGCGACCTCCTCGATGTCCATGCCGCCCTGCACCGAGGCCATGGCCAGGAAGGTGCGGTTGGTGCGGTCGAGGAGGTACGAGACGTAGTACTCCGCCTCGATCTCCGGGGACAGCTCGGCGATCATCACGTTGTGGACCGTGTGGCCCTTGATGTCCATGCCGAGGATGTCGGTCGCCCGGGCGACCGCCTCGTCGGGGGTGGCGGCCAGCTTGACGCCGCCGGCCTTGCCGCGGCCTCCGACCTTCACCTGCGCCTTGACGACGGACTTGCCGCCCAGCCGCTCGGTCGCCTCGCGGGCTGCCTCAGGCGTGTCGATCACTTCACCGGCCAGCACCGGTACACCGTGCTTGGCGAAGAGGTCCCTCGCCTGGTACTCGAACAGGTCCACGCGCGTCCGTCCCTTTTAGTGGTCTCGCGGTTCGTTTTCTGCGTGGGCGTGCCGCGAGGGCAACGTGACTGCGCAGTCACTAGGGAGGCGCACACGGTGACCCGGTACGCGGCATGTCCATCCGGCAGGTTATCCCCGCGCCCGGTCGGACCCTAAATTGCAGATCACACCTGAGCGGTGATAACAGTCACAGATCGCGCTGGTGACCGCCGTACGAGGGACAAAACGCCACGTCCTCGGGGCGGGCCGGAGCGACCCGCGCCCTGGAGCACGGACCGGTCGCGCCGCCGGACGGACGCGCCGGTACGCCGACGATCCGCCCCGGCGGCCTCATCCTCCGTGGTCGGGTATCGGCAGGGGCCGCCTCTCGAGCGCAGCGGCCATGACCTCGGGGAAGAGGTCGGGCGTGCAGGCGAAGGCCGGTGCGCCGAGCGCCGCCAGTGCGGCGGCGTGCTCCCGGTCGTAGGAGGGGGCGCCCTCGTCCGACAGCGCGAGCAGGGTCACGAACTGCACCCCCGACGCCTTCATCGCTGCGGCCCGCCTGACCATCTCGTCGCGGATGCCCCCCTCGTGGAGATCGCTTATGAGGACGACGACCGTCTCCGCAGGGCGGGTGATCCTCGACTGGCAGTAGGCGAGGGCCCGGTTTATGTCCGTACCGCCGCCCAGCCGGGTGCCGAACAGCACGTCGACCGGGTCGTCGAGCTGGTCGGTGAGGTCGACGACGGACGTGTCGAAGACGACGAGCCGCGTCGACAGGGTCCGCATGGAGGCGAGGACCGCGCCGAAGACGGAGGCGTGGACGACGGAGGACGCCATGGAACCCGACTGGTCGACACAGAGGATGACGTCCTTCTTCACCGATCGGTCCGTACGCCCGTATCCGACGAGTCGCTCGGGAACCACCGTGCCGGCGCCGTGCTGTCCGGGGAGCGGGACGTAGTTCCTGAGGTTGGCCCGGATCGTGCGGTCCCAGTCGATGTCCCGGTGGCGTGGCCTGCGGGCCCTGGCCGAACGGTCCAGCGCGCCGGTGAGCACGGCCCTCGTCCGGGTGGCCAGGCGGCGCTCGAGGTCCTCGGTGACCTTGCGCACGACGGCTCGCGCGGTCTCCCGCGTCGTCTCCGGCATGGCCTTGTCGAGGGCGAGCAGCGCGCCGACGAGGTGCACGTCCGGCTCGACGGCCTCCAGCATCTCCGGCTCCAGCAGCAGTGCGGCCAGCCCGAGACGGTCGATCGCGTCACGCTGCATGACCTGGACGACGGGGACCGGGAAGTACGTACGGATGTCGCCGAGCCAGCGGGCGACCGAAGGGGCGGACGCCCCGAGCCCGGCGGACCGCTCGGATCCGCCACGGCCGCTCTGTCTCCTCCCGCCGCCGTACAACGTGCTCAGCGCGCCGTCCATCGCCGCGTCACGGCCGGTGGGCGTGTGCCCCGTGCCCTCGGCACCGTCCGCGCCGAGCACCATGCGCCAGCGCCGCAGCCGCTCGTCGTCCCCTGATGCCCCGGTCATCGTCCTCTCCTCCTCCGCCTCCCTCTGCTCCGTCGTGGGCCGCGTCCCACCGGCCCCGGTGCCCGCCGTCGGGTGCGCGGTCATCCCGCCACCGCCCGTTCCTCGGGGGCGGGGAGGCCGAGCAGCAGCCGGACCACCGGGGTCACGGCGTCCGCCCGCTCCTCGTCGAGTCCCTCGCCGAAGCCCGGTGCCGGCGTTCCGCCCCCGCCGGCCGCCCTCCCGGGGCCCGGTCCGCGACGGACGAGTTCGCCCAGCGTCCGCCGGACACCTGGCTCGTACGACGCGAACGTACGGCGCAGCAAGGGGAGTACGCCGGTGAACGTCTCGGCCGGTATGCCCGTCAGCCAGGCGTCGACCAGGCCGAGGAGCCGTGTGTCGTGGACGAGCAGCATGCCGCCGCCCGAGGCTCCCCCGACGAAGCCCTCGATCCAGGCCGCCGCCTCGGCGGGTGGGGCGCCCGGGGACAGAGCCAGGGCCATCAGCCGTGCCGCCTCCTCCTCGGTCGCGCGCCCTTCGTCGAGGAGCACTCGCGTGGCGCGTCCCCGGACCGGAGGGGCGACCGTGTCCCTGGAGGCGAGTCTGCGCAGGGTCCCCGTCCAGCGCTCCGTCAGCCCGTCCGCCCCCACGGCGTCGCCGAGCAGTCCGATCGCGCCGTGGACACCGTCCAGCCGTCGGCGCGCCAGGTCGGCACTCTCCGCGTCCAGGCCGGTGCAGGCGGGCGGCAGACCCACGCAGACACGGCGGGCGAGACCGACCGCGACCTCGCCGAGTGCCGTGGTGCCCGTGGACCGCACGTCCCCGTACCTCATGGAGCGGGCCAGGGCGGGCAGGGCGTCCGCGAGGTGGCCGACGTCCGCGTCCAGGGCCGCCCGGTCGGCGAGTGCCCGCATCACGACGGGCAACGCCTCGGGCAGCCCGGCCAGGAGGCACTGCTCGGCGAGCGTGGTGACCTCGGCGAGTGAGGACGCCGAGACCGCATCCGACTCGGCCCTGGCGGTCGCGGCGCCCAGCACGGTGGTGCCCCACACACCGGCTTCCGCGACCCGCACGAGGAGTTCGGGCTCCCAGCGCAGCCGCCAGCTCTCCCGGAACGTGCCCGTGCTGCCCCGACCGGCGGCGGGTGTGCCCCACGACACATCGAGGAGCCGCAGCCGGTGCAGCAGCCTGCTGCGGGCCGCGTCGTTGTCCTTGCGCAGATCGAGCTCCAGTTCGCGCGGCTCCGCCTCCGGCCCGAGCCGCAGGGAGCGTTGCTGCCGGGTCAGGTCGCGCTGGAGGGGAACGGCGGGGGCGCCGTCCGGGACCTCACCCAGGATCTCGCCGACGACCAGGCGGTCGTGCACGAGGGCGAGCGGCACGTCGGAGCCCCCGCACATGACGGCCCTGACAGCGTCGGTGGCCTCCGCGAGCCCGACGGCCGGGCGCCCCCGGAGGGCCGCCAGTGTCCCGGCCAGCCGGACGGCCTCGATGACATGGGCCGAGGAGACTGGCATGTCCTCCCCGCGCAGGAGTCCGGCGACCCTGGTCATCCAGCGTTCGACGGGGCGGTCGGGCGAGCCGAAGAGGTGCCCGTACCAGCCGGGTGACTCGATGCCCGCGCCGTATCCACTGCGCCGGGCGAGCCTGCGATGGGTCCACGGCACCCAGGTCAGCTCGGTCCTGATCCTGGGGATGCCTCTGAGGAGGGAACGGTCGGCGGCGACCGTCGTCCTCGCGGCGAGCGCGGGGACGTGCCAGGCGCCGCAGACCACGGCGATGTCGTCTCCGAACTCCTTGCGGGCGGAGCGCAGTCGCAGGCGCATGCAGGCCTCCCGGACGGCGTCCTGGGGGTGTCCCCCGTCCCCGTACGCCTCGCGCAGCGCCGTCATCGCTTCGGCGAGTGCGGCGAACGGCGCACACGCGTCGGTCCGCGCCCCGGCCTGAGAGCGGTGCTCGACGACGTCCTCCCACCATCGCTCGGGGTCGTCGTACCCCGCGGTCCCGGCCAGGATGCCGATGGGGTCGATGCCCAGGTCGCCGTCGTCCTGGCCGTCCTCAGGACGCTCCCTCATCGCAAGGGAGTTGGCGGCGGGCAGGTCCACGAAGCGCACCGGCACCGCGTGCGCCAGCGCCCAGCGGATCGCCACCCACTCGGGCGAGAACTCGGCCATCGGCCAGAACGCGGCCCGCCCGGGGTCGTCCACGGCATGGGCGAGCAGCGCGACGGGTGGCCGCATACGGCCGTCGGCGGCGAGCGGCAGCAACGCGTCGCCCTCCGGCGGCCCTTCGACGAGCACCGCGCGCGGGCGCGCCGCTTCCAGGGCGGCCAGCACCGCGCGGGCGGACCCCGGACCGTGGTGGCGCACCCCCAGCAGCAGCGGTCCCCCGGACGGGGCGGCGGCCCCCGGTGCGCGGGGCGTCATACGGAGGCCTCTCGGCAGGCGCGGTAGAAGTCCTTCCAGCCCTCGCGCTCCCGGACCACGGTCTCGACGTACTCCTGCCAGATCACGCGGTCCGCGGTGGGGTCGCGGACGACGGCGCCGAGGATTCCGGCCGCCACGTCGTCCGGACGCAGGACGCCGTCGCCGAAGTGGGCCGCCAGCGCGAGGCCTCCGGTGACGACGGAGATGGCCTCGGCCGTGGACAGCGTCCCGGAGGGGGACTTGAGTCTGGTGCGGCCGTCGGTGGTGACGCCGTCGCGCAGTTCCCGGAAAACGGTGACGACGCGGCGGATCTCGGCCATTCCGTCCGGGGCGGCGGGCAGGTCGAGCGAGAGTCCGATCTGGGCGACGCGCCGGGACACGATGTCCACCTCGGCCTCGGCGGTCGCGGGCAGAGGCAGCACCACGGTGTTGAACCGGCGGCGCAGGGCGCTGGAGAGCTCGTTGACCCCCCGGTCGCGGTCGTTCGCGGTGGCGATGAGGTTGAACCCCCGGACCGCCTGGACCTCCTGGCCGAGCTCGGGGACGGGGAGCGTCTTCTCCGAGAGGACCGTGATGAGCGCGTCCTGGACATCGGCCGGGATACGGGTGAGCTCCTCGACCCTGGCGGTCATCCCCTCGGCCATGGCCCGCATGACGGGGCTCGGCACCAGGGCCTCCCGGCTGGGCCCGCTCGCCAGCAACTGCGCGTAGTTCCAGCCGTAGCGGACGGCTTCCTCGGGGGTGCCGGCGGTGCCCTGGACGAGCAGTGTGGAGTCCCCGCTGACGGCCGCGGCGAGATGCTCGGAGACCCAGGTCTTGGCGGTGCCCGGCACGCCGAGGAGCAGAAGGGCGCGGTCCGTGGCGAGTGTGGTCACGGCGACCTCGACGAGTCGGCGCGGGCCCACGTACTTCGGCGTGACGAGCGTGCCGTCCGGGAGCGTCCCACCCAGCAGGTACGTGGAGACGGCCCAGGGCGACAGCTTCCAACGGGTGGGCCGAGGACGGTCGTCGGCTGCCGCGAGCGCCTTCAGCTCGTGGGCGAAGGCATGCTCGGCATGCGGTCTCAGAACTTGGCCGCCGGCTGCGCCGGTCTGTGCGGACACGGTCATGGATCCCCCTCCGAATCGGTCGAACCGATGCGGTTTCCACCGTGCACCACGGCACTGACAATCGGTCCCGGCCGCCGCTCGCTCGGAACTGCTCCCCTTCGCCCGGACGTCTCCCAAAGACTCCGCAGGCTCACTCCGCGGCAGGCATGACCGCAGGTCCGACGGCATTGTCAGTGGGGCGCTCTACCGTCGGTCCCATGCTGCTTTCACAGGGGGAGGAACCCGCGCGGACCGCCGACCCGGCGACCGGCCGGACCGTGGCGGACCGCCTCGGCGGGGCTTCGGGAGGCCGGGCTTCGGACGGCGGGGCTTCGGACGCCTCGGCCGCCGGGCGGTCACGCGCGGCGGAGCGGCGCGCCGACCGCAGGGCCGAGCGCATCACGGGCGGGGCGCGGGAGCTGGAACAGCGCCTCGCCGATCTGCTGCGCGGTGGACTCGCGTCAGCGGAGAGATCCGACCACACGCTCTGGGAGGAGACGGCGGCCCGCATGGTCGACGCCCAGGCGCCCGGACTCGCCGGCCGTGTTCGGGAGTTGGGATCGGTCCCGGCATCGGGGCCGGGCTGGCCGGCGCGGCTGCTGGAGGAGTGCGCGCTGCTGCACCTGCTGGACACCGCCTGGATCGGACTGGACGGGCTGCCCGCCCCGCTGGCCGCCACCGTGCGTACGAGAGTGGGGCTGACGGCTTCGGCCGAGGGCCCCGCCGTCCGCGACCGCTGGCTGGTCCTCGCGCAGCACGACGCACCGGACGGCCGGATCGTCACCCGCCGCATCTGGCTGTACGGAGGTGAGTCGGGGCAGACCGCGCTGCTGCTGTCCTTCGGGGCTGCCGGACGCGCTCCGGCGCTGAGCCTGCCGGCGGGTTCCGTGATCGACGCCGAGGTCACTCCTTACCCCGGGGGCGGGCGGCTGAGGGCCGAACTGGGACAGCGGTTCGGCGATCCCGCGCCGGCGGCCTCACCTCCAGTCGGCGGTACGACGGCCGACGCGGTCGCCGCCTACGGCCGGGCGCTGAGGGACGACCCCTGGCTGGACGCCTGGCCGGTCGTGCTGCGCGAGGTCATACCCGCGCCGTCCGGGGACGGCTGGCGGTTGATCAGCTCGGTGGACGGCTCCGCCCTGCCGGTCGCGCCCTCAGCGTGGGCACGGCCGGGGCTGTGGCGGCTCGTGGCGTTCTCCGGCGGTGAACCCCTGACCGTGTTCGGCGAGTGCGGGCACCGGGGCTTCGAGCCGCTCGCGGCGTGGTTCCCCGAGTTGTCCGACGGCATCGGCGCGAGGGGGATCGTGACGCTCGCCTGACGCACCGGCCGACGGTCCACGTCGACGCCGGACCCTGCGGCGGCAATGCATGCCCACGACCCGCGATCCCCGATTCCCGGACGACCGGAGGGAACCCGATGCCCATCACCAGCACGACAGCCGGTGCGCCGACGAGCCCGGCAGCGCCGATGAGCGGCCCCTGGGAGGATCTCGTCACCGCGGCGCTGCTCGGCACAAACCGCCGCCCCCTACGGGCGGACGACGGGAAGCCGGCCGGTCCGGTCGCGCTCCTGGATGCGGCGGCTCTGCACACCGTCCGGCGCCGTGCCGCTCTGCGCCCGGCACCGAAGGCCGTGCCGCCCGCTCCCGCACCCGCCGATCCCCGGCCGCCGATCCCGGCGGCCGCCCGGCTCCGGCTCGCACAACTGCTCGCGGACCGCTCGGGTTCGTCGGGCGGCGGACGCCGGGGCACGGCTCCCGATCTCACCGAGCTCATCCCCCAGTGGCTGGCCTCGGCGGGTGCGCGCGGTTACCGGGCGCCGGCCGAGCTGCTGCCGGCGCTGCTGGACGCGGCCAGAGCACGCACGGATCTGCGTCCGCACGTGCTGGCGTTCGCCGGGCCGCGCGGGCTCTGGCTGGCAGGGCTGAACCCCGAGTGGAGGTTCGCGCTGCGCGCCACGTCACGTGGGGCGCACCGGCCGGACGCTGCGGACCCGGAGTCGGTGCGCCGACTTTGGGCGGAAGGGCTCTTCGCGGAACGGGTGGCGCTGCTCGGTGCCGTACGGGAGCGTGATCCAGGCGCGGCCCGGGCCCTGCTCGCCGGAACATGGTCCACGGAACGGGCGGAGGACCGGCTGATGTTCCTCGACTCCCTGCGGGCGGGCCTTTCCGGTGCCGACGAGCCCTTCCTGGAGGAGGCCCTGACGGACCGCAGTCGGATGGTCCGCACCACTGCGGCCGAACTGCTCTCCGCGCTGCCGGAATCGGCACTCGCCGGGCGGATGGCGGCCCGCGCGACGTCGTGCGTGAATCCCGACCGCGCGGGGGACGTCCTGTCCGTAGCCGTGGAGGCGCCGCACGAGTGCGACGCGGGGATGGAGCGCGACGGCCTCGTGCCGGTGCCTCCCTCGGGTCGGGGCGAGCGGTCCTGGTGGCTGGGGCAGTTGGTGGAGGCGACTCCGCTCGGCGTCTGGCGCGTGAGGTTCGGGGGCCGGGGGGCGCGGGAGCTCGTGGCGCTCCCGGTCGCCGACGGCTGGGGCGCTGAACTGCACGCCGCCTGGTGCCGGGCGGCAGTGCGGCAGCGGGACCCTGAATGGGCGCGGGCTCTGCTCGGCACCCCGTCGACACCTCCGGCGAACGGCCCGGGGACCGCGTCCCTGGCGCAGCGCTCGCAGCTCCTCGCCACGCTGCCCCCGACCGAACGGGCCCTCTGGGTGGCGGACTTCATAGCGGCGCACGGTCTGTCCGAGGCGTTCCAACTGCTCGGCGTCTGCCCCGTGCCGTGGGAGGGCCCGCTCGGCCGGTCGGTGGTCGACGCCCTCGACATCGCGCGGGACGCCGGGAGTTACCCGTGGAGCTTCAGCGGGGTGATGGGCCTCGCGGAGCGCTGCCTGGACCCCGCCGAGGCGGACCGGCTCGCGGTGCTCACCACCACACCGGACGAACCGGAAGGGGCGTCACCGGGCGCGGGCGGCTACTGGTCGGAAGCGTTCCAGCGCCTGGTGTCCACGCTGCGCCTGCGCGCCACGATGGAAGCGGAACTGACGCCGGACAGCGCGGACTGAGCGCTCGCCCCGACCCGGGCGGCCCGGCAGAGGGACGGCCCGGCAGGGGCGCCCGGCAGCGCCATCAGGCCCCCGCGGCGCGGAGCCCGAGCCGCCCGGGCACCGATCCCGGGCGGGCCCTTCCCGAGCACCTGCTTCGGGGCCTCGCCGGGGGCGGGCACAAGGGGGCCTCGCCGGGGCCACACCGGGACACCGCCGGGCGGCATGCGGACCTCGCCGGGGCCTCCGGGCGGCATGCCGGGCCGTGTCCCGCCGGCGTACGGGCGGTGTTCCCGGGCAGCCCGCCGGCGGACGCTCCGGTTCAGGCCTCGGCGGGCTGGCGGACGTGAGCGTTGACCCAGTCGACGATCGAGGTCGTCGTCGCACCAGGGGTGAAGATCTCCGCGACGCCCTGCTCCTTCAACGGCGCGATGTCCGCCTCGGGGATGATGCCGCCGCCGAACACCTTGATGTCCTCCGCGTCGCGCTCCTTCAGCAGCTCGATCACCTTCGCGAAGAGCGTGTTGTGCGCGCCCGAGAGGATCGAGAGGCCGATGGCGTCGGCGTCCTCCTGGATCGCCGTGTCCACGATCTGCTCGGGGGTCTGGTGGAGCCCCGTGTAGATGACCTCCATGCCCGCGTCACGCAGGGCCCGCGCGATCACCTTTGCACCTCGGTCATGGCCGTCGAGGCCCGGTTTGGCAACCACCACACGGATCGGACCGGTCACACCCATCAATGCCTCCACACGCGTCTCCCGTACCTGAAGGGCCGGGGATGTGAACGAACGTTATCCACAGCATCCCGCACAGCGTCGTTTCGCGGTGGACCGGGAGGGGGAAATCACACACGGGACATGTTCGCCAAGCGTCGTTCTCCGCACCGAGCGGCCCAGGGGCCGTGCGGTGAACGGCGCCAGGGGAGCCGCAACGAGGTCGTCGTACCACCGTGCCGTCAGCCGCACGGCACGGTGGTACGGCCCCGGCCGCTCAGGCCGCGGGCCGCCTCCGCAGCGACTCCCCGTGAGGGCGTACGGGGCAGGGAGCCGCCTCCCCCGCATGCCGGTGCAGGAGGTCGGCCATGAAGGTCCTGTCCTTCCTACCCCCGTTGCTGCGCGGGCCGTGCCCGCGTCCCACCTGGCTGTCCTCGGCGCTGGTCAGAGCCACCGCCCTGGAGCTGGCGATCCTGGCCGGGCACGTGCTCATCTATCCCACGGGCCTCACTCCCGAACGCAGAACCCCCATCGCGCCGTCCGACCGGACATCCGGAACCCGGCCCCGTACACCACCGAAGCCGGACTCCGGACCGGCCGGCGGCGCGGAACCGGGTCCCGCGCCCGCAACCACGCCCCCGCCCACATCCGCACCCACGCCCGCATCCGGATCCGGCAGGATCACCCGTTCGGCCGACACGTCCGCCCCGCCCACGGCGATCGGCGAGCGCCCGCCGGTCGTCCTGCTGCACGGTTTCATCGACAACCGTTCCGTGTTCGTGCTGCTCCGCCGCTCACTGGCGCGAAACGGCTGGCGTCGCCTGGAATCACTCAACTACTCGCCGCTGACCTGCGACATCCGCGCGGCGGCCGAGCTGCTGGACCGCCATGTCGAGGAGATCTGCGCCCGCACCGGGCACGATCGGGTCGATGTCGTGGGCCACAGCCTCGGCGGCCTGATCGCGCGGTACTACGTGCAGCGGCTCGGCGGCGACCGCAGGGTGCGCACGCTCGTCACCCTCGGCACACCGCACGGCGGCACCGCCGTCGCCCCACTGGCCGGGGCGCACCCCATCGTCCGGCAGATGCGCCGCGGCTCCGACCTGATCGAGGAACTCCGCCTCCCCGCCGCTGGTTGCAGCACACGGTTCGTCAGCTTCTGGAGCGAACTGGACAGGGTGATGCTCCCGGTGGAAACGGCCTGCGTGGACCACCCCGACCTGGACGCGGTGAACGTGCGCGTCACGGGCATCGGTCATCTGGCCCTTCCGGTGCATCCGGCGGTCGCCACCGCCATACGCGAGGCACTGGGGGCCCCGCTCGGGTGCGCACCCGAAGGCACGCCCGAGTCGGGCAGTTCGGCCATCCGCACCCCGGGGGCCGCCTCCGTGGCCTGATTCCTGGCGGCAGATCACCCGACATCTCCGACGGAAAGGACCGCGAACCGCCCCTCGATTAGAACGAATTTCGAACATAGAGCCAAACATGGTTCCGCCGTCCACCGAAAGGCAGCCGATTGCCCGATTCCTGAGCGGCTGGAGGCCGCCGAAGATTGTCGTCCCCTCGTACCGCCGGGTACAGTCGCGGCCACTGCTCACCCCGGGATCCCCCCACAGACCCCGGAAGAGGTCCTGCTGCCGAGGCGAGAGAGAAGTTGGTGAACGACCAGCACCCCCACGCCGGGTACGTCGGATACGACAGTCCCACCGGCAGCTACGAAGTCGACCCGCTCTTCGGAAACCTGCCGGGTCAGCAGGACAGCAGCCATGAGACGTACGGCGGCGGTTACACCACGTACGACGGTTCCTACGGCGGCAACGACGTCGGGTCCTGGGACACCGGAGCGCACCAACAGGCCCAGTACGACGCCTATGCCGCCCAGGCCCACCCACAGGCCCCGCAGAGCTACGACACCGCCGACACCGCGGCCTGGCAGCCCGGTTCCGGGATCCCCGCCCAGTACGGCGCGCCCGACGCGACGGGCCAGTGGGACACGAGCGGTTGGGACCACACCGGCGGCGCCGACCAGTGGGCCACGGGCGACACCGGCGCCTTCGCCACCACGACGTTCGACAGCACCGTCTACACGACAGGCACCTACGCCGCCCCCGCCTTCGAGACCGCGGGGTACGAAAGCTACGCGGCCCCCGACACCGGCACCTACGACGCCACCGCCTGGAACACCGGCGCCACGCCCGAGAACGCCGCGTACGCACCCGAACAGACGTCGTATCCCTCGTACGAACACCAGCCGGCTTCCTACGAGTCGTACGGCACGGCCGAGTTCGGCCCCCAGGACACCCCCGGCTCGCACGAATCCCCCGGCTCGCAGAGCACCGGCTTCTACGACTCCCCCGGCGCGCACGTCGATTCCGGCACCGCCGACACCGGGCAGACCGATCTGTACGCCCCCGAGGCAGGCCGGACCGACGGGTACGACACGCGGTCCTCGCAGACCGAGGCGTACGAGGCCGAGCACGCGCACCCCGCCGACCGCGACGAGGCCCACGAGGCGGGGACGGGGCACGCGGAGCAGACTCAGGACGTCGCCGACCTGACAGCCGAACCGGCGTCCGTCCCCGTACGCCCCGTGAGCCGCTCCGCCCCGCGCAACGGCGGCGGCCGGGGCCGCCGCCGTACCCCGGCGAAGCGCTCCGCGCTCCTCACCGTCGCCGTGCCCTCCGCCTGCGTCATGAGCGTCGCCGGTATCGCCGCGGCCTCCGTCGGCGGTGTGGGCGGTGCCGAGGAGACCAAGGAGGACACCACGTCGATGGCGGCCGCCGACACGGTCAAGCCGGCCGTCGCCAACAACAAGCTGGACACCCAGCTGGCCAACCTCAGCGCCGACGCGGAGAACTTCGCCGACCGTGCCAGCCGCACCCAGGAGCGCATCGACCTGAAGGAGCGTCAGGCCGCTGACAAGAAGAAGCGCGAGGAGGACGCCGCGCGCCGCGAGGCCGCGCGCCCCAAGTTCGCCCTGCCCGTCTCACAGCACGGCCTCAGCGCCAGCTACGGCCAGGCCGGTGTGAACTGGATGTCCGTGCACACCGGTATCGACTTCCCGGTCACCTACGGCACGCCCGTGATGGCGGCGACGGACGGCACCGTGCGGACCCAGTGGAACAGCGCCTACGGGAACATGGCCATCGTGACCGCGGCCGACGGCACCGAGACCTGGTACTGCCACCTCAGCACCACCAAGATCCGGTCGGGTCCGGTCAAGGCGGGCGATGTCATCGCCTACTCGGGCAGCTCGGGCAACTCGACCGGCCCGCACCTGCACTTCGAGGTACGGCCCGGCGGCGGCTCGGCGATCGACCCGATGCCGTGGCTCGTCAGCCACGGCCTCAACCCGAACTGAGACCGTCCGGCACCTGGAGGACGGCGGTGCAGGACCGCGGTGCAGGACGGCGGGGGCCCGGCGCGCGGCCCCACGCCGTCTCCACGTACACGACAACTTCGCGCGCACGCCACGCCCCCGCACGCGAAAACGGCACGCGACCCTGCGCCGCCCCCCGCACGCGACAGCGGAACGCAGCCCCGGCCCTCCCAGCCGGAGGGCCGCCCGCAAGCACGCCCCCCGTTCCGGCGGGTCCGGGTCAGAGTTTCTCGACCGGTGCGTAGCGCAGCAGAAGCTTCTTGGGCCGCTCGTCGCCGAAGTCGACCGTCGCCTTCGCCTGGTCGCCGAACCCGTCGACCGCCGTGACCGTCCCCAGGCCGAACTGGTCGTGCGTGACCCGGTCCCCCACCACCAGCGTGACGACGGGCTTCTCGGAGGTGCGCCGGGTCGCGAACCCCGCCGGCCCGGACTTCGAGCGCGACGAGGACAGCGACGACGTGATCCCCGAAGTCGGGCCCGCCGGAGCCGCCATCGGCCCCTTGCGCTTCCACTCCAGGTGCTGGTCCGGGATCTCCTCCAGGAAGCGTGACGGCGGGTTGTACGCGGGCTGACCCCACGCACTGCGCATCGCCGCCCTGGTGAGGTAAAGGCGCTCACGGGCACGCGTGATGCCCACGTACGCCAGCCTGCGCTCCTCCTCCAGCTCCTTGACCTGTCCCAGCGCCCGCATGTGGGGGAAGACGCCGTCCTCCATGCCGGTCAGGAACACCACCGGGAATTCGAGCCCCTTGGCGGTGTGCAGCGTCATCAGCGTGACGACACCGGAGCCGTCCTCGTCCTCGTCGGGGATCTGGTCGGCGTCTGCGACGAGCGCGACCTTCTCCAGGAACTCGGCCAGTGTCCCGGAACCCTCGTCCTCCGCACGCTCCTGCTCGAACTCGAGCGCGACGGCGGCGAGTTCCTGGAGGTTCTCGATACGGGTCTCGTCCTGCGGATCGGTGGAGGCCTGGAGCTCGGCGAGATAGCCGGTCCGCTCCATGACGGCCTCCAGCACGACCGCCGGACCGGCGCCGGACTCCACGATCGTGCGGAGTTCCTCCATCAGCGTGTTGAACCGCCTCACGGCGTTGGTCGACCGGGCCGCCATGCCGTACGCCTCGTCGACGCGGCGCAGGGCCTGCGGGAAGGAGATCTTCTCGCGCATCGACAGCGCGTCGATCATCGCCTCGGCCCGGTCGCCGATACCCCGCTTGGGCACGTTGAGGATGCGGCGGAGCGGGACCGTGTCCTCGGGGTTGGAGAGGACCCGGAGGTAGGCCAGGACGTCCCTGACCTCCTTGCGCTCGTAGAAGCGCACTCCGCCGACGACCTTGTAGGGGAGCCCGACCCGGATGAAGATCTCTTCGAAGACACGGGACTGGGCGTTCGTACGGTAGAAGACGGCGACGTCGCCCGCCTTCGCCTCCCCGGCGTCCGTGAGGCGGTCGATCTCGGTGGCGACGAACTGCGCCTCGTCGTGCTCGGTGTCGGCGACGTAGCCCGTGATCCGGGTTCCGGTGCCGGCGTTCGTCCAGAGGTTCTTGGGGCGGCGGCTCTCGTTGCGCTCGATCACGGCGTTGGCCGCGGAGAGGATCGTCTGGGTGGAGCGGTAGTTCTGCTCCAGCATGATCGTCTTCGCGTCCGGGTAGTCCTCCTCGAACTGGAGGATGTTGCGGATGGTCGCGCCCCGGAAGGCGTAGATCGACTGGTCCGCGTCACCGACGACACACAGCTCGCCGGGGGCGTCTGCCTCGCCCGCGGGTCCGACCAGCTCGCGCACCAGGGTGTACTGCGCGTGGTTGGTGTCCTGGTACTCGTCGACCATCACGTGCCGGAAGCGGCGGCGGTAGTGCTCGGCGACGTCGGGGAACGCCTGGAGCAGGTGGACCGTGGTCATGATGATGTCGTCGAAGTCCAGTGCGTTGGCTTCGCGCAGCCGCGCCTGGTAGAGCGCGTACGCCTGCGCCAGGGTCTTCTCGAGACCCTCGGCGGCCTGACCGGCGAAGGTCTCCTCGTCGATCAGCTCGTTCTTCAGGTTCGAGACCTTCGCCGTGAACGACTTCGGCGGAAAGCGCTTCGGGTCGAGGTCGAGATCGCGGCAGACCAGTGCCATCAGTCGCTTGGAGTCGGCGGCGTCGTAGATCGAGAACGACGAGGTGAAACCGAGGAGCTTCGACTCGCGGCGCAGGATCCGCACGCAGGCGCTGTGGAACGTCATGACCCACATGGCGTTGGCGCGCGGGCCGACGAGGTCCTCGACGCGCTCCTTCATCTCGCCCGCGGCCTTGTTGGTGAAGGTGATCGCGAGGATCTGCCCCGGGTGCACCCCGCGCTCGGCCAGCAGATGAGCGATGCGGTGGGTGAGCACCCTGGTCTTGCCCGACCCGGCACCCGCGACGATGAGCAGCGGGGACCCGGCGTGCACGACGGCGGCGCGCTGCTCGGTGTTCAGCCCGTCGAGCAGCGCGGCGGAGTCGACGACGGGGCGCGGCGCGCCGTCGCGGTAGTAAGCGTCGCGGGGCTGCGGCGGGGCGTCGAAGACCTCCCCGAAGAGGCCCTCCGGCACCGCTTCGGGCGCGTGCTCCTCGGGGGGCGGCGGGGGGCCTGCCTCTGCTTGCTGGAGGCCGGTCAGGAAACTGTCGTCAAAGAGGCTGCTCATCGCCTCACAAGTCTAGGCGGACGCACCGACAGCCCGGGCCGCATCGGTGACAAGGACCCGCTCCGCGCACGCAACGGGACGAACCGCCGACGGTGCGTGAGTATCCGGACCGCCGCGCGACGGCCCGGAACCGCGTCGGAGAAAGGTCACGAAAACGTATCGGGCATATCGACCATCAACCTTCACACAGGCACCACAAGTTGGTTAGCGTGCTGCGACGGGTGTCCCGTAACCGATCGAGGCGAACCACGCCGCGCGGGCACCCTCCGCCGAATCCGTACTCCCACGAGGGAGCGCGGAACCGGGGACCCACACGCAACACCGGGGTGAATCGGTCCGTCTCCGCCGGACCGTAGGGCAGCCTTCCGTTCCGCCCGAACCCGACAGCTAACCCGGTAGGCGGTCCACGGAAGGAGATGCCGGTCTTGGCATCGCATCGCAAGCGGCGCACGCGGCTGCGCACGACCACACCTGTGGTCGGTCTCACGACGGCGGCGCTCGCCTCCGTCACCCTGCTCTCCACCCAGAGCGCGACGGCTGCCCCGGCCGAGCCCAAGCCCAGCATCGAGGAAGTGCAGAAGAAGGTCGACGCCCTGTACCGGCAGGCCGGTACCGCGACCCAGCAGTACAACCAGGCGAAGGCGTCGTCGGCCGAGCAGCGCTCGAAAGTGGACGCACTGCTGGAGGCGGCGGCCCGGCGGGCCGACAAGCTCAACGAGACGCGCCGCGAACTGGGGGGGTACGCCGCGGCCCAGTACCGCAGCGGCTCGATCGCCCCGACGGCGACGTTCTTCCTGGCGGACGACCCGCAGTCGTACTTCGACCAGGACCAGCTGATGGCAAGGATGACCAGCCAGCAGCAGAAGACGGTCACCGACTTCCGTACGCAGCAGAAGGAGGCGGCGGCGAAGCGCGTCGAGGCGACGAAGAGCCTCGAGACGCTGACCAAGTCGCAGGCCACCCTGCGCGGCAGCAAGCAGCAGGTGCAGACGAAGCTCACCGAGGCGCGCTCGCTGCTGTCGAAGCTGACCGCCGAGGAGAAGGCGCGGCTCGCCGGGCTGGAGCGCAGGAAGGAGGCGGAGGCCAAGCGCAAGGCCGACGAACTGGCCAGGCAGCAGGCCGCCGCGGACAAGGCGCGGTCCGGGCGCGCCTCGAAGGAGACCGCCCAGAAGGACGCGGGCTCCGGCACGGGAACCGGCTCCGACAGCGGCTACGCGTCGAAGGCCGACAAGGTGCTGGCCTTCGCCCGCGCCCAGATCGGGAAGCCGTACGTCTGGGGTGCGACGGGGCCGTCCTCGTACGACTGCTCCGGGCTCACCCGGGCGGCCTGGAAGGCGGCCGGTGTCGATCTGCCGCGTACGACGTGGGACCAGGTCAAGGTGGGCACACGGGTATCGACCTCGAATCTGCAACCCGGTGACCTGGTCTTCTTCTACGACGACATCAGCCACGTCGGCATCTACAAGGGCGGCGGCATGATGATCCACGCGCCCAAGCCGGGTGCGAACGTCCGCGAGGAGTCGATCTACTACATGCCGATCTACGGCAGTGTGCGCCCGGCGTGACACGTCGGGGGCGACGCACCCGGTGACCGCACCCGGTGCGACACACGACTGACGGCTCACCGCCGGGAGCCGTGGAGGGGGCCGGGATCGCTCCCCGGGCCCCTCCACCCGCACGAACAGGCCGCTCGGGCCGCCTCGGGGGCCGGGAGCCCGGCCCGACCGCTCAGGTCCAGAGCACGGCGATGAAGATGTTGGCGACGGTGAGCCCGCCGACCGCGGCGAAGGCCCCCTTGCCGGCCTTCTCGTCGTCGCGCTTCACATAGACGAGCGCGAGGATCACGACGAGGATCAGCAGCTTGATCCCGATCTTGACGTTGTTCACGCTCTGGTCGTCGGCCTGGTTGAGCCCGACGAGGGCGATGCCCGTGACGAGCATGGTGAGCGCGCCGTGCAGCATGGCCGGAACGAACCGGGCCGTGCCCGCGCCCATGGCCTTCGTCTGGGTCAGGAACCCGCCCAGCAGGGAGGCGATCCCGATGATGTGCAGGGCCACGAAGACATTGATGAGTACGTCCATGGCCGCAGCCTAGGGCCCGGCCATATCACCACTCTCCACCAGGTACTACTTACCGATGAGTTGACGCGAGGCCTGCGCGGATTGCCGGACTCCGACTGAATTTCCCGGTCATTCGGTGGAAACGAAACCGCATCCGAGGGCAATAGCTGTCATTACGCCTCTTCCTCGCGCCCCGGGCTTAGCGTCCATCCCAGGTGACCGATTCTGAACCGCCGCTCCCCGTACCGAGCGGCATCCCGGTCGCCCCGCCAGGAGATCCGGCGGCGGGCCACTCCCCCCTGTGGTGGCCCGCCGGCGGACCCGGGCGGGCCCGCCGGTCCCCCCGACGGGCAGTCGAACGGAAGGACGCACCACCCCCGTGGCCGCCCATCGAGAAGCCGCTCACCGCAAGCCCAGACAGCGCCTGTTCACCGGGCCCGCCGCTCGGACCGCAGCCACCCTCGCCCTCGCGGGCGCGGCGTCCGCGACCGCTCTGGAGGGTGCGGCCCAGGCCGATCCCCAGGTCACCCCGGCCCAGGTCCGGAGCAAGGTCGACCGGCTCTACCACGACGCCGAGGTCTCCACCGAGCGGTACAACGGCGCGAAGGAGAAGGCCACGGCGTCCGAGAGGTCCCTCGACGCCCTGCGCGACGAGGCCGCCCGCAGGACCGAGCGCCTCAACGCCGCGCGCGACGCCCTCGGTGCGTTCGCCACCGCCCAGTACCGCAGCGCCGGCATCGACCCCGCCGTCCGGCTGGTCCTCTCCTCCGACCCCGACGAGTACCTGGAGCGCGCCTCCTACGAGGACCGGGCGGGCGACCGCCAGGCCGGCGCGATCAACGGTGTGCGCAGGCAGATCAGCGACATCGCGCAGCTGCGGGCACGGGCCGAGGACGAAGTGGCGGTCCTCGCCTCGCGCCGGGCCGAGCTGAAGAAGCACAAGGACGCGGTCCGCACCAGACTGGCCGACGCCCGCAAGCTGCTGGCCACCCTCACCGCCGAGCAGCGCGCCGACTACGAGCGCTCCGCCGACGCCGCACACGGCGGCACCGTCCGCGCGGACCGCGGCACCCCGCGCGGCTCCGTGGCAGCGCCCAACGCCCGCGCAGCGCAGGCCGTCGGCTTCGCGTACGGAGCACTCGGCAAGCCGTACGTCTGGGGCGCCACCGGCCCGGCCTCCTTCGACTGTTCCGGCCTCACCCAGGCCGCCTGGCGCGCGGCGGGTGTCTCCCTGCCCCGTACGACGTACACCCAGATCAACGCGGGCCGACGTGTCTCCCGCTCCGAACTGGCCCCGGGTGACCTGGTGTTCTTCTACTCAGGGGTGACCCATGTCGGGCTCTACATCGGCGGCGGCCAGATGATCCACGCCCCCCGCCCCGGCGCCCCCGTACGTATCGCGCCGATCTCGGAAATGCCTTTCGCCGGGGCGACCCGGGTGGCATAGGGTCCCGGTCCCATGGACACCGCCATTCAGCAGTACGCGCGTACGAACACCCTGCGCTCCCCGGACCACTACCGGGTGGGCCCGTTCACGGTGCGTCACAATCCGGGCTGGGAATTGAAGTTCGCCAACTACGCCATCCCCGACCGGGACGCGGAACCCACCGAGAGGGATGTGGCCGAGCTGGTCGCGGCGTTCCGCGAGCGCGGGCGGCTGCCCAGGCTGGAGTTCCTGCCCGCCTGGGCGCCCGCCGTCGAACCGGCGCTGCTGGCGGCCGGTTTCACGGTGGAGAACCGCGCGCCGGTCATGTCCTGCGCCCCCGACGGCCTGCTCGTACCGAAGCCGGTGGACGGGCTGCGCGTCGCCGAGCCCGTCACCGACGCGGAGTTCACGTCGGCCGCGGCCGTGCAGCACACGGGCTTCGGCGGCGAGGGCGGTCCGGACGACGGCGAGATCGCCTGGCTCAGGGCGGCGACGGAGGGCGGCGGGGTCTCGGGGGTGGCCACCGTGGGCGGCACACCCGCCGGTGCGGGCGGCTGCTCGGCGCCCGTCGACGGCATCGGCGAACTGGCGGGTCTGGCCGTCGCCGAGGGCTTCCGCCGCCGGGGCGTCGGCGCGGCGCTGTCGGCCTGGCTGACCCGCACCGCCTTCGACCGGGGCTTCGACGCCGTCTGGCTGGAGCCGGGCGGTCCGGAGGTCGAGCGGATCTACGCGCGCATCGGCTACCGGAGGGTCGGCGAGAAGCTCAACATCTCGCTCGACCCCGCGTGAGATCGCCACGGCCGCCCGCCCCTCGTGAGATCGCGCCGCCCGAGCCCCGACCCCGGGGTAGGGGCTCAGACCAGTCGGCGCGCCGTCGCCCACCGGGTCAGCTCGTGCCGGTTGGACAGCTGGAGCTTGCGCAGCACCGCCGAGACGTGCGACTCGACCGTCTTCACCGAGATGAACAGCTGCTTGGCGATCTCCTTGTACGCGTATCCACGGGCGATCAGCCGGAGCACCTCCCGCTCGCGCTGGGTCAGCCGGTCCAGGTCCTCGTCGACCGGCGGCGCGTCGGTCGAGGCGAAGGCGTCGAGGACGAAGCCCGCCAGCCGCGGCGAGAACACGGCGTCGCCCTCCTGGACCCGGAAGACGGAGTCGACCAGGTCGGTGCCGGTGATGGTCTTGGTGACGTAGCCACGGGCGCCGCCGCGGATGACGCCGATGACGTCCTCGGCCGCGTCGGACACGGACAGCGCCAGGAAGCGCACCGGGTTCTCCACCGCGCCCGTCATCGGGGCGCAGCGCCGCAGCACCTCCACGCCGCCGCCTCCGGGGAGGTGGACGTCGAGGAGGACGACCTCGGGCCGGGTCGCGGTGATCACCGTGACCGCCTGGTCGACGTCGGCGGCCTCACCGACGACCTCGACCCCGGTCTCCTCGGTGCGGCCGATCTCGGCCTGGACCCCGGTGCGGAACATCCGGTGGTCGTCGACGAGCACGACCCGTACCCGGCGCTCCGGGCCCCCGGTCGCTTCGGTGTTCTCGGTCATTCGCTCGCCCTCTCCATCTCCAGCTCGACTTCCGTGCCCCCGCCGGGCACCGAACGCAGCCGCGCGGTACCGCCGTTGCGCTGCATCCTGCCGATGATCGACTCCCGTACGCCCATCCTGTCGTCCGGCACGGCGTCCAGGTCGAACCCCGGCCCCCTGTCCCGTACGGAGACGAAGACCGTGCGGCCCTCGACCTCCGCGTAGACCTGGACGGCGCCGCCCTCGCCACCGTACTTGGCGGCGTTGACCATCGCCTCGCGTGCGGCCTGCATCTGTGCCGCCAGCTTCTCGTCGAGCGGGCAGTCGCCGACGACCACGACCTCCAGCGGGACGCCGTGCTTGTCCTCGACCTCGGCGGCGGCGCGCTTGACCGCGTCGGCGAGGTTCGACGGCTCGTCGCCCTCGTCCTTGCCGGTGCCGGTCGGGTCGTACAGCCAGTTCCGCAGCTCGCGTTCCTGGGCGCGGGCCAGCCTCCGGACCTCGGCGCCGTCGTCCGCGTTGCGCTGGATCAGTGTGAGCGTGTGCAGGACGGAGTCGTGGACGTGTGCGGCGACCTCGGCACGCTCCTGGGCCCTGATGCGCATGAGGCGTTCCTCGGAGAGGTCCTGCATCATGCGCACGAGATAGGGGCCGGCGAGCAGCGCGATGCCGGTGAGCACGGCGACGGCGGCGGTCAGGGCGGTGCCGAGCTGGGCCGCCGAGCCGCGCACCACCAGGAAGGCCGCCAGGCCGAGGCCGACGAGGGCCACGCCGGCGAGCCCGCGGGCCAGGTGCAGCACACGGCGGCGCCGGCCGACCTCGATCCAGCGGGCGCGGCGCGCGTTGTCCGCCTGGCGCCACACCAGGACGGAGCCCGCGCCGATCAGCAGGGCCGGCCAGACGTAGCGGTCCGCCTCGCTGCCCATGTCGACGTTGCCGACGAAGATCACGGCGCCGACGAGCAGGCCGATCAGGGCGAAGACCTGGCCCTTGTCCGGCTTGCGGAGCCTGCGTCGGCCGTCGGGTCCGGTGTCGAAGACGGAGCGCGTGGTCTCGACCCCGCCGACTCCGAGCGGCACGACGATCCAGAACACGGCGTACAGCAGGGCGCCGAGGCCGTCCGCGAAGAACAGGCCGAGGAAGACGAACCGGACCCAGGCGACGGGCAGGCCGAGGTGTCCGGCGAGCCCGCGCGCGACGCCGCCGAGCATCCGCCCGTCGGCGCTGCGGTAGAGCTTGCGCGGCGCCGGCTCCTCCTGCTCCGGGGCGTGCGGGCCCGGGGCCCGGGTCGTGGCTGCTGGCATGGAACGATCGTCACATGTCCGGGTGGGCCGCTGCATCAGGGTCGGCCCCGGACTCGACCCTGATGCCCGCGGGCTCGGAAGCTCCCGGCGCGGCGGCCCGCTCGCGGGCTCGGGCGGGCCTCAGGGGCCTGAGGGCGCAATATCAGGGATCGGCCAGGGTCGTCGCGGGTCCCACGAGGGCGTACGGACCGTCACCATGGAGCCATGACCGTTCCTCAGGACGCCTCTCCCGGCGTCACCCCCGCCGAGCCGGTACCGCGGCTCGAGCGCACCCGGCGCCAGAAGGTGGTGGCCGGGGTGTGCGGCGGGCTCGGCAGGTACTGCGACGTGGACCCGGTGATCTTCCGGATCGTGCTGGGCGTCCTGGCGGTGACGGGTGGAATCGGCCTGATCGTCTACGGCTTCGCGTGGCTTCTGCTCCCGCTGGAGGGCGAGGAGGAGAACGAGGCGCGCAGGCTGCTCTCGGGCCGGGTGGAGGGCGCCTCGCTGATCGCTCTCCTGCTGGCCCTGGTGGGCTGCGGGCTGCTGCTGTCGATGCTGCACAACGGCGGGATGCTCGCCTTCGCCGCGATGCTGACGCTGACCACGATCGGCTTCGCCGTCTGGACCCAGCACCGCAGGACGGTCCCCCCGCAGAGCACACCCGGCGCCACGGCTCACACCCCCAGGAGCACTGCGCACCCCCCCGGCCACGGGGCGCCGCCCGAGGTGAAGGCTCCGCCCACACCCACCGGGCCGTCGTGGTGGCGGGACCCGATCGTCAAGGACGGCACGACGGGCCCGTCCGCCAGCGGCTATCTGTGGGGCCCGGCGAGCGCGGTGGCCGAGGTGGCGGACCTCGGCCGGAGCCGGGCCGCACCGGACGCCCCCTACCGCGTCCCCCGCCGCACGCCGGGCACCCGGGGCCCGCGTCCGATCGGCGGCTTCGTCTTCCTGCTGGCGCTGACCGCGGGTGGTCTGGGCACGGGGCTGAGCTGGCAGAGCCACCCGCTCGGGCCGAGCCTGCAGATCGGTCTGGCCGCCGCGCTCGGGGTGTTCGGCCTCGGTCTGCTGATCGCGTCGGTCATCGGCAGGACCGGATTCGGCACGATCCTGCTGGCCATGACCACGGCGGTGCTGCTGGCCGGGGCCTCCGCCGTCCCCGAGGACATCGGTACCGACTGGGCGCGTGAGCAGTGGCGTCCAGCCTCGTCGGCCACGGTCGAGCCGCGGTACAAGCTGGGTACCGGCGTCGCGAAGCTCGACCTCTCCCGGATCACCGTCCCGAGGGGCGAGACCCTGCGTACCCGTGTGGAGGTCGCGGCGGGCCGCGCGCTGGTCGTCGTACCGGCGGGGGTGACGGTGAAGGTGGACGCCGAGGTGGGCTTCGGGGACATCAGGTTCCCCTCGGATCCTCGCGGGGACGTGGACATCGCCCCCGACCTGCGTACACGGCGCACCCTCGTGCCCCCGAAGGGCAGCGAGCCCGCCGGTACCGTCGAGCTGGGCATGGGAATGGGCGTCGGACAACTGGAGGTCACCCGTGCCGCGTCATGAGACCAAGCCGGGCCGCGCGGTGGCGGGCCTCGTCATGCTGACCCTGGCGGGCGGTTACGCGGCGGACGCGGCGGGGTTCTGGGACGCCCCGTGGACGTTCTTCGCCCCGGTGTTCCTCGGCGGCCTGTGGCTGGCGGCCACGGTGACCTGGGTGAGCTACCGGCTGCGGCGGCGGCGCGCGGCGCGGAAGGCGTCGGCGGAGAACTCGGGGGCGCCCGCGAGCAGCAGGGGCAGCCAGGCCATGAGGTAGACCAGGTCGTTGCCGTAGTAGTACGGCTCGGTCTGCCAGCTCACGGTCAGCCACAGGCTCAGCGAGATGAGCGCTCCGCCGAACGCCGCGAGCCGTGCCCACAGTCCGACGAGGGTGCCGAGGCCGACGAGGAGCTCGCCGATCGCGATGGCGTAGCCGAATCCCTCGGGGCTCTTCAGGGCCAGGTCGACGAGGCCCGGGACCGCCGCGCCGTCGCGCACGGCGTTCATCATCTCGCCGATGGATCCTGCGCCGCTCGCCGACAGGAACGCGCTGTCGGTCAGCTTGTCGAGCCCCGCGTAGACGAACGTGACGCCGAGGAAGATCCGCAGGGGGATGAGCGCGTGCTCCCGTGCCCGGTCCCGGAGACTTCGCGGCTCGTCCAGTCCGTAGGAACCGCCCCTGTACCCGTACATCACTGCTGCCCGCCTTCCGTTGACCTCCGACAGACGATACGTACGCCGGTCGGGCGACGCTCACCTGGTGTGCGGTTCAGTCCGTGACGTCGATCGGGCAGGGGCTGGTCTCCACCCCGGCGGCCGTGACCACCTGCACCTCGACGACACCGGGTTCGACCTCCACGGGCACGGGAACGGTGAGCGCGGTGTCCGAGGGGTTGGCGAAGCCGCCGGTGACCGGGATCAGGGGGACGTGGACGTGTACGCGCCCGATCCTGACCACCACCCGCGCCAGCCGGTCGGGGCTGCCGGCCCCGGGCGGCACGAATCCGGCGCCCCGGATCTCGATGTCGTCGCCGGTGCGGATCGGGGCGTCCAGGTCCCCGGCCTCCCTGGCCCGGACCACCGACAGGATGACCGGACGGCCGCCCTCCGCGTACTTCCCGGCGAAGTACGTCGCCGCCGAGACGGCCACCAGGACCGCGAGGCCCCACGGCAGATCGGGCAACTGCTCGGGGCGCCGGGCCAGCCGGACCGCGGCGAACAGCACGGCGACGGCGCTGACCAGCACGTACTGCACATCCGTGAAGCTGCCGCGGCCGGAGTCGTCCGTCAGCAGGTCGGCGGCCCGGGGACGGTCGGCGCGCAGCTTCTGGAGCCGTTGCGCGAGCACCCTGACGGTCACCACCCGGCGTACGACGACGGCGACGGCGCACACCAGCGCGAGCACGGTCAGCACACCGGCCGAGCGGACCAGGTCCAGGCCCTCGATGAGCGCGTCCCGGTCCGCGTGCTGGGACGCACCGGCGAGCTGGAGGGCGAGGACGAGTACGGCGAAGACGGCGAGCAGCACCCAGGAGGCGGCGACCGTGCGTGAGGTGGAGAGCCGGTTGTCCTCGCCGATGAGCGGGGCGAGGAGGCCGCCGCGGGCTCGGTGGACGCGGGCGGCCACGGTCAGGAGGCCGGCGGTGACGAGGGCGGCGATCAGCCCCGCGGTGCGGGCGGTGGACCAGCCGGCGCCGATGGCGGTGAAGGACTCCGCGAGGGCCAGCAGGACGACCCCGCCCCAGACCACGGCGAGCGTGCGCCTCCAGAGCGTGTGGAGCCATGCGTCACCGGCCTCGCGGCCGCGGGCGGCGACGGCGCGGGCGGACTCGGTCAGCTCGTCGGACACCCACTGCCGGGAGGCCGACACGGATCGGGCGACTCCGGCGGGCAGGCCCTGACCCGCGGCGAGTTCGTCCCTCTTCGTGAGGAAGGCCGCGACCGCGCGCCGGTGTCCCTCGTGTGCTCCGTGCGGGCAGTCGCCGCACGTACAGCCACCGCCGTGCGCACTTCTCGCCCTCGCCTCGTCCAACGCCACGGAGAACGCCGCCCTTTCCCGCCCCGGTACAACCAACTCGCCTGTGATTTCTGCGAATTGTGCCGTACGGAGTGGGCCCGTCCCGCATCGGGGCGGGCTGCGCGTACATGTCGTCCACATGTGCGAATGTCAGGAGCTGGGCACACGGGCCGGGGGCCCGGACCTCTTCGGCGGGCAGGGCGGTGGAGCGTTCCACGGACGAAGAGCGGGTGCCACGGGATCGGCGCGGGCGTCGGATCGCGGTGACGTCGACGCCGAGGGGAAAGGAGATGCCGCTGCCGCCGCCCGAACGAACGGGCGACGGCAGCGGCACCGACCTCAGGGGGTGGGGGTCACTCCCACTCGATGGTCCCCGGCGGCTTGCTCGTCACGTCGAGCACCACACGGTTGACCTCGGCGACCTCGTTGGTGATGCGGGTGGAGATCTTCGCCAGCGTCTCGTACGGCAGGCGCGACCAGTCGGCCGTCATGGCGTCCTCGGAGGAGACCGGGCGCAGCACGATCGGGTGGCCGTAGGTGCGGCCGTCGCCCTGGACCCCGACGCTCCGGACGTCCGCGAGCAGGACCACGGGGCACTGCCAGATGTCCCGGTCCAGGCCGGCCGCTGTCAGCTCCTCGCGGGCGATGGCGTCGGCCTCGCGCAGCAGGTCGAGCCGCTCCTTGGTGACGTCGCCGACGATGCGGATCCCGAGGCCGGGGCCGGGGAACGGCTGACGCTGGACGATCTCCTCCGGCAGGCCGAGTTCCTGGCCGACCATCCGGACCTCGTCCTTGAACAGCTGGCGCAGCGGCTCGACGAGCTGGAACTCGATGTCGTCGGGGAGCCCGCCCACGTTGTGGTGGGACTTGATGTTGGCGGTGCCGGTGCCGCCGCCGGACTCGACGACGTCCGGGTAGAGGGTGCCCTGGACGAGGAAGGCGACCTCGGGGCCGTCCTCCTGGAGGATCTCCAGCTGGGCCTGCTCGAATACGCGGATGAACTCGCGGCCGATGATCTTCCGCTTCTGCTCCGGGTCGGACACACCGGCCAGGGCGTCGAGGAAGCGCTTCTCCGCGTCGACGACCTTCAGCTTCGCGCCGGTCGCGGCGACGAAGTCCTTCTCGACCTGCTCGGTCTCGCCCTTGCGCATCAGACCGTGGTCGACGTAGACGCAGGTGAGCTGGGAGCCGATGGCCTTCTGGACCAGGGCCGCGGCGACCGCGGAGTCCACGCCGCCGGAGAGGCCGCAGATGGCGCGCTTGGTGCCGACCTGCTCACGGATGAGGGCGACCTGCTCCTCGACGACGTTGGTGGTCGTCCAGGTCGGCTCGATGCCCGCGCCGCGGTAGAGGAAGTGCTCCAGGACCTGCTGGCCGTGGGTCGAGTGCATGACCTCCGGGTGGTACTGGACGCCGTACAGCCTCTTCTCGTCGTTCTCGAAGGCGGCGACCGGTACGACGTCCGTGGACGCGGTGACGGTGAAGCCCTCGGGGGCGGCGGAGCAGGCGTCGCCGTGCGACATCCACACCGGCTGCTCGGAGGGCGTGCCCTCGAACAGGGTGGAACCGGCCTTGGAGACCGCCAGTGCGGTGCGGCCGTACTCGCGCGCGCCGTTGTCGTCGACCGTGCCGCCGAGGGTCGTGGCCATGAGCTGGAAGCCGTAGCACATGCCGAAGACCGGGACCCCGGCCTCGAACAGCGAACGGTCGATACCGGGCGCGCCCTCCGCGTACACCGAGGACGGACCGCCCGACAGGATGATCGCCCGGGGGTTCCTGGCCAGCATCTCCGCCACGGGCATCGTGGACGGGACGATCTCGCTGTAGACCCGGGCCTCACGGACGCGGCGGGCGATGAGCTGGGCGTACTGCGCGCCGAAGTCGACAACCAGGACGACGTCGGTCGCGGTGTCGGGGGCGGCGGGGGGTGCTGCTGGCACGGGGCGGCCTTCCGGCGGTGGAGAAGGGGGTCGGTCCTCCCGATTCTACCGGCCGTGGAGCACCGCCCCACCGGGCTCCCGTCTCACCATCCGGGCCCGGCGTGGAACCGGCCCCGGGTCGGGTCCATACTTGCCCCCATGCGTCAGCACACGACCTTCGTCTTTACCTATGGCACCCGGCCCGCCGGCTGCCATGGTCGTGCTGCTTGAGCAACTGACGAGCAAGCTTTCCAAGGCGCCCCGGGCCACAGGCCCGGGGCGCTTCGGCGTTCCTGACCTGTGGAGCCGGGGCCACGGGCCCACCAGGAGTCACGGATGAACAGCACCGCACCCACGAAGACGGCCGCCGAGCGGACCGGCGCGCACAGCGACGAGGCCGCGTCCCTGATCGGGGACGCCCGGACCCGCATCGACGCGCTGGACGACAGGATCATCGGACTCGTCCAGGAGCGGATGGCGGTCTCGGCGGTCATCCAGGAGGCCAGGATGACGTCGGGGGGACGCCGGGTGAACCTCTCCCGCGAGATGGACGTCCTCGGCCACTACAGCGACGCCCTGGGCAGGCCGGGCACGGCGCTCGCCATGACACTGCTGGAGCTCAGCCGCGGCCGGGTGTGACGCACGGGAAGGCTGTACGGACGCACCCGCGTTCGGGCCCGGTCTCACCCGTACGGCGCGTGACCGGGCCCGCGGCAACCTCGTTGGTCCGTGTGTCCGTGCCGGCCAGGCGCGGCGACGGTGGGATCCACGCGTGGCTCCGCCGGATCGTGTGGCGCACCTCTGGTACGCCGTGGGACCGCGGTCCGGCGCGTGTGGCCGGTCGGCAGGGGACAGCAGCCCGGTCACCGATGTGCGGCCGGCTCCGGGGACGCCCGGGACCGGCCGTCCTCGACCCGCGTGGCCGGACCGTCAGCCCCGTCCGGCCCGGCGTCGGGCAGTGGTGAGGAGCACCCCGCCCGCGAGCAGCGCTGCCGCCGCGGCGGCAGCGGCCGCCGGTGCGGCCGAACCGGTCGAGGCGAGCACACCCCCGGTGCCGGCGGAGCTGGAACCCGACGTGCCGGAGGCGCCCGTGGAGGCGGCCGGACCGGCGGAACCCGAGGTGGACATGGAGCCCGGGGTGTCGCCTCCGGTGGAGCCGCCCGCCGACGTACCGCCGGTGTCCCCGGAACCGGACCCGGAACCAGGTCCGGAGCCCGTGGGGTTCAGCACGATCCGCGCGGTGTTGTCGCCCTCGCGGGGGTCGAAGGGCAGTGCAGGCTCGCCGGGCGAAGTGTTCCGGACCGTGACCGCGCCGGAGGCGTCCGGGACCACTTCACCGATCTCCAGCTCGAACCGCAGCCCGATGTCCGCCCCGTCCCGCACGGTCGTCGACGTGTCGCAGAGGTAGCGGGGCGCGCCCAGCTGCTCCTCGCGGTACCGGCCTGCGACCGTCACGCCCTGGCAGGAGTCCGGCTTCCCGGTGACCTCCGCGCCGGCGGGGACCGTGACGTCGAGGGTGGCGACGGGCTCGCCGGAGCGGAGGTTGGAGATCCAGGCGGGCCCCTCGTTGCGGAAGCCGACCTCGGCTGTCACCGTGTCGCCCTCGGCGCCCCCGGCCTCGGCCCCGTACGCCGCGAAGTCGGCCGTGTTCTCCGTGTGGAAATCGGCTTCCTGCTGGTTGTCGCCGGGTTCGAGGTCCGTGCGCAGGACCGTCGCCGTGGCCTTCCTCAGGGTCAGTTCGGGGCCGGCGCCCCGGGTGGAGGGCCCACCGGAGCGGAGCGCCGGGCGCCGCGCCGCGCCGTCCTCGTCGATGCGGTAGACGAACGTGTCGTCGTACGCGCGCTCGGTGGCGCCGACGGAGAGCGGCACCCCGAGCGTGTAGGTGGCGCCGGGCTCGTAGGAGCCCTCGACGGAGCACAGCGCGGTGGACCACGCGAAGGCGTTCCGCGGGTCGTCCCCCGCCTCGGCGTCGTAGACGCAGTTGGCGTAGCGCTCGGGGATGTCGAGACCGCGCGAGTACTTCAGGGTCAGCAGGACGCCGTCGGCGGCCCTGGTGCCCTTGTTGGTGAAGGTGATGGGGGCCGGCTGCAAGTCGCCCGGTTTCAGCTGCCGCTCGAACGGGAGCCGCCGCATGACCAGGTCGGGTCCGCCGACGGTGACCTTCGTGGAGAACGGCGTGAAGGTGGCGCCCCGCGCCGTGCCGGTGACCCGGATGACGCCGGACGCGCCTTCCTCGGCGCCCTTCGCGGCGGTGAGGTCGAAGTCCGCGATGCCGCCGAGTCCCGCGTGCACGCCGTGGCCGTGGCAGACGGCAGTGGCTCCGGTGATCTCGCAGTCCGCGCCGGTGTCCTCGGCGACGGCCACGTCCGCGAGGCCCGCGACGCCGCTGAGGTCGACGGTGTAGGTGGCGTCGCCCTCGAAGCTGTCGCCCTCCGCGTCGTCCGCGTCGGGGTTGTCGACGGTGAGTCCGAGCGTGGCCTTCTGCGGGGCGCCGCTCGCCGGGTACGGATGCAGCGCGGTCTCCGCCGGGCCGCCGAGCGTGAGGACCGGGCCGTCGGCCCGCGCGGGGGCGCCGAAGGCCAGTGAGCCGGCGGCGAGGAGCCCGACGGCGAGGCCGCCCGCCGTGCGGCGTGGCGCGGTCCTCGGGGAAGGCGGCACTGCTTTCGGGGAAGGGCGTGTCATCGCGGACCTCTGGAACTCGGCGGAGCTGTGCGGCTGCTGTGGCTCGTCATGGGTTCGACCACGGCACGGCACCGAGAGTTGCCTCGAACAAGATCACGAATTGGGTACGGCGGCCGAGTGTGGCGAGGGACACATGAGGATTCCGCGAAGGCCGGGACAACCGTTGCCCCTGTTCACAGGTCATGCATGACAACCACACGGCGGGTAGGCCGAGGGGCTGCACTCGGAGGGGGGTGCAGCCCTTCGGCGTTCCCGTGCTCAGGCGTCGGTGGCGGTCTTCCTGGGCGGGACCACGGGCATTCCGAGGAACGGCAGCCGCAGCGCGCCGAAGGCCTTCTCGGGGACCGTCGGAGCCAACGGCTCGACCGCCGGCAGCCGCCGGTACGCCTCGTCCTGCGCCGGACGCGGATCCGTCTCGCCCTTGTTGGGCCAGAAGGACATCGCGCGCTCCGCCTGCGCCGTGATGGTCAGGGACGGGTTGACGCCGAGGTTGGCGGAGACTGCGGAGCCGTCGACCACGGAGATGCCCGGGTGGCCGTGGAGCCGGTGGTAGGCGTCGATGACGCCCTCGTCCGGGCCCGCTCCGATCGGACAGCCGCCGAGGAAGTGCGCGGTGAGCGGGGTGCCCATCAGCTCACCCACGTTCGAACCGGCGAAGCCGTTGATCTCCTGGGCGAGCAGCGTGGCGCCCCGGGTGGCCTCGGCGATCTGCGTCGGGTTGGGCGCACCGTGTCCCTGCCGGGCCGTGAGCAGGCCCTTGCCGACGCCTCCGGGCTTGCGGTAGGCGATCAGGGAGTTGTCGAGCGACTGCATCACGAGGCCGATGATGGTGCGCTCCGACCAGCGCAGGTTGGACAGCGAACGCATCGTGAGCAGCGGGTGCCTGGCCACGTTGCCGAACCAGCTCAGTACCCGGTGCGTGCTGTACGGCACCTGGAGGATGGTCAGCGCGCCCATCGCGTTGGAGCCCTTGCCGTAGCGCACCGGTTCGATGTGGGTGTTCTCGTCGGGGTGGATCGACGAGGTGATGGCCACGCCCCGGGTGAAGTCGGCCTTGGCGGTGCCGTGCTTCCTGCGGTAGCGGCGGTCGCTGGTCTGCGCGCCCACCAGCCCCTCGGAGTTGGTGCGGGTCAGCTCGCCGAGCCGGGGGGAGAGCCGGGGCAGCAGCCCCTCGTCCTTCATCCGGTGCAGCAGCGTCTGCGTGCCGTACGTACCCGCCGCGACGACCACCTCGCGGGCCCGCAGCACGGACGGCGGCGCCTTGCGGCGCCGGTTCGTCGGCACGGTCGACACGCGGTAGCCGCCGTCCGGGGCCTCGGTGACGGCGGTGACGGAGGTCATGGGGTGGATGACCGCGCCGGCCTTCTCCGCGAGGTAGAGGTAGTTCTCGTTGAGCGTGTTCTTCGCGCCGTGGCGGCAGCCGGTCATGCACTCGCCGCACTCGGAGCAGGCCTTGCGGGCCGGGCCCGCGCCACCGAAGTAGGGGTCGGCGACCTCTCCCCCGGGCTTCGCGCGCACCGAGCCGTCGGCGTCCTCGCCGTCGCCGAAGAAGACGCCGACCGGTGCCAGGTGGAAGCTGTCACCGACGCCCATGGTCTCCGCGACGGCCTTGAGGTGGACGTCGGCGGGGGTCATGCTCGGGTTGAGGCGCACCCCGAGCATCCGCTTCGCCTGGTCGTAGTAGGGGGCGAGCTCGGCCTTCCAGTCGGTTATGCCGGCCCACTGGCGGTCCTCGAAGAAGGGCGCCGGCGGCACGTACAGCGTGTTCGCGTAGTTGAGCGAGCCCCCTCCGACGCCCGCGCCGGCCAGCACCATCACCTTGCCCAGCAGATGCACGCGCTGGATGCCGAACAGGCCGAGCGCCGGTGCCCACAGGTAGTTCTTGATGTCCCAGGAGTTCTTGGGAAGCGTCGCCGGGGTGAAGCGGCGGCCCGCCTCCAGGACGCCGACGCGGTACCCCTTCTCGGTCAGCCGCAGGGCGGAGACCGCGCCGCCGAAGCCCGAGCCGACGACGAGCACGTCGTAGTCGTACGCGTCGTCGTCCGCCGCCGCCCGGGCGGCAGGTCCGGACTGGTTCTGGGCAGGGCTGTCCTGGGACATGGCACTCCTCGGTGCGGAAGGGGCGGGTGGCGGAGTCGTCGGGCGGGTCAGCGCAGCCGGAGGGCCTTCATCACCTTGAGGCTGTTGCTCATGAACGCGGCGTACTTCTCGTCGTCCATCCCGAAGGACGGGGCCAGGGGCATCAGGCGCTGCTGGGCGACCGTCTGGGCCTCGGTGTACTTGAGGATGCCCTCGGAACCGTGCCGCCGGCCGAGGCCCGAGTCCTTCATGCCGCCCATCGGTGACTGGACGCTGCCGTAAGCGGGCGCGTACCCCTCGTTGATGTTGACCGTGCCGGTCCGCAGCCGGGCGGCGACACGGTGGCCGCGTCCCGAGCTCCGCGTCCAGACACTGGAGTTGAGGCCGTACGGGGTGGCGTTGGCGAGGGCGACGGCCTCGTCGTCGTCGCCGAAACGGTAGACGGAGACGACCGGGCCGAAGGTCTCCTCGCCGCAGACGGCCATGGGCGACTCGACGCCGTCGAGGATGGTCGGCTCGTAGAAGAGCGGGCCGATGTCGGGGCGGGCGACGCCGCCGGCGACGAGTGTCGCGCCCTTCTCGACGGCCTCGGCCACGTGCCTGCTGACGGTCTCCAGCTGCCGCTCGCCGACGAGGGAGCCCATGTCGGCGCCGTAGGCGAGGGAGTTGCCGAGCCGCATGGCCTTGGTGCGGGCGGCGAAGCGCTGCACGAAGTCGTCGGCGACCGACTCGTGGACGTACAGCCGCTCGATGGAGATGCAGAGCTGCCCCGCGGAGGAGAAGCAGGCTCGGACCGCTCCCTGGGCCGCCTTCTCCACGTCCGCGTCGTCCAGGACGATCATGGCGTTCTTGCCGCCGAGTTCGAGGGATACGCCGACGAGCCGGGCGGCGGCGCCCTGGGCGACCTCGCGGCCGGTGCGGGTGGAGCCGGTGAAGGAGACGTAGTCCGCGCGGGCGACCACCTCGGGGCCGACCACGGGGCCCTCGCCGATGACGACCTGGAACACCTCGGCGGGCAGCCCGGCCTCGATCATGAGCTCACGGGCCCACAGGGCGGTCAGCGCGGTCTCGGTGTCGGGCTTCATCACGACGGCGTTGCCGGACACGAAGGCGGGCAGCGCGTCCCCGATGGAGAGTTCGAGGGGGTAGTTCCAGGGGGCGATCTGGCCGACGACCCCGCGCGGCTGGCGCAGTTCGGTGACCTTGGTGAGGGTCGGGACCACCCCGGTGTGCCGCTTGGGCTTCAGATACGCGACGGCCCCGCGCCCGTAGTGCCGGGCCGAGACGGCGACGGCCAGCACCTCCTCGTGGGCGTGCAGCCTGGCCTTGCCCGTCTCCAGCTGGACGAGGTCGAGGACCTCGGACTGGCGCTGCAGGACCAGGTCGTGGAAGCGGAGCAGCACGGCGGCCCTGGCACGGACGGAGGTCGCGGCCCACGCGGGCTGGGCGGCCCGGGCGCGGTCGAAGGCGGCCGCGACGTCCTCGGGGGTGGACTCGGGCAGGTCGGCCAGCTTCTCCCCGGTGAAGGGGCTGTGGTTCGCGGTGCGGCCGGAGCCGGCCACGCCACGGGTCAGCCGGGCGATCACCTCGGAGGTGAGCACGTCGGCCGCGGTGCGCGCGCCCGCGGGCGCGGCGGCGACCGGGTTGGTGCCCACGCGGGCGGCGGGCGTGGTCGTGGAGGCCTGCGAGTCCGTCATGAGGGCGAGAGTATGTCCACGCGCCCACTTTTGGTACCCGTGGGTAACAGGTTTTCACAGACCCTGCCAGGGTGCCCCGCAGCACCCGGTCATTCAGCCAGTGATCACTGGCCGAATAACAGCTGATCAGGGGCGATCCACTGTCGATATCGGCAGCGGCGGCCGGGAACCGTGAATCTTCGGCGGCCCGGCCGGCTCCGGGCGGATCCGCCCTGCGACCGCGCCGGGCCCGGCCCGACCCGCGGAGCTCAGTCGGTCTGCTCCGGCGGCTCCCAGCCGCGCAGCATGGTCTCGAAGACCTTCCGGGTCTCGGCCCGGTCCTCCTCGGGCCCGGTCATGTAGAGCGCGTACTCCGGCCCGCCGGTCTCGGCGAAGTACATCTGGTCGATGCCGTGGCGCGGGCCCGGATGGTCCTTGGACTCGACCCAGGTGAACTCCCAGCGGGAGCCGGAGCGGTCGCGGAAGACGTTCTCCTCCAGCGCGATGCGTTCGTACTCCGGCAGACGCACGGACAGGTCCTTCTCGATGCTCCGCATGTGCGCGTACGAGCTGTCGAAGTCCGGCTGCGGATCGAGGCTGATGCGGAGGCTGTGCGCACCGTTGTCCGGGCTGTAGTCGATCTGGTCGCTGCCCGTCCGCCGCTCCCAGCCGTCGGGGACGGCCAGGCTGAAGCCCTCGGGGGCGGTGATCCGCTTCCAGCCGTCGGGGACCTTCTTCAGGACGGGCTCGTCGTCCTTCCCGGTGGAGCCGTCGACCTGGTCCGCGGAGGCGGAGGGGACCGGGCCCGACCGGCCGCCGCTCGTGTCACCGTCGCCGTCCGACGCCTTCATCGCGACCAGACCCGCCGCCCCGCCGATGACGGCGGCCGCCGCGACGACGACCATGACGGTGCGCCACCGGCCCTGGTCCCGCCGGGCGGTGGGGGCCGAGGCGTGCGGGGGCGCGGGAGGCGGTGACTGGGGCTGCGGCAGCCGGGCGGTGGAACCGTCCGGTGTGGCGTAGTAGTCGCGCAGGTCGTCCTCGGAGACCCGCTGCGTCGGCACGTGCGCCTGCGCGGCACGGGGTCTGCGCCCCTCCATCGCGTCCAGCAGCATGCGCTCCGTCTCCCCGGCCGTCGGACGGTGCGCGGGGTCCTTGCGCAGCAGCGCGGTGATCACGGGTGCCAGTGCGCCACCGCGCCGCGGCGGGGCCGGCTCCTCGGTGACGACGGCCTGCATGGTGGAGATGGGGGACGTACGGCGGAAGGGCGAGGTGCCCTCGACCGCGGTGTAGAGCGTGGCCCCGAGCGACCACAGGTCCGACGCGGGGCCCGGATCGCCGCCGCGGACCCGCTCGGGGGCCAGGTAGTCGATGGAACCGACAAGTTCGCCCGTCCTGGTGATGGTGGAGTCGCCCTCTATGGCGGCGATCCCGAAGTCGGTCAGCAGGACCTGGCCGTCGCGGGCGAGCAGGACGTTGCCTGGCTTGACGTCCCGGTGCAGGACTCCGGCGTCGTGGGCCGCCCGCAGGGCACTCAGCACGTGGAGACCGATCCTGGCCGCCTCGCGCGGCTCGACCTCGCCCGACTCCTTCGTCGCGTCGGCGAGCGAGGGGCCGTCGACGTACTGCATGACGATCCACGGGCGGTTGTCGTACTCGATGACGTCGTGGACGGTGACGACCCCCGGATGCGTGATCCTGGCCGCGGCGCGCGCCTCCTTCTGCGTGCGGGCGTGCAGCACCGCACGGTCCGCCTCGGCGGCGTACAGCCCGGCGGTCAACTCCTTCACCGCCACCGTCCGATGGAGCACTTCGTCATGGGCCCGCCAGACCTTGCCCATGCCGCCGCGGCCCAGGACGTCACCCAGCCGGTACCTGCCGGCCAGTACGATCCCCGCGTCCGTTCCCTGCGCGTGTTCCACGTGTGTCCTCGCCCCGTTCCTTGGACGACAGGTTACGGAGGGCAGGCCGCCGCACGGAACCTCACATCGCGCACGAGACCGCACTGTGATGCTTGACGCGCGCGGTCGACGTCCGGTCAGGATCCGGCACGGTAACTGGAGATGGCCTGACCGTAGATCTCGGAGACCTTGTCGCGGTCGTTCTCCGGGCCGATGACCTGGACGATGTGGTACCTGCCGTCCACGATCATCACCAGGTTGCGCACGTACACCTGACGGCCGCTGCCCTCCTGCCAGGTGAACTGCCCCTCCGCCATGACCTGTCGGCCGACGTCCACCCGGCGCAGACCGGTGGAGGTGGCCCAGCTGGACTCGCGGAAGGGCTTCAACTCCGGTTCGCCGGTCCGCTGGTAGTCCAGCGGGTCGCTGCCGTTGGCCTTGACGGTGTCCCGGCCGGGCACGATCAGGACGCTGAACCCGTCGCTGCCGTAGAGGATCTGACGGTCCGAGTTCGCGGGACTGCGCTGCCATCCCTTCGGTACGCCGATCTCGAAGCCCTCGGTGTCCTTGCGCAGTTCGTACCCGGAGGCGAGCGCAACGGCGGAGCCGCTGGTCTGCGGCTTCTGCGAACCCGACGAGCCCGACGAGCCCGACGAACCGGCCGAGTCGCTCGGACCGGCCGACGCGGTCGGCCCGCCGGCGGTCTCCCGGCCCGCGGGTGCCGCGGAGTCCGAGGGCGCGGCGCCCGTTCCGGAGCCGTCCTTGGGCATGAACAGCATCGCGTAGGCGACGGCGGCGGCCATCACCAGCAGGATCAGGACCAGGAGCAGCCGTCCGAGCCTGCGCGGGGGCCGGCCACCGGGCGGCGGCTGGCGCAGGACCTTGGGGCCCTTGGGCTCACGCGGCGGGCGGGGCGGCTTCTCGTACCTCCGCGGCTCGTCCTGGTGCTGCGGCCTGCCCTGGCGGTGCCGGCCGTGCGTCGCGCCCCGGCCCCGGCGCCTGCGCACCAGCTCGCCCCGGCGGCGGACGACCGGCAGGCGGGTCGCGTCGGCGGGGGGCAGCGTGACGACGTCGGCGCCGGCCTCGGGTTCCGGCGCCGAGCGGACGAGGGAGCGCAGCCAGCCGCGCAGCTCCTCGAAGTCCGGTCGCTCCGTGGGGTCCTGACGCAGCAGCGACTCCACGACGGGGCGCAGCGGACCGCACTCCTCCGCGAAGGCGGGCGGCTCCCCGCAGACCATCTGGACCAGCTCGGCGGCGTTCTCCTCCGGATAGGGGGCGTGGCCCTGCACGGCGCGGTAGAGCAGCGCTCCGAGCGCCCACAGGTCGGTGGACGGGCCGATGGGCGGAGCGAGCTGCCAGTTGTCGTGGACGGGACCCGCCTGCTCGGGGGCCCACCGCTCGGTGACGGCGCCGACGACCGCGATGCGGGCCTGCCGGGCACGCTCGGCTGCGAGGGGCGTGGCGGGGCCGCGATACGCGGGGGTGCTGCCTTCGGCGACGACCTCGTCCCACCCGGCCGCAGGGGCGCCGGCCATGACCGGGCGCGGCAGCCGGTCCGTGCGCTCCGCGGGTCCGCTGCCGAGGCGCCGGGCGTCGGCGCGCAGCGCGTCCTCGCCGTAACCGCCGGAGCCCGAGGAGCCTCCCGCGGGCACGGGGCGGCCGGAGCCGGGCCCGTCGTCCCAGGTACCGGCGAGGTGGACACGCCGGCCGGAGTGCCCGGGGCCTTCGTCGTCATCGTCGTCGTCACCGTCATCGTCGGTGTCTTCGTACGGATACGGGTCGTCGGCCGCCTGCCCCCAGCCGCCGGTCAGCCGAGGGAGTCCCGGGGCCGGGGAGGGGCCGGGGGCGGGCTCGTCGTGGTCCCGCTCTGCTCCGGGGAGCGCGCCGGTCTCCTCGCGTCCGTCCGGAGCGGCGCCGGTCCCACGCTCGCGCTCCGCCCGCTTCTGGTCCTCGCCTGCCCGTGCGGCGGCGCGGGCCCCCGCCCGGTACGCGGCGATGGCACCGGCTCGGGCGGCACGCAACTGCGCCGGGCTCCCCGCCCCCGGCGCCGCGGGCAGGGACGGCGGCGCCACCTCGGCCTCGGCACTCCGGGCGGGCGCGGGCATGACGCCGGTGGACGGCCTGGGCGCGGGCAGAGCCTCCGGCCCTGCGGCGGCACGCGGTTCCGGCGCCCCGTACGACGTGGGCGGGCCCGAGGGATCGTGGTCGTCGTCGGGGTCCTGCGGCTCGTAGGCACCCGGCTGCCCGTACGCGTCCCGCCGGTCCGGCTCGTGCGCGTCGGACGGCTCACCGGTGCCGTGCGGCCCGTAGGGATCGGTCGTCGGCTCACCGCTGGCCCGTGCCCCGTAGGACTCGGGCGGATCCAGCGGCCCCAGCGCCCCGTAGGCCTCGGACCGCTCGTACGGGCTCGGCAGCTCCGGCAGTTCGTACGGCGTGGCAGGCCGCTGCGGGCCGGGGAGCCCCGGCGGCCCGTAGGACGCGTACGACTCCTGCGGACCGAACGGCTCCGGCGGTCCGAACGACTCCTGCGGGCCCGTCAGCTCCAGCGGCTCGTACGACTCATGCGGGTCCGGCAGCTCCGGTGGCTCGTACGGGCCGGTGGGGCCCGATTCGACCGCCGGGGGCCCGTAGGCGTTCTCCTCGTCGGGCCGCGGCGCCGGGACGTAGCCGCACAGCGCCTCCTCGGCGGCGCCGGCCGCGAGTCCCGTCAGCACGACCCGGCCGTCGTCGCAGACCAGGACCGTGCGCGTGGTGATGTTGCGGTGCGTCCAGCCGTGGGCGTGCAGCACCCGAAGTGCCGTGAGCACGTCGGAGCCGATCTCGGCGGCCCGGTACGGGTTGAGGGGCCGCTCCGCGAGGAGCGCGGCGAGCGGCCGGGCTGCGACGAGCTCGCTCACTATCCAGAGCGATCCCGCCTCCGCGAACACGTCGAAGACCTGGTCGAGGCGGGGGTGGTCGGGCACCTGGGCGGCGGCCTGCGCGGCCTCGATCGCCCGCCGGACCGCGGGGTCCGTGGGCCGGCGCACCGCCCGCCCGGTGGAGCGCCTCGTCGCCGAGGGGAGCCCGTCGGCGTCGAGCACCTCCGCGTCCACGACTTCCGGCAACGGCACCTGCCGTACGAGGACTTCCTGCCCGCTGTATGTGTCGAACGCCCGGGTGACGACCAGTTCGTACCCATCGGACGGGGGCAGCGGAAGGCGGTAGCGGTCGGCGAGTACCCGACCCGCGTAGTCGTCCACGACGCCTCCCCAGAGCGCACTGTCCCCCGGTCACGGAGACCGCGTGAATCCATGAATTGCGGTCACTTGCTGTGCAGTTGATCAATGATTCCGGCCGCGTACGGTCCTCGGTCTCTCACCATACGTGGCAAGTACCGGCCGCGCGGCCGGGTCACGGCAACCCGGCCCACTCCGTCTCCTGCCCGCCTACCGCCTGTCCACCGCCCCGAGTCCGGTCAGTCGGTGGGGGCGAACGTCGCGTACGCCGTCTTGCGCAGCGTCTTGCACTCCTCGCCGTCCCAGGCGTCCGCCTTGCAGCTGATCATGATCGAGTAGCCGTGGTCGGCGTCCGCCTTGAAGCCCCGGTTGAGTACGTGGACCGGCACGCCCTGCTGGGTGCGGGTGAACTCCCAGTCGGCGACGGTCGGGTAGCCGTTGTACTCGACCTTCCTTATCCCGATGTGCTTGTAGCCGTTACTGAGGCTCCTGGTGGCCCCCACCGCCGCCTTCCAGGCAGCCGCGGCGTCGCTCTTCGGGGAGGGGTTGTAGTCGATCTGGACGCGCGGGAAGCCACCGTCCGCGTTGTAGATGGCACCGGAGTTCTGCCCCGCTATGGCGTCGAACCGGAAGTCCCCGGGCATCGCCATGGAGAAGTGGAACTGCTTGTTGGTGACCTTCTTGTAGCCGGCGGGCAGTGCGTCCGGGTCCGGGGCGGCCTCCCCCGTCTCCGCCGAGGGCGAGGCGTCGGCGGACGCTTCCCCCTTGTCGTCGCCCTGGCCGTCCTTGCCGCCGTCCTGCGTGTCGCTGTCCTTGTCCTTGCCCGCGCCTCCACCGGTGGCGGCCTCGGCGTCGCCGCCAGACCCGGCGCCCGCCGACGCGGCGGTGTCGCCCTTCGATCCGGTGCCCTCGTCACCCGCACTGCCGTCACCCAGGGTGAGGGCGAGGACCGTGCCGAGGACGGCGAGGACGACGACGCCGGCGATGATCGCCAGCGTGCGGCGCGGCACGACGTCGGTGATCGAGGCGCGCGTCCGATCGGGCCGCCCGCCGGGACCGGCGGCGGAAGCCGTGGCGGCCTGGGTGCCCGAGTCCTGCGCGGGCACCGGGGCTACGGCGCCTGCCGGGGCCTTCGCGTTGCGCACGGACCGGAGCGCGCCGCGCAGCCGCTCCCGGGTGCCCTCCGAGGTCCCGGATCCGCCCGTCGCGTCGCTCGCGGAGGCGGTGCCGGACGCCTGCCCGGTCCGGCCCGCGCTCCCGGCGTCGGCGACGGACGCGCCGACGGCCGCCGCGGAGGCCGCTGCCGCGGCCTTCCTGGCACCGCCGCCCGATCCGCCCCGGTCGCTCCTGCTGCTCTTGGGGCCCTTGCCGCTCTTGGGCGTCCTGGGGTCGCCGATCTTGGGCAGCGCCATGATCTGGGTGCGCTCGGCCGGGGGCGTGACGGGCGCGTCAGGAGCGTTGATCACTGCGTTGAGCAGGACACGCGCCCCGGCGTCGTCCAGTCGCTGGTCGGGGTCGCGGGTCAGCAGGCCGTAGATGACCTCTTCCAGCGGGCCCGCGTGCTCCGGCGGCTCGACCGGCTCGGTCATCACGGCCGTCAGCGTGGCGATGGCCGAGCCCTTGTCGTACGGCGGGCGTCCCTCGACGCTCGCGTACAGCAGTCCGCCGAGGGACCACAGGTCGGCGGGCGGCCCCGGCTTGTGTCCCCGGGCCCGCTCGGGCGAGATGTACGAGGGTGCGCCGACGAGCATGCCGGTCGAGGTGACGGAGGGGTCGCCCTCGACCTGCGCGATGCCGAAGTCGGTCAGGACGACCCGGCCGTCCTCGGAGATCAGTACGTTGGAGGGCTTCACGTCCCGGTGCAGGATGCCCTCCCGGTGCGCCGAACGCAGCACGTCGAGAATGGCCAGGCCGACCTCGGCCGCACGCCTGGGCGTGAGCGTCCCGTCCTCACGGATCACCTCGGCGAGGGACTTGCCCTCGATGAGCTCCATGACGATCCACGGCCGGTCGTCCTCGTCCACCACGTCGTAGACGGTCACCGCGCTGGTGTTGCGGATCCGCGCGATGGCCTTCGCCTCACGCAGGGTCCGCGTGATCAGACGGCGCTTCTCGTCGTCGTCGATGGCCGACGGGAACCGCAGTTCCTTGACCGCGACGGTCCGCCCCAACGTCTCGTCGGCAGCACGCCAGACCGTGCCCATGCCGCCCCGGCCGAGCACCTCCCCGAGGCGGTAGCGCCCCGCGAGGAGACGTCCTTCCTTGTCCCGTTGGGGCTCCTGCGCCTGCTCCGCCTCCGACATGCGTCCCCTCTGCGATCAACCCGCCCTGGCAGAGCGTTCATTGTCCCTCACCCCGGGACCGGTCATGGTGCCGGGTCCGGGGTCGGCCATCATGTGGCCGGAGGAAGGAACCCCCTGCCATGCCGATTTCCAGGGCGCTGCTCGCCACCCCGCTGGTGCTGTTACTTCTCGCCCTGGGAAGCACGAGTATGCCCAGCGAACCACACCTCACGTCCGCATCGTCCTACCTCCCCCGGCTCGTCGTCGAGGGCCGCGCTCCGGCGGCCGCCTTTCTGGCACGTCACAACGGCCGTGGCCACTACGGGATCTACGACTCGGCGGGGTCCGGGATCCGGGCCGCCGATCGCTTCCGGGCGGGCAGCGTCACGAAGTCGTTCGTCGCGACGGTCGTCCTCCAACTGGCCGAGGAGGGTGCGCTGCGGCTGGAGGACAGCGTCGAGGACCACCTGCCGGGTCTGGTGCGCGGCCACGGGAACGACGGCACCCGCATCACGCTGCGCGCCCTGCTGACCCATACCAGCGGCCTCTACGACTACACGGCGGCCCTGCCCGCCGACGACCCCGCGTTCACGGGCGCCGCCGGTCCGTCCGCGCAGCCGCTGAGCCCCGAGGCCGCGATCCGTACGGCGACGGCCAGGCCCCCGGCGGCGCGCGGCTCCTACGCGTACTCGAACACCGACTACGTCCTGCTCGGCATGGTCGTCCAGCGCGTCACCGGGCGCTCGTACGCCGCCGAGATCGGACGCCGCATCCTCACACCGCTCCGGCTGACCGGCACATCGCTGCCCGGCGCCCGCACCACCCTCCCGCTCCCGCACTCGCGGGGCTATCACCGCTCCGCCGCGGACGGGACACTGCGCGACGTCACCGCCATGGACCCGAGGTTCGCCGGCGCCGCCGGGGAGCTGGTCTCCACCCTGGAGGACCTCGACCGCTTCTACGCGGCGCTGCTGGGCGGCCGGCTCCTGCCACCGGCCCGGCTGGCCGAGCTTCTCGACACCCGGGCCACGGAGGGCTGGTACGGCATGGGTGTCTATCCCCGGAAGCTCTCCTGCGGCACCACCGTCTGGGGCCACAACGGGCACTTCACCGGCAGTTACGTCCGGTCCGCAGCGACCCGCGACGGCCGGCACGTCTTCACCTTCCGGGTCAACATGGACACCTTGTCCGCTCCCGGCCTGGAAACGGTGCTGCTGGAGGCGGAGTTCTGCGCCCGGAGGCGTCCGTAGCCCTCCGGGCGCAGACCCGGAGCCGCAGAACCGAAGCCGCGGCACCAGGGGACGCGGCACTCCGGCGCGGGCTCAGACAAAGCCCGCACGCCCCCACCGCCGCCTCCCGTAGCCGCCCTCAGAGCGGCGAGATGTCCGGCGCGCCCAGCCGCGCCGCGTCAGCCGTCAGGTCGTCGGGCTGCCGCTGCGACTCCCGCTCCGCCTCGACCCGCTTGCGGTAGTGCTCCACCTCGCGCTCGACCTGGTCCGTGTCCCAGCCGAGGACCGGCGCCATGAGATCGGCGCACTCGCGCGCGCACCGGGTGCCCCGGTCGAAGGTCTCGATGGAGATCCGGGTGCGCCGGGTCAGGACGTCGTCGAGGTGCCGGGCGCCCTCGTGCGACGCGGCGTAGACGACCTCGGCTCGCAGGTAGTCCTCGGCGCCGGCCAGCGGGTCGCCCAGCGAGGAGTCGGCGGCGATGAGTTCCAGGAGCTCCTCGGTCATGGAGCCGTACCGGTTGAGCAGGTGCTCCACACGGACCACGTGCAGTCCCGTCCGGGCCGCGAGCCTGGCGCGGGCGTTCCACAGGGCCCGGTAGCCCTCGGCGCCCAGGAGCGGGATCTCCTCCGTGACGCATTCGGCCACCCGCTGGTCGAGTCCGTGCACGGCCTCGTCGACGGCGTCCTTGGCCATCACCCGGTACGTCGTGTACTTGCCGCCCGCCACGACGACCAGCCCGGGCGCCGGGTGGGCGACCGTGTGCTCGCGTGAGAGCTTGCTCGTGGCGTCGGACTCGCCGGCCAGCAGCGGACGCAGCCCGGCGTAGACCCCCTCGACGTCGTCCCTGCCGAGCGGGGTGTTCAGCACCGAGTTGACGTGTTCGAGCAGGTAGTCGATGTCGGCGCTGGAGGCGGCCGGATGCGCCTTGTCGAGGTCCCAGTCGGTGTCCGTCGTGCCGATGATCCAGTGCCGGCCCCAGGGGATCACGAAGAGCACGGACTTCTCGGTCCGCAGGATGAGGCCGGTCGAGGAGTGGATGCGGTCCTTGGGCACCACCAGGTGGATGCCCTTCGACGCCCGGACGTGGAACTGCCCGCGCTCCCCGATCAGCGCCTGGGTGTCGTCCGTCCACACCCCGGTGGCGTTGACGACCTGCTTGGCCCTGATGTCGTACTCGCCGCCGTTCTCGACGTCCTGCACGCGCGCGCCGACGACCCGCTCGCCCTCCCGGAGGAAGCCGGTCACCCGCGCGCCGTTCGCCACGTGCGCGCCGTATCCCGCGGCCGTGCGCACCAGGGTCGCCACATAGCGCGCGTCGTCCATCTGGGCGTCGTAGTACTGGAGGGCCCCGACCAGTGCGTCCTTCTTCAGGGCGGGGGCGACGCGCAGCGCGTGGCGGCGGGAGAGGTGCCGGTGCACGGGCAGACCCCGCCCGTGGCCGGAGGAGACCGACATCGCGTCGTACAGCGCGACGCCGGAGCCCGCGTAGAGCCGCTCCCACCCCTTGTGCCGCAAGGGGTAGAGGAAGGGGACGGGTTTCACCAGGTGCGGGGCGAGCCGCTCCAGCAGCAGCCCTCGCTCCTTGAGCGCCTCGCGTACGAGCGCGAAGTCCAGCATCTCCAGATAGCGCAGGCCGCCGTGGACCAGCTTGCTCGACCTGCTGGAGGTCCCGGACGCCCAGTCGCGCGCCTCGACCAGCCCGGTGGAGAGTCCTCTGGTCGCCGCGTCCAGCGCGGTCCCGGCGCCGACCACGCCCGCTCCCACGACCAGCACGTCCAGTTCGCGCTCGGCCATCGCGGCCAGCGCTTCGGTGCGCTCCGCGGGTCCCAGTGTCGCTGTCCTCACTGCTGCCTCCCGGTATTCCCGGTACGTCGGGGTGCTACGGCACCGAAGCGGCACCGGCCGGAGAGCCGGGCGCATGTGCCCACCACTCGATTCTGTCCGCGGTCGGCCACTTCAGCCACCGCCTGTGGACAACACCCGGCCCACAGGACCCACAGAATGCGACATATAGGTCATATTTACGCCTAGTCTGACATAGCACTGTCCACAGCAGTTGCGCTTTCAGCCTCTTGGTCTTAGGGAAAGGACGGCTTTCCGCATGCCCGCAGACCTCGCTGTCATCGGACTCGGTCACCTCGGCCTGCCCCTCGCCCAAGCGGCAGTCGGCGTGGGGATCCACACCGTCGGCTACGACACCGACCCACGCCCCTACGCGGAACTCTCGGCCGGCCGTACGCCGGTCGAGGGATCCCTCAGCGCCTCCGACATCCGCAGGATGGTCTCGGGCGGCTTCCGGCCCACCGCGGACCCGGCCGAGCTGGGCCGGGTCCGTACCGCCGCGATCTGCGCCCCCACCCCGCTCGGACCGGACAGGACCCTCGACCTCGGCGCCGTGACCGACGCGGCCCGGGCCCTCGCCGCCCGGCTCAGACCGCACACCACGGTCCTGGTGGAGTCGGCGGTGCCGCCCGGCACCACCGAGAACATCGTGCGTCCGCTCCTGGAGGAGGGGTCAGGGCTGCGCGCCGGACGCGACTTCCACCTCGCCCACTCCCCCGGCCGCCTCGACCCCGGCAACCGCACCCACGTCTACGCCAACACCCCCAAGGTGATCGGCGGGCTCACCTCCGCCTGCACCGAATCGGCCGCCGCCTTCTACGGACGGCTCACCGACAAGGTCGTCCGGGCCCGGGGACCGCGCGAGGCGGAGATGACGAAGGTCCTCGAAACCAACTTCCGGCACGTCAACATCGCACTCGTCAACGAGATGGCGGTGCTCTGCCACGACCTCGGTGTCGACCTCTGGGACGTCATCAGGTGCGCCGAGACCAAGCCCTTCGGCTTCCAGCCGTTCCGCCCGGGGCCGGGCGTCGGCGGCCACGGCGCCCCGGTGGACCCCGGTTACTTCCCCTACAACAGCCGGACTCCCGGCCATCCGCTGCGCATGGTCTCGCTGGCCAAGGAGATCAACGACCGGATGCCCAGCTATGTGATCCAGCGCTGCGCGACGCTGCTGAACGAGCACGGCAAGTCCGTCAGGGGGGCCAGGGTCCTGCTGCTCGGCATCACGTACAAGCCCGACCTCGCCGACCAGGAGGCCTCCCCCGCCCGCGAGATCGCGACCCGGCTGATGGACATGGGCGCCCAGATCGGCTACCACGACCCGCACGTCCTGGACTGGCGCGTACGCGATCTGCCCGTGCCCCGCGCCGACTCCCTGTACGAGGCCGCCGCCGGGGCGGACCTGACGGTGCTCCTCCAGCACCACCGCACCTACGACCTCCAGGGCCTCGCGGTGAAGGCCCAACTCCTCCTGGACACACGGGGTGCCACCCCGGCGGGAGCGGCACACCGGCTGTGACCACCCCTGGGCCGCCAGGATCGCCGGGCGGTCGTGTCGGCGCGGGCTGCTAGCCTGCGGCGTCACTTCTCGCACAGCCGTGCGCATTGCCCCAGGGGGAGCACCACCATGAGCCAGCCCGTACCACCGAACCAGCAGCCGCACGGCGGACAGCCCGTCGACGGAAACCCGTACGCGGACCAGCAGCCTCCGGCCCCCACCGGCAACCCGTACGCCGGACAGCAGCCGCCCGCTCCCACCGGCAACCCCTTCGCCGGACAGCAGCCGCCCGCTCCGACCGGCAACCCGTTCGCCGGACAGCAGCCCGGCCAGTTCGGCGGGGGCCCGTTCCCGCACGCCCCGCAGCCCTCGCGCAACAACCCGGGCCTCGGCCTGCTGGCGGCTCTCGGCGCGGCGGTGGTCGCGGCGATCCTCTACGGCCTGCTCGCAGGCTCGATCGAGCGCGAAGTCGGCTACGCGGCCGTCGGCGTCGGCTTCCTGATCGGCTTCGCGGCGAGCAAGGCCGGCGGACCGCTCCCGGCCGTCAGCGTCGTCAGCGCCGTCGTCGCCCTGGGCGCGGTCCTCATGGGCCAGCTCATCGGCATGGCCATGATCGTCGCGGAGGCCAACGGAGTCGGCTTCTCCGAGGTGTTCTTCGACCGCTTCGGCGACCTCTTCAACGCCTGGAAGGAGCTGTCGGACTTCATGACGTACCTCTTCCTCGTCCTGGGCCCCATCGGCGCGATCGGTGGTGCCAGGAAGGGCGCCTGACACCTCGTGGCACGCAGGACGGCCCGGACCACTTCCACGGTCCGGGCCGTCCTGCGTGCTGCGTGCTGCGGGGCGGTGTGTCAGCGGCGGTGCTGCGAGTCCGCCACCGTCACCTCGACGCGCTGGAACTCCTTGAGGTCGCTGTACCCAGTGGTCGCCATCGCCCGGCGCAGCGCGCCGAAGATGTTCATCGAGCCGTCGGGGTTGTGCGAGGGGCCCGTGAGGACCTCCTCCGTCGTGCCGACGGAGCCCAGGTCGACCAGCTTGCCGCGCGGCACGTCCTCGTGGACGGCCTCCATGCCCCAGTGCCGGCCACGGCCGGGCGCGTCCGTCGCGCGGGCCAGCGGGGAGCCCATCATCACCGCGTCCGCGCCGCAGGCGATGGCCTTCGGCAGGTCGCCGGACCAGCCGACGCCGCCGTCCGCGATGACGTGCACGTAACGGCCGCCGGACTCGTCCATGTAGTCGCGGCGCGCCCCGGCGACGTCGGCGACGGCGGTGGCCATCGGGACCTGGATCCCGAAGACGTTGCGCGTGGTGTGCGCGGCACCGCCGCCGAACCCGACGAGGACACCGGCGGCACCGGTCCGCATGAGGTGCAGGGCCGCGGTGTACGTGGCGCAGCCGCCGACGATGACCGGGACGTCCAGCTCGTAGATGAACTGCTTCAGGTTCAGCGGCTCCGCTGCACCCGAGACGTGCTCGGCGGAGACCGTCGTGCCGCGGATGACGAAGATGTCCACACCCGCGTCGACGACGGCCTTGGAGAACTGCGCGGTGCGCTGCGGTGACAGCGCGGCGGCGGTGACGACACCGGAGTCGCGCACCTCCTTGATGCGCTGCCCGATCAGCTCCTCCTGGATGGGGGCGGAGTAGATCTCCTGGAGCCGCGGGGTGGCGGTCTCGACGGGCATCTCGGCGATCTCGTCGAGGAGCGCCTGCGGGTCGGCGTGCCGGGTCCACAGCCCCTCGAGGTTGAGGACTCCGAGGCCGCCCAGCTCACCGATGCGGATGGCGGTCTGCGGGGAGACCACCGAGTCCATCGGCGCGGCCAGGAACGGCAGCTCGAAACGGTAGGCGTCGATCTGCCAGGCGATCGAGACCTCCTTCGGGTCACGGGTGCGTCGGCTCGGTACGACGGCGATGTCGTCGAACGCGTATGCCCTGCGGCCGCGCTTGCCGCGCCCGATCTCGATCTCAGTCACGATGGTGTGGCCTTTCCTCTACGTCTGCGCTGACCAGTATCCCCGACGCACGCGTGAGGGGCGGTCCCGGGAACACCGGTCCGCCCCTCACCTGCGCTGATGCCTTACTTCCTGCTGTAGTTCGGTGCTTCGACCGTCATCTGGATGTCGTGCGGGTGGCTCTCCTTGAGACCCGCCGAGGTGATCCGGACGAAGCGGCCCTTGGTCTCCATCTCGTCGACCGAGGCGGCGCCGACGTACCCCATGGTCTGGCGGAGGCCGCCGACCAGCTGGTGGAGGACGTTGGCCAGCGGGCCGCGGTAGGGCACCTGCCCCTCGATGCCCTCGGGCACGAGCTTGTCGTCCGAGGAGACCTCGGCCTGGAAGTAGCGGTCCTTGGAGTACGAACGCCCCTGCCCGCGGGACTGCATGGCGCCCAGCGAACCCATGCCGCGGTACGACTTGAACTGCTTGCCGTTGATGAACATCAGCTCGCCCGGCGACTCCTCGCAGCCCGCGAGGAGGCTGCCCAGCATCACGCTGTGCGCACCGGCGGACAGCGCCTTGCCGATGTCGCCGGAGTACTGGAGGCCGCCGTCGCCGATCACGGGGACGCCCGCGGCACGGGCGGCGAGCGCGGCCTCGTAGATCGCGGTGACCTGGGGGACGCCGATGCCGGCCACCACGCGGGTGGTACAGATCGAGCCGGGGCCGACGCCGACCTTCACGCCGTCGACACCGGCGTCGATCAGGGCCTGGGCGCCGTCGCGGGTGGCGACGTTACCGCCGATGACGTCGATGGCGACGCTCGACTTGATCTTCGCCATCCAGTCCAGGGCGTTGCTGCTGTGTCCGTGCGAGGTGTCGACGATCAGGAAGTCGACGCCCGCGGACGCCAGCGCCTGCGCACGGTCCAGCGCCTCGGGGCTGGCGCCGACGGCCGCGCCGACCAGGAGACGGCCTTCGGCGTCCTTGGCGGCGTTCGGGTACTGCTCGGCCTTCTTGAAGTCCTTGACCGTGATCAGGCCCTTGAGGATGCCCGCCTCGTCGACCAGCGGCAGCTTCTCGATCTTGTGGCGGCGCAGCAGTTCCATGGCCTCCACACCTGAGATGCCGACCCGGCCGGTGACGAGGGGCATCGGCGTCATGACCTCGCGCACCTGGCGCGCCCGGTCCGACTCGAAGGCCATGTCACGGTTGGTCACGATGCCGAGGAGCTTCCCCGAGGCGTCGGTGACCGGCACCCCGCTGATGCGGAACTTCGCGCAGAGCGCGTCCGCCTCGCCGAGCGTGGCGTCGGGGTGCACGGTGATCGGGTCGGTGACCATGCCCGACTCGGACCGCTTGACCAGGTCGACCTGGTTCACCTGGTCCTCGATCGAGAGGTTGCGGTGCAGTACGCCGACGCCGCCCTGACGGGCCATGGCGATGGCCATCCGGGCTTCGGTCACCTTGTCCATGGCGGCCGACAACAGGGGGATGTTCACCCGCACGTTGCGCGAGATGAGGGTCGAGGTGTCGACCGCGTTGGGCAGCACCTCGGACGCGCCCGGCAGCAGCAGCACGTCGTCGTATGTCAGCCCGAGCGTCGCGAACTTCTCAGGCACTCCGTCGACGTTTGCAGTCATGACACCTTCCCCAAATGGTCTTGATCGGTGCGGATGTCCATGCTAACGGGCTCCCGGGGTGTCTCATTCCACGATCGGGAGCGGTCGGCGCTTCTGTGGCTCGCCCCACACGGCGGGAGCCTCCGGAACCGGTCCCTACTGGCCCGCGAGGGCCCGCAGCCGACTCAGCGCGCGGTGCTGGGCGACCCGGACCGCGCCGGGGGACATGCCGAGCATCTGCCCCGTCTCCTCGGCGGTCAGCCCGACCGCGACCCGCAGGACCAGGAGCTCGCGCTGGTTCTCCGGCAGGTTGGCGAGCAGCTTCTTCGCCCAGGCCGCATCACTGCTGAGCAGCGCCCGCTCCTCCGGACCGAGCGAATCGTCGGGCCGCTCCGGCATCTCGTCGGAGGGCACGGCCGTCGACCCGGGGTGCCGCATCGCGGCGCGCTGGAGGTCGGCGACCTTGTGTCCCGCGATGGCGAAGACGAACGCCTCGAAGGGTCTCCCGGTGTCCTTGTAACGCGGCAGCGCCATCAGGACCGCGACACAGACCTCCTGCGCGAGGTCCTCCACGAAGTGACGGGCATCACCGGGCAGCCGGTTCAGCCGGGACCTGCAGTAGCGCAGCGCGAGGGGATGGACGTGGGCCAGCAGGTCGTGAGTGGCCTGCGCGTCGCCGTCGACGGCCTGGTGCACCAGAGCACCGATCACCGTCGTCCCGTCCTCGCGCATCGGACCATGGTGCCTTGACACCGTCCGATCCGCCGCATCGCGTCCGGAGTTGTGCACCGAAGCGTTATCAGCGGGTGTAACCGCACTGCCGGCGGGCGCCTCGGCCCGGTCGGCCCGCGCGTCGGGTTGTACGTCGTCGGCGCTGGGAGCGGGTGCTCCAGCGTTCTGAGCGGGTGCGCCGGATGTCATGCCCTGCGCCCTCCCCTTCCGCTCGACCGAATGTCCCCGGAGGAACTCCACGCCTCAAGGATGCGGCATCGGCCGGGAAGCGTCACATACCGCCGGCGGGGAGGGCCCGGCCGCGGGTCCGTCACCACCGCCGCCCGTCCGCCGGTGTGCGGACGGGATCACGCGGCTACCGGGTGGCCCGCCGGGTCAACGGACCAGGCCCCAGCGGAAACCGAGCGCCACCGCGTGCGCACGGTCGGAGGCCCCGAGTTTCTTGAACAGGCGCCTGGCGTGGGTCTTCACCGTGTCCTCGGAGAGGAAGAGCTCGCGCCCGATCTCCGCGTTGGAGCGGCCGTGGCTCATGCCTTCCAGCACCTGGATCTCCCGCGCGGTGAGCGTCGGCGCCGCACCCATCTCGGCGGACCGCAGCCGGCGCGGGGCGAGCCGCCACGTCGGATCGGCGAGCGCCTGGGTCACGGTCGCGCGCAGCTCGGCGCGGGAGGCGTCCTTGTGCAGGTAGCCGCGGGCCCCGGCGGCGACCGCGAGCGCGACACCGTCCAGGTCCTCGGCGACGGTCAGCATGATGATCCGGGCACCGGGGTCGGCCGAGAGCAGTCGCCGGACCGTCTCCACACCTCCCAGACCGGGCATGCGCACGTCCATCAGAATCAGATCCGAACGGTCGGCCCCCCAGCGACGGAGGACTTCCTCACCGTTGGCCGCCGTAGTCACACGCTCGACGCCGGGAACGGTCGCAACCGCGCGGCGGAGCGCCTCCCGGGCGAGAGGGGAGTCGTCGCAGACGAGAACGGATGTCATGACCGTCCTCCGCAGCTGATGCGCGTCACCTTGAGCCTCCAGGCTGATACAAGTCGTCACCTGTGCGGTTGACCCCCTCGGACATCTGCCCGAGCTCGTTCTCCGTCAACCGCCTCCCCCTCATCAACGATGGTCACTCGAAAGAGTTACGGTCCGAGGTGCCCGGTTCGGCACTCTAAGTGAGGGGTCGCACACGGAGGGGGTTCGACACGGGATCCCCCGCCGTCCGATCGACTCCTCACACATCGATCTGCCCCATTTAGCGGGTTTTCTTCACTTTTGCTGGCGTCTATGGCTAGATTCGTAATCAGTCATATTTACATCTACTAACACCGTAGATGTACCGTCGGGACTCCAGGTCGCCGACGAGCACCGACGGTCGAGGACACCGTTTCCGAAGCAGCAAGGTTTCGAGGGGACACGCAATGGCAGATTTCTCCCGCCTTCCAGGACCCAACGCGGATCTGTGGGACTGGCAGCTGCTGGCCGCCTGCCGCGGGGTCGACAGTTCGCTGTTCTTCCACCCCGAGGGAGAACGCGGCGCAGCCCGGAGTGCCCGTGAGACCTCGGCGAAGGAGGTCTGCATGCGCTGCCCGGTACGCGCCGAGTGCGCGGCGCACGCCCTCGCGGTCAGGGAGCCCTACGGCGTGTGGGGCGGACTGACCGAGGACGAGCGCGAGGAGCTCATGGGCCGCGCCCGCAACCGTCTGATCTCCGCCCACTCCGCGCCGGCCGAAGGGTCAGGACCCACCTGACAACCCGCACGGCCCATCGAGCGCAGAAACGTTTCCTCAGACCCGGTGCACCCTCGGCACGACGTGCGCCGGGCACCGCGTGGTGCGCCCGTCAGCGCGCGGCCGCCAGGGACAGCTGGTCCAGGGTGGCCGCCACCGCCGGAACCCGCGCGAGGTCGGGCAGGGTCAGCGCGACGATCTCCCGCTCCACCGCCGGCTCCACCGTCACCGTCCGTACCCCCTTGGGGCGTACGGACTCGAGGGCCAGCTCGGGCAGGACGGCCACGCCGAGCCCGGCTCCGACCAGACCGATCACCGCCGGGTAGTCGTCGGTGGCGAAATCGATCCGGGGGGTGAATCCGGACTCCTCGCAGACCTCGACCAGCTGGCGCCGGCAGCGCGGGCAGCCGGCGATCCAGGACTCCTCGGCCAGCTCCGCGACTCCCACGACGTCCGCCCCGGCCAGCCGGTGCCCCTCGGGGACCAGTCCGACCAGCCGGTCGGTGAGCAGCGGGCGCACGACGAGGTCCTCCCACTCGCCGCCGCCGGCTCCGTAACGGAAGGCGAGCGCGATGTCGCAGTCACCGTCGCGCAACAGCTCCACCGAGCGCGGCGGTTCGGACTCGACGAGCGACACCCGGGTGCCGGGGTGTGCGGCACGGAGCGCCGCGAGGGCACCGGGGACGAGGGTGGAGCTACCGCTCGGGAAGGACACGAGCCGGACCCGGCCGGCCCGCAGCCCGGCGATCGCGGCGACCTCCTCCTCGGCGGCGGTGAGCCCGGCGAGGATCCCGGAGGCGTGACGCACCAGCGCCTCGCCCGCCTGCGTGAGCCGCATCTCGCGTCCGGTACGGATGAGCAGCGGCGTGCCGGCGGAGCTCTCCAGTGCCTTCATCTGCTGGCTGACGGCGGGCTGGGTGCAGCCCAGATCACGCGCGGCGGCGGAGAACGATCCGGTGGTGGCCACGGCACGCAGTACACGGAGATGACGGGCTTCGATCACCCCTCAACCATAAGCGACGCTTGCAGAACTGTCCGATAAATCATGAGCGGCTTTGATTACCGCACGCTAACTTGTCCGGCATGAAGGTGCTCACCGTGAACCTCGGCCGTCCCACGCCCTCCGCGCACTCCGACGCGGCCGACCGCCTCACCGGGATCGGCAAGCAGCCGGCCGACGGCCCGGTGCGGGTCGCGGACCCCGGCCCCAAGGGCACCGGCGGCAGCGGCCTGTCCGGGGACGCGGTGTGCGACCTGCGGCACCACGGCGGCACCGACCAGGCGGTGTACGCCTACGCCCGCGAGGAGCTCGACGCCTGGGAGAAGGTGCTCGGCCGGCCCCTGGCCAACGGCGCGTTCGGCGAGAACCTGACGACCTCCGGCCTCGTCGTCAGCCACGCCCGGATCGGGGAACGCTGGCGGATCGGTGACGAGCTGGTCCTGGAGGTCACGTCGGGCCGCATCCCGTGCCGTACGTTCGCGGGCCACATGGGCGAGTCCGGGTGGGTGAAGCGCTTCACCCGCGAGGCGGCCACGGGCGCCTACCTGCGGGTGATCCGGCCGGGGACGATCAGTTCGGGCGACCCGGTCGAGGTGGTGCACCGCCCCGGCCACGACATCACCGCGGCCATGGAGTTCCGGGCGACGACGACGGAACGCACCCTGCTGCCGGGCCTGCTCGCCGCCGGGGACGCGCTGCACGGCGAGACGCTCCGGCGTGCGCGGGCGTACGCGGCCGACGCCGACACCGCCTGACCCGCTCCCCGGCCCGTGCGGTGCCCGCATGCCCGCAGGTCGGGCTGGTCGTCGGCCCACACGCGCGGGGCACTAACGTGCCGCCTATGACGACTGCACTGATTACGGGCGCGACGGCGGGGATCGGGGCCGCCTTCGCACGGCGGCTCGCGAGTGACGGGCACAACCTGGTGCTGGTGGCCCGTGACACGGAGCGGCTGCGGGCCCAGGCCACTGAGCTGCACGACGGACACGGCATCGAGGCCGAGGTCCTGACGGCCGACCTGTCCACGGACGCCGGGATCGAGGCGGTCGAAGCACGGTTGACGGACCGTCACAGCCCGGTGGACCTGCTGGTCAACAACGCCGGATTCGGCAACAAGGGCCGCTACCTCGACGTGTCCGTCGCCGACGAGCTGACCATGCTGAAGGTGCACTGCGAGGCGGTGCTGCGGCTGACCTCCGCCGCCGCGGGTTCGATGCGGGAGCGCGGTCGCGGCGGAGTGGTCAACGTGGCGTCGGTGGCCGCCTTCCTGCCCCGGGGGACGTACGGGGCCTCGAAGGCGTGGGTCGTGCAGTTCACCCAGGGCGCGGCGAAGGACCTGGCCGGTTCGGGTGTGCGGCTGATGGCGCTCTGCCCCGGCTTCGTACGCACGGAGTTCCACGAGCGGGCCGGGATGGGCACGGGCGACATCCCGGACTGGATGTGGCTCGACGCGGACAAACTGGTGACCGCCGCCCTGGCGGACCTGGCCCGGGGGAGGTCGGTGTCGATCCCGGATCCTCGGTACAAGGCGCTGATGGGCCTGGTGAAGCTCACGCCCCGGAGCCTGCTCGGCGGCGTGACCACACGCGCGGGCCGGACGTACGGCCCGAAGTAGGCGGAAGGTCGGGCACCCGCCACCGGAAACGCACCGAGGCCCGGTGCCCCCGCGACGGGGGTACCGGGCCTCGGCGGCGTACCGGAGGTACTAGTGCGAGTGGCCGTGGCCGCCGTGACCGGCGTCGGCCTCTTCCTCGGCCGGCTTCTCGACGACCAGGGTCTCGGTCGTGAGCAGCAGCGACGCGATGGACGCGGCGTTCTCCAGGGCGGAGCGGGTGACCTTGACCGGGTCGATGACGCCGGCCTTCACCAGGTCGCCGTACTCGCCGGTCGCGGCGTTGAAGCCCTGACCCTTGTCGAGCTCGGAGACCTTCGAGGTGATGACGTAGCCCTCGAGGCCCGCGTTCTCCGCGATCCAGCGGAGCGGCTCGACGGCGGCGCGGCGCACGACCGCGACACCCGTGGCCTCGTCGCCGGTCTTGCCGAGGTTGCCCTCGAGGACCTTGACGGCGTGGACCAGAGCGGAGCCACCACCGGAGACGATGCCCTCCTCGACCGCGGCGCGGGTCGCGGAGATGGCGTCCTCCAGACGGTGCTTCTTCTCCTTGAGCTCCACCTCGGTGGCGGCACCGACACGGATCACGCACACGCCGCCGGCCAGCTTCGCGAGGCGCTCCTGGAGCTTCTCGCGGTCCCAGTCGGAGTCCGTGGACTCGATCTCGGCCTTGATCTGGTTGACCCGGCCCTTGACGTCGGCGGAGTCGCCGCCGCCGTCGACGATGGTCGTGTCGTCCTTGGAGACGGTGACGCGGCGGGCGGTACCCAGCACCTCGAGACCGGCGCCGTCGAGCTTGAGGCCGACCTCCTCGGCGATGACGGTCGCACCGGTGAGGGTGGCGATGTCGCCGAGCATGGCCTTGCGGCGGTCACCGAAGCCCGGGGCCTTCACCGCGACGGCGTTGAAGGTGCCACGGATCTTGTTGACGACGAGGGTGGAGAGCGCCTCGCCCTCGACGTCCTCGGCGATGATCAGGAGCGGCTTGGAGGCGCCGGCCTGGATGACCTTCTCCAGCAGCGGGAGAAGCTCCTGGATGGAGCCGATCTTGCCCTGGTGGATCAGGATGTACGGGTCGTCGAGGACGGCCTCCATACGCTCCTGGTCGGTCACCATGTACGGGGACAGGTAACCCTTGTCGAAGGCCATGCCCTCGGTGAACTCGAGGTCCAGACCGAAGGTGTTGGACTCCTCGACGGTGATGACACCGTCCTTGCCGACCTTGTCCATCGCGTCCGCGATGAGCTCGCCGACCTGCGGGTCCTGCGCGGAGAGCGCGGCCACGGCGGCGATGTCGGCCTTGTCGTCGATCGGGCGGGCGGTCGCGAGGAGCTCCTCGGACACGGCCTTCACGGCGGCGTCGATGCCCTTCTTCAGGGCGGCCGGGGAGGCACCCGCGGCAACGTTGCGCAGGCCTTCGCGGACGAGGGCCTGGGCCAGCACGGTGGCGGTGGTGGTGCCGTCACCGGCTACGTCGTTGGTCTTGGTCGCCACCTCCTTCACCAGCTGGGCACCGAGGTTCTCGTACGGGTCGTCGAGCTCGACCTCGCGCGCGATGGTGACACCGTCGTTGGTGATGGTGGGGGCGCCGAACTTCTTGTCGATGACGACGTTGCGGCCCTTCGGGCCGATCGTCACCTTCACCGTGTCGGCAAGCTTGTTGACGCCGCGCTCAAGGGCGCGACGGGCGTCCTCGTCGAACTTCAGAATCTTCGCCATGGGCTGAGCTGTCCTCTCGAACGAACTGCGCCCCTCACCACCCGGCTAGTTATCTCGCAGGGGGCCAGGGGCGCAGAACAGAAGCAAACGTGGGTGAACTACTTCTCGACGATCGCGAGAACGTCGCGCGCCGAGAGGACGAGGTACTCCTCGCCGTTGTACTTCACCTCGGTGCCGCCGTACTTGCTGTACAGGACGACGTCGCCGGTCTTGACGTCGAGCGGAAGGCGCTCGCCGTTCTCGAAGCGGCCCGGGCCCACGGCCAGGACGACGCCCTCCTGGGGCTTCTCCTTGGCGGTGTCCGGAATGACCAGGCCGGAAGCCGTGGTCTGCTCAGCGTCGAGCGGCTGGACCACAATGCGGTCCTCGAGCGGCTTGATCGCAACCTTGGAGCTGGTGGTCGACACGATCCGGTCTCCCCCTTCGGAGATCTCACGGGGTTTAACAGTCTGTGGGGTGGCGACCGGGCCGATCCGTCGTCGCGGGTGCCGGACCTGTCCTGTCGCGCGGTTGTGCTGGCACTCTCCATCGGTGAGTGCCAGCACAGAGACTATGACCGGGATTAGCACTCGGTCAAGCGGAGTGCCAATTCACCACCCTCGCGTGGCGCTGCGGGACGCCGTACGCCCGGAGAACGCGGGAGACCTCCGCGGTGTTCCGCGACCGCCGCCGGGCGGTACGGGCCGCACCGCCGTCAGACGTAGTCCTCCAGCCTGGCCACGGCGTAGCCCTTGTCGGTGATCGTCTTCATGACGCGGCGGATCATGTCGGCCATGGACCCCTTCCAGTCCTCGCGGCCGCGGAAGTGGGTGAGGACGATGTCGCCGGGATGCAGGTCCTGGTCCCACTCGCGCCACTCCATGTGGTCGGGGAACGCCTCGGCCGCCCACAGCGGAACGGCCTTGATGCCGCAGGAGCCGGCCACGCGGAGGGTGTCGCCGTTGTAGTTGCCGTACGGCGGCCGGAAGAGGGTGGGCCGCTTCCCGAAGTACTTCTCGATCTTGTCCTGCTCGCCGCAGATCTCCCGCCGCTGTTCGGCCTTCGAGAGCCCGGGGAGGTAGCGGTGGTTGAGCGTGTGGTTGTTGAGGGTGACGCCCCGGGCCTGCATGTCCTTGAAGTAGCCGTAGTCGTCGCTGACCACGTAGTCGCTGAGGAAGGCGCTGTAGGGGATCTTCAACTCCGTCATCATGCGCAGGAGTTCGGGGTCCTTCTCCGCCCCGTCGTCCATCGTCAGGAAGACGATCCGCTCCTTGGTGGGCACGGTGGTGAAGACCGGCGGCAGCGCCTCCCCGCCCTCCACCTCGAACCCCTCGCGGGTGGTGATGCGCGGCTTCTCGGCCGGTGGCGCCGGGGCGGCCAGCGGGGGTTTCGCCAGGCCCCACTTCTTCGCGGCCGCGACACGGGCGGCCTGCTGCCTCTTCAGCCGCTCGGCGCGGGCCTCGGCGGCCGCGGCGGGGCCGGGCCGCGCGGCGGCGGCGCCCGGCTGCCCGGCGGCCGGCTTCCCGTGGTCCGCGGCCCCGCCGTCCGCACCGTCGGCGCATCCCGAGGCGACGGAGGCGACCAGCAGGGCGGCCAGGACCGCGCAGACTGGTCTGCACCGCTTCATGGCGGATTTTTCTTTTTGTCGTACTAGTTGCATGGCGCCGCATCCTGCCAGCCGGTCCCCGGCCGCCTCCCGCGACACCTCCGGGCGACCGGCCGGGTCCCCCGGCTGGCTCACAATGGGTCGTGTGAACGCCCTCCCCCCCGCCGGTCAGCCCGAGCCGCTCGCCTCCTTCGCCGCGCTGCGCACCCCGCAGGGCGCGGCCCTCCTCGACGAGCTGCGCGACCACGACCCCGCGCAGGAGCTGGCCACGGCCACCAGGCTCCGCCGGGCCCACCCCGCAGCCCTGGTGTCCGCGGCGCTCGGCCAGGCGCGGCTGCGGCAGCGCGCGGTGGCGAAGTTCGGTGCGGAGGACGCGTTCCGCATGTTCTTCACCCCGCACGGCGTGGAGCAGGCGACCCGCACCTCCGTGGCCACGTACCGCGCCGAGCGTCTCGCCGGGCGCGGTGTGCGCAGCGTGGCCGACCTGTGCTGCGGCATCGGCGGCGACGCGATCGCCATGGCCCGTGCGGGCATCGCGGTCCTCGCCGTGGACCGGGACCCGCTCACGGCCTCGGTCGCCCGCGCGAACGCCGAGGCGCTCGGCCTCCAGGACCTGGTCGAGGTGCGGTGCGCGGACGTCACCGGGATCGACACCTCGGCGTACGACGCGGTCTTCGTCGACCCGGCGCGACGCGGCGGACGCGGCAGGATCTTCGACCCCGAGGCCTATTCGCCGCCGCTGTCCTGGGCGACCGATGCGGCGCTGCGGGCACCGAGGGCAGCGCTGAAGATCGCTCCCGGCGTCCCGCACGAGGCGATCGGACCGCACGCGGAGGCCGAGTGGATCTCGGACGGCGGAGACGTCAAGGAGGCCGTGCTCTGGTTCGGGGAGGGCTTCACCCCCGGGGCCTTCCGGGCCACGCTGCTCCCCTCGCGCGCGACCCTGGTGGCCGGCGCCCCGCTCCCGGCACCGCCCGTGGGCCCCGTGGGCCGGTATCTGTACGAGCCGGACGGCGCCGTCATCCGCGCCCATCTGGTGGCCGACATCGTGGAGCGGTGCGGGGGGAGGCTGGTCGACGAGACGATCGCCTACGTCACGAGCGACACCGCGTACGAGTCCGACTTCACCACCGCGTACGAGATCACCGACGAGCTCCCCTTCAACATGAAGAGGCTCAAGGCGCTGCTGAGGGAACGTCGGGTCGGCGTACTGACCGTCAAGAAGCGCGGCTCCCCGGTCGAACCGGAGGAACTGCGCCGGAAGATGAAGCTCCAGGGACCGCACGCGGCCACCGTCTTCATGACCCGGGTGGCCGGTGCCCCCACGATGCTGGTCGGGCAGCCGGTGAAGCGGCCCTGATCAGCCGTTGGCCGCGCCGAGCGGCGCGACCGGTGCCCGGAGGAGTACTCGCAGCACCCAGCGGCGGTGGGCGAACACCTCGAGGATGCCGGCGAGGCCGGAGATCCGGGCGTTGAAGCCGAGGCCCATGACGAGAGCCACGAGGCGGGCCAGCCCGCCCGCGCCGCGGGCCGGAAAGGCCACACAGGCACGCGTCCCCCGGCCCGCACCGATTCGCGCCCGCTGTCCGGCGGCGGGGTCAGGCCAGTGGGTACGACGTACGGCCGGACGCCTCGTCGATCTCGTCGTGCGCCTTGGTGAGCAGCTTCATCGCGAGTTCGTTGAGCGCGCGGGCACCGGCGATCTCCTCGCCGACCCTCGGCTGCTCGGAGTCGGAGGGGTGGCGGCTGGCATACCCGTGGGCCCGGACCTCGGTCCCGTCACTGAGCCTTACGAGAGCAGCCGCGCGGGTGCGGTGGGTGTCCTCCTCGAACTCAAGCTCGACATGCCAACCGACCGTGGTCTCCATCATGACGGTCACCTCCCGGACGTTCCCTCCTACAAGGGTGCGCCCGTTCGCCCGCCCGCGCACGGCGTGGCCGAGGGCGGCCGTCAGGCGTCCCGCAGAGCCTGGACATCCAGTTTGCGCATCCCCAGCATCGCCTTCATCGCGCGCTCCGCCCTGGCCTTGTCGGGGTCGGCGAGCACCTCGTGCAGGGCGCGCGGGACGATCTGCCAGGACAGGCCGTACCTGTCCTTCAGCCACCCGCACATGCTCTCCTCGCCGCCCTCGGTGAGCTTCGACCAGAGCGTGTCGACCTCCTCCTGGTCCGCGCAGTCGACGCTCAGCGAGATCGCCTCGCTGAAGGTGAACTGGGGACCGCCGTTGAGGGCGGTGTACTCCTGGCCGGCGAGCACGAAGTCGACCGTCAGCACGGTGCCGGGCTCACCCGGGGAAGCCTCGGTGTAGTACGAGACGTCGACGATGCGCGAGTCGCCGCCGAAGACGGAGACGTAGAACTCCGCGGCCTCCTTGGCCTTGCCGTCGAACCACAGACAGGGCTTGATCTTCTGCATGGTCTCTCTCCCTCACACGGTGCGGTGCGTCGCAGGACGCCGTGCAAGGTAGACCGCGGCGGGGCCCGGAACTCATCGGGACACGCGCCCTGCCCGGACGTGCGGGAGTTTCGTCGCCCGACCGGCGGCTCAGCCGCCCGCCGGCCCCAGCGACTCGAAGCGCCAGCGGTGCACCGGGCGGGTGATCAGGCCGGCATCGGGTTCGGGGAGCTCCGGCAGTTCGTCGTCGTACCCCGCGTCCCACCAGGTCAGGACGAGCACCCGGTCCTGCGGGGCGCGCAGCAGCTCGCTGCGCGCCGGCGCCAGTTCACCGACCCTGGCCGCGGCCCACTCCAGCAGCTCCGCGCCCCGGCCCTGTGCCGCACGGGCCTCCCACATCAGGGCCACGGTCATGAGTAGAGGTTGTCCTTGCTGATCTCGTGCACGTGGTCGTGACCGTGGCCGTGGACCCCCGGCACATGGGGCTCCGTGACGGGAAGCGAGGAGTCGGCCGAGAGGTCCAGGTCCGACACCGGGCGGTTGCGGGCCACCATCTCCGCGCCGAGCGCCGCGACCATCGCGCCGTTGTCCGTGCAGAGTCCGGGCCTGGGAACCCGCAGCCGGATCCCGGCCTTCTGGCACCGCTCCTCGGCGAGCGCCCGGAGCCGCGAGTTGGCCGCGACGCCGCCGCCGATCATCAGGTGGTCCACGCCCTCGTCCTTGCAGGCCCGGACGGCCTTGCGGGTGAGGACGTCCACGACGGCCTCCTGGAAGGACGCGGCCACGTCCCGCACGGGAACCTCCTCGCCCGCCGCGCGCTTCGCCTCGATCCAGCGCGCCACGGACGTCTTGAGCCCGGAGAAGGAGAAGTCGTACGCGGGGTCGCGCGAGCCGCTCAGACCGCGCGGGAACGCGATCGCCTTCGGGTCCCCCTCCCTGGCCAGCCGGTCGATGACAGGACCGCCGGGGAAGCCGAGGTCCAGCACCCGGGCGATCTTGTCGAAGGCCTCGCCCGCCGCGTCGTCGATGGTCGCGCCGAGCGGCCGTACGTCGTTGGTGATGTCCGGGGCCAGCAGCAGCGAGGAGTGCCCGCCGCTGACCAGCAGCGCCATCGTGGGCTCGGGCAGCGGGCCGTGCTCCAGCTGGTCGACGCAGATGTGCGAGGCGAGGTGGTTCACCCCGTACAGCGGCTTGTTCAGGGCGTACGCGTACGCCTTGGCGGCGGAGACCCCCACGAGCAGTGCCCCGGCGAGCCCGGGGCCGGCCGTGACCGCGATGCCGTCGAGGTCGCGGGCGCCGATCCCGGCTTCCTTCAGGGCGCGCTCGATGGTGGGGACCATCGCCTCCAGGTGGGCGCGGGACGCGATCTCCGGCACGACACCGCCGAAGCGGGCGTGCGTGTCGACGCTGGACGCGACGGCGTCGGCGAGGAGCGTGGTCCCCCGCACGATGCCCACGCCGGTCTCGTCGCAGGAGGTCTCGATACCGAGTACGAGCGGTTCGTCAGCCATCAGTCTGTCTCAGTTCCTTGTACGGTCAGCCGCATGACGAGTGCGTCGATGTTCCCCGGCTGGTAGTAACCCCGGCGGAAGCCGATGGGTTCGAAGCCGAAGCGTTCGTAGAGCTTCTGCGCGCGGGTGTTGTCGACCCGTACCTCCAGGAGCACCGCGGCGCACTCGAAGGCCGTGGCGTGCCGGAGGAGGTCGGTCAGGAGCTCGGAGCCCAGGCCGCCGCCCCACTGGCCCCGGCTCACGGCGATCGTCTGGACGTCGGCGAGGTCGCCGGCCGACGCGAGGCCCGCGTAGCCGACGATCCGGCCGTCGGCGGGGTCCTCGGCGACGACGTAGCGGTGGGTGGCCCTGGGCCCGCGGGTCCGGGCCAGCTCGGACCAGAACATGCCGGCCGACCACGCGTCGTCCGGGAACAGCTCCAGCTCCAGCTCCAGCACCTGGTCGATGTCCCACCAGCGCATCTCGCGGAGCACAGCGGTCGCGGTGGTCACTTCGGGGTGACCACCTTGTAGTTCTTCGGGACCTGGGCGTCGGGCCTGCGGAGGTACAGCGGCTGCGGCGGCAGCAGTCCGGACCCGGCGGCCAGGCGCTCGACGGCCAGGGAGGCGAGCGCACCGGCGGAGACGTGCTCGGGGCCGCGGGCGTCCGGGAAGGCCTCGGGGTAGAGCAGGGCCCCGGCGCCGGCCACCGGCAGGCCCGCGAGCCCGTCGGCGATGTCGGCGGGGCGGTCGACCCCGGGCTCGCCGGCCCGCGTACGGGCGTCCTCGTAGCGGGCCCAGTACACCTCCTTGCGGCGCGCGTCCGTCGCGACGGCGAAGGGGCCTTCGAGCCCGGAGGCGTACGCGAGGGCGTCGAGTGTGCACAGGCCGTGCACCGGCACCGACAGGGCGGACCCGAACGTCGCCGCGGTGACCAGGCCGACGCGCAGCCCGGTGTACGGGCCGGGGCCGACGCCGACGGCCACGTCGGTGACGGCGTCCAGTGTCACCCCGGCCTCGGCGAGGACCCGGTGGACGGCGGGAAGCAGGAGTTCCCCGTGCCTCCGGGCGTCGACCTGGCCGGTCTCGGCGACGACGGAGGCCCCGTCGTGGAGGGCGACGGTGACGGCGGGGGTGGCGGTATCCATGGCGAGCAGCAGCACACAAACAGCCTACGGCTCCGCCGACGCGGCCATGGCAGCCCGTTCGACGTCCCGGTCTGCCCCTCCGCTGCTGGTACCGTCGCCCGGGTACCCGCGTGTACGACGTAAATGCTTGTACGACATGCGACGAACGGCATGTGAAAGGGGACCTCACGGTGGCACGGGGCAGCTCGGGAATCGTGGCCGGGCTCACCGCCGCGGCAGTGGCCGCGGTCTGTTTCCTCGCCTACCAGGCGTCGGCGAACGCGCCCGACTCCGTCGCCGCCCCCTCGGCGAGCGCTTCAGGACCGGCCGCGACCCCCTCCGCGAAGCCGAAGCCCGCGAAGGACCCGCTCGCGGTCCCCGAGGACTCGGACACCGGCAACCGTGTCGTGTACGCGCTCAAGGAGCGCCGCGTCTGGATCGTGGACGGCAACGAGAAGCGGCTCAGGACGTTCACCGTGATGCCGAGTTCCGTGAATCCGCTGCCCGGCGTGTACGCGGTCACTTCACGCTCCGGCACCATCAAGGGTTCGGACGGCGTCCTGATCGAGCACGTGGTGCGCTTCGCGAACGTGGACGACGTGTCCGTGGGCTTCAGCGCCGCGCAGGACGACTCGATGAAGAGCCCCGACCCCACGTTGAAGACCGGCGGGGTGCGCATGAAGCGGGCCGACGGGAACGCGATGTGGACGTTCGCGACGGTCGGCGCGAAGGTCGTCGTAGTCCCGTAGCCCCGCAGCCCCGTAGTGCCGTAGTAGCGCCGACCGACCCGTGCTCCCGGCGGACTGTCCGTCGGTTGCCTCGCGCGCCCGCCCTACGCCGCGTCCAGGCCTTCGGCGGGCCGCGACCGCTCGTCGTCCTCGTCCTCGTCGCGGGGCGGCGTCGAGACCGCCGTCGCGGCGGCGCAGGAGGCCAGCAGGTCCTTCATCGACACCGCGGAGACCGGCGGTGTCTCCTGCTGCGGCGACTGCGGCTGCACTTCGCGCTCGGGTGCCGGCATGGATGCCTCCTCGGGCCTCGGTGAGAGACCTGGTTAGGCACACCTAACCAGTCCCTGTACCCCATGTGACCACGACGGGCCTCTCCCGCGCAACATTTTACCGACGGCCTGTCGGAAAGTGTTGGGAAACCCCTGGTACGGGACAGCTCGGCGGGCCGGCCGAACACCTCGCTCAGAGCACCGCCAGCTCCTCGGCCAGCCTCGCCCAGCGCGCCCCGATCCCCACCAGGGTCACCGTGCGGCGTTCGTCGTCCGTGTCGCCGACCGCGCGGTCGATCACCACGCGCAGCCGGTCGTCGGCCAGCTCCTCGACCTTGCCGTCGCCCCACTCCACGACGATCACCGACTCCGGCAACGACACGTCGAGGTCCAGGTCCTCCATCTCGTCGAGGCCGCCGCCCAGGCGGTACGCGTCGACGTGGACCAGCGCGGGACCGGCGCCCAGCGGCGGATGGACCCGCGCGATCACGAAGGTCGGCGAGGTGACGGCACCGCGCACCCCGAGCCCCTCGCCGAGGCCCCGGGTCAGGGTGGTCTTGCCCGCGCCGAGCTCGCCGGTGAGCATCACCAGGTCGCCGGGGGCCAGCACACCGGCGATCCGGCGGCCGAGATCCTTCATCTCTTCGGGGGACTCGACGGCGAGAGCCAGGGTGACGGTGCCCGGTGCGGCGGTGCCGGTCGCCGGGCAGTTGTGCGCTGCTTCCATGCCGACCAACGTTAGAGGATCAGCGCGTCTCGGCCGGTACCGCTCCGATGCGTACCAGCAGGTCCGCGAGCCGGTCGGTGACCGTCTCCGGGTGCTCCAGCATCACCAGGTGACCGGCGTCCGGCACGATGACGAGTTCCGCGTCCGGGAGCCGGTCCGCGATGGCCTCGCTGTGCGAACTGGGCGTGACCAGGTCCTTGTCGCCGGCCAGGATCAGCACCGGGAGAGTGCTGAACGCGGGCAGCGCCCCGCTCTTGTCGTGCTCGGTGAACGCCGGGTAGAACTCGGCGACCACGTCGATCGGGGTCGACTCGATGAGCCGCTCGGCGAAGCGGGCGACCGCCGGGTCCACGTCCCGCGAACCGAACGAGTAGCGCTTGATCAGCCCGGCGAACAGGTCGGCGGTGGCCCGCCTGCCGCGCTCCACCAGCTCCGCCTGCGAGCCGAGCGCCTTCAGCACCCCGGGCAGCACCCGGCGCACCGCGTTCACGCCCGCCACCGGCAGACCGAAGTTCACCTCGCCGAGCTTGCCGCTCGACGTCCCGACGAAGGCCACCGCCGCCACCCGGTCGCGGATCAGCTCCGGGTACCGGTCGGCGAGCGCCATTATCGTCATGCCCCCCATCGAGTGCCCGACCAGCACCAGCGGGCCTTCGGGCGCCGCCGCGTCGATGACCGCCTTGAGGTCGCGGCCGAGCTGGTCGATGCCCACCGGTACGCCCTGGGCCTGGGCCCGGCCGCGCTCGGAGCGGCCGTGGCTGCGCTGGTCCCAGTGGACCGTGCGGACCAGTCCGCGCAGCGCCGCCCGCTGGAAGTGCCAGGAGTCCTGGCCCAGGCAGTAGCCGTGGCTGAAGACGACGGTGACGGCCGCGGGGTCCTTGCGGCCGAAGAGCCTGCGGCGGCGCGACCCGGAGCCCGCGGGGGCACTCGCGCCGGCGCGGCCCTTCCCCGCGTCCGGTTCGGTCTCGTCGACCTCGTAGTACAGCTCGGTGCCGTCGTCGGCGACCGCCCGGCCCGGCAGCCCGCGCAGCGAGCCGTACGGTCCGGACGCGTCCAGCGCCAGGCGGGCCTTCTTGCGCATGCCCCGGCCCACCGTGAGCCGTTCGACGGCGACACCGGCGGCCGCGCCCGCGGCGATGACGCCTATCGCCGCCCCGGCCACGCCCGCCCGGCGCCAGCCGGCCGCCGCGACGGCCGCCGTCGTCACCACGTCCCCCGCGCTGGTCTCGCTCACCGTGCCGTGCTCCTTCGTCGTCGTTGTCGTCGCACCGGGCCGGGGTATCAGGCCCGGCCGGAGTCCTCGTGGAGATGGACGCGCGGGACGCGCGTCCCGATGCGCGTGACGATCTCGTACGCGATCGTGTCCGCCGCCACCGCCCAGTCCTCCGCGCTCGGCTCGCCGCGGTCCCCCGGTCCGAACAGCACCGCCTCCGCGCCCGCTTCGAGCCTGTCGCCCTCCAGGTCGACCACGAACTGGTCCATGGCGACACGGCCGGCGATCCTGCGGACCGCGCCTCCGACGAGGACGGGACCGCGGCCCGAGGCGTGCCGCGGGATGCCGTCCGCGTAGCCGACAGGTACCAGGGCCAGAGTCGTCTCGGCGGAGGTCGTGTAGTGGTGCCCGTAGCTGATGCCGTGGCCCGGGGGCACCTGCTTGACCAGGGCGACGGAGGCCGCGAGCGTCATGACCGGGCGCAGCCCGAAGTCGGCCGGCGTGCCCAGCTCGGGGCTGGGCGAGATGCCGTACATCGCGATCCCGGTGCGTACGAGGTCGAAGTGCGACTCGGGCACCGTGAGCGTCGCCGGAGAGTTGGCGATGTGCCGCACCTCGGGCCTGACGCCCTCCTTCTCGCCGTAGGCCACCATGTCGCGGAAGACGTTCAGCTGGGCGGCGATCGACGGGTGTCCCGGCTCGTCGGCGCACGCGAAGTGCGACCACAGGCCGGTGACGCGCAGGATGCCCGCGGCCTCGGCCTCGCGGGCCGCCGAGACGAGCTGCGGCCAGTCGGCGGGCTGGCAGCCGTTGCGTCCCAGGCCCGTGTCGGCCTTGAGCTGGACCCTGGCGGGCACCCCCGCCTCCGTGGCCGCGGCGACGACCTCGTCGAGCGCCCACATCCCGCTCAGCGAGACGTCGATGCCGGCCTCGACCGCCTCGCGCCAGGGGCCGCCCGGCGTCCACAGCCAGCACATCATCCGGCCGCCGATCCCGGCCGCCCGCAGCGCGAGCGCCTCCTGGGGGGTGGCGGTTCCCAGCCACGCGGCGCCGGCCTGGATCGCCGCCCTGGCGCAGGGCACCGCCCCGTGCCCGTACGCGTCGGACTTCACCACGGCCATGAGCTGCGCCCCGGACGCCCGCGCGCGCAGTTCGCGCACGTTGGCGCGGAGTGCGGCGAGGTCGATCTCGGCACGGGCTCTCAGGGTCGCTGTCTCGTTCATCGCGCCCAGTCTCTCAGAGCCGTACGCCTGTGCCCTCGACCTCCTGTGCCCGGTGGGGCGGTCACCGGTGCCCGAGGGCGCGCTCCAGGCGGCCGGCGGGGACCGGGATCCGGCTGGTCAGGGCTCCCGGCGGTCCGGAAGGTGACCGGGAGCCCGCACCGCTCCACAAGCCCGGATCAGGTCCGTACGTCCCGCCACGCGGCCGGGACGGCGTCCGCGACGTCCTGCGCGGCGACCGGTGAGCCGTCCGAGGCCCGGCGCGCCGCGAGCCCGTGCAGATAGGCGCCCACGGAGGCGGCGTCGCGGGGCGCGAGGCCGGCGGCGAGCAGTGAGCCGGTCAGCCCGGACAGCACATCGCCGCTGCCCGCCGTGGCGAGCCAGGGCGTGCCGGTCGGGTTGACCCGCACCGGCGTGTCCCCCGCCTCGGCGACGAGGGTCGTGGAGCCCTTCAGGAGCACCGTGGCACCGTAGCGGGCGGCCAGTTCCCTCACGGCGGCGAGCCGTGAGGCCTCGACCTCCTCGCGTCCCACACCGAGCAGCGCGGCTGCCTCACCGGCGTGCGGGGTGAGGACGGTGCCGGCGGTCCTCGCGCGGACGGCCCCGGCGTCCATCAGTCGCAGCCCGTCCGCGTCGACCAGCACCGGGACGTCCGCCGCCAGCACGTCGGACACGGCTGCGGCGGCGGCCGAGGAGTCGCCGAGCCCCGGCCCGACGACCCATGCCTGGACCCGCCCGGCCTCCGACGGCCGCCCGGGGTGCACCAATGCCTCCGGGAAGCGTGCGATCACGGCCTCGGCACCCGGGCCCGCGTACCGCACGGCTCCCGCGCCGCCGCGCAGCGCCCCCGCGACCGCGAGCACCGCCGCGCCCGGATACCGCTCCGACCCGGCGGCCACCCCGACGACCCCGCGCCGGTACTTGTCGCTCTCGGCGTCGGGCACGGGCAGGAGGGCGGCGACGTCGGCGTACTGCAGGGCCTCCAGGTCCGGCCGTGCGGGCAGTTCCGTCGCCAGGCCGATGTCCACGAGGCGCAGCGCCCCCGCGTGTTCGGCGGCCGGATCGATGAGCAGCCCCGGCTTGTACGCGCCGAAGGTGACCGTCGCGTCCGCCCGTACGGCCGCTCCGAGCACCTGCCCGGTGTCCGCCTCGACACCGCTCGGCAGGTCCACGGCGAGTACGGGTGTGCGGCCCCGGGTGACCGCGTGCACCAGCTCGGCCGCCCCGGGACGCAGGCCGCCGCGGCCCCCGATTCCGGTGATGCCGTCGACGACCAGGTCGACACGGCCGAACCCGCCCGGGTCGGCGCCGTCGACGACCTGCCCGCCCGCGGCCAGCAGGGCGGCGAGCGCGGCCCGGTGGACCTTGTCCGGCGAGGTCAGGACGGCCCGTACGCCGGCCCCGCGCGCGGCCAGCCGGGCTCCGGCGTACAGCGTGTCGCCGCCGTTGTCGCCGCTGCCGACGAGGAGCAGTACCCGGGATCCGTAGACCCGCCCGCTGCGCCGGAGGAGGTCGCCGCAGGCCACGGCGAGCCCGGCGGCGGCGCGCCTCATGAGCGTGCCCGGCGGCAGTCTCGCCATCAGGGCCTTCTCGGCCGCCCGTACCGTCTCGACGCCGTACGCATGTCGCATACGCTCAACCCTCCGCGATCACCACCGCCGACGCCACCCCCGCGTCGTGGCTGAGCGACACGTGCCAGGCGCGTACGCCGAGCTCGGCCGCCCGCGCCGCGACGGTTCCCCGCACCTCCAGCCGGGGTCGGCCGCTGTCCTCGACGCACACCTCGGCGTCGGTCCAGAGCAGTCCGCCCGGTGCGCCCAGCGCCTTGGCCAGGGCCTCCTTCGCGGCGAACCTGGCCGCCAGCGAGGCGGTCCCCCGGCGTTCCCCTCCGGGCAGCAGCAACTCCCGCTCCAGGAAGAGCCGCTCGGCCAGCTGCGGCGTGCGCTCCAGCGCCGCGCCGAAGCGTTCGATCTCCGCCACATCGATCCCGACCCCAATGATCACGCGCTCACTCACTCACTCGACTGTCACGGACTTCGCCAGGTTGCGCGGCTGGTCCACCTCGTTGCCCCGGGCGGTCGCCAGCTCGCAGGCGAACACCTGCAACGGCACCGTGGCGACCAGTGGCTGGAGCAGCGTAGGCGTAGCCGGGATGCGGATGAGGTGGTCGGCGTACGGCACGACCTCCTCGTCCCCCTCCTCGGCGATGACGACGGTACGGGCGCCACGGGCCCTGATCTCCTGGATGTTCGACACGATCTTGTCGTGCAGCACCGAGCGGCCTCGCGGGGACGGCACGATCACGACGACCGGCAGCCCCTCCTCGACGAGTGCGATCGGACCGTGCTTGAGCTCCCCCGCGGCGAAGCCCTCGGCGTGCATGTACGCCAGTTCCTTGAGCTTCAGCGCACCCTCCAGGGCGACCGGGTAGGCCACGTGCCGGCCCACGAAGAGCACGGTGTCGTGGGCGGCCAGCGAACGGGCGAGTTCCCGTACCGGCTCCATGGTCCCCAGCACCCGGTCGACGGCCGCGGACATCTCCGAGAGCTGGCGTACGACGGTGCGGATCTCGTCGCCCCACTTGGTGCCGCGCACCTGGCCGAGGTAGAGCGCGACGAGGTAGCAGGCGACGAGCTGCGTCAGGAACGCCTTGGTGGAGGCGACGGCGACCTCGGGCCCGGCGTGGGTGTAGAGGACGGCGTCCGACTCCCTCGGGATGGTCGACCCGTTCGTGTTGCAGATGGCCAGGACCTTCGCGCCCTGCTCACGGGCGTGCCGGACCGCCATCAGGGTGTCCATCGTCTCGCCCGACTGGGAGATCGCGACGACGAGGGTGCGCGGGTCCAGGATCGGGTCGCGGTAGCGGAACTCGCTGGCGAGCTCCGTCTCGCAGGGCAGCCTGGTCCAGTGCTCGATGGCGTACTTGGCGATCATCCCGGCGTGGAAGGCGGTCCCGCAGGCCACGACGACGACCTTGTCGACCTCCCGCAGCACACCGGGCGGGATGCGCACCTCGTCGAGGTGGAGCGTGCCCGCACCGTCGATCCGGCCGAGGAGGGTGTCGGCGACCGCCTTGGGCTGGTCGGCGATCTCCTTGAGCATGAAGGAGGCGTACCCGCCCTTCTCGGCGGCGGACGCGTCCCAGTCCACGTGGTACTCGCGCACCTCCGCGGGCCGGCCGTCGAAGCCGGTGACGGTGACGCCGTCCCCGCGCAGCTCGACCACCTGGTCCTGGCCCAGCTCGATCGCCGACCTGGTGTGCGCGATGAAGGCGGCGACGTCGGAGGCCAGGAAGACCTCGCCCTCGCCCACGCCCACGACGAGTGGCGAGTTCCGCCGGGCCCCGACCACCGCGTCGGGCTCGTCCGCGTGCACGGCGACCAGGGTGAAGGCGCCCTCCAGCCGTCGGCACACCTGGCGCATCGCCTCGGCCAGGTCGCCGCACGAGGAGTACGCCTCGGCCAGCAGGTGGGCCACCACCTCGGTGTCGGTCTCGGAGGCGAGGCCGTGGCCCCGCCCGGCCAACTCCTCACGCAGTGCCGCGAAGTTCTCGATGATCCCGTTGTGCACGACCGCGACCCGGCCCGTGTTGTCGAGATGCGGGTGGGCGTTCACGTCGGTGGGCCCGCCGTGCGTGGCCCAACGGGTGTGCCCGATCCCGGTGTTCCCGGCCGGCAGCGGCCGGTCCTTCAGCTCCTTCTCCAGGTTGAGGAGCTTGCCCGCCTTCTTCGCGGAGGCCAGCCCTCCGTCCGAGAGGACGGCGACCCCGGCGGAGTCGTACCCCCGGTACTCCAGCCGCTTCAGCCCCGCGACGACGACGTCCTGCGCCGACTGCGTCCCGACGTAACCCACGATTCCGCACATATCGGCACCATAAGGCCGCGCGGTGGCGGAGGACAGCAGTAGGCGTCCCCGGGCGCGCTCCCCGGGCGCGGGCGGCGTCCCGGCCACCCCCGGCTCGGCCACGTGACCGACCCCACCCCCCACAGTGTTCGAACTCCCGCGACAATGAGCACGTGATCACCTCGTCCGCACGGAGCACCCGCCGCACCGAGCACGCGCCGACGCCCTACGTCGACCTGACCCGGGCGGAGTGGAGCGCCCTACGTGACAAGACCCCGCTGCCGCTGACCGCCGAGGAGGTGGAGAGGCTGAGGGGCCTCGGCGACGTCATCGACCTCGACGAGGTGCGCGACGTCTACCTGCCGCTCTCCCGGCTGCTCAACCTCTACGTGCAGGCGACCTCCGGTCTGCGCGGAGCGCTGAACACCTTCCTGGGCGACGCGGGCAACGGGCACGGGGAGCAGCGCGGCACCCCCTTCGTCATCGGGGTCGCCGGCAGTGTCGCCGTCGGCAAGTCCACCAGCGCCCGCATCCTGCAGGCGCTGCTGGCCCGCTGGCCGGAGCACCCCAGGGTGGAACTGGTGACGACGGACGGCTTCCTGCTCCCGATGAAGGAGCTGGAGTCCCGTGGCCTGATGTCGCGCAAGGGCTTCCCGGAGTCGTACGACCGGCGGGCGCTGACCCGCTTCGTCGCCGACATCAAGGCCGGCAAGGACGAGGTCACGGCCCCCGTCTACTCCCACCTGATCTACGACATCGTGCCGGGCGAGCGGCTCACCGTGCGCCGCCCCGACATCCTGATCGTCGAGGGGCTGAACGTCCTTCAGCCCGCGCTGCCCGGGAAGGACGGCCGGACCAGGGTCGGGCTCGCCGACTACTTCGACTTCAGCGTGTACGTGGACGCGAAGGCCGAGGACATCGAGAACTGGTACCTGCACCGCTTCCGGAGGCTGCGCGAGACGGCGTTCCAGAACCCGTTCTCGTACTTCCGCAAGTACACGCAGGTCTCCGAGGCGGAGGCGCTGGACTACGCCCGCACCATGTGGCGGACCATCAACAAGCCCAACCTGCTGGAGAACGTGGCACCCACCCGGGGCCGTGCCACCCTGGTGCTGCGCAAGGGCCCGGACCACAAGGTCCAGCGGCTCTCGCTGCGCAAACTCTGATCACCGAAAGGGTGCACCGTGCTGCATCTGCGCCTCATCGTGCCCGCCGAACGCACCGACGAGGTGGTCAGGTTGCTGGAGGGGACCGTGGGCACCGCCCATCTCGCGGTGCTGACCGGAGCCGCACGCAACCCGGCGGGCGACGTCGTCCTGTGCGACGTGGCGCGGGAGGCCGGTGACGAACTGATCGGCGAGCTGCGGAAGCTGGGCATCGACGACGTCGGCTCCATCACCGTCGAGAACATGGACCTGACACTGTCCAGGCGCGCCGACGAGGCGGAGCGGGCCGCGCCGGGCGAGGGCGCGGACGCGGTGCTCTGGGAAGAGCTGACGGAGGTGACGCACGAGGAGTCGACGTTCAGCGTCACCTACGTCGCCTTCCTCTCCCTCGCGACGATGCTGGCCGCCTGCGGCGTGATGCTGGACAACGCGGTCCTGATCGTGGGGGCGATGGCGGTGGGACCGGAGTTCGGCCCCCTCGCCGGCATCTCGACGGCGCTGGTGCAGCGCGCGCCGTCACTGGTGGCCAGGTCGCTGTGGGCACTGATCGGCGGCTTCGTGGCGGCGATGGCGCTCACGGCGGGGTTCGCCTGGCTGATGGACGCGCTCGGGCTGTTCACCGAGGAGATGGTCAAGGCGGAGAGGCCGAACACCGGATTCATCTGGCACCCGGACTGGATGTCCTTCGTGGTCGCACTCCTCGCGGGCATCGCGGGGACCCTGTCGCTGACCTCGGCGAAGTCCGGGGCGCTGATCGGGGTGGCGATCTCGGTGACCACGGTGCCCGCCGCCGCCAACGCCGCCGTCGCCGCCAGCTATCTGGACCTCAAGCAGACATATGGGTCGTCGGCGCAGCTGCTGGCCAACCTGGGCGGCATCCTGCTCGCCGGCACTCTCACACTGCTGGTCCAGCGGGCACTGTGGGCCGTACAACGCCGGACGGACCCGGCCGTGCGGCAGGGTCCGTCCGTGAGTTGAGGATCCGTCAGCCGAGCGCGGACTTCACCACGTCGGCCAGCCGCCCCGCGACCGCACGCGCCTGTTCGAGGTCGGCGGCCTCGACCATGACCCGTACGAGCGGCTCGGTGCCCGACTTGCGCAGGAGCACCCGCCCGGTGTCGCCCAGCTCCCGCTCGGCCTCGGTCACCGCGGCGGCGAGCTCGGCCGAGGTGTCCACGCGGGACTTGTCGACGTCCGGGACGTTGACGAGCACCTGCGGGAGGCGCCGCATCACACCGGCCAGGTCGGCGAGCGAGCGTCCGGTCGCGGCGATCCGGGCCGCGAGCATCAGCCCGGTCAGCGTGCCGTCACCCGTCGTCGCGTGGTCCAGGACGATGACGTGGCCGGACTGCTCGCCGCCCAGCGCGAAGCCCTCGGCCTTCATCGACTCCAGGACGTAGCGGTCACCGACGGCGGTCTGGACCAGTCGGATGCCCTCGCGCTCCATCGCCATCTTGAAGCCGAGGTTCGACATGACCGTACCGACGACGGTGTCCTTGCGCAGGTGGCCGGCCTCGCGCATGGCGAGGGCGAGCACGGCCAGGATCTGGTCGCCGTCGATCTCCTCGCCCGCCGCGTCCACGGCCAGGCAGCGGTCGGCGTCGCCGTCGTGCGCGATGCCGAGGTCGGCGCCGTGCTCGACGACGGCGGTCCGCAGGAGGCCGAGGTGGGTGGAGCCGCAGCCGTCGTTGATGTTCAGACCGTCGGGTTCGGCACCGATGGTGACTACTTCTGCCCCGGCGCGGGCGAACGCCTCGGGCGAGACGCGGGCGGCTGCGCCGTGGGCCTCGTCCAGGACGACCTTCAGCCCGTCGAGCCGGTTGGGGAGTACGCCGATGAGGTGGGCGACGTAACGGTCGAAGCCCTCCGTGTAGTCGGTGACCCTGCCCACTCCGCCGCCGGTCGGGCGGGCCCAGGGCTCGCCCGTGCGGTGCTGGTCGTAGACCGTCTCGATGCGGTCCTCCAGCTCGTCGGCGAGCTTGTGGCCGCCGCGGGCGAAGAACTTGATGCCGTTGTCCGGCATGGCGTTGTGACTGGCGGAGAGCATGACACCGATGTCGGCCCCGAGCGATCCGGTGAGGTAGGCCACGGCGGGAGTGGGCAGCACGCCGACCCGCAGCACGTCCACGCCCGCGCTGGCCAGACCCGCCACGACGGCGGCCTCGAGGAACTCTCCGGAGGCGCGGGGGTCCCGGCCCACGACGGCGGTCGGCCGATGCCCCTGGAAGGTTCCCGCCTCGGCCAGTACGTGCGCCGCCGCGACCGAGAGCCCGAGCGCGAGCTCGGCTGTCAGGTCCGCGTTGGCTACACCGCGCACGCCGTCCGTGCCGAAGAGTCGTCCCACTGGTGTCCTCCGAAAGTGCTCCGAAACCACAAAACCAAAGTAAACAAAACAGGGCAAAGCGATGCAAGGCACGGAAAGAGCGCGGCTCATGCGCGGCCATGCCGCCAGCCCTATTGACGTATGAACGTCTTAAGCCGTTATACGCCCGCGAGGGCCGATAAACGAACGCCCCGGCAGCACGAGGTGTGCCGCCGGGGCGAACGTGTAACGCGGATGAGCAGGCGGTTTAGCGCTTGCTGTACTGCGGGGCCTTACGGGCCTTCTTGAGACCGGCCTTCTTGCGCTCGACCGCACGGTCGTCGCGGGAGAGGAAGCCGGCCTTCTTCAGCGTGGCGCGGTTGTTGTCCACGTCCGCCTCGTTCAGCGCGCGGGCCACGCCGAGGCGCAGGGCACCGGCCTGACCGGAGACGCCGCCACCCGAGATGCGGGCGATGACGTCGTAGCGGCCGTCGAGCTCGAGCACCTTGAAGGGCTCGTTGACTTCCTGCTGGTGCACCTTGTTGGGGAAGTAGTCCTCAAGGGTGCGACCGTTGATCTTCCACTTGCCGGTGCCCGGAACGATCCGGACACGGGCGATGGCGTTCTTGCGACGGCCAAGGCCGGCCGCGGGCTGCGGGTCGCCGAAGCGGCCCGCGAGCGACTCGGAGGTGTACTCGCCCTCGACGGGGACCTCGGACTCGAAGGTGGTCACCTCGGCGAAGGTCTCCTCGCCCTCGGTGCTCGCCACGTCCTCGGCGGTCGTCTCAACAGTGGTCTCGGCCACGATTCTCCTCAGATCTTTCTGTACGTCTTAGGGGGGAGGCCGGAACTACTGCGCGACCTGGGTGATCTCGAACGGCACCGGCTGCTGCGCAGCGTGCGGGTGCTGGTCACCCGCGTAGACCTTCAGCTTCGAGATCATCTGACGACCCAGGGTGTTCTTGGGGATCATGCCCTTGATGGCCTTCTCGACGGCCTTCTCCGGGTTCTTGGCGAGCAGCTCGTCGTAACGCACCGAACGCAGACCGCCCGGGAAACCGGAGTGGCGGTACGCCATCTTCTGGGTCTTCTTGTTGCCGGAGAGGTGGACCTTCTCGGCGTTGATGATGATGACGAAGTCGCCCATGTCCATGTGGGGGGCGTAGATCGCCTTGTGCTTGCCTCGGAGGAGGTTCGCAGCCGTGGTGGCCAGACGGCCCAGGACGATGTCCTCGGCGTCGATGATGTGCCACTGGCGAGTGACATCGCCGGGCTTGGGGCTGTACGTACGCACTTCGTAGCCTTCGCTTCTTCAGTGGATGAGGTCCAGACACATGACACCTCTGAAGCGATCATGCAGCTGGGGCCCACAGTGCCGGGAACGGAGCCCGTATGCGAGCCACTGGAAACTGCTCCAGAGAACCTACGTATGGGCCCTTCGTGTGAGAACGACGAAGCCGATACGTAACAACCCCCGACAGTACCCGCCCCTCCCCGGACGGGTCAAAACGCGCCGCCCTACCGCTCCCGCCGGACCCTGCGCTCGTCCCAGACCGGTTCCGCGGACTCCCGCACCACCCCGTCCGAGCCGAAGACCAGATACCGGTCGAAGGACTTCGCGAACCATCGGTCGTGCGTGACGGCCATCACCGTCCCGTCGTACACCTCGAGACCGTCCTGAAGGGCCTCGGCCGACTCCAGGTCCAGGTTGTCCGTCGGCTCGTCCAGCAGCAGCGCGGTCGTGCCGGCCAGCTCCAGGAGCAGGATCTGGAACCGTGCCTGCTGCCCGCCGGACAGCCTCTCGAAGGCCTGGTCCCCCTGCCGCTCCAGCTCGTAGCGCCGCAGCACCGACATCGCGCCGCCGCGGTCCCTGGAGTGCTCCGCCCACAGGATCTCGACGAGCGTCTTGCCCAGCAGCTCCGGATGGGCGTGCGTCTGCGCGAAGTGTCCGGGCACGACGCGCGCCCCGAGCTTCCACTCACCGGTGTGCGCCACCGGCTCCCCGGCCAGCAGCCGCAGGAAGTGCGACTTGCCCGAACCGTTGGAGCCGAGGACCGCCACCCGCTCCCCGTAGTAGATCTCCAGGTCGAACGGCTTCATCAGGCCGGTCAGTTCGAGGTTCGTACAGGTCACCGCCCGTACGCCGGTCCTCCCCCCGCGCAGGCGCATCCTGATGTCCTGCTCACGGGGCGGCTCGGGCGGAGGTCCCGCGTCCTCGAACTTCTTGAAGCGGGTCTGCATCGCGTGGTAGCGGTTCGCCATGTCGGGGCTGTTCGCCGCCTGCTGCCGCATCCGCAGGACGAGCGCCTTCAGCCGGGCGTGCTCCTCCTCCCAGCGACGCAGGAGCTCCTCGAAGCGCGCGAAGCGTTCCTTGCGGGCCTCGTGGTACGTACCGAATCCGCCGCCGTGCACCCAGACGTCCGAGCCGGCCGGGCCCGGCTCCACACTCACGATCTTCTGGGCGGCCCGGGAGAGCAGCTCCCGGTCGTGCGAGACGAAGAGCACCGTCTTGCGGGTCTCCTTGAGCTTCTCCTCCAGCCACCGCTTGCCGGGCACGTCCAGATAGTTGTCCGGCTCGTCCAGGAGCAGCACCTCGTCCGGGCCCCGCAGCAGCGCCTCCAGGACCAGGCGTTTCTGCTCGCCCCCGCTGAGCGTGCGCACCTCGCGCCACTGCGCCTTCTCGTACGGCACGCCGAGCGCGGCCGTGGTGCACATGTCCCACAGCGTCTCCGCCTCGTACCCGCGCACCTCGGCCCAGTCGCTCAGGGCCTGCGCGTACGCCATCTGCGCGGCCTCGTCGTCCACCTCCCCCACGGCCTGAACGGCGTGGGAGGGGCCACCGTAGATGCGTTCCTCGGCGGCGTCGACGGCCTGCGCCGCCGCCCTGATCCGCGGCTGGGCCACGGACACCAGCAGGTCGCGGACGGTGCGCCCGTCGCGCACGGAGCCCACGAACTGGGCCATCACGCCGAGCCCGCCGCTCACCGACACCGAACCGCCGTGCGGCTGGATCTCCCCGGCGAGCAGTTTCAGGAGTGTCGTCTTGCCGGCCCCGTTCGCTCCGACGAGGGCGACGACGGCGCCGTCGGCCACCCGGAACGAGGCGTCGCCGAGCAGCACCCGCCCGTCCGGTAGGTAGTACTCCAGGTGGCCCGCTTCAAGATGTCCCATGCACAGCATTGTCACGGCCCGAGAACCGTTGGCCCAACCGGATTAGGGGCGGTCTAGGATTCGCCGCATGAGCTTTGGGCAAGGGGGGCCCTCCTGGGGGCCGGGAGAGAGCCGGACTCCGGACTGGGCGGCACTCGCGGAGGCGTCCGCGTCGCGGGGCAGGCGCAGGAGGTGGCTGCTGGTCGGCGGTGGGGCACTGGCCACCGCGGTCGTCGCCGCGATCGTGGCCACGGCCGTCATCACGACCGACGGCAAGGGCGGCTCGTCCGGGTCGGACAAGAACGCGAGCGGGCTCCCGGCACCGGCGGACCTGCCCTCGCAGAGCTCCGAGCCGCGGCCCTCCTTCTCCTCGGTGGCCCCGCCGCCCCCGCCGGACCCGAAGGAGTTCATAGCCGACGAGAGGAAGGACAAGGCACCGGTCACCGTCGACGCCTTCTTCCCCGGCAGGAGACTGACCATGGGCGACCGCGCCTACGTCAAGGGCGCCACCGCCCGGACGACGAGCTGCGCCGCCACCACCCAGGGCGCCCTCGGGTCGATCCTCGCCGCCAACGGCTGCGACCAGGTCATCCGTGCGACGTACACCAGGAACGGGGCCGCGGTCACCGTCGGAGTCGCCGTCTTCGGCACCGAGGCGGAGGCCGGGAAGGCGGCCCGGCAGGCGTCCGGCGGCATCGCCTCGCTCAGCGGCGCGGGCGTACCCACCTTCTGCCGCGGCGGATCCGTCTGCCGGCGCACCGCCAACTCCTACGGCCGGTACGCCTACTTCACGGTCGGCGGCTTCACCAGCGGGAAGAACGTCACCACGGCGGACAAGAACGTGTACGCGGTCGGCGACGACCTGACCGACTTCACGTTCCGCCAGATCCGCCACCGCGGAGACGTCCAGGCGTCGTCGGCGGCGGCCGCGCCCGCCACCTGACAGGTCCGCTCCGCCACGCACCAGCCCCGTACCCCTCCCCGCACCGAGGACCCGCCGCCGTGCGTCTGACCTCCCTCCTCAGCATCCCGCGCGTCCTGCGCCACAGCGACGCCATAGGAGCCGACCTGCCGCCGGACGAGGCCATGGTGCTCGACGCACCCGACCCCTCGCTCCGGCAGGCGCTCGCGGCCGCCGCCGCCGGTGACCACGGTCCGGCCGCGGAACTGCTCGCCTCCACCCGCCGCCACGCCCAGTGGGAGCACCGGGACACCTGCGTGTCCCGGCTCGCGCGGGCCTCGCTGCACCATCCCGGCTGGCTGGACAGCTGGCTGGAGGAGTTCCCGGAGAACCCGGACGCCGTCCTGGTCAAGGCCGACCAGTACGTCCACCAGGCCTGGCAGATACGCACGGGGGCCCGGGCCAGGCACGTCGAGGCCGACCAGTTCCGGGCGTTCCACGCGGTGCTGCGGGACGCCGTGCCGGTGATCTCCGCCGCCGCCGAGCTCAATCCCGACGACCCGGTCCCCTGGCGCGTCGCGCTGACCCAGGCCCGCGGCATCCAGGCGCCGCGCGCGGTCTTCGACTCCTACCTGGCCGAGGCGAACGAGCGCGACCCGCACCACGAGGGCTGCCACGTCCAGGCGCTCCAGTACCTCTGCGACAAGTGGTACGGCTCCCACGAGGAGATGTTCGCCTTCGCGGAGCGCGCGGCCGACCAGGCGCCGCCCGGCTCCCGGCTCCACGCGCTGCCGCTCCAGGCGGTCGTGGAGTTCCTCGTCGCCGACGAGGAACTGCGCGCCACCGACCCGTACACCCCGCGCGCCGAGGCGGCGGTGACCCGGGCCCAGGCCCTGTCGGACAGCTACGCGCCGGGAGACCGGGAGGCGGCCGGCTTCCGCAACCACCTCGCCCTGGTCCTGTGGTCGATGAACCGCTACGAGGAGGCCCTCGCGGCCTTCCGCAGTGTGGGAGTGCACGTCACCACCCTCCCCTGGACCTATTTCGGCGAGGCACGGGAGGAGTTCCTGGAGGCCCGCTCCGACACACGGATCGAGCTCGCCATGAAGGTGCCCTTCTTCCGCCGCTCCCCCGGCCCGCCGGCCACGGGCACACCGGACTGGGAGCACGAACTCGCGCCCCGGTCGGTCGCCATCGTCTCCACCGGCCCCACCGAGGTCGCCCAGGCCGCCCTGCTCTGCGGCCACAGCCTGCGCACGGCACCGGCCGGCAGCCGTCACACGTACGTCGAGATCGTCCCGGACCCGGTGCGTGCGAAGCGGGTGGCCCTGCTGCCCCACGATCCGCTCACCTCGGCCGCCGACAACTTCACCACGGGCGAGGACTGGCCGGCCCTGCTCCTGCACCGCACCCCGGAACGCAGCAGCTTCACGCTCCTGCACCGGGGGAAAGCGGTGACCGGCCACGCCTGGGAGACGGCCGCACCCGCCGCCGACCACATGAGCGCGACCGCGACGGCCTCGGCGCTCGCCCGCGTCTACGGGCTGGCCGACCCGCGCCCGCTGGCCCACATCCTGCGGGCCACCGGCGACCCCGCCCGCCACCAGGGCGAACTCGTCGCGGCCCTCGGCCTCCCGCCGCTCCCCCCTGGATACGGCACCGAGCGCGAGGCCCTCACCGCCCTGCCGGGCGCCAGGGTGCTGGCCAGGCGGGGGTTCATCGCGGGGATGCGGGACACCATCGCCACGAAGGACGGCGTGCACCCGGAGGCGCCCGCCCCGGACGAACCGCACCCGGTCGGCTGGTGGGTACTGCGCACCGCCGGCCTGCTGTTCTTCACCGCCGCCGCGGCCTTCGCCTGGTGGACCCCGGACATCGGCTGGTTCCGCTCGTCCGTGTCCAGCGCCCTCGCGGTCCACTTCGCGCTCAGGCTGGTGCGCGCCGTACGCCGCCGGCCGGTCAGCAGCAGCCGGCCCCCGGCAGCGTCCTGACGTTCCGCGCCTCCACCGCCCGGGCCGCGAGCAGCCCGTCCTCCGGATACGCCACTTCCTCCAGCGTCAGCCCGTGCGGCCGGACCACGTGCACGGCGGGGTCCCGCACCTTCGCCGCCAGCACCTCGGACGGCCACTCCGCGGGGCGGCGCCCGTCCCCGACGAACAGTGCGGCGCCGATGAGGGCCCGGACCATGTTGTGGCAGAACGCGTCGGCCCGCACCGTCGCCGTCAGCACACCCGAATCGGCGTCCCGTACCCAGTGGAACCTCTGCAGCGTACGGATGGTCGTGGCGCCCTCGCGCTTCTTGCAGTACGCCGCGAAGTCCCGCTCCCCCACCATCGGCGCCGCCGCCTCGTTCATGGCGTCCGCGTCCAGCGGCCGGTCGTGCCACAGCACATGGCCGCGGGTGAGCGGGTCGACCCCGCCCGGCCGGTCCGCGACGCGGTAGGCGTAGCGGCGCCACAGCGCGGAGAAGCGCGCGTTGAACCCCGGTGGGGCCTCGGCGGCCCGCCAGATCCGCACATCGGGCGGCAGCCGCCCCGCCATGCGCCGCAGCAGCTTCTCCCGGTGCTCCTCCCACACCTCGGCCGGCAGGTCGACGTGCGCCACCTGACCGCGCGCGTGCACCCCGGCGTCCGTGCGTCCGGCGACCGTCAGGTCGTACGTCACCGACGACCGGGTCACGGTCCGCAGCGCGTCCTCGATCTCGCCCTGCACGGTCCGCCTGCTGGTCTGCTTCGCCCAGCCGGAGAAGTCCTTGCCGTCGTACGAAAGGTCCAGCCGTACCCGTACGCGACCGGGCTCTGCCTCGTCACTCACCTGCGAATCCTCTCAGAACAGAACGGGCCCGCACCGCCCCGAAGGGTGGTGCGGGCCCGTACCTGGGTCCAGCTACGCTCAGGCGTCCTTGGAGTCCTTGGAGTCCTTGGAGTCCTCAGCGGCGGCGTCGGCCGGCTTGGCGTCCTCGACGGTCTCGGCCGGAGCCTCGTCCTTCTTGAGGGCGTCTTCCTTGACCGCACGCTTCGTCGCGGCCTCGGCCTCACCGGTGGCGGCCTGCGCCACGGTCAGGGCCTCGACGAGCTCGATGACGGCCATCGGGGCGTTGTCGCCACGACGGTTGCCGATCTTGGTGATGCGGGTGTAACCACCGGGGCGGTTCTCGTACCGCGGGGCGATCTCGGTGAAGAGCGTGTGCACGATGCCCTTGTCCGTGATCGACTGCAGCACCAGGCGACGGTTGTGGATGTCGCCCTTCTTCGCCTTGGTGATGAAACGCTCGGCGACCGGACGCAGGCGGCGGGCCTTGGCCTCGGTCGTGGTGATGCGGCCGTGCTCGAACAGCGACTTCGCGAGGTTGATGAGAAGAAGCTTCTCGTGCGCAGCGCTGCCGCCCAGACGGGCACCCTTGGCGGGCTGAGGCATGGTTTTTCTCCTTGTGTGCTGCACCGGCCGTACCAGGTACCGGTGTCAGTTCCCGCGAGGCGGACGCCCCGCGGAAGTCTTGATTGCCGCACGCACCGAAAATCGGGTCCAAGCCCGAATCTCGAGCCCGTCCGGCGAGTGAGGGCTAAGCCCTCACCCGGTCCGGGGCACCCTGCGAACCCGGGCACCCCGACCGGAGGCGACTCAGTACTGCTCGGTCTCCACGAAACCGGCGTCCGCGTCGTCGTCGGCGCCGAAGGCGTCGGCGGCGGCGGTCGGGTCGAAGCCGGGAGGCGAGTCCTTCAGCGCGAGGCCCATACCGGCCAGCTTCGCCTTGACCTCGTCGATCGACTTGGCGCCGAAGTTGCGGATGTCGAGCAGGTCCGCCTCGGAGCGGGCGACGAGCTCACCCACGGAGTGGATGCCCTCGCGCTTGAGGCAGTTGTACGAACGGACCGTGAGCTCGAGCTCCTCGATCGGCAGCGCCAGATCGGCGGCGAGCGCGGCGTCCGTCGGGGACGGGCCCATGTCGATGCCCTCGGCGTCGATGTTGAGCTCGCGCGCCAGACCGAACAGCTCGACCAGGGTCTTACCTGCCGACGCCATGGCGTCACGGGGACGCATGGCCTGCTTGGTCTCGACGTCGACGATCAGCTTGTCGAAGTCGGTGCGCTGCTCGACACGGGTCGCCTCGACCTTGTACGTGACCTTGAGCACCGGGGAGTAGATGGAGTCGACCGGAATCCGGCCGATCTCCTGGCCCACCTGCTTGTTCTGGACGGCGGAGACGTAGCCGCGACCGCGCTCGACGGTCAGCTCCATCTCCAGCTTGCCCTTGCCGTTCAGCGTGGCCATGACGAGGTCCGGGTTGTGGACCTCGACACCGGCCGGCGGGGCGATGTCAGCGGCGGTGACCAGGCCGGGACCCTGCTTGCGCAGGTACATCACGACCGGCTCGTCGTGCTCCGAGGAGACGACCAGCTGCTTGATGTTGAGGATGAGGTCGGTCACGTCCTCCTTGACGCCCGGCACGGTGGTGAACTCGTGCAGGACACCGTCGATCCGGATGCTGGTGACAGCGGCACCGGGGATCGAGGAGAGGAGCGTACGGCGCAGGGAGTTGCCGAGGGTGTAACCGAAGCCGGGCTCGAGCGGCTCGATCACGAACCGGGAGCGGAACTCGTCGACGACCTCTTCGGTCAGCGACGGACGCTGAGCGATAAGCATGTGGTGATCCTTCAGTCGTGGGCACCCACTATTTGATGCCCGACAGATGAAACAAGGGTACGGGCGGCACGCCCCCGAAGGGACATACCGCCCGGACCCACGCTACTGACGCACGGCCGTCACCGGCCGTAGCGGATCAGACGCGGCGACGCTTCGGCGGACGGCAGCCGTTGTGCGGCGTCGGGGTGACGTCCTGGATCGAACCGACCTCGAGGCCCGTGGCCTGGAGGGAGCGGATCGCGGTCTCACGGCCGGAGCCGGGACCCTTGACGAAGACGTCGACCTTGCGCATGCCGTGCTCCTGCGCGCGGCGGGCGGCCGACTCGGCGGCCATCTGCGCGGCGAAGGGGGTGGACTTGCGCGAGCCCTTGAAGCCGACGTGGCCGGCGGAGGCCCAGGAGATCACGTTGCCCGAGGGGTCCGTGATCGAGACGATGGTGTTGTTGAACGTGCTCTTGATGTGGGCGTGCCCGTGAGCGACGTTCTTCTTTTCCTTGCGACGCACCTTCTTGGCTGCGCCCTGACGACCCTTGGGGGGCATGTCTTGACTCCAGATGGAGAGGGGAGGTGATCGGTCCTACAGCGAAGACCGCTGGTTTCCGCGAACGCCCGGTGACCCGGACACCCGCGGTACGTCCGCTGAGGACTACTTCTTGCCCGGCTTCTTCTTACCGGCGATGGCGCGACGCGGGCCCTTGCGGGTACGCGCGTTCGTGCTGGTGCGCTGACCGTGGACCGGCAGACCGCGACGGTGCCGGATGCCCTGGTAGCAGCCGATCTCGATCTTGCGGCGGATGTCGCCCTGGATCTCGCGGCGAAGGTCACCCTCGGTGCGGAGGTTGGCGTCCACGTACTCGCGGATCTTGACCAGGTCCTCTTCGGCCAGGTCACGAACGCGGGAGTTGGGGTTCACGCCGGCGGCGGCGAGGATCTCCTTGGACCGGGTGCGCCCGATACCGAAGACGTAGGTGAGGGCAACCTCCACGCGCTTTTCGCGCGGGATGTCAACACCTGAAACGCGTGCCATTCAATGGCTCCAGTTGTTATTTCGGGGGTCTTCCACAGGACCTCTCCCGAACGCCGACCCGACCCCTGAGGGTGGGTGGTACGTCCGGGTCCCCGGCCCCCGCCGGAGGTGTCGTCAGCCGTGGCTTGGACGGGCCCTGCGTATGTACGTTTACGTGCGTCGCGCGAAGAACTGCGAGATGCAGGTGGTCGTGCGTCAGCCCTGGCGCTGCTTGTGGCGCAGGTTGTCGCAGATGACCATGACCCGGCCGTGACGGCGGATCACCTTGCACTTGTCGCAGATCTTCTTGACGCTCGGCTTGACCTTCATGGGATGTCAGGTTCTCCGGGTCAGTGCCCACACCACGCCGAAGCGGGATGGCGGCAAGATCTACTTGTACCGGTAGACGATCCGGCCACGCGTCAGGTCGTACGGAGAGAGCTCCACCACGACCCGGTCATCGGGGAGGATACGGATGTAGTGCATCCGCATCTTGCCGCTGATGTGCGCGAGGACCTTGTGACCGTTCTGGAGTTCCACCTTGAACATGGCGTTCGGGAGGGACTCGATCACGGTGCCCTCAATTTCGATGGCACCTTGCTTCTTGGCCACGCTTCGCCCTTCGAATCGGCTACCTTGATCGACTCTCACCACCGTGTGCAGACATACGGGCACACGGATGCACGAGAGCCGACGAGTCAGTCTACGTCAGCCGACCCCAAAAGACGAATCCGTCAAGTTTGCCCACTTCTCCTGATCCTTAGACACGGATCAGCCGGACGGTCCAGTCAGCCAAGCGGATCCGGCGCCGCCTCGACTCCGTACCGGGCGAGCTTCTCGCGGCCGCAGTCCGGGGCGGTCAGGACCAGCGGGCCCTGCTCGGTGAGGGCGATCGAGTGCTCCCAGTGCGAGGACCAGGTGCCGTCGGTCGTGAGGACCGTCCACTCGTCGGCCAGGACCTTCGTCTGCGCCGTGCCCAGGGAGACCATGGGCTCGATGGCCAGGCACACGCCGGGGACCAGCTTGATGCCCTTGCCGCGCTTACGGGAGACGTAGTTCAGCAGGTGCGGGTCCATGTGCATCTCGGTGCCGATGCCGTGGCCGCCGTAGTCCTCGATGATCCCGTACTTGCCGGTCGCCGGGCGGGGCTGGCGGCGGATGTAGGACTCGATGGCCTTCGAGACGTCGACGAGCCGGTTGTTGACCTTCATCGCCGCGATACCGGCCCACATGGACTCCTCGGTCACCCGGGAGAGCTCGACGAGCTCCGGCGCGTGACCGGTGCCCACGAAGGCGGTGTAGGCCGCGTCACCGTGCCAGCCGTCGATGATCGCGCCGGCGTCGATCGAGATGATGTCGCCGTCCTTCAGGACGGTCTTCTCGTCCGGGATGCCGTGCACGACGACCTCGTTGACCGAGGTGCAGATCGTCGCGGGGAATCCCCCGTAGCCCAGGAAGTTCGACTTGGCCCCGTGGTCGGCGATCACCTTGCGCGCGACCTCGTCGAGGTCCTTCGTGGTGGCGCCGGGGACGGCCACCTCGCGGGTGGCGGCGTGAATGGCAGCGACCACGAGGCCCGCCTCGCGCATCTTCGCGATCTGCTCGGGGGTCTTGATCTGCACCATTGCTGGGCGCCTTTCTGCCTGCGGGGGGAACGTCCGATGCCGTAATCCACGATACGGCGCAAACAGTCGGCCGCGACGCCCGAGGGCGCCGCGGCCGGCTACTGGTGGAACAGGGTGGAACTCAGACCTCGTCCGACTTCTTGAGGGCCTCCATGGCACGCTCGGTCACATCGGTGACCTTGCCGAGCGCCGAGATCGTCACCACCAGGCCCTGGGACCGGTAGTAGTCGATGATCGGCTCGGTCTGCGTGTGGTAGACCTCGAGACGCGTTCGGACGGTCTCCTCGGTGTCGTCGTCCCGCTGGTACAGCTCGCCGCCGCAGACGTCGCAGACGCCCTCGGTCTTGGCCGCGTTGTACGTCACGTGGAAGACGTGGGCGCTGTCGTTGCGGCAGATGCGACGGCCGGCGATGCGCTTCACCACCTCGTCCTCGGGAACCTCGAGGTCGAGCACCGCGTCCAGCTCGACGCCCTCGCTGTGAAGCATCTCGTCAAGCGCGACGGCCTGGCCCACATTGCGCGGGAAGCCGTCCAGCAGGAAACCGTTCTCGGCGTCCGGCTGGGACATACGGTCCTTGGCCATGGCGATGGTGACTTCGTCCGGCACCAGCTGACCGGCGTCCATGAAGGCGCGGGCCTGCTTGCCAAGGTCGGTGCCCTGGCTGATATTGGCGCGGAACAGGTCGCCCGTGGAAATGTGCGGAATCGAAAGATTCTTGGCAAGGAACGCAGCCTGCGTTCCCTTGCCGGCACCGGGCGGCCCGACGAGGACGATTCGCATCAGCGGAGGAACCCTTCGTAATTGCGCTGCTGGAGCTGACTCTCGATCTGCTTCACGGTCTCCAGACCCACACCCACGATGATGAGGATGCTCGTCCCGCCGAACGGGAAGTTCTGGTTCGCACCGCCGAAGCCTGCCAACGCCATCGTCGGCACCAGAGCGATCAGGCCCAGGTACAGCGAGCCCGGCCAAGTGATCCTGTTGAGCACGTAGCTCAGGTACTCGGCAGTAGGTCGACCTGCCCGGATGCCCGGGATGAAGCCACCATACTTCTTCATGTTGTCGGCGACTTCCTCGGGGTTGAACGAGATCGCCACATAGAAGAATGCGAAGAACACGATCAGAAGGAAGTACGTCGCGATGTAGTACGGGTGGTCGCCCTTGACGAAGTGAGCCTGAATCCAGGTCGCCCAGCCCGCGGTGGAGTTGGAGAACTGAACGATTAGAGCAGGAATGTAGAGCAGCGAAGAAGCGAAGATGACGGGAATCACACCCGCCTGGTTCACCTTCAACGGGATGTAAGTGGACGTACCGCCGTACGACCGGCGCCCGATCATCCGCTTCGCGTACTGCACGGGAACCCGGCGCTGGGCCTGCTCGACGAAGACGACGAGGCCGACCATCACGAAGCCGATGAGGATGACCGTGATGAACTCGATCCAGCCGTCGGCCAGCTTGCCGCTCTGCTTGATGGCCCACAGAGCGCCGGGGAAGCTGGCGGCGATCGAGATGAACATCAGGATCGACATGCCGTTGCCGATGCCCCGGTCGGTGATGAGCTCACCGAGCCACATGACGGCGGCGGTACCCGCGGTCATGGTGATCACCATGACGATGGTCGTGAAGATCGACTGGTTCGGGACGATCTGGTCGGCGACGGGGCAGCCGCTGAAGAGAGCGCCGCTGCGGGCGGTCGCCACCAGGCCGGTTCCCTGGAGGATGGCCAGCGCGACGGTCAGATAACGCGTGTACTGCGTGATCTTGGCCGTGCCCGACTGTCCCTCCTTCTTGAGGGCTTCGAGCCTGGGGATGACGACGGTCAGCAGCTGGAGAATGATGCTGGCCGTGATGTACGGCATGATGCCGAGCGCGAAGATCGTGATCTGCAGCAGTGCACCACCGCTGAACATGTTCACCAGACCGAAGAGGCTGTTGTTGCCCTTGCTTGCCTGGTCAACACAGGTCTGGACGTTCTCGTAGCTCACCCCCGGTACGGGAATGTGCGCCCCGAGTCGGTAGAGCACGATGATGCCGAGCGTGAAGAGCAGCTTCTTGCGCAGGTCGGGCGTCTTGAACGCCCGGGCGAACGCGGTGAGCACGGTGCCTCCTGCGACCCCCGCGCAAAAGCGTGAGGTGACGGTCTTGAGGATCGACGGTTACGTAACAGCCATAGGGACCCGGGCGTTTGCCCAGGACTTACCACATCAACAACGCACGCCACCTTACCGGCGGACATGCCCCCCTAGGAACGACCAACCGGGGATGCCCCAAATGAGAGGCATCCCCGGTCGGGTGTTCAGGCCACAGACCTGTCCGAGTTGTCTCAGACGAGTTCGGTGACGGTGCCGCCTGCGGCGGTGATCTTCTCCTTGGCGGAGCCGGAGACGGCGTCAACCGAAACCTGCACTGCCACGGAGATCTCGCCCTGTCCGAGGACCTTGACGAGGTGGTTGTTGCGCACAGCGCCCTTGGCGACCAGGTCGGCCACCGTGACCTCTCCACCCTCGGGGTAGAGCGTCGCGAGCTTGTCCAGGTTCACGACCTGGTACTCCGTGCGGAACGGGTTCTTGAAGCCCTTGAGCTTCGGGAGACGCATGTGGAGGGGCATCTGGCCACCCTCGAAGCGCTCCGGAACCTGGTAACGAGCCTTCGTACCCTTGGTACCACGGCCTGCGGTCTTACCCTTGGACGCCTCACCACGACCCACACGGGTCTTGGCGGTCTTGGCGCCCGGGGCAGGCCGGAGGTTGTGGGCCTTCAGCGGGCTGTTCTCCGCCATATCAGTCAACCTCCTCAACCGTCACGAGGTGGCGGACGGTGTGAACCATTCCGCGGAACTCGGGGCGGTCATCCTTGACAACTACGTCGTGCAGGCGCTTCAGCCCGAGCGAACGCAGGGTGTCGCGGTGGTTCTGCTTGCTGCCGATGTACGACTTCGTCTGCGTGATCTTGAGGCGAGCCATTACGCACCCGCTCCCGCACGTGCACGAAGCAGAGCCGCGGGGGCGACGTCCTCGAGCGGCAGACCGCGGCGGGCCGCGATCTCCTCGGGACGCTGCAGGCCCTTGAGGGCCGCCACGGTCGCGTGCACGATGTTGATCGGGTTCGAAGAACCGAGCGACTTCGACAGGATGTCGTGAACGCCGGCGCACTCCAGAACGGCGCGCACCGGGCCACCCGCGATCACACCGGTACCGGGGGAAGCAGGCTTGAGCAGGACGACGCCCGCAGCCTTCTCGCCCTGGATCGGGTGAGGGATGGTGCCCTGGATACGCGGAACCTTGAAGAAGCTCTTCTTGGCCTCTTCAACGCCCTTGGCGATGGCCGCGGGAACTTCCTTGGCCTTGCCGTATCCGACACCGACGCTGCCGTCACCATCGCCCACCACGACCAGCGCGGTGAAGCTGAAGCGACGACCACCCTTCACAACCTTGGCGACGCGGTTGATCGCGACGACACGCTCGACGTACGCGGTCTTCTCGGCTGCGCCGCCGTCACGGCCCTTCCGGTCCCGCCGCTCGCCGCCACCGGCACCGCTTCCGCGGCGCTGGGGTCCAGCCATTGGATTTACCTCTCTCTGTTACGTCCGCTGTGCGTAGGAACCGGAACTTAGAACTTCAGTCCGGCTTCACGGGCGGCGTCAGCCAGAGCGGCAATCCGCCCGGCGTACTGGTTACCACCGCGGTCAAACACGACGGCCTCGACGCCTGCGGCCTTGGCGCGCTCGGCGACCAGGGCCCCGACCTGCTTGGCCAGGGCGCTCTTGTCACCGTCCGCGCTGCGGATGGAAGCATCCAGGGTCGACGCCGAAGCGAGCGTGTGGCCCGCGATGTCGTCGATGACCTGGGCGACCATGTGGCGGTTGGAACGCGTCACAACCAAGCGCGGACGCTCGGGCGAACCGGAGATGTGCTTCCGGACGCGGATGTGACGGCGCTTGAGGGCGGCACGCTTGTAGGCGTCGCCCTTGGCAATCTTTACACCGTATGCCATGGCTTACTTACCCGCCTTTCCGACCTTGCGGCGGATAACCTCGCCGGCGTACTTGACGCCCTTGGCCTTGTACGGGTCAGGCTTCCGCAGCTTGCGGATCTTCGCCGAGACCTCGCCGACCTTCTGCTTGTCGATGCCCTCGACACTGAACTTCGTGGGCGACTCGACCTTGAAGGTGATTCCCTCGGGGGCCTCGATGAGGATCGGGTGGCTGTAGCCCAGGGCGAACTCCAGGTTGGAGCCCTTCGCCTGGACGCGGTAACCGACACCGCTGATCTCGAGCGCCTTGGTGTATCCCGTGGTCACGCCGGTGATCATGTTCGCCACCAGCGTGCGGGACAGGCCGTGAAGGGCCTTGTTCTGACGCTCGTCGTTAGGACGGACGACGCTGAGCACGCCGTCCTCGCCCTTGGTGACCTCGATCGGCGCTGCGACGGTGTGCGAGAGGGAACCCTTGGGGCCCTTCACCGCGACCGTGCGGCCATCGATGGTGACGTCCACACCGGCGGGAACCTGGATGGGGAGCTTGCCGATTCGCGACATGAGCTGTTCCTCCGTTCCCGACTACCAGACGTAGGCGAGGACTTCCCCACCTACGCCCTTCTTGCTGGCCTGCTGGCCGGTCAGGAGACCGTGGGACGTGGAGATGATCGCCACGCCCAGGCCGCCGAGAACCTTCGGCAGATTGGTGGACTTTGCGTATACACGCAGACCCGGCTTCGAGATTCGCTTGATGCCGGCGATCGAACGCTCGCGGTTCGGACCGAACTTCAGGTCGAGAACGAGGCTCTTGCCGACCTCGGCGTCCTCGACCTTCCAGCCGGTGATGAAGCCCTCCTGCTGGAGGATCTCCGCGATGTGCGACTTGATCTTGCTGTGCGGCATTGCGACTTCGTCGTGATACGCCGAGTTCGCGTTACGCAGACGCGTGAGCATGTCTGCGATGGGGTCAGTCATGGTCATGAGTTGGCCTTCGGCCTCTCTCGCCGGGGTTTCCTGTATGCGCCATCCCTCTCCCCACTCTGTGGCGGGACGGGTGCGGTGCGGGGACCTACGGCGTAGTAAGTCGGTCTTGGGCGGCAGGCGCCCAACCCTGCAAGCCTACGGCATGCGGGGAGGGGCTCCTGCCGACCCAGATACTTACCGAGAGTCTCCGGGTGATCCCAACGCCCCTGAGGGCGAAGGAGATCTACCAGGAGCTCTTGGTCACGCCCGGCAGCTCGCCACGGTGAGCCATCTCACGAAGGCACACGCGGCACAGGCCGAACTTGCGGTAGACGGAGTGGGGCCGGCCGCAGCGCTGGCAGCGGGTGTACCCGCGCACGCCGAACTTCGGCTTACGGGCGGCCTTAGCGATCAGAGCCTTCTTCGCCACGGTCAGTTCTCCTTGAACGGGAAGCCGAGGTGACGAAGCAGGGCACGACCCTCGTCGTCGTTGGTCGCCGTGGTGACCACGGTGATGTCCATGCCCCGGACCCGGTCGATCTTGTCCTGGTCGATCTCGTGGAACATGACCTGCTCCGTGAGACCGAAGGTGTAGTTGCCACGGCCGTCGAACTGCTTCGGCGACAGGCCACGGAAGTCACGGATACGCGGAAGCGCGAGCGACAGCGTACGGTCCAGGAACTCCCACATGCGGTCACCACGGAGGGTGACGTGGCAGCCGATCGGCTGCCCCTCGCGCAGCTTGAACTGCGCGATCGACTTGCGGGCCTTCGTGACGGCCGGCTTCTGGCCGGTGATCGTGGTGAGGTCCCTGACGGCACCGTCGATCAGCTTGGAGTCGCGGGCGGCGTCGCCCACACCCATGTTGACCACGATCTTCACCAGACCGGGAACCTGCATGACGTTCTCGTACGAGAACTCCTCACGCAGCTTGCCGGCGATTTCCTCGCGGTAGCGCGTCTTGAGACGCGGCGCAGTGGTGGTCGTCATCAGATGTCCTCACCGGTCCGCTTGGCAACGCGGATCTTCTTGCCCTCGTCGTCAAAGCGGTAGCCGACGCGGGTGACGACCTTGTTGCCGTCCTTCTCCACGACCAGCGACACGTTGCTGACGTGAATCGGGGCCTCGGTGGTGACAATGCCACCCGTCTGCGAACCGCGAGCCGTCTGACCGGCCTTGGTGTGCTTCTTGACCCGGTTGACACCCTCGACGAGGACACGGTCCTGCGTGGGGAAGGCAACGATGACCTTGCCCTGCTTGCCCTTGTCCTTACCGGTGATGACCTGAACCAGGTCGCCCTTCTTGATCTTCATGCTTACAGCACCTCCGGCGCGAGCGAGATGATCTTCATGAACTTCTTCTCGCGCAGCTCTCGGCCCACGGGGCCGAAGATACGGGTGCCGCGGGGGTCGCCGTCGTTCTTGAGAATGACAGCGGCGTTCTCGTCGAAGCGGATGTACGAGCCATCCGGACGGCGACGCTCCTTGACGGTGCGAACGATGACGGCCTTGACGACGTCACCCTTCTTCACGTTGCCACCGGGGATCGCGTCCTTGACGGTGGCGACGATGACGTCACCGATACCCGCGTAGCGGCGACCCGAGCCACCGAGAACACGGATGGTGAGAATTTCCTTCGCACCCGTGTTGTCGGCGACGCGCAGTCGCGACTCCTGCTGGATCACGTCTATCTCCTGATCGTCTGCCGGTTCCCGGCGGGGGCTCCGGTGAAGGAGCCCCCGCCGAGCCTGGCGGAACTGGCCTGAAGGGAGATTCCCTCAGGGATTACTTGGCCTTCTCGAGGATCTCGACGATGCGCCAGCGCTTCGAGGCGGACAGCGGACGCGTCTCCATGATGATGACGCGGTCGCCGACGCCTGCAGCGTTCTGCTCGTCGTGGGCCTTGAGCTTGTTGGTACGGCGGATGACCTTGCCGTACAGCGCGTGCTTGACGCGGTCCTCGACAGCGACGACGACGGTCTTGTCCATCTTGTCGCTGACGACGAGACCCTCACGGGTCTTGCGGAAACCGCGGTCAGTGTTGGTCTCAGTCACAGTCTTCTCGCTCATCAGACGCTCTCCACCGTCTCGATGCCCAGCTCGCGCTCGCGCATCAGGGTGTAGACCCGGGCGATGTCCTTACGGACGGACTTGAGCCGACCGTGGTTCTCGAGCTGTCCGGTCGCCGCCTGGAAGCGGAGGTTGAACAGCTCTTCCTTGGCCTCGCGGAGCTTGTTGAGGAGCTCCTCGTTGCCCAGCTCGCGCAGCTCGGACGCCTTGGTACCGGCCGACATCACGACTCACCTGCCTCGCGCCGAACGATCCGGCACTTCATCGGAAGCTTGTGAGCAGCGCGGGTGAGCGCCTCACGAGCAATCTTCTCGTTCGGGTAGGACAGCTCGAACATCACCCGACCGGGCTTGACGTTCGCGATCCACCACTCGGGAGAACCCTTACCGGAACCCATGCGGGTCTCGGCAGGCTTCTTCGTCAGGGGGCGGTCCGGGTAGATGTTGATCCAGACCTTGCCGCCACGCTTGATGTGGCGGGTCATCGCGATACGAGCTGCTTCGATCTGGCGGTTCGTCACGTACGCCGGGGTCAGCGCCTGGATGCCGTACTCGCCGAACGCAACCTGCGTGCCACCCTTGGACATACCGCTGCGCTTCGGGTGGTGCTGCTTGCGGTGCTTGACCCTACGGGGGATCAGCATTTCGGTCAGGCCTCCGTTCCGGTGCTCTCAGCCGGAGCAGCGGCGGCGGGAGCGTCGGCCTTGGGGGCCTCCGCTGCCGGCGCGGACTGCTGCGGCTTGCGGCCGCGGCCGCCACGCTCGCCACCACGGCCGCCACCACGGCCGGCCGGGCGGTCGGTGCCGCCACGAGCCGGACGGTTGCCGGCGCGGGCCGCGGCGTTCTCGGCGCGAACCTCGGCGATGTTCTTGACGTCGCCCTTGTAGATCCAGACCTTCACACCGATGCGGCCGAAGGTCGTCTTGGCCTCGAAGAAGCCGTAGTCGACGTTCGCACGGAGCGTGTGCAGGGGCACGCGGCCCTCGCGGTAGAACTCCGAGCGGGACATCTCGGCGCCGCCGAGGCGGCCACCGCACTGGATCTTGATGCCCTTGGCGCCGGCCTTCATCGTGCTCTGCATGCTCTTACGCATGGCACGACGGAAGGAGACGCGGGAGGAGAGCTGCTCGGCGACGGCCTGGGCCACCAGCTGAGCGTCCACCTCGGGGTTCTTGACCTCGAGGATGTTCAGCTGGACCTGCTTGCCGGTCAGCTTCTCCAGCTCGCCACGGATGCGGTCGGCCTCGGCGCCGCGGCGGCCGATGACGATGCCCGGGCGGGCGGTGTGGATGTCGACGCGGACGCGGTCGCGGGTGCGCTCGATCTCCACCTTGGAGATGCCGGCCCGCTCCATGCCCTTCGTCATCATGCGACGAATGGCAACGTCTTCCTTGACGTAGTCCTTGTACAGCTTGTCGGCGTACCAACGGGACTTGAAGTCCGTGGTAATGCCGAGCCGGAACCCATGCGGGTTAACCTTCTGGCCCATTACCGGGTTCCTTCCTTGCTGCTGACGACCACGGTGATGTGGCTGGTCCGCTTACGGATCCGGTAGGCACGGCCCTGAGCACGCGGACGGAACCGCTTCAGGGTCGGGCCCTCGTCCACGTACGCCTCGCTGATGACCAGCGAAGAGGCGTCAGGGTGGTCGTAGTTGTGTGCAGCGTTGGCGATGGCGCTGTCAAGCACCTTGCCAACCGGCACGCTCGCGGCCTGCGGGGCGAAACGCAGGACCGCCTGAGCCTCCGTGGCATCCATGCCACGGATGAGGTCCACCACTCGGCGGGCCTTCATGGGCGTGACGCGGATGTACCGCGCCTGGGCCCTGGCTTCCATGGTTGTCCCTTCGGTGTAAGTCATAGTCGTTTCCACCCCGCGCTAGCGGCGCTTCGACTTCCGGTCGTCCTTGACGTGGCCGCGGAAGGTGCGAGTCGGCGAGAACTCGCCGAGCTTGTGGCCGACCATCGACTCGGTGACGAACACCGGGACGTGGATCTTGCCGTTGTGCACCGCGATGGTGTGACCCAGCATGGCCGGGATGATCATCGAGCGACGGGACCAGGTCTTGATGACGTTCTTGGTGCCTGCCTCGTTCTGTACGTCCACCTTCTTGATGAGGTGGCCGTCGACGAAGGGCCCCTTCTTGAGACTGCGCGGCATCTAAACCCGCTCCTAGCGCTTCTTGTTCGTCTTGCGGCGGCGGACGATGTACTTGCTCGATGCCTTCTTCGGCGAGCGAGTACGACCCTCCTTCTGACCCCACGGCGAGACCGGGTGACGTCCACCGGAGGTCTTGCCTTCACCACCACCGTGCGGGTGGTCAACCGGGTTCATCGCGACACCGCGGACGGTCGGGCGGACGCCCTTCCAGCGCATACGGCCGGCCTTGCCCCAGTTGATGTTCGACTGCTCGGCGTTGCCGACCTCACCGATCGTGGCGCGGCAGCGTGCGTCGACCAGCCGGATCTCACCGGAAGGCATACGAAGGTGGGCCATCGTGCCCTCCTTCGCCAGCAGCTGCACGGAGGCGCCTGCGGAACGGGCGAACTTCGCGCCGCCGCCGGGCCGCAGCTCGATGGCGTGGATGGTCGTACCGACCGGGATGTTGCGCAGCGCCAGGTTGTTGCCCGGCTTGATGTCTGCGGTCGGACCGTTCTCGACACGGTCACCCTGCGACAGGCCACGGGGGGCGACGATGTAACGCTTCTCGCCGTCCGCGTAGTGCAGCAGCGCGATACGCGCGGTGCGGTTCGGGTCGTACTCGATGTGCGCGACCTTGGCCGGCACGCCGTCCTTGTCGTGACGACGGAAGTCGATCACCCGGTAGGCGCGCTTGTGGCCGCCGCCCTGGTGGCGAACGGTCACACGACCGGCGTTGTTACGGCCGCCCTTGCTGTGCAGCGGGCGGACCAGCGACTTCTCCGGCGTGGACCGCGTGATCTCGACAAAGTCGGCGACGCTGGAGCCACGACGGCCCGGGGTCGTCGGCTTGTACTTGCGGATACCCATTATCTCTCAGTCCTCGGAAGAATTCCGGATCCTGGACGTCTCGACCTCCGTTAGGAGGTCGGGCCGCCGAAGATGTCGATACGGTCGCCCTCGGCGAGGGTCACGATTGCCCGCTTGGTGTCAGCGCGCTTGCCGAAGCCGGTCTTGGTGCGCTTGCGCTTGCCCTGCCGGTTGATCGTGTTGACCCCGGTGACCTTGACCGAGAAGACCGCTTCCACGGCCTGCTTGATCTGGGTCTTGTTGGAGCCGGGCGCGACGATGAACGTGTACTTGTTCTCGTCGAGCAGCGCGTAGCTCTTCTCGGATACAACCGGCTTGACGAGAACGTCGCGCGGGTCCGAGTAGGTCTTGCTCGTGATGTTCGAGCTGGTGACGGTCGCCTCGCTCATCAGGCGTCGCTCCCTTCGGTCTCAGCGGTCTGGGGGCCAGACACGAAGGACTCGAAGGCGGCCTGGGTGAAGACCACGTCGTCAGAGACGATCACGTCGTACGTGTTCAGCTGGCCCGGCTCCAGGATGTGCACCTGGGGCAGGTTGCGTGCGGACAGCCACGCGGCCTCGTCGGCGCGGTCGACGACCAGGAGCAGGTTGGAGCGCTCCGAGATCTTGCCGAACAGCGTCTTGGCGGCCTTCGTGGAAACTCCACCCTCGACCACGCCGGTGACGACGTGGATGCGGGAGTGACGCGCCCGGTCCGAGAGGGCACCGCGCAGGGCGGCGGCCTTCATCTTCTTCGGGGTGCGCTGCGAGTAGTCGCGCGGCTGCGGGCCGTGGACGACGCCACCGCCGGCGAACTGCGGTGCGCGGGTCGAACCCTGGCGGGCGCGGCCGGTGCCCTTCTGGCGGTAAGGCTTGCGGCCACCACCACGGACTTCGCCGCGACGCTTGGTCTTGTGCGTGCCCTGACGGGCAGCTGCCAGCTGTGCGACAACGACCTGGTGGATCAGCGGAACGCTGGTCTTCGCGTCGAAGATCTCCGCGGGGAGATCGACGGTACCGGCCTTGTCGCCTGCCGGCGAAAGGATGTCAATGGTGCTCATTACCTCAAGCCCCCTTGGCCGCGGTACGGACCAGGACGAGGCCGCCGTTCGGACCGGGGACTGCGCCCTTGATGAGCAGCAGACCCTTCTCCGCGTCAACCGCGTGGATGGTCAGGTTCTGGGTGGTGACGCGCTCGTTACCCATACGACCGGCCATGCGCATGCCCTTGAAGACACGCCCAGGGGTGGCACAGCCACCGATCGAACCGGGGGAACGGTGCTTGCGCTGGACGCCGTGGCCGGCGCCGAGGCCCTTGAAGTTGTGACGCTTCATGACACCGGCGAAGCCCTTGCCCTTGCTCTTGCCCGTGACGTCGACCTTGACGCCGGACTCGAACACCTCGGCAGTGACCTCCTGGCCCAGCGTGTACTCGCTGGCGTCAGGGGTGCGGAGCTCCACCAGGTGGCGGCGCGGGGTCACGTCGGCCTTGGCGAAGTGACCCTTGAGGGGCTTGTTCACCTTGCGCGGGTCGATCTCGCCGAAGGCGATCTGGACCGACTCGTAGCCGTCGCTGTCGTTCGTACGGACCTGCGTCACGACGCACGGACCGGCCTTGACGACGGTCACCGGGACAACCCGGTTGTTCTCGTCCCAGACCTGGGTCATGCCGAGCTTCTCGCCCAGGACGCCCTTGATGTTCTTGCTCATCTCGGCCCGTCCCCTCAGAGCTTGATCTCGATGTCGACGCCAGCCGGCAGGTCGAGGCGCATCAGCGAGTCAACCGTCTTCGGCGTGGGGTCGAGAATGTCGATGAGGCGCTTGTGCGTGCGCATCTCGAAGTGCTCGCGAGAGTCCTTGTACTTGTGCGGCGACTTGATGACGCAGTACACGTTCTTCTCAGTGGGCAGCGGCACCGGGCCCGCGACCGACGCACCAGTGCGCGTCACCGTCTCGACGATCTTCTTCGCCGAGGAGTCGATGACCTCGTGGTCGTAGGCCTTGAGCCGGATGCGGATCTTCTGTCCCGCCATGGCTACTAGTAGTCCTGTCTCTCATAACGCTCTGGAACCCGGGAGTTCTGACAACTCCACCTCCGACCCACGCGGTCGGGCGTGTCGCATCCCCTCTACGAAAATCTCCCGAAGGAAATCCCAGCCAAGGGGGTGCGGGCCTTAGACCTCGCGGCCGGGGGTAGAACACCCACCGGGTGCCTGGTCTGCGCCCTGCTGAACTTCCCGAAAGATTCCCGTACGTCCGACCCTGAGGGTCGACGAGTACTGTGGGACTCGCTTCCGGTCCTCCCGGCGGGAGGCGTGCAGCATTGACACTCAACCGAGCAACCTGGCTAGTGTGCCATACGGGTCGCGGGCCTGGCCAATCGGGCCGGGGATCTTACCCCCTGTGAGGGACCACTCAAACGCAGGCGCGTTTCGAGGCCGCTCACGGCTGGTGGCGACGGCGAGGCGAGCGCACGGAGCGACCACAGCCGAGGGCCTGTTCACGGAGGCCTGGCACAATCCCGGGTCATGTCTACGAGCACCGTCCGGAGCTGGACCCTGCGTCCCGCGGCGTCCGAGGACGTCGAGGCCATGGCCGAGCTCCGGGCCTCCGTCATGCGCCCCGACCTGGAACGCCTGGGCCGCTACGACGAGCACCGGGTCCGGCAGCGCCTGCGTGACGCCTATGCGCCCGAGCACACGTCCGTGGTGGCGACGCATGACGGTGCTTTCGCGGGCTGCGTCACGCTGCGCCCCTCCGAGAACGGCTGGTGGCTGGAGAACTTCTACCTCGCCCCGGAGCTCCAGGGCAGGGGCATAGGCACCGCCGTCCTGGCCGGCCTTCTGGCCCGCGCCGATACGGAGGACGAGCCTGTCCGCCTACAGGTCCTACAGGGCAGCGCCGCCCGAGCGCTGTACGAGCGGCACGGGTTCAGCGTGGAGCGGGAGGACCCGGTGGACGTGTACATGGTCCGCCCGCCCCGGGCCTGACCCCAGCGCCTCGACGGACGCGGCTACGGGATCAGCTGCCCGCCGCGTACCCCACGAAGTGGGTCCAGGCCTGTTGCCCTATGCCGATCTCCGGGCCCGGGACGTTCTTGGAGTCGCGTACGCGGACGGCGCGCGGGGACGCGGCGACCTCGACGCAGTCGTTGTTGTTGCTGCCGCTGTAGCTGCTCTTGGACCAGCGCAACTCGGAGGTGTTACCGGAGAACTCGAGGCTCATGTCTCACCCAGCGCTTTCTCTACGAAGGCCAGCGACTCTCGTGGGCTGAGAGCCTGCGACCGGATGATTCCATACCTGAGTTCGAGCAGCTGAACCTCTTTCGCAGCGGAGACCAGGCGTGTGGTGAGCTGAGCCTCGGAGAAGCCGACCGTCGCACCTTCCCTGAGCTTCAGCACCTGCACCTCGCCGCCCATCCCCGCATGGTCCTCCCGGTCGGTCGGCATCACCTGGAACTCGACGTGCCTCAACTGCGCCATTTCCAGCAGGTGTTCGAGCTGCCGACGCAGCACTCCCCTGCCTCCGAGCGGGCGCCGGAGGGTGACTTCCTCCTGGACGAACGTGAGCGTCACAAGAGGTGACCTGGTGAAGATCTCCTGTCGGGCCAGACGGGCCGAGACGAACCGGTCCAGGTCGTCCGGGGAGAGCGCCGGTCGCCGCATTTCGAAGAGCCCTCGCGCGTACTCCTCCGTCTGCAACAGCCCGTGCATGTTGTGGTTGCCGTAGGCGCCGAGTTCGACCGCTTCGCGCTCCAGTCTCGCCAGATCCCGCACCTTCTTCGGGTACCGGGCCTCCGCCACGTCGCCCCGCATGGCTGCGAGCTTCCCTCCGGCCTCCAGGACCCGGTCGGCGTTGTCCAGGAACTCGGGCTTCGGGGCGCGTCTGCCCCGCTCGACGCAGGAGACCATCTCCTCGCTGTATCCGATGGCGGCGCCCAGCTCGGCCTGGCGCAGGCCGGCCGCCTCCCGCCAGAGCTTGATCTGCCGACCCACCGCCTTCATCACCGCCCCGGAGTCGTCCTCCAGGCCGCTGTCCCAGGACGAGCCGTCCGCACCGTCCGCAAGATGCCCCGATCGCCCCGCACCACCACCGCTGTCCACGCCCGTCCCCCTCGCCTTCGCCCTGCCTGACGTGCAACCGGATCCGCCACCGATGCGTGACGGTGTACAGGGCGGACAGACCCGGACCGCAGCCGGACAAGGGCTTCCCGTACGGCTGTCACTCCTTCCGAGAGTAGCCACCGAATGGCCACGCTGAGTGACATGAGTCCAGAATTCACCCGAACCGAACGTTCCGCTCCTGCCCGGGACTTCACCGTGCTGCTCTCCCCGACCCGCCGGAGCGCGCGCCTCGCCCGCCTGCTGGCCACCGCACATCTCGGCATCTGGGGGCTGCCCTCGGAGGCCGCCGCGCAGATCGTCGCCGAGCTGGCCGCCAACGCCGTGGAGCACGGGCGCGTACCGGGTCGTGACTTCCGGCTCCGCCTGGCGGCCCACCACGACGGGGTGCTGCGCATCGAGGTCTCCGACGCCTCGGGCGAGCGGTTTCCGCGTACGTCCTCCCCCGGGTGCGAGGCGGAGGGCGGACGCGGGCTGCTGATCGTCGAGGCGCTGTCCGACCGCTGGGGCGTGACCTCCGGACCTGCGCCGCGCAAGACGGTCTGGGCCGAGATCGACGCCGTGCTCTGACCGGTCGCACCGGGTCGCGGGGACCCGCGACCCGGTGGACCGCGTCCCGGCTGTCCACGACGTACAAGGCTTTCAAGGACTTGGGGAAACAACCCTCCCCAACCCGACCCCGCTCCGACCTCGTCACTCACACGGGTGACATATGGCAACTGGGCTGGATTCGGGTTGGGTTGACTGGCATAAGCTCGCCACGACAACCACAGACATGCGACGGCCCCCGCCGGGACTGCAATCCCGGGCGAGGGCCTGACCACCGAGGAAGTAAGAGGCTTCCCGATGGGTACCCAGCAGGTTAGCGCGCCCCCGCGCGCCCCGTCCCCCGCTCCGGGGGACCTCGCGCAGCCGTCCGGCGTCGTCCACATCAACGTCCGGCACGCTGCCGCCTTCACCGTCGTCGGCAACCACCTCAGCCAGCACCGAGCGCTGTCGCTGCTGGCGATCGGGCTGGCCGTGCACATCCAGTCGCTGCCCGCGGGAGCGAGGATCGGCATCAAGCACCTCGCCACCCGCTTTCCCGAGAGCGAGGTCCGCATCGCCGCCGCCCTGCGCGAGCTGGAGGCCACCGGCTACCTGAACCGCAGCCGCGTACGCCTCACCGACGGCCGCATCGTCACCCGCACCGTCTCGTACAACCGGCCGGTGGCCGACGCGCACGGCGCCGCGAGTGCGCGGCGGCTCCCGGCGGGGGTCGGCAGGCGCTTCGAACCGGCGGCCGAGGCGGCTCCGGTCGAAGCGGCCCAGGTCGAGGCGGCCCCGGCCACCCCCGCCGAAGCCGCGCCCGTGCCGGTGACAGCCGTGCCCGCGCCCGGCACCACGGCGCGGGACGCCGGCCCGGTCGTGCCGCTGCCTCTGCTGCCCGTGCAGCCCGTGACCGGCCGTGCGGAGGTGCCGCCCTCGGTCCCCGTGGCCGTATCCGCCGCCCCCGTGGTCGCCGTACCGGCACCCACCTCACGCCCGGCGCCGCCTCGGCCCCTGCCGGAGCCGAGCACGTCCGACCCCGGGCTCCGCCTCGCGGCCTCGGCCCTCCTGGCGGACCTCCGCAGGCTGTCGCCCCAACTCAGCCTGTCGGAGCGGGACATCGCGACGCTGGCCCCGGGTGTCGCCACCTGGCTGGAGCGGGACGCCCACCCCGACACGATCCGGCGCGTCCTCACGACGGATCTGCCCGTCCCCCTGAAACACCCGGCCAAGCTCCTGCGCCACCGGATCACCGCACTGCTGCCGCCCCCGCTGCCGGGTGCGGAGGCACTCGTACTCGTCCGGCCCGACGTGATCGTCATCCCGCTACAGAACTGCGACCGCTGCGACCGGGCCTTCCGCTCCCGCCACCCCGGCCACTGCCGCGACTGCCGAACCGAGGGCACGTCGCTTCCTGACGGGGCCGCTCCGGCTCACCTCAGGTACGGCTGACCGTGCCGCAGGACCCGTCGGGCTGCCATTCGCTGCGGTCGTAGGGGTCGACCTCCTGCCCGGCGGGCCGCCGGTTCGGGCCGTCGCTCGGGAAGGAGGGGTGCAGGAAGCCGTCGTCCAGCTCGCAGTCGGTGTTCATGAAGTTCTGCCCGGAACCGACGACGGAGAGCTTGTCCCGCGTCGAGACGAACCGCTGCGGGTCGTGCAGCGCGGTCGTCAGGCGCCGACGCACGATCGTGCGCGTCACCTCGTCGCCGCCGGGCTTCAGCAGCGGATAGACGAAGGTGTAGTCGGCGTGCACCTCGACCGAGCCGGTGGCGCCCGCTTCGAACGTCATCCGGCCCCGCGTCTTGACGACGTCCCCCACCAGCCGCGCCTCGTCCGGGTCGAACCGGGTGAACATCATCAGCGGATCGTTCTTCTCGTCCGGCTGGGCGATCGACCGTTCGAGGTGCTCCCGCTCCCCCTGTTGCAGGGGATCGAGCAGTTCCAGCGCCTCGCGGGGCTTCTCGCCCCGCAGTGTGACCGGGTCCAGGTTCGCCGCGACCAGCAGCTGCCTGGTCGCCCGCAGCGCGTGCTCGACCTGGTCCTCGCTCATCCCGCCGGACGCCTTCGCGGCCGGTATCTCGATCCCGGCCGCGCCGTCCGCCCACCGCACTGCGGGAGATCCGCGGAACGGTTCCTCCCGGGTCGGCCGGTCGGCGACGGGCCCGTCGGCGGGCGCGGCGGTCGGCGGTGCCGTCTCGGCGGGCAGGGTGCCGGCCGAGGTGTCCGCTCCCGGCAGGTGGTCGGTCACCAGGCTCGGCCGCATGGTGACGACCAGGGCCCCGGCGACGACCATGATCCCCAGAACCCCCGCAAGGCGCCGCCGCCCGGCTGAGCGGCTCTTCGAGTCCTGCCGGGCGGGACCGGTGCGCCAGCCGTCCGGTTGCCAGGCCTCCCGCTGATCGCCCTTCCGCCCACGGCGCCCCGCTGCGGCCTCGGCGTCCAGCGCGCGCAGCCGCGCGGTGACCATCCGCGCCCGGGCCGACGGCTCCTTCGGCGCCTCGGCCCCGCCCGACTCCACCTGCCGGACCAGTTCCGCCCACTGCTCGTCGGACACCGGAGCCGCGCCGCCGTCGCCGGAAGGTCTTTCAGGCGTGTTCGTACCCATCGTCCTGCCCACTCCCCCGGATGAAGACCTCGGTGCGACTGCATGCCGCGCAACTGATCACGGACAAGGTAGTTGACCCCTGTGACACCACCGTCCGCAGGTGCCAACCGCCCCGCGAGACAACCCACTTCGCGTACGGTGCGACGAGAGGCGCGCCTCGGCGGGCGGACCGGGACGGCGGTTGCGCGGACCACGGCGGCCGAGCGGATCACGGGGTGCGCACGTCCACAGGGGGGAAGCAAGGTGCGTCTGCTGATCGACGTGGTCGAGGGTGACCATTCCGACTTCCACGGCCCGTACGGCGCCAGGACCGCCAGGCGGATGCGGGGGTCGGAGCTCTTCGGCACGGCACCGCGGGCACCGCGGGCAGCGGGGGACCCGGCGGACCGGTGGCGGGAGCTGCACTGCACCGCTCTGGGCCGGGCGTTCGAGATGTCCGTGGACCCGTCGGCGACCGTGGCGGAGTGCCTGGCCGCCGTGCTGGACGAGGCCCGGCGGCGAGGGGCGGCCGGGCCCGAGCCCGAGCCCGACCACGAGCCGGTCCTCCCGTGGGCCGGCCACGAGCTGCGCACCTGGCTGGCGGACCCGGCCACGGACGAGAGGCTCGACGAGCGGCTCACACCGGAGTCGTACGGCCTGGCGGACGGCGATCTGATCGTCCTCTGCATCGAGCACCCACCCGAGAGCATGTACAGGCTGGGCCGTGCCTCCAACCCGGCCGCGCTGCTCGAACGCATGCAACTGGCGATGAACGCGACGGCTCCCGACGACGGAGGCAGGCTGTGGGGCGTCCTGCTCTACACCTCCGTCGACATCGAGCTGGCGACGTACGTCCGCACCAACTTCGAGGACCTCGACGCGCTCTCCGGGCCCTCCACCCGTGTGTTCGTCGTGGAGCGCCGGGCGCCGTGGGCCGAAGCCAGGAGGTACTGGCGCGAGCGGCTCGAACCGGAGCTCTACCAGGTGATGACCTCCTTGCAGTGGCTGCGCTGGCAGCCGTACGACCCCCAGGGCGCCTACCGGATCGCCTCGCTCCTGAAGGTGGACCCCGCGCTGCTGCCGTGCCTCGTCCTGTTCAACGGACGGGCCGACCTGCCCTGGGGGAAGCAGAAGGTCGTGTTCCCCGTGGAGGAGGCCACTCCCCGGTACTTCCGCACCCTGTTCGGACGCATCGCCGAGACGTTCGGCGGGCCGCCGGGCACCGGACGCGGTCCGCTGGAGTACGACGACGTGCGGGCCGGGGCGCGGGCCGACGGCCCGACCGTGCTGCGCGACCTGCTGCTCCGCAACGCCCGCGACCGGGACGAGGAGGCGTTCGCGAGGGTCGCCGACGCCCAGCGCGCGATCAGCGCGGCGCTGGAACCGACTCCGGCGCCGTACAACGGGTATGAGCTCAACAACTGCAAGGTCATTCTCACTTCGGGGGCCGCCATGACGGAGAACTTCAACTTCAACGGGCAGAACACGACGTTCGTCAACCGTCCCCGGGACACCGTCGTCCAGGACTTCCAGAACCAGCACGGAACCACGCTGTGCGCCGATGATCTGCGACAGCTCCTCGGTCTGACGCTGTCCAGCACCGACCTGTCCGACACCGAACGCGACGAGGCCGCCCAGGCGGTGCACGACCTGGCCACGCTCTCCGGCGAGCCCGACGTCGGCGCCTTCCGGCTGCGCGCGGAACGCCTCAGGGAGCTGCTCTCCGGTGCGGCCGACATCGCCCAGCCGGCGCTGGCCCTCATCACGTCCGTCGTCGCCGCCGTGACCGGATAAGCCCGTCCGACCCGCCGCAGGGCCGTCCGACCCCGCCGCCCGGGAGGTGTGGCGGCCGTAGGGACGGCAGCGGTCCCCCGGGCACGGCGAAGGGCCCCGCACCTCTCTCGCGAGAGGTGCGGGGCCCTTCTGGTGCTCTTGTGCGGAGCAACCAGGTCAGACGATCAAGTGACTACTTGATGATCTTGGTGACCTGGCCGGCGCCCACGGTCCGGCCACCCTCACGGATGGCGAACTTCAGGCCCTCTTCCATGGCGACCGGCTGGATCAGCGCGACGTCCATGAGGGTGTTGTCACCCGGCATGACCATCTCGGTGCCCTCGGGAAGGGTCACAACGCCCGTCACGTCCGTGGTACGGAAGTAGAACTGCGGGCGGTAGTTGTTGAAGAAGGGGGTGTGACGGCCACCCTCGTCCTTCGACAGGATGTAGGACTGCGCCTGGAACTCCGTGTGCGGCGTGACCGAACCCGGCTTGATGATGACCTGGCCGCGCTCGACGTCCTCGCGCTTGATGCCACGGAGGAGCAGACCGACGTTCTCACCGGCCTGGCCCTCGTCGAGCAGCTTGCGGAACATCTCGATGCCGGTGACCGTGGTGGTGGTCTTCTCGGTCTTGATACCGACGATGTCGACGGTCTCGTTGACCTTCAGGACACCACGCTCGATGCGGCCGGTGACGACCGTACCGCGACCGGTGATCGTGAAGACGTCCTCGATGGGCATGAGGAACGGCTTCTCGACGTCACGCTCGGGCTGCGGGATGGACTCGTCGACGGCCTTCATCAGGTCGAGAACGGTCTTGCCCCACTCGGCGTCGCCCTCGAGGGCCTTGAGCGCCGAGACCTTGACGACCGGAAGGTCGTCGCCCGGGAACTCGTACTCGGAGAGGAGCTCACGAACCTCGAGCTCGACGAGCTCCAGGATCTCCTCGTCGTCCACCATGTCGGCCTTGTTCAGGGCGACGACGATGTACGGCACGCCTACCTGGCGGGCCAGGAGCACGTGCTCCTTGGTCTGCGGCATCGGGCCGTCGGTGGCCGCGACCACGAGGATGGCGCCGTCCATCTGCGCCGCACCCGTGATCATGTTCTTGATGTAGTCGGCGTGACCCGGGCAGTCGACGTGCGCGTAGTGACGCGACTCCGTCTGGTACTCGACGTGCGCGATCGAGATCGTGATACCGCGCTGACGCTCCTCAGGAGCCTTGTCGATCTGGTCGAAGGCCGAAGCCTCGTTCAGGTCCGGGTACGCGTCGTGAAGCACCTTGGTAATGGCGGCCGTGAGGGTCGTCTTACCGTGGTCGATGTGACCGATGGTGCCGATGTTGACGTGCGGCTTAGTCCGCTCGAACTTGGCCTTCGCCACTGGGGTCCTCCTGAGTGGTTCTGTACGCCTTGCTTCATCGGCGCCAGGTGATCTTTGCTGGAATGCCGGGGCCCGGGGGCATTCGGCGCATTGCTTGCGCTCTGCGTCAAATGCCCCACCGGGCTCCGGTGACAAGCCTAAAGCGTGAGCTCGGGAGAGTTACTCGCCCTTGGCCTTCGCGATGATCTCCTCGGCGACGTTCCGCGGAACCTCGGCGTAGGAGTCGAACTGCATCGAGTAGCTTGCGCGACCCGAGGTCTTGCTGCGGAGGTCTCCGACGTAGCCGAACATCTCCGAGAGGGGCACGAGGCCCTTCACGACGCGAGCGCCGCTGCGCTCCTCCATGGCCTGGATCTGGCCACGGCGGGAGTTGAGGTCGCCGATGACATCGCCCATGTAGTCCTCGGGCGTGGTGACCTCGACGGCCATCATCGGCTCGAGGAGCACGGGGGACGCCTTGCGGGCACCCTCCTTGAACGCCTGCGAACCGGCGATCTTGAAGGCGAGCTCCGAGGAGTCGACCTCGTGGTAACCACCGTCGAGAAGGGTGACGCGGACGCCGACCATCTCGTAACCGGCCAGGATGCCGAACTGCATGGCTTCCTGAGCACCCGCGTCCACCGAGGGGATGTACTCACGGGGGATGCGGCCACCGGTGACCTTGTTGACGAACTCGTAGGAGGCGTCGCCACCCTCGATGGGCTCGAGGGCGATCTGCACCTTCGCGAACTGGCCGGTACCACCAGTCTGCTTCTTGTGCGTGTAGTCGATGCGCTCGACGGTCTTGCGGATCGTCTCGCGGTACGCGACCTGGGGCTTGCCGACGTTCGCCTCGACGCGGAACTCGCGCTTCATGCGGTCGACGAGCACCTCGAGGTGAAGCTCGCCCATACCACCGATGATGGTCTGGCCGGTCTCCTCGTCGGAGTGCACCTGGAAGGAGGGGTCCTCCTCCGAGAGGCGCTGGATGGCGACACCCAGCTTCTCCTGGTCACCCTTGGACTTGGGCTCGATGGCGACCTGAATGACCGGCGCCGGGAAGTCCATGGACTCCAGGATCACCGGGTTCTTGTCGTCACACAGCGTCTCACCGGTGGTGGTCTGCTTCAGGCCCATGACGGCGACGATGTCACCCGCGCCCACCGAGGGGATCTCCTCACGCTTGTTCGCGTGCATACGGTAGATCTTCCCGATGCGCTCCTTCTTGCCCTTGACCGAGTTCAGCACCGCGGTGCCGGCCTCGAGGCGACCGGAGTAGATCCGGACGAAGGTGAGCTTGCCCAGGTGCGGGTCGCTCGCGATCTTGAACGCCAGGCCGGAGAACGGCTCGTCGTCCGAAGGCTTGCGCTTGATGACCTTCTCCGGGTCCTTGACGTCGTGGCCTTCGATGGCCTCGACGTCCAGGGGGGAAGGCAGGTAGCGGACGACCGCGTCGAGCAGGGGCTGGACGCCCTTGTTCTTGAACGCGGTGCCACAGAACACCGGGGACACGGTGACGGAGTCGGCCGTGCCCTTCGATGCGAGGGTGATGCGACGGACAGCCTCGTGCAGCTGGTCCTCGGTGGGCTCGACGCCCTCGAGGTACAGCTCCATCATCTGGTCGTCGTTCTCCGCGACGGCCTCAAGGAGCTTGCCGCGCCATTCCTCGGCGGCCTCCTTGTGGGTGTCGGGGATCTCGACGGTGTCGTACATCTCGCCCTTGGCGGCTTCTTCCGACCAGACGAAGGCCTTCATCGACACGAGGTCGACGACGCCCTTGAAGTCGGCTTCGGCACCGATGGGGAGCTGCATGACCAGCGGAACCGCACCGAGGCGGTCGACGATCATGTCGACGCAGCGGTGGAACTCGGCGCCGGTGCGGTCGAGCTTGTTGACGAAGCAGATGCGCGGGACGCCGTAGCGGTCCGCCTGACGCCAGACGGTCTCGGACTGCGGCTCGACGCCGGCCACACCGTCGAACACGGTGACGGCACCGTCGAGGACGCGGAGCGAACGCTCCACCTCGACGGTGAAGTCGACGTGACCGGGGGTGTCGATGATGTTGATGGTGTGGTCAACATCATTGAGCGGCCAGTGACAGGTCGTCGCGGCGGACGTGATCGTGATGCCGCGCTCCTGCTCCTGCTCCATCCAGTCCATCGTGGCTGCGCCGTCGTGGACTTCACCGATCTTGTACGAAACGCCGGTGTAGAAGAGGATCCGCTCAGTGGTGGTCGTCTTGCCCGCGTCGATGTGGGCCATGATCCCGATGTTGCGGACCTTGGCCAGGTCAAGCGAAGTGGTGGCCATAAGGCTCAATCTTCTCTCGGTCTCGATGGGGTGAGCGACTACCAGCGGTAGTGCGCGAAGGCCTTGTTGGACTCGGCCATCTTGTGGGTGTCCTCGCGCTTCTTGACGGCAGCGCCAAGACCGTTGGAGGCGTCGAGCAGCTCGTTCATGAGGCGCTCGGTCATGGTCTTCTCGCGACGGGCGCGGGAGTAACCCACGATCCAGCGCAGCGAGAGCGTGGCGGCGCGACCGGGCTTGACCTCGATCGGCACCTGGTAGGTGGCGCCACCGACACGGCGGGACTTGACCTCGAGCGAGGGCTTGACGTTCTCGAGCGCGCGCTTCAGCGTGATGACCGGGTCTGCACCGGTCTTCTCGCGGAGGCCTTCCATGGCGCCGTAAACGATGCGCTCGGCGGTGGAACGCTTGCCGTCGAGCAGGATCTTGTTGATCAGCGACGTGACAAGAGGAGAGCTGTAGACCGGGTCGATGATGACCGGGCGCTTCGGGGCGGGGCCCTTACGAGGCATTCTTACTTCTCCTTCTTGGCGCCGTAGCGGCTGCGGGCCTGCTTGCGGTTCTTGACACCCTGGGTGTCGAGAGAACCGCGGATGATCTTGTAGCGAACACCCGGCAGGTCCTTCACACGGCCACCACGCACGAGCACGATGGAGTGCTCCTGCAGGTTGTGCCCCTCACCCGGGATGTAGGCCGTGACCTCGATGCCGGAGGTCAGACGGACACGCGCGACCTTACGGAGCGCCGAGTTCGGCTTCTTCGGGGTGGTCGTGAAGACACGCGTGCAGACACCGCGACGCTGGGGCGAACCCTCGAGCGCGGGCGTCTTGTTCTTCTCGACCTTGTCCTGCCGGCCCTTCCGGACCAGCTGCTGGATCGTAGGCACTACTTCTCCGGTTTCTGTGTGCCGTTCGTGAAACTAACCTGGAACACTCGCCGACCCACGCGGTCGGGTGTGTCGAATACTGCACGCCCCTGCGGTGAAGCAGTGGAGACGCAGATTGCGGTGGCCACTTACGGACTCGCCATGCGGTTGAGGACACGCACCCGAGCCCAGGCACACCCCAGGCACAAGGCTTGAGCGTACCTACCTCACGGAGCTGGGTCAAAACAAATGCCGCCCACCCCCGGTACCCGGCGTCCGGACGGCGAGGCGGCGGAGCGTCACCGGTCGGAGCGGGGGCGGCCACACGGCCGGCACAGCCTCTCCGACCAGCATGAACGACTCCCCGTCGGGCAATCCCGCACCAGGCGACCCCGTAGCGGCGCCCTTGTTCCGGTCACCCCGGGTGACCGAGCTCACGGCCTCCCGGGGCGGGCACACAGAAGGGCGCCCACCCCGTACAAGACGGGATGGGCGCCCTTCTCACTCACTTCTACTGGTTGTACGGACCGTAGTCGTAGTCCTCCAGCGGAACGGCCTGGCCGGAGCCCGTGCCGAACGGCGAGTAGTCGATGTCGTCGTAGCCGACGGCCGAGTACATCGCGGCCTTGGCTTCCTCGGTCGGCTCGACCCGGATGTTGCGGTAGCGGGACAGACCCGTACCGGCCGGGATGAGCTTACCGATGATGACGTTCTCCTTGAGGCCGATCAGGGAGTCCGACTTGGCGTTGATCGCCGCGTCGGTCAGAACCCTGGTCGTCTCCTGGAAGGACGCCGCCGACAGCCACGACTCGGTGGCGAGCGAGGCCTTGGTGATACCCATCAGCTGCGGACGGCCGGAGGCGGGGTGACCGCCCTCGGTGACCACACGACGGTTCTCGGTCTCGAACTTCGAGCGCTCGACGAGCTCGCCCGGCAGCAGTTCCGCGTCGCCGGACTCGATGATCGTCACACGGCGCAGCATCTGCCGGATGATGATCTCGATGTGCTTGTCGTGGATCGACACACCCTGCGAGTTGTAGACCTTCTGGACCTCGCCGACCAGGTGGACCTGGACCGCGCGCTGACCGAGGATCCGCAGCACGTCGTGCGGGTTGGTGGCACCGACGGTGAGCTTCTCGCCCACCTCGACCGCGTCGCCCTCGCCGACCAGGAGACGGGCACGCTTGGAGATCGGGAACGCCGTCTCCTCGCTGCCGTCGTCCGGGGTGACGACGAGCTTCTTGGTCTTCTCGGTCTCCTCGATGCGGACCCGGCCCTTGGCCTCCGAGATCGGGGCGACACCCTTGGGGGTACGCGCCTCGAAGAGCTCGACGACACGGGGCAGACCCTGCGTGATGTCGTCACCGGCCACACCACCGGTGTGGAAGGTACGCATCGTCAGCTGGGTACCGGGCTCACCGATGGACTGGGCGGCGATGATGCCGACCGCCTCACCGATGTCGACCAGCTTGCCGGTGGCGAGCGAGCGTCCGTAGCAGAAGGCACAGGTGCCGACCGCGGACTCACAGGTCAGGACCGAGCGGGTCTTGACCTCCTCGACGCCGGCGCCCACGAGGGCGTCGATCAGGACGTCACCGAGGTCGACGTTGGCAGGCGCGATCACCTTGCCGTCGATGACGACGTCCTCGGCGAGCATGCGGGCGTAGACCGAGGTCTCGACGTCGTCCGTCTTGCGGAGGACACCGTCGGCACCCTTCACCGCGATCTTCAGCTTGAGGCCGCGGTCGGTGCCGCAGTCCTCCTCGCGGATGATCACGTCCTGCGAGACGTCCACCAGACGACGGGTCAGGTAACCCGAGTCGGCGGTACGCAGGGCGGTGTCCGCCAGACCCTTACGGGCACCGTGCGTGGAGATGAAGTACTCCAGGACGGTGAGGCCCTCACGGAAGGACGCCTTGATGGGACGGGGAATCGTCTCGTTCTTGGCGTTCGACACCAGACCACGCATACCCGCGATCTGACGCATCTGCATCATGTTTCCTCGGGCACCCGAGTCGACCATCATGAAGATGGGGTTCGTCTTCGGGAAGTTCGCGTTCATCGCCTCGGCAACCTCGTTGGTCGCCTTGGTCCAGATCGCGATGAGCTCCTGCGTGCGCTCGTCCTTGGTGATCAGACCGCGCTCGTACTGCTTCTGGACCTTCTCGTCCTGGTCCTCGTACCCCTTGACGATGGCCTTCTTGGCCTCGGGGACGACGATGTCGGAGACGGCCACGGTGACGCCGGAACGCGTCGCCCAGTGGAAGCCCGCGGCCTTCAGGTTGTCGAGCGTCGCCGCCACGATGACCTTGGGGTAGCGCTCGGCCAGGTCGTTGACGATCTCGGAGAGCTGCTTCTTGCCCACCGAGTAGTCGACGAACGGGTAGTCCTCGGGCAGCAGCTCGTTGAAGAGCGCGCGGCCCAGGCTCGTACGCAGCCGGAAGGTGTCCCCCGGCTGGTACTCGGGCTCGCCCTCCTCGGCGACCGGCGGCACCCAGCCGCGCGGGGGCATGGTGCCCACCGGGAAGCGGATGTCGACCTTGGCCTGGAGCGACAGCTCGCGGGCGTCGAAAGCCATGGTGGCCTCGGCCGTGGAGCCGAACGCGCGGTCCGTGCCCTTGACGTCGCGGCCCTCTTCGTCCGTGGTGAGGAAGAAGAGGCCCAGCACCATGTCCTGGGTCGGCATGGTGACGGGACGACCGTCGGCCGGCTTCAGGATGTTGTTCGAGGACAGCATCAGGATGCGGGCCTCGGCCTGCGCCTCCGCGGAGAGCGGCAGGTGCACGGCCATCTGGTCACCGTCGAAGTCCGCGTTGAACGCGGTGCAGACGAGCGGGTGGATCTGGATGGCCTTGCCCTCGACCAGCTGCGGCTCGAAGGCCTGGATGCCGAGGCGGTGCAGGGTGGGCGCACGGTTCAGCAGCACCGGGTGCTCGGCGATGACCTCTTCGAGGACGTCGTACACGACGGTGCGGCCACGCTCGACCATGCGCTTGGCCGACTTGATGTTCTGCGCGTGGTTGAGGTCCACCAGGCGCTTCATCACGAACGGCTTGAAGAGCTCCAGCGCCATCGCCTTCGGCAGACCGCACTGGTGCAGCTTGAGCTGCGGACCGACGACGATCACGGAACGCGCGGAGTAGTCCACGCGCTTGCCGAGGAGGTTCTGACGGAAACGGCCCTGCTTGCCCTTCAGCATGTCGCTGAGGGACTTCAGGGGACGGTTACCGGGACCGGTGACCGGGCGACCGCGGCGGCCGTTGTCGAACAGCGCGTCGACGGCCTCCTGCAGCATCCGCTTCTCGTTGTTCACGATGATCTCGGGGGCACCGAGGTCGAGGAGACGCTTGAGGCGGTTGTTGCGGTTGATCACACGGCGGTACAGGTCGTTCAGGTCGGAGGTCGCGAAGCGGCCACCGTCCAGCTGCACCATCGGACGCAGGTCCGGCGGGATGACCGGCACGCAGTCGAGCACCATGCCCTTGGGCTTGTTGCTGGTCTGCAGGAACGCGGAGACGACCTTGAGGCGCTTGAGCGCACGGGTCTTCTTCTGGCCCTTGCCGGTACGGATGATCTCGCGGAGGCGCTCGGCCTCCTCGTCGAGGTCGAAGGACTCCAGGCGCTTCTGCAGCGCGGCGGCGCCCATGCAGCCGTCGAAGTACGTGCCGAAGCGGTCACGCAGCTCGCGGTAGAGCAGCTCGTCGCCCTCGAGGTCCTGGACCTTGAGGTTCTTGAAGCGGCTCCACACCTCGTCGAGACGGTCGATCTCGCGCTGCGCACGGTCGCGCAGCTGCTTCATCTCACGCTCGGCACCTTCGCGCACCTTGCGGCGTACGTCGGCCTTGGCGCCCTCGGCCTCGAGCTCGGCCAGGTCGGTCTCGAGCTTCTTGGCGCGGTTCTCGAGGTCCGAGTCGCGACGGTTCTCGACCTGCTGGCGCTCGACGGAGACGTGCGCCTCCAGCGACGGGAGGTCACGCGTGCGGCGCTCCTCGTCGACGAACGTGATCATGTACGCGGCGAAGTAGATGACCTTCTCGAGGTCCTTCGGCGCGAGGTCCAGCAGGTAGCCAAGACGCGACGGGACGCCCTTGAAGTACCAGATGTGGGTGACGGGAGCGGCAAGCTCGATGTGGCCCATGCGCTCACGGCGCACCTTGGCGCGCGTGACCTCGACGCCACAGCGCTCACAGATGATGCCCTTGAAGCGGACACGCTTGTACTTGCCGCAGTAGCACTCCCAGTCCCGGGTCGGACCGAAGATCTTCTCGCAGAAGAGTCCGTCCTTCTCGGGCTTGAGCGTGCGGTAGTTGATGGTCTCCGGCTTCTTCACTTCGCCGTGGGACCAGGTCCGGATGTCGTCCGCGGTGGCAAGGCCGATCCGCAGCTCGTCGAAGAAGTTGACGTCGAGCACTTGTCGTCAATCCCTCTTTCGGGGGTTCGAGCCCCCTCGCTTCACGCGAGAAATCGGGGCACTTCAGCAATGGTCTGAACGGGTCCGGGGAGAGCCGGCCGGATCACTGGGATCCGGCCGGCCAACCCGTCAGACCTCTTCGACGCTGCTCGGCTCTCGCCGGGACAGGTCGATACCGAGCTCCTCCGCCGCGCGGAAGACGTCCTCGTCCGTGTCGCGCATCTCGATGGACATGCCGTCCGAGGACAGCACCTCCACGTTGAGGCAGAGCGACTGCATTTCCTTGATGAGCACCTTGAAGGACTCGGGAATGCCCGGCTCGGGGATGTTCTCGCCCTTGACGATCGCCTCGTAGACCTTCACGCGGCCGGTCACGTCGTCGGACTTGATCGTCAGCAGTTCCTGGAGGGCGTATGCGGCGCCGTAAGCCTCAAGGGCCCACACCTCCATCTCGCCGAATCGCTGCCCACCGAACTGCGCCTTACCACCCAGCGGCTGCTGCGTGATCATGGAGTACGGGCCGGTCGAACGCGCGTGGAGCTTGTCGTCGACCAGGTGGTGCAGCTTGAGGATGTACATGAACCCGACCGAGACCGGCGCCGGGAACGGCTCGCCGGAGCGGCCGTCGAACAGCTGGGCCTTGCCGGAGGGCTGGACCAGCCGGTCGCCGTCGCGGTTCGGGATCGTGGCTCCGAAGAGACCCGAGATCTCGTCCTCGCGCGCACCGTCGAAGACGGGGGTGGCGACGTTGGTGCCGGGGGCGACCTGGTCGGCACCGATGGCCTGCAGGCGCTGGGCCCACTCGTCACCGAGGCCGGAGACGTCCCAGCCGCGGCTGGCGAGCCAGCCGAGGTGGATCTCCAGGACCTGTCCCGGGTTCATTCGGGACGGGACACCCAGCGGGTTCAGGATGATGTCGACCGGGGTGCCGTCCTCCAGGAACGGCATGTCCTCGATCGGCAGGATCTTGGAGATGACGCCCTTGTTGCCGTGACGGCCGGCGAGCTTGTCACCATCGGTGATCTTGCGCTTCTGCGCGACGTAGACGCGGACCAGCTGGTTCACGCCCGGCGGCAGCTCGTCGCCCTCTTCGCGGTCGAAGACGCGGACGCCGATGACCTTGCCGATCTCGCCGTGCGGGACCTTCAGCGAGGTGTCGCGCACCTCGCGCGCCTTCTCACCGAAGATCGCGCGGAGCAGACGCTCCTCCGGGGTCAGCTCGGTCTCGCCCTTGGGCGTGACCTTGCCGACGAGGATGTCGCCGGCGACGACCTCGGCACCGATACGGATGATGCCGCGCTCGTCGAGGTCCGCGAGGACCTCCTCGGAGACGTTCGGGATGTCCCGGGTGATCTCCTCCGGGCCGAGCTTGGTGTCACGGGCGTCGACCTCGTGCTCCTCGATGTGGATCGAGGAGAGGACGTCGTCCTGCACGAGGCGCTGCGACAGGATGATCGCGTCCTCGTAGTTGTGACCCTCCCACGGCATGAACGCGACGAGCAGGTTCTTGCCCAGCGCCATCTCACCGTTCTCGGTGGCCGGCCCGTCGGCGAGGACCTGGCCCTCGATGACGCGGTCGCCCTCGGAGACGACGACCTTCTGGTTGACCGACGTGCCCTGGTTGGAGCGCGAGAACTTGGCGATGCGGTACGTGGTGTACGTACCGTCGTCGTTCGTGACGGTGATGTAGTCCGCGGAGACCTCCTGGACCACACCGTCCTTCTCGGCCTTGAGCACGTCACCGGCGTCGGTGGCGCAGCGGTACTCCATGCCGGTGCCGACGAGCGGCGCCTCGGACTTGATGAGCGGCACCGCCTGACGCATCATGTTCGCGCCCATGAGGGCACGGTTGGCGTCGTCGTGCTCCAGGAACGGGATCATCGCGGTGGCGACGGACACCATCTGGCGCGGCGAGACGTCCATGTAGTCGACGTCGTCGCCCGGGATGTAGTCGACCTCTCCGCCACGACGGCGGACCAGGACACGCGGCTCGGTGAACCGCATCTCCTCGGAGAGCGTCGCGTTCGCCTGGGCGATCACGAAGCGGTCTTCCTCGTCGGCGGTGATGTAGTCGACATCGTCGGTGACCATGCCGTCGACGACCTTGCGGTACGGCGTCTCGATGAAGCCGAACGCGTTGACGCGGCCGTACGAGGCGAGCGAACCGATCAGACCGATGTTCGGGCCTTCAGGGGTCTCGATCGGGCACATGCGTCCGTAGTGGGACGGGTGCACGTCTCGGACCTCGAAGCCGGCCCGCTCACGGGACAGACCACCCGGGCCGAGCGCCGACAGACGGCGCTTGTGGGTGAGACCCGACAGCGGGTTGTTCTGGTCCATGAACTGCGACAGCTGGCTGGTGCCGAAGAACTCCTTGATGGAGGCGACGACCGGCCGGATGTTGATCAGGGTCTGCGGCGTGATGGCCTCGACGTCCTGGGTCGTCATGCGCTCACGCACGACGCGCTCCATACGGGCGAGGCCCGTACGGACCTGGTTCTGGATGAGCTCGCCGACGTTGCGCAGACGGCGGTTGCCGAAGTGGTCGATGTCGTCGGTCTCGACGACGATCGTCCGGCCGGACTCGCCGACGGTCTCGAGCTCACCGGCGTGCAGCTTCACCAGGTACTTGATGGTGGCGATGATGTCGTCGCTGGTGAGGACACCGGCGTCGAGCGGCTCTTCGGCGCCGAGCTTCTTGTTCACCTTGTAGCGGCCGACCTTCGCGAGGTCGTAGCGCTTCGGGTTGAAGTAGAGGTTCTCGAGCAGCGTCTGAGCGGCCTCGCGCGTCGGCGGCTCGCCGGGACGCAGCTTGCGGTAGATGTCGAGCAGCGCGTCGTCCTGGCCCTGGGTGTGGTCCTTCTCCAGGGTGGCGCGCATGGACTCGTACTCGCCGAACTCCTCCAGGATCTGCTCGGTGGTCCAGCCGAGAGCCTTCAGGAGGACGGTGACCGACTGCTTGCGCTTGCGGTCGATGCGGACACCGACCATGTCGCGCTTGTCGATCTCCATCTCCAGCCACGCACCCCGGGAGGGGATGATCTTGGAGGAGAAGATGTCCTTGTCGGACGTCTTGTCGATCGAGGAGTCGAAGTAGACACCCGGCGAGCGGACGAGCTGCGACACGACGACACGCTCGGTGCCGTTGATGACGAAGGTGCCCTTGTTGGTCATGAGCGGGAAGTCGCCCATGAAGACCGTCTGGGACTTGATCTCGCCGGTCTCGTTGTTGGTGAACTCGGCCGTGACGAAGAGGGGCGCGGCGAAGGTGAAGTCGCGCTCCTTGCACTCGTCGATCGAGTTCTTGGGAGGCTCGAAGCGGTGGTCGCGGAACGTGAGCGACATCGACCCGGAGAAGTCCTCGATCGGCGAGATCTCCTCGAAGATCTCCTCCAGGCCGGACTTTGTGGGGACGTCCTGTCCACTGTCCAGAGCAGCCTCGACGCGAGCCTTCCAGGCGGCGTTGCCGAGGAGCCAGTCAAAGCTCTCGGTCTGCAGCGCGAGGAGGTTCGGAACCTCGAGGGGCTCCTTGATCTTTGCAAAAGAGATGCGCAGCGGGGCGGTGCTGGCACCGTTGTTCGTATTCGAGGTCGAGGCGTTGCGCGAGGCGGCCAAGAGGGGGTCCTTCCGAGGGCTCGGACTCACTACGCGCGTACCGGCCCCCAAGCCGCACACAGAGACAGGGATCCCAAGGTCAGGGAAAGTCCGGTCATCGGTGCTGAGCGTGGGCATGCCCCTGGTGACGGGCAGGAGGCAGCTAACAGGCAGCGCAAAGGGTCAGTGTAGCCAAGCGGCACACTGATGTCCAGTCGGGGTTCTCAGAGACCCACGTTGCTTCCAACAGCTGTTCTCAACACCTATGAATAGCCCTCGCGCGATGTGCGCTCTTCTTTACTGCCCTCTTCGCTCTCGATCCATGCCTCGGATGCGGATCGAGATGACGACGCGTCCTGAGAATTGCGCGCCGCGTGCGGTTCGTCAAGGCCCCGGGGCCCCGGCGGATGTCCGCCGATCTTCACCTGCGCCCGGAGGACGCCTGTTGACGGCCCTTGGCGCGCTCCGGAGAAACGCACGGCGAAGATCACCCTACTCGCCGCGGACGGAAGATCAAGGGACCCTCGGAGGGCATGCCGAAGGGCGACCACCCGGATGGGTGATCGCCCTTCGGTGAGGTGTCTCAGCGTCTTACGGCGCCGACAGCCTCAGGAGAGTCAGAGGACTCTCGAAGTCACTTGACCTCGACGGAAGCGCCGGCGGCCTTGAGGGACTCGGCAGCCTTCTCGGCGGCCTCCTTGGCGACCTTCTCGAGGACCGGCTTCGGAGCGCCGTCGACGAGGTCCTTGGCCTCCTTCAGACCCAGCGAGGTCAGCTCACGCACGACCTTGATGACCTGGATCTTCTTCTCGCCGGCGCCGGTGAGGACGACGTCGAACTCGTCCTGCTCCTCAGCGGCCTCGGCGGCCGGACCGACGCCCGCGGGGGCAGCGGCGACCGCGGCGGCGGCGGTGACGTCGAACTTCTCCTCGAACGCCTTAACGAACTCGGAGAGCTCGATGAGGGTGAGCTCCTCGAACTGGGCGAGCAGGTCTTCCTGGCTGAGCTTCGCCATGATGGCGTCCTTCCACTAATTCGGCAGGTGCCGGATGTACATGTCGGCGGGCGTACGTGGTGCCCGCTGGACCACCGAGTGGTTACTCGGCAGCCTCGGCGGGAGCCGGCGTACCGGCACCGCCCTGCTCGGCCCTCTTGGCGCGAAGCGCTTCCGCGGTGCGGACGAACTTCGACGGCAGAGCCTGGAAGAGCTGCGCAGTCTGAGTCTGCTTGCCCTTCATGGCACCGGCCAGCTTGGCGAGCAGCACCTCGCGGGAGTCGAGGTCCGCGAGCTTCTTGAACTCATCGGCGGACAGCGCCTTACCGTCAAGGACACCGCCCTTGATGATGAGGTCGGGGTTGTCCTTGGCGAAGTCACGGAGACCCTTCGCCGACTCCACCGGGTCACCGGTGACGAAGGCAACCGCCGTCGGACCCGAGAACAGGTCGTCCAGCGTGTCGATCCCGGCCTCGTTGGCCGCGATCTTGGTCAGCGTGTTCTTCACCACGGCGTACTGGGCGTTCTCACCGAGCGAACGGCGCAGCTCCTTGAGCTGTGCCACGGTGAGACCCCGGTACTCGGTCAGCACGGCGGCGTTCGAGCTGCGGAACTGGTCCGTCAGCTCGGCTACCGCGGCAGCCTTGTCGGGCCTTGCCATGAGCGTCGGCCTCCTTCCGGGTGATGAGGACCGCTCAGAAGGGGCCGGGAAAGACGAAACGCCCCAGCACAAGTGCCAGGGCGCGGCTCGACCGGACAGAGTCCGGGAGCGTTACACAGTCACCTGCGCAGGTCGTCCGATCTAGCGGAACCTTCGGTCACCGTCCCTCTCGCGAGAGCGCGGCGACGACCAGCGGTCTTTGGCTTCTTCGTGAGCGTACGCGACCGGGGCCACCGGGAGCAAATCCGTCCCGGTTCGACCGCTGCGCGGGGTTTAGGAGCGTGTCGGGCGGCTCGCGGCCGTCCTACGAGGACGGGCCCCGCGCCCTCCGAAGAGGGTGCGGGGCCCGTCCTGTGCCGTGACGCGGCTACCGGGTGAGCGCGGGGGCTCAGACGGCGGCCGGGTCCTCCTCGACGAGGAGGTTGCGCACGCGGTTGGCGTCCAGCGGGATGCCGGGACCCATCGTCGTGCTCATGGTCGCCTTCTTGATGAAGCGACCCTTCGCGGCGGACGGCTTCAGACGGAGGATCTCCTCCAGGGCCGCGCCGTAGTTCTCGACCAGCTTGGTGTCATCGAACGACGTCTTGCCGATGATGAAGTGCAGGTTCGAGTGCTTGTCGACGCGGAACTCGATCTTGCCGCCCTTGATGTCGTTGACAGCCTTCACGACGTCGGGGGTGACGGTGCCGGTCTTCGGGTTCGGCATCAGACCACGCGGACCGAGCACGCGGCCGAGGCGGCCGACCTTGCCCATGAGGTCCGGCGTGGCGACGACGGCGTCGAAGTCCAGACGGCCCTTCGCCACCTCGTCGATGAGCTCGTCGGCGCCGACGATGTCGGCGCCCGCGGCTTCCGCGGCCGCAGCACGGTCACCGGTCGCGAAGACCAGGACCCGGGCGGTCTTGCCGGTGCCGTGCGGGAGGTTCACGGTGCCACGGACCATCTGGTCGGCCTTGCGCGGGTCGACACCCAGCGCGAAAGCGACCTCGACGGTGCTGTCGAACTTCGTGGAGGCGGTGTCCTTGGCGACACGGACGGCCTCGAGCGGGGCGTACTGGCGCTCCCGGTCGATCTTCGCGTCCGCAGCGCGGAGGTTCTTGCTGCGCTTCACTTCTGCTCCTGTGGGTTCAGGGTGTGGAGTCGTGGTGCGGACCAGCGCTTGGTCCTACCACTGAGGGACTGCGGGGCTGGCTCAGCCTTCGACCGTGATGCCCATGGAACGGGCGGTGCCAGCGATGATCTTCGACGCGGCGTCGAGGTCGTTGGCGTTCAGGTCGGGAAGCTTGGCCGTGGCGATCTCGCGGACCTGGGCAGCCGTGAGCTTGGCGACCTTGGTCTTGTGCGGCTCGCCGGAGCCCTTGTCCACACCAGCGGCCTTGAGGATCAGCTTGGCGGCCGGCGGAGTCTTCGTGATGAAGGTGAAGGAGCGGTCGTCGTAGACCGTGATCTCCACCGGCACGACCATGCCACGCTGCGACTCGGTCGCGGCGTTGTAGGCCTTGCAAAACTCCATGATGTTGACGCCGTGCTGGCCCAGTGCGGGACCGACCGGCGGCGCCGGGTTGGCCGCACCGGCGTTGATCTGGAGCTTGATAAGCCCCGTGACCTTCTTCTTCTTGGGAGGCATTGCTCTCTCCGGGTCCTAGTGAGAGTGTTTCGCCGCCATTCCGGTCATCCGGATGGAGGCATACCGCACAACGATAACGGGTATAGCTGCGCGACCAAAAACCAAGCAGGTCAGAGCGGCTGCGAAGCCGGTCTGACCTGCTTGGTAGGCATGTGTCCAGGCGCTGGCGGAAAGCCCGTCAGTTCTTCTGGATCTGGTCGAAGCTGAGCTCGACCGGGGTCTCGCGACCGAAGATCTCGACGAGGCCCTTGACCTTCTTCGAGTCGGCGTTGATCTCGTTGATCGTCGCCTGCAGCGTCGCGAACGGACCGTCGGTGACGGTGACCGAGTCGCCCACCTCGAAGTCCAGCACCTGGACCTCGACCTTGCGGGCGGGGGCCGGCTTGCCCTCGGCCTCGGCAGCCTCGCGGGCCGCCTTCTCCTCGGCCTCGGGGGCGAGCATCTTGACGATCTCGTCCAGGGTCAGCGGGTACGGGTCGTAGGCGTTGCCCACGAAGCCGGTGACGCCGGGCGTGTTGCGGACGACGCCCCACGACTCGTTCGTCAGGTCCATGCGCACCAGGACGTAACCCGGGAGCTTGTTCTGACGGACGTTCTTCCGCTCACCGTTCTTGATCTGGACGATCTCTTCCTCGGGCACCTCGGCCTGGTAGATGAAGTCCTCGACGTTGAGCGAGACGGCGCGCTGTTCCAGGTTCGCCTTCACGCGCTTCTCGTAGCCGGCGTAGGTGTGGATGACGTACCACTCACCGGGAAGTCCACGAAGTTCGTCGCGCAGGGCGACGACCGGGTCGACGGGGGCGGCCGGCTCGGCCTCCTCGACGTCTTCCTCCTCGTCGGCGGACTCTTCCTCGGCGGACTCAGCGGCGACCGCCTCGTCGTCGGCCTCGGTGTCCTCGCCGGAGTCGGCTTCGTCTTCGGATTCGACCCGCACGGCGTCCTGCTCGGCGGGCTCGCCCGCGGCGGCGTCAGCAGCTTCGACCTGGTCCGGGGCCACGGCATCCGCCGCCTCGACGATGTCGAGCTCGTCCTCGGCGGACTCGACGGCGCTCGCCGTAGGCTCGGCGTCGTCGTTCAGGTTCGGGTCAGACACGATGGCTGCTTCTTCCTGGATACATATGGGTGGAACATGCGAAAGGGGCGCCGGTGAGGCGCCCTCCGCGGGATCAGCCGAAGACGTACTTGATGACCCGCGCGAACCCGAAGTCAATCACGGTGACGAGACCGATCATCACGACCACGAACGCGATCACGACCGCCGTGTAGGTCGAGAGCTGGCTGCGCGTCGGCCACACGACCTTGCGGAGCTCGGCGACGATCTGGCGGTAGAAGAGCGCGAGACGGCCCAGAGGGCCCTTCTTTCCGCGCTTGCCGCCCTTACGGGCCTTCTTCTTCGACTCGGGGGCTTCGTCCTCGGCATCAGGCATGTCGATGGAGCCCACGGCGTCCGTCACGCTACTCACCTGATTCCGGGTCGTGGCCGTGCCGCGCCCGGTGGAGCCGCACGGCAGTGCATTGAAGTACGTACATGCGCACACATCCCGGCGAAGGAGTGTGTAGCAGGGCCGGAGGGACTTGAACCCCCAACCGCTGGTTTTGGAGACCAGTGCTCTACCAATTGAGCTACGACCCTTTGTGGTTTCCACCAACCTACCGCATCTTCCCCGGTGGGCCGGTTGGGAAAACGGTGCGGCTGATGAAGGCCAACGACAGGTGAGTGTACGTGCTCGGGGGCGCCGCGTCGAACAGACAACTACCGACCGGTCCTGTCCGGATGCTGTCCGAGTGCTGTCCGGTCCCTGAAACCGCTGTGCCCCGGGGTTTTCCGGTCTGCGAGCATGGGGGCATGAGCGCTGCAACTTCTCCGTCCGAGCGCCGGGTCTCGGCCCGCATCGGTGCGATCTCCGAGTCCGCCACCCTCGCCGTCGACGCAAAGGCCAAGGCCCTCAAGGCCGCCGGGCGTCCGGTGATCGGGTTCGGCGCCGGCGAGCCCGACTTCCCGACCCCCGGTTACATCGTCGACGCCGCGATCGAGGCGTGCCGCAACCCGAAGTACCACCGCTACACCCCGGCGGGCGGGCTTCCCGAGCTCAAGGCCGCGATCGCCGCGAAGACCCTGCGCGACTCCGGCTACGAGGTCGACGTCTCCCAGATCCTGGTGACCAACGGCGGCAAGCAGGCCATCTACGAGGCCTTCGCCGCGGTTCTCGACCCGGGCGACGAGGTCATCGTCCCCGCGCCGTACTGGACGACGTACCCCGAGTCCATCCGTCTCGCGGGCGGCGTCCCGGTCGAGGTCGTGGCGGACGAGACCACCGGGTACCGGGTCTCGGTCGAGCAGCTGGAGGCGGCCCGCACCGAGCGCACGAAGGTCGTGCTGTTCGTGTCGCCGTCCAACCCGACCGGCGCGGTGTACGACGCGGCCGACACCGAGGCGATCGGCCGCTGGGCCGTCGAGCACGGACTGTGGGTGATGACGGACGAGATCTACGAGCACCTGGTCTACGGCGACAACACCTTCACCTCGCTCCCCGCGGTCGTGCCCGAGCTGCGCGACAAGTGCATCGTGGTCAACGGCGTCGCCAAGACGTACGCCATGACCGGCTGGCGGGTGGGCTGGATCATCGGCCCGAAGGACATCGTGAAGGCCGCGACCAACCTCCAGTCGCACGCGACCTCCAACGTCAGCAACGTCTCGCAGGCCGCGGCGCTCGCCGCGGTCTCCGGTCCGCTGGACGCGGTGGCCGAGATGCGGAGCGCCTTCGACCGCCGCCGCCGGACGATCGTCCGGATGCTGAACGAGATCGACGGGGTGTTCTGCCCCGAGCCCGAGGGCGCGTTCTACGCCTACCCGTCGGTGAAGGAGCTGCTCGGCAAGGAGATCCGCGGCAAGCGCCCGGCAGACTCGGTCGAGCTCGCGGCCCTCATCCTCGACGAGGCCGAGGTCGCCGTCGTACCCGGTGAGGCGTTCGGTACGCCCGGCTACCTGCGGCTGTCGTACGCCCTGGGCGACGACGACCTGGCCGAGGGCGTCTCGCGGCTCCAGAAGCTGCTGGGCGAGGCCCGCGACTGACGCGGGCACTCACCCCGACGAGGTGGCCCCCGGCTCCGGCCGGGGGCCACCTTTCTGTTCGAGTGGTAACTCACAAGGGGATCCGGCTACCGCGACACCCCGGATGTGCGGCAAGATCCTTCAATGGAGCGTGACGTACGGCTGTTGCCCAAGGCCCATCTGCACCTGCACTTCACCGGGTCGATGCGGCCGACGACCCTGCTCGAACTCGCCGACAAGTACGGCGTGCGCCTGCCCGAGGCACTGACCGGAGGCGAACCTCCCCAGCTGCGGGCGACGGACGAACGGGGCTGGTTCCGCTTCCAGCGCCTGTACGACATCGCCCGGTCCTGCCTGCGTGAGCCCGAGGACATCCAGCGGCTGGTGCGCGAGACCGCCATGGAGGACGTCGCGGACGGCTCCGGGTGGCTGGAGATCCAGGTCGACCCGACCTCGTACGCCCCCCTGCTGGGCGGGCTCATCCCGGCCATCGAGGTCATCCTGGACGCCGTGGACCGGGCGGCCCGCGACACCGGGCTCGGGATCCGGGTGGTGATCGCGGCGAACAGGATGAAGCACCCGCTGGACGCCCGCACGCTGGCCAGGCTCGCCGTGCGGTACGCGGACCGGGGTGTCGTCGGCTTCGGCCTCTCCAACGACGAGCGGCGCGGGATGGCGCGCGACTTCGACCGCGCCTTCGCCATCGCCCGCGAGGGCGGTCTGATCGCGGCCCCGCACGGTGGCGAGCTCTCGGGGCCCTCCAGCGTCCGGGACTGCATGGACGACCTCGACGCGGTCCGGATCGGGCACGGCGTACGGGCCGCCGAGGACCCGAGGCTGCTGAGCAGGCTCGCGGAGCGCGGGGTGACCTGCGAGGTCTGTCCGGCGTCCAACGTCGCGCTCGGCGTCTACGAGAAGCCCGGCGACGTACCCCTGCGCACTCTGTTCGACGCGGGGGTGCCGATGGCCCTCGGGGCGGACGATCCGCTGCTCTTCGGTTCGCGGCTGGCCGCGCAGTACGACCTCGTGCGCCGGCACCACGGCTTCACCGACGAGGAACTCGCCGAGCTGGCCAGGCAGTCCGTACGCGGCTCGGTGGCGCCCGTCGATGTGCGGCAGAGGCTGCTGGGCGGGATCGACGCCTGGCTGGCGGGCTGATCCCGACCGGGCGGGGCGCGGAGCCCGCCCGGCCGGCTACAGGCTGACGCCGACCGTCACCGGTTCGTTGACGAGCGTGACCCCGAAGGCCTCGTGGACCCCGGCGACGACCTCGCGGGCCAGCGCCAGCAGGTCCTCGGCCGTCGCGCCGCCCCGGTTGGTGAGGGCGAGCGTGTGCTTGGTGGAGATGCGCGCGGGGCCCGTGCCGTACCCCTTGGTGAAGCCCGCCTTGTCGATGAGCCACGCGGCGGAGGTCTTCACCGCTCCGTCGCCGGCCGGGAAGGCGGGAGGCGTCACGTCGTCGCCCAGCCGTGCCCTGGCGAGGGCGAGGAACGCCGCGTACCCCGTCTCGTCGAGGACCGGGTTGGTGAAGAAGGACCCGGCCGACCAGGTGTCGTGGTCCTCGGGGTCGAGGACCATGCCCTTGCCGGCCCGCAGGCGCAGCACCGTCTCGCGGGCCGCCGCGGCGGGCACCCGGTCGCCCTGCTCGACGCCCATGACCCGGGCGGTCTCCGCATACCTCAGGGGCGCGGACCGCCCGCCCGCGTCCTCCAGCCCGAACCGGACGCGCAGGACCACGAAGCGGTCGGGTTCGGCCTTGAAGCGGCTGTGCCGGTACGAGAAGTCGCACGCCTCGTTCGCGAGGGTGACCGTCTCCCTGGTGTGCCGGTCGTAGGCGACGACCTCGGTGATGACCGAGGAGACCTCCTGCCCGTAGGCACCGACGTTCTGGATCGGTGTCGCCCCGGCGGATCCGGGAATCCCGGCGAGGCACTCGATGCCCGCGAGACCCGCTTCGACCACGCGGGCCACGGCGTCGGTCCAGACCTCGCCGGCGGCCAGTTCGAGGGTCGTACCGGAGAGCTCGAAGCCCTTGGTCGCGATGCGCAGGGCCGTGCCGTCGAACCCCTTGTCGCCGATGACCAGGTTGGAACCGCCGCCGATGACCAGCAGCGGGGTGCCGCTGTCGTCGGCCTCGCGGACCGCGGCGATCACCTCCGCGTCGGTGGTGGCCGTCAGGAGGCGGTCGGCCGGACCGCCGAGCCGGAAGGTGGTCAGGGGGGCGAGGGGGGCGTCATGGAGTTCCTGCACGGGGACAAGAGTACGGTCCGCGTCCCCGCGGCCCGGGCGGGGCCACGAGCGCGCGAAGGGCGCTCCCCCGGGGGAGCGCCCTTCGGACCGGCACCGGCCGTGCGCGAGGCGGGCCGGACCGGTCAGGCCAGGCGGACGACGGCGCGGGACATGCCCAGCACCTTCTTGCCGTCGCTCATCGCCGTCAGATCGACCCGCACGAGGTTGTCGTCCAGCTTGGCGGCGACCTTGCCGCTGACCTCGATCAGCGCACCCGTGTCGTCGTTCGGCACGACGACCGGCTTGGTGAACCGCGTCCCGTACTCGACGACCGCGCCGGGGTCACCGGCCCAGTCCGTGACCACCCGGATCGCCTCGGCCATGGTGAACATGCCGTGCGCGATGACGTCCGGCAGGCCGACCTCGCGCGCGAACCTCTCGTTCCAGTGGATCGGGTTGAAGTCGCCGGAGGCGCCCGCGTACTGCACCAGGGCCGCGCGCGACACGGGGAAGGACCGGGCGGGCAGTTCCGTACCGACCTCGACCGCCGTGTAAGCGATGTTCGCCGTCATGACGCCTCCTTGGCGGCACGGGCCACCAGCTTCATCCACGCGGTCGCGACGTGCTCACCCGACTCGTCGTGGAGGTCGCCACGGACGTCCATGATGTCGTTGCCCGCCATCGTCTTGATGCCCTCGATGGTGGAGGTGACCGTCAGCCGGTCGCCGGCCCGCACGGGGCGCGTGTACGCGAACTTCTGGTCACCGTGCACCACACGGCTGTAGTCCAGGCCCAGCTGCGGGTCCTGGATCACCTGGCCCGTGGCCTTGAAGGTGATCAGGAAGACGAACGTGGGCGGAGCGATCACGTCCGGGTATCCCAGGGCCTTGGCGGCTTCCGGGTCGACGTACGCGGGGTTGGTGTCACCCACCGCTTCCGCGAACTCCCGGATCTTCTCCCGGCCGACCTCGTACGCCGGGGTGGGCGGATAGGACCGCCCCACGAAGGACTGGTCGAGCGCCATGAGCGCGCTACCTCCTGATGAAAAGTCGAATGGGGCGTGGAACACCCCTAATACAACGACACGAGGCCGCCCCCAGTGGGGACGGCCTCGTGTACGAGCCTGTTTTCAGCGCGTTTCGCGGTGCGCGGTGTGCGAGTTGCAGCGCGGGCAGTGCTTCTTCATCTCAAGACGGTCCGGGTTGTTACGCCGGTTCTTCTTGGTGATGTAGTTCCGCTCCTTGCACTCCACGCAGGCCAGCGTGATCTTCGGGCGGACGTCGGTGGCAGCCACGTGAGTGCTCCTTGGACGGACTATGGACGGATGAACGCAAAAAAGAGTAGCCGATCGAAGGACCGACCCCACAATCGGCTACTGTTAGTAGCGGTGACCGGACTTGAACCGGTGACACAGCGATTATGAGCCGCTTGCTCTACCGACTGAGCTACACCGCTTTGATGCCGGGCTTCCCCGCCGAAGCGGAGTTACCCGATCACCAGAGCCCCAATGCGGAATCGAACCGCAGACCTTCTCCTTACCATGGAGACGCTCTACCGACTGAGCTATTGGGGCGAGCGAGGAAGACATTACACGGTCTCTCGCCGATCGCCCAAATCCGTTTCCGCCGCCCCCACCGGGCCCTCGCCGGACCCCCCGGGCACCCCTGCCACCGACCCCCTGATCAGGCCCTTGATCAGCTCGTACGTCGCCTCCGCGAGCCACCGCACGGACCCCGCCGGCCCCCGTCTCCCCACCCGTCCCGCAAGGCCACATTCGTACGACAAACTCGCCCTCCGGGTCGCCGCCCGGATGCCCGCCTAGGCTCGCCGCACTCTGCGTGATCTTGTTTCCCTCCCAGGAGCGGCGCGATGCCCGACAGCCCCAGCGACGCGCCCACGCTCCTGCTCGGCGGCGCGCGGCTCCCGGACGGGCGCTCCGTCGACGTACGGATCCGCGGCCCGCGCATCGAGGCCGTCGGCACGGCGGGCAGCCTCGGGGGCGGGGGACGCCGCCTCGACCTGCGCGGCTACCTCCTGCTGCCGGCCCCGGCCGAGCCGCACGCGCATCCCGGCACGGCGTTCACCGCGGGAGGCGCGGCGTCCTGCCGCCCCGACGACGTACGGCGCCGTGCCACGGAATCCGCGCTGCTCCAGCTCAGCCACGGCGCCACCGCTCTGCGCGGCCATGTGGACGTCGGCGGCGTACGGGGCCTCGGTGCGCTCGAAGCCGTCCTGGCGGCCGGGCGCTCCCTGCGCGGCCTCACCGACCTGACCGCCGTCGCCGTCCCACGGGCCCTCACCGGCCTCGCGGGGGCCGAGGGCCTCGCCGTGCTCCGCGACGCCGTGGAGACGGGCGCGGGCGTGATCGGCGGCCGTCCGGACCTGGACCCCGACCCGGACGGCTGCGCCGAGGCGGTCCTGGAACTCGCCGCCTCCCACGGCCTGCCCGTCGACCTCCACACGGAGGGTGACGACCCGGCCCGGCTCGGCCGCCTGGCGGAAATGGTCCGCGGGTTCCGCCCCGGTGTCTGCCTGGGCCCCTGCACGGGCCTCTCCCGGCTTCCGGACGGCGAGGCGGCCCGCACCGCCGACCGGCTCGCCGCCGCGGGCGTGACCGTCGTCTGCCTCCCGCAGGGCGGCTGCTCGGGCTCCGGGCGGCGCGGCACCACACCCGTACGGCTGCTGCGCGCGGCCGGGGTGCGGGTGGCGGCGGGCGGTGGAGCGCTGCGCGACCACGCGAACCCCGTCGGCCGCGGTGACCCCCTGGAGGCGGCGTACCTCCTCGCCTCGCAGGAGGGCCTCGGGCCGGAGCAGGCGTACGACGCCGTCTCGGCCGGCGCGAGGGCCGCCATGGGCCTGCCCGGAGTGCGGATCGAGGCCGGCTCTCCCGCCGAACTGCTCGCCGTACGCGGGGACGGTCTGGCCGGGGCGCTCTCGCTGGCGTACAGCAGGATCGTGGTGCACCGCGGCCGCGTCGTCGCACGGACCAGCGCCGTACGCGAGTACTGCGACTTCGGGAGCGCCGCCGCCCTGGACCTCCCCCGCCAGGGACGCGTGGATTCCGGCTACGGCGGCGGGCCTTGAGCGGGAGCGCGCCCCGCGGCGTACGGTCGGGAGTATGCGCATTGTCATTGCAGGTGGACATGGTCAGATCGCGCTGCGGCTCGAGCGTCTGCTCGCCGCGCGCGGTGACGAGGCGGTGGGCGTCATCCGCAACCCGCAGCAGAGCGACGAGCTGAGGGCGGCAGGTGCCGAACCCGTCGTGCTCGACCTCGAATCGGTCTCCGTGGAGGAGGCCGCGGAGGTCCTGCGGGGTGCGGACGCGGCGGTCTTCGCGGCAGGCGCGGGCCCGGACAGCGGTTCGGCGCGCAAGGACACGGTGGACCGCGGTGCGGCCGTCCTCTTCGCGGACGCGGCCGAGCGGGCTGGGGTGCGGCGATACGTCGTGGTCTCGTCCATGGGCGCCGACCCCCGGCACACCGGTGACGAGGTCTTCGACATCTACCAGCGGGCCAAGGGCGAGGCGGACGCGTACGTACGCTCCAGGCCCGCCCTGGACTGGACGATCCTGCGCCCCGGGATGCTGACGAACGACGCCGGCACCGGTCAGGTCCTGCTCGCCGCGTCGACGGGCCGCGGCCCGGTCCCCCGTGACGACGTGGCGGCGGTGCTGGTGGAGCTGCTGGACACACCGGCGACCGCGGGGCTGACACTGGAACTCATCAGCGGGAGCAAGCCGGTGACTGTCGCGGTGAAGGACGTCGCGGGGAACTGAGGCCGCTTCCACGGGATGGCCCCGGACCCGGGGCCACGCCCGCCTGCGGCTGCCGGGGGTACGGCGGCAGGGCCCGGGCCGCGCGTCGCGGTCCGGGCCCTGCGTGCTGTCCGCGGTGCCGCTCCGCGGCGGCGGTGCGTCAGCTCTGTGCGGCGCTGTCGTCGCCCGCCTGCTCGGCGCCATCGGCTGCGCCGGCCTTCTCGCGCATCTTCCGCACCAGCTCCGCCTTCTGGTCGGCCGCACCCTGGCGGTCGAGGTTGCGGTGCGGACCGTTGTTCTGCCGCTCGGCCCGGGACAGCCGCTTGCGCTGGCCGCCGCCCATGCCCACGGGGTTGTTGATGTTCTTGCTGACGGTCACGGGCTCTCCCGGTAATGATGTGAGGTGATCTACGGATTCATCGGTGGGGGACGGGCGGCTACGTCGAAGGACGTCAGCAGGGGCCCGTCACGCTCTCACCCGTGAATCGACTCCTGGAAGAACGGGCGCCGATCAGCACCTCCTGCGGCCCCGTTCCCGCACATGCAGAAACCCCGTCCGACCTGGTGTTCTATCAGGTCGGACGGGGTTTCCCGTCCTGTGGCGGCGCCAGGGTTCGAACCTGGGTAGGCTGAGCCGGCAGATTTACAGTCTGCTCCCTTTGGCCACTCGGGCACACCGCCTGGAACAACGCTTTGGAGCCCCTGGGGGCCCCTTGGCGACGACGTAAACGATACCTGATACCCGGGGGTGCTACGCCACCTGGTTGATCAGTGCTTTGAGCGGGCGGGGGTGGCTAGGCTCTGTGCCGTACCCAACGCATACGACGCAAGGAGCCACACGTCATGGCCGACTCCAGTTTCGACATCGTCTCGAAGGTCGAGCGGCAGGAGGTCGACAACGCCCTCAACCAGGCCGCCAAGGAGATCTCCCAGCGCTACGACTTCAAGGGGACGGGTGCGTCGATCTCCTGGTCCGGCGAGAAGATCCTGATGGAGGCGAACGGCGAGGAGCGGGTCAAGGCGATCCTCGACATCTTCCAGTCCAAGCTGATCAAGCGCGGGATCTCCCTGAAGTCCCTGGACGCGGGTGAGCCGCAGCTTTCCGGCAAGGAGTACAAGATCTTCGCCACGATCGAGGAGGGCATCTCCCAGGAGAACGCCAAGAAGGTGGCGAAGCTCATTCGCGACGAGGGCCCGAAGGGCGTCAAGGCGCTGGTCCAGGGCGACGAACTCCGCGTCAGCTCCAAGAGCCGCGACGACCTGCAGGCGGTGCAGGCGCTGGTCAAGGGCAAGGACTTCGACTTCGCGGTGCAGTTCGCCAACTACCGCTAGAGGGTTGGCCGCTGTGTCCAGCGGTTCGCGGGGCGGGTCATGCCGGTTCGGCGCGACCCGCCCCGCCCCGTTTCCTCCGCCGTACGCCGGTGTGGCACGCCACGGACGGCGCGGTACCGCTCCGCGCCCGCGCCTCCGCGGCGCGTGCCGCGGTTGGCGCCGGCCCCGCGCGGGCCGTGGGCCGAAGGTCAGCGGCGGTCGCGGGAGTTGCCGAACAGCAGCCTGTAGGCGATCAGCAGGACCAGGGAGCCGGCGATGGCGGCGATCCAGGTGGCCGTGTCGTAGAAGTCCGTGCTGATGGGGCGGTCCAGGAAGCGGGACGACAGCCAGCCTCCGAGGAAGGCACCCACGATGCCTATCAGTGTGGTGCCGACGATTCCGCCCGGGTCGCGGCCCGGCAGGAGGAGCTTGGCCACAGCGCCGGCCAGCAGTCCGAGGATGATCCAGCTGATGATGCTCATGTTGGCGAACCTACCCGTCACTTGTTCCTGCAAGCCATGACGCCTGGAGGACGGGTACGGTTGCCTGCCTGCCTGCCTGCTCGCTAGCGCCCCGCGAACGGCTGGTCGCTGCGCACGATCTCCTTGCCGAAGGGCATCAGCGAGACCGGGATGAGCTTGAAGTTCGCGATGCCCAGGGGGATGCCGATGATCGTGACGCAGAGCGCGATGCCGGTGAAGATGTGGCCCAGCGCGAGCCACCAGCCGGCCAGGACCACCCACAGGACGTTGCCGATGAGGGAACCGCCTCCGGCGTCGTGACGGTCGACGACGGTGTACCCGAAGGGCCAGAGGGCGTAGATGCCGATGCGGAACGCGGCCACGCCGAAGGGGATGCCGATGATCGTGATGCAGAGCAGGAGTCCCGCGGCCATGTAGCCGAGGAACATCCAGAATCCGCACAGGACCAGCCATATGACGTTCAGGATTGTCTTCACGGTCGATACCCTGCCATCTGCTCTAGTCGGGAGATGCGTTCGGCCATGGGCGGGTGGGTGGAGAACATCTTGGACATGCCCTGGCCGGGACGGAACGGGTTCGCGATCATCATGTGACTCGCGGTCTCGATCCGTGGTTCGGGTGGGAGCGGAAGCTGTTTGGTGCCGGCGTCCAGCTTGCGCAGGGCACTGGCCAGCGCGAGCGGGTCGCCGGTGAGCTGGGCCCCGGACGCGTCGGCCGCGTACTCGCGGGAACGGCTGACGGCGAGCTGGATCACCGATGCGGCCAGCGGGCCGAGGATCATGACCAGGAGCATCCCGAGGAGCCCCGGGCCGTCGTCGTCGTCCGACCGGCCTATGGGGATGAGCCAGGCGAAGTTGACGAGGAACATCACGACGGAGGCGAGGGCGCCCGCGACGGACGAGATGAGGATGTCGCGGTTGTAGACGTGGCTCAGCTCGTGGCCGAGTACGCCGCGCAGCTCGCGTTCGTCGAGGATCTGGAGGATGCCCTCGGTGCAGCACACGGCGGCGTTGCGCGGGTTGCGGCCGGTGGCGAACGCGTTGGGCGCCTGGGTCGGTGAGATGTAGAGCCGGGGCATGGGCTGGCGGGCCGCGGTCGAGAGTTCACGGACCGTGCGGTAGAGCTGCGGCGCTTCGAATTCGCTGACCGGGCGGGCCCTCATGGCCCGCAGTGCGAGCTTGTCGCTGTTCCAGTACGCGTAGGCGTTGGTGGCGAGCGCGACGAGGACGGCCACGATCAGGCCGGTCCGTCCGAAGAAACTGCCGATGACGATGATGAGGGCCGAGAGGCCCCCGAGGAGAACAGCGGTTTTCAGCCCGTTGTGCCGGCGGTGCACGGTACGCCCTCCAAATGGTGCGGCAGGGGAACCCTTGCTCGGTGGTGCTCCACTCTCCAGTGGAGCCTCCCTTACTGGTCAACGCCAGGCGAAGGAAGCTAGTTCCCTTGTGCTCGGAGGCCGGAGGCAACGCCGACAGGGGCGGATCCGGCTGGATCCGCCCCTGGGCCGTACGGGTGGATGGTGCTGGGGCGTGGGCCCGGGAGGCCCGTGGCGCGGTCAGCGCTGGAGGGGAAGTCCCGCGAGCGCTCGCGCCTCCGCGTCAGGCTCGACGTCACTGGTGCAGTGGCCGCAGCGGGTGGCGACGGCGGGGATCTCGGTGAAGCAGCGGGGGCAGTCCCGCAGGGCGGCCCTGATGTCGATCTTCTCCTGCTCCTGCTTGGCCGTGAAGCGGTTCTGGACCTTGGCCATGGGCACGACGACCAGGAAGTAGAGCACAGCGGCGGTGATGAGGAAGGCGATGGCGGCGCTGACGAAGAGGCCGTAGGGGAACTCGACCCCGTCGACGGTGTAGTGGGCCTTGCTGAAGTCGCCCGCACCGCGGGTGAAGATCCCGATCAGCGGCACGATGAACGCGTTGCTGAAGCCGGTGACCACCGCGGTGAAGGCTGCTCCGACGGCGAGGCCGATCGCCACGGAGATGACGTTCCCGCGAAGGATGAAGTCCTTGAACCCGTTCAGCACCGCTCTGGCTCCTCTGTGCTCTTCTCGCATGCTCTGCGCGCTCGTCGCGTGCTCGTCGCGTGCTGGTCTTCGGTGACGTGTGCACGCACGACCATGCCCTGTTCGCGGCTCGCCGGGCAAGCCGGTCAGAGGTGATCGGAACCGGTCAGAAGAGGTTGACGGCGGCAAAGCGGAGGATGAGCTGGGGAGCGCCGGAGAGTGTGATTCCGGTTACTGCGGTGAGGGCGATCGCAGCGGTGAGCGGGGCGGGAACCCGGTGTCCGGGCCCGACGGGCACCTGTCCGGCGGTGGTGTCCGGCGCGGGGGCCTTGAAGAGCGTGGCGGTCCACCGGAGGTAGTAGTACAGGGCGATCACGACGTTGACGGCCATGACGACGGCGAGCCAGCCGAGCCCCGCGTCGACGGCCGCGGAGAAGACCGTCACCTTGGCGAAGAGGCCGATGACGCCGGGCGGCAGACCGGCCAGGCAGAGCAGGAAGAAGCCCATGGCGAGTGCGGCCAGAGGGCGCGAGGCGTACAGGCCCCGGTAGTCGCCGATGCGGTTGCCCGGGTGGGTGCGGGCGACCAGGGCGGCGACCGCGAAGGCACCGAGGTTCACCACGGCGTACATGAGCGCGTAGGCGACGGTGGAGCCGATCTGCATGTCGCTGGAGTACGCGGCGGCTGCGATCGGGACCAGGAGGTAGCCGGCCTGGCCGACGGACGACCAGGCGAGGAGGCGCACGGCGCTGCGGGCGCGGGTGGCGGACTGCCGGAGTGCGGCGACGTTGCCGACGGTCATGGTGAGCGCGGCGAGGACGGCCAGGGCGGGGCCCCAGACGTCGGCGTAGGCCGGGAAGCCGATCACCGTGACGAGGACGAGCCCGGAGAAGCCGACGGCCTTGCCGACGACCGAGAGGTACGCGGCGATGGGGAGCGGGGCTCCCACATAGGTGTCGGGGACCCAGAAGTGGAACGGTGCGGCTGCCGTCTTGAAGGCGAACCCGACGAGCGTGAGCACCACACCCGCCTCGGCGAGGGTCTCGAACCGTCCGGGTACGTCGTCGAGCCGGGCGGCGAGCTCGGTGAGGTGCAGGGTGCCGGTGGTGGCGTAGACGAAGCTGACGCCGAGCAGCATGACGGCGGTGGCGACGACCGAGGAGAGGAAGAACTTCAGGGCCGCTTCGGAGGAGCGCCGGTCGCCGCGCACGATACCGACGAGGGCGAACGCGGGGAGGGAGGCGACTTCGAGAGCGACGACGAGCGTGGCGAGGTCCCGGGCGGCGGGCAGGAGCGCGGCGCCCGCGGCGGAGGAGAGCAGCAGGAACCAGAACTCGCCCGCGGGGAGCTTGCGGGTGTCGCCGATCGAGAGCAGCGCGGTGAGCAGCGCCCCGCCGAGCACGAGTGCCTGGATGACCAGCGCGAAGTGGTCGGCCGTGTAGCTGCAGGCGCGGGCCCCGTCGGTGAGGCAGAAGGTGGAGCGGTTCCCGGCGCGCAGCGGGAGGAGCAGGGCGAGCGCGACGACGAGCCCGGCCACGGCGCCGTAGCCGAGGAGCGGCTTGCGGCGTTCGCCGGTGAAGAGGTCGGCGACGAGGACCAGCAGGGCCACCGCCGCCACGACGACGGGAGGTGCGATCGCGAGCCAGTCGACGGACTGGACAAGGCTCGCCGCCCCGGTTGCGCTGTCGGCTGCCACGGTCACGACTTGCCTCCTGCGAGGAGCTTCTGCACGGCCGGGTCGGTGAGGCCGAGGAGGACGGCGGGCCAGAGTCCGGCGAGGACGGTCAGGGCGGCGAGCGGGGTCCAGGCGGCGAGTTCGTAGCTCTGGATGTCGGCGACCGCCTGGGGCTGCTCAGGCTTCTCGCCCATGCATACACGGCGTACGACGACCAGCATGTACGCCGCCGTGAGCAGGGTGCCGAGGGCGCCGATGGACATGAACGTGAGGAAGGCGGGGCGGCTGAGCCCGTCGGCGGGGTCGAAGGCGCCGAACAGGGTGAGCATCTCGCCCCAGAAGCCGGCGAGGCCGGGGAGCCCGAGCGAGGCGACGGCGGCGAAGGCGAGGAGGCCGCCGAGTCGGGGGGCCCGGCCGTACAGGGCCCCGCCCGTGGCGCCGGACAGGGTGTCGAGGTCCGCCGTGCCGTAGCGGTCCTTGACCGCGCCGACCAGGAAGAACAGCAAGCCGGTGATGAGGCCGTGGGCGATGTTGGCGAAGAGCGCGCCGTTCACGCCGGTGGGGGTCATCGTCGCGATGCCGAGGAGCACGAAGCCCATGTGGCCCACGGAGGAGTACGCGATCAGCCGCTTGAGGTCGCCCTTGGCGCCGGGGCGGGCGAGGGCCAGGCAGGCGAGGGACCCGTAGATGATCCCGACGACGGCGAACGCCGCGAGGTAGGGCGCGAAGGTCCGCATCCCGTCGGGGGCGACGGGGAGCAGGATGCGGACGAACCCGTACGTTCCCATCTTCAGCATGACGCCGGCGAGGAGTACGGAGCCGACGGTCGGGGCCGCGGTGTGGGCGTCGGGCAGCCAGCTGTGCAACGGCCACATCGGGGTCTTCACCGCGAGCCCGATCCCGATCGCCAGTACGGCGATGACCTGCACGGACGAGGTGAGGCCCCGGCCGTTGTCAGTGGCGAGTGCCACCATGTCGAATGTGCCGCTCTTCAGCCCGACCAGGAGCAGCCCCAGCAGCATGACCACGGACCCGAGCAGGGTGTACAGGATGAACTTCCAGGCTGCGGGCTGCTTCCGGTCGCCGCCCCAGCGGGCGATGAGGAAGTACATCGGGATGAGGACCATCTCGAAGGCCAGGAAGAACAGCAGCAGGTCGAGGACGGCGAAGGTCGCGAGGGTGCCGGACTCGAGCAGGAGGACGAGCGCGACGAAGGCCTTCGGGGAGGGGCCCGCGGGGAGCTTGAAGTAGCTGTAGAGCGCGCAGAGGAAGGTCAGCAGCGCGGTCAGCACGAGAAGGGGGAGCGAGATGCCGTCGGTGCCGAGGTGGATCCTGACGTCGAGTGCCGGGATCCAGCTGATGTCGGTGGTGGCCTGCATCTTCGACGGGTGGTCGTGGTCGAAGCCGGCGGCCAGGACGAGCGCGGCGAGGAGCACGGCGCCGGTGACTGTCACGCCGTGGCGGAGCACGGCCTGGTCGGGGTTTCGGCCCTTGAGCCCGGGCGGGGCGGGCAGGAGCGCTGCGGCCGCCCCCAGGAGCGGCACGACCACGACGAACGCCAGAAGGAACTGCATCACGGATGCGCTGATATCGAACACGGCTCACGCCCCGGCGTAGACGTTGGCAAAGACGACGGCGGCGATCGCCAGGACAAGGGTTCCGGCGAGCAGGGCGCCGAGGTAGGTCTGCACGTTTCCGGTCTGGGCGCGGCGGACCAGGGTGCCGAGTCCGCGGGCGATGCTGCCCGCGCCGCGTACGTAGGTGTCGACGACCTCGCGGTCCAGGAAGCGGACGAGCCGGGCGGCGGCCTCGACGGGGCGGACGAACAGCGCCGTGTACAGCGCGTCGAGGTGGAAGCCGGTGACCGCGTGGCGGTGCAGCGGTCCGAGCAGGAGCCGGCCGGGGTCCGAGGGGTCGGGGGCGTCCGCGATCGTGCCGTACGCCGCGGTGTGGGAGGTCATGGCCTCGGCCTCCACGAGCGCGGGTTCGGCGTCGGGGTGGGCGGCGACCGCGCCGACCGGGGGGCGGTCGGCGAGCGCCGTGGTGTGACGCCAGGCTCCGTAGGTGACGAGTCCGCCGACGAGTCCGACACCGGTGGACAGGACCGCGGTCGCGAGGGAGGGGGTGAGGCTGTGTCCGTCGAACCAGTCGGCGAGTGTGCCGACGGTGAGACCGAAGGCGATGGTCGGGACGGCGAGCACCCAGAGGACGGAGGTCATCGCGACGGGCTGCCTGCCGTGGTCGGGGGCCTCGGGGCCGCGCCCGCGGAACACCAGGAGCCACAGCCGGGTGGCGTAGGCGGCGGTGAGGAGGGCGGCCACGAGTCCGGCGACGAGGACGGTCCATCCTGCCGCGGCGGGGGCGACGTCCCGGTCCCCGAAGGCGGCGTGCTCGGCGGCGACGAGGACGGCTTCCTTGGAGAAGAAGCCGGCGAAGGGAGGGATTGCGGCCAGCGCGAGGAGGGCGACGGTCATCGTCCAGTAGGCGTCGGGGATGCGCTTCGTCAGCCCGCTCATCCGGGACATGGCGGCGAGTGAGTTGGTGCCCGCCGCGTGGATGACGACGCCCGCCGCCAGGAAGAGGACGGCCTTGAACGCACCGTGCGACATGAGGTGGAAGACGGCCGCCCCGCGGTCGCCGACGGCCAGGGCGCCGGACATGTAGCCGAGTTGGCCGATGGTCGAGTAGGCGAGGACGCGCTTGATGTCGTCCTGGGCGAGTGCGGCGAGCCCGGATCCGATCATCGTCACGGCCGCCATCACCGCGAGGACGACGAGGGCCGCACCGGAGGCGGCGAAGACGGGAAGGAGCCTGGCCACGAAGTAGATGCCGGCGGCGACCATCGTCGCGGCGTGGATGAGCGCGGAGACGGGCGTGGGCCCGGCCATCGCGTCGGGCAGCCAGGTGTGCAGCGGGAACTGTGCGGACTTGCCCGCGACACCGGCGAGGAGCAGCAGGGCGATGAGAGTGGGGTGGTCGAGCCCGCCGTTGCCGACGGCGGCCAGGATGCCGGTGATCCGGAACGTGCCGGTGTCCGCGGCGAGGGCGAACAGGCCGATGAGGAAGGGCACGTCGCCGAGCTTGGTGACGAGGAAGGCCTTGAGGGAGGCAGCGCGGGCCTCGGGGGTCTCCCAGTAGTGGCCGACGAGGAAGTACGAGCAGATGCCCATGATCTCCCAGCCGACCAGGAGCACCATCAGGTCGCCGGAGTAGACGACGAGCAGCATCGCGGAGGTGAAGAGCGACACGAGAGCCGCGTACGAGGGGTAGCGGGCGTCGCCCTTGAGGTACGCGGTCGAGTAGACCTGCACACAGGTGGCGACGAGCCCGACGAGTACGGCCACGAGGACGGCGAAGCCGTCGAGGTGCAGGGCCAGGTCGATCGGTACGGAGCCGGTGGGCGTGAGCCGGGTCGCGGCGTCGATGGCAGGCCCGCCGCCCTGCCGTGCGGCGACGACCACGGCGAGGGCGGCGGCCGCGAGGGTCGGCAGTACGGCGAGTGGACGTACGAAGCCGGGTGCGGTGCGTCCCAGGAGAAGTCCGGCCGCGGCACCCAGGAAGGGGAGAAGGGGGACGAGGACGGCGAGGGTCGTGGTGGTCACGCGGTGGCCTCTGCCTTCTTTGCCTTCCCTGCCGTAGCAGTGGCCTGGTCTGCGGAGCCGTGGGCGGCCTCGTCGGTGTGCGGGCCCGCGCCGTCGGGGAGCGTTTCGGCCTCGTCGGTCTCCGCGGTGTCGCGGAGGCGGTCCACGTCCGAGCTGCCGCGGTTGCGGTGGACGGCCAGGACGATCGCGAGGCCGATACCGATCTCGGCGGCGGCGATGGCGATCGTGAAGAGGGTCAGGGCCTGGCCCGCGTGGAGGGCGTCGCGGAGCCAGACGTCGAAGGCGACCAGGTTGAGGTTGACGGCGTTGAGCATGATCTCGACTGACATCAGGACGAGGATCGCGTTGCGACGGGCGAGCACTCCGTACAGCCCGGTGCAGAAGAGGAGGACGGCGAGTACGGCCGGATAGGCGAGGTGCATCAGCTCTTGTCCTCCCGGTTCGTGACCTGACGGCCTGGTCGGCGCTGCGGGACCTGCCCGGCCCGTGCACCCCGTGCGTCCGGCCTGTCCTTGCGGGACACGACGATGGCGCCCACCAGGGCGGCGAGGAGCAGGACGGAGAGTGCTTCGAAGGGCAGGACCCAGTGCCTGAAGAGGAACTCGCCCGAGGCCTTGGTGGAGCCCTGGGCGGGGCCGTCCAGGTCGATCCAGGTAGTGCGGAAGGCGTCCACGACGACCCAGACGAGGGCTGCGGCGGAGGCGGCGGCGACACCGAGCGCGATCCACCGGTTGCCCGAATCCGCGTCGGGGGAACGTCCGATGGGGGCTCTGGTCAGCATCAGTCCGAAGAGAAGGAGGACGACGACGGAACCGACGTAGATCAGTACCTGGACCCAGGCGATGAACTCGGCCGTGAGGAGCAGGTACTCCACGGCGATGCCGCCGAGCGCCACCACGAGCCAGAGCGCCGCGTGCACGAGCTGCTTGGTCGTGACGGTGATCAGGGCAGCGCCGAGGGTGGCGAGACCGACCAGGAGGAAGGCGATCTCGACGCCGGTCGGCGAGAGGAAACCGGGGTGTCCGGCAGTGGCCGCGAGAATCACTCCAGCCCCTCCTCTTCAGCTGCCTGGCCCGGGCGGGCCTCCCGCGAGTCCTGGGCCTGCCGGGCTCCGTCGGCCCGGTGGGGCTGCTGGGCCCCGTCGGCCTGCCGGGCTTCGGGCGCCGGCTTGGTTTCGGGCACCTGCTGAGCTGCCTCGGTCTGCGGGGCTTGCTGGGCTTGCTGGGTTTCGTGAGCCTGCTGGGCCTTCTGGGCTTCCTGTGCCTGGAGCTTGTCGGCCGCCTTCCGTGCGGCGGCGATCTCCTTCGGCTCCTCGGCTCCCGGATCGAGCGCGGGTGGTTCGGGGACCGTCCACATCCACTCGCGCAGCTTGTCGCGCTCGTGGGTGAGTTCGTGGATGTCCGTCTCCGCGTACTCGAACTCGGGCGACCAGAACAGCGCGTCGAAGGGACACACCTCGATACAGATACCGCAGTACATGCAGAGGGCGAAGTCGATCGCGAAGCGGTCCAGGACGTTGCGGCTGCGCTCGCGGCCGCCGGGCGCGGCTGCGGGCACCGTCTCCTTGTGGGAGTCGATGTAGATGCACCAGTCCGGACACTCGCGGGCGCAGAGCATGCAGACCGTGCAGTTCTCCTCGAACAACCCGATGACGCCGCGTGAACGGGGCGGCAGTTCGGGCTGGACGTCCGGGTACTGGGCGGTCACCGTCCGCTTCGTCATGGTCCGCAGGGTGACGGCAAGACCCTTGGCCAGGCCTGAGCCGGGGATCGGGGGCACTAGTTGATCGCCACCTTCACGATGCCGGTGAGCGCGATCTGCGCGAGGGCGAGGGGGATGAGCGTGGTCCAGGCGAGCTTCTGCAGCTGGTCCTCACGCAGGCGGGGATAGGTGACCCGGAGCCAGATCACGACGAACGCGAGGACGGCGATCTTGAGCAGGGTCCAGACCCAGCCGAGCCCGTCCGCGCCGAGCGGCCCGTGCCACCCGCCGAGGAAGAGCACGGTCGTCAGCGCGCACAGGACGACGATCCCGGCGTACTCGGCGAGCAGGAACAGGGCGAAACGGAGACCGGTGTACTCGGTGTACGCGCCGAAGATGATCTCCGAGTCGGCGACCGGCATGTCGAAGGGCGGGCGCTGGAGTTCGGCGAGCCCCGCCACGAAGAAGACCAGGGCGCCCACGATCTGCCAGGGCAGCCACCACCACTCGAAGGCGTCGAGGATGCCGGGGAGCGACACGGTGCCCGCCGCCATGGCCACGGAGGCGGCGGCGAGCAGCATCGGGAGTTCGTAGGCGAGCAGTTGCGCAGCGGTGCGGAGACCACCGAGGAGGGAGTACTTGTTGGCCGACGCCCAGCCCGCCATCAGCGAGCCGAGTACGCCGACGCCCATGACGGCGAGCACGAAGAAGATGCCCGCGTCGACGACCTGACCGACCGCCCCCTCCCCGGGGCCGATCGGGATGGCGACGAGTACGAGCAGGTACGGCAGCAGGGCCACGGCGGGGGCAAGTTGGAAGATGCGGCGGTCGGCGGCGGCCGGTACGACGTCTTCCTTCTGCGCGAACTTCACCCCGTCCGCGACGAGCTGGGCCCAGCCGTGGAAGCCGCCGGCGTACATGGGACCGAGACGGCCCTGCATATGGGCCATCACCTTGTGCTCGGCCTGCCCCACGACGAGCGGGACGACCATGAACACGGCAAAGACGATGACGAGGCGGAGGGCGACGTCGAGTGCGTCGTTCACGCGGTATCGCCTCCGGCGGAACGGCCAGGACCTTCGGAGCGGTCGGGGCCTTGGGAACGGTCTGGGTCTTCGGAGCGGTCGGGGGCTTCGGACCGGCCGCTTCGGGGAGGACGGTCGGCCGGGGAGTCGGCCGAGGGACCGGAACCGGTGGCTGGGGCGGAGGTTCCGGGGTCTCGCCGGGGCTCGGAGCCCTCCTCGCGAATGGGGTCCGGCGTGGGCTCGGAGTCCGTCCCACGCGCCGAGTCCGTCGCCGTCTCAGGCTCTGTCTCGGGCCCCGCCTCTGCCCCGGTGTCCGCCTCGGGCTCGCTCTCGCTCCCCGCCCCCGGCCCGGTGCTGTTTCCCGGTTCCGACGGTTCCGACGGCCGGCCGGGCTTCCGCCGCTCGGGCCGCTCCGGGGTTTCGTCGAACGCCGGGCGCGCGTCGTGCCAGGGCGCGTCGGCGGCACCGGCGGCCCCCGGCCGTACCGCCTGTGCTCCGCTCCGTGCGGTGCCGGTGTCGGCACCCGTATCGGGCGCACCGGCGTCCGGTACATCCGGACCCGAACCGGTACCGGAACCAGGGCCGGAACCCGTACCCGGACCGGACTCCGGCTTCGAACCCGGCCCCGGCTCACCCTGGCCGGCCGAGCCCTGCGAGGCGCTGCGGCTGCGGCGCGGCGGCGCCGTGCGCGTGGCCTCCGCGGCGTCCGGCGCGGTGACGGCGCCGGGCGTGCCCGCGGCGTCCGGAGTCCCGGCGCCGGGCGTGGCGGGTGCCACCGGCCGCTGCCCCGCCGAGCCCTCACTCGCGCTGCGTGCCCGGCGTACAGGCCGGTCACCCCTCGCACCCGCACCACCGGCACCCGCACCCGCCGCGCGGGCGCCTCTGACAGGACGCGCCGGTGCGGGCGGGAGCTGGCCCTTGAGCGGGCCCCATTCGTTCGGGTCGGGCACGCCGGGCGGCAGCATCGTGCGCCGCTTGGGCCCGCCGTGTTCGGACTCGCCGGGCTCCTTGGCACCGGGCCAGGCCTTGGCGACCCGGGCCGCCAGGACGAAGTCCTTCCGCAGCGGGTGGCCCTCGAAGGCCTCGGGCAGCAGCAGCGGGACCAGGTGGGGATGGTCCGCGAAGTCGACGCCGAACATCTCGTGCGTCTCGCGTTCGTGCCACTCGGCGCCGGCGTAGACGCCGACGGCGGTGGGCAGGACGGCCGCGTCGTGCGGGACGGTCGTACGGACCAGCAGGCGCCGGACCGTGCCGTCGCCGAGCGCCGCGACATGCGCGCAGACGCGGAAGCCGGTGCCCGGCTCGTCGACCGCGCTCAGCCAGTCGAAGTAGGTGCAGCCCAGTGCGTCGCGGGCCGTTTCGAGGGCGGCGGTCCAGGAGGCGGCGGGTACGTCGACCGTCAGCAGGTCGTAGGCGTACGCGGCGGTGGCGTCCGGGCCGAAGATGTCGGAGGCGGCGTCGGGCAGCCGGCCGTAGAGGTCCGCTGCGGTCACTTCCGCTCCTCCCCCGGTGCCTTCGGGGCTGCGACGAGGCCGCTGCGCAGGGCGGCGGCCGAGGGGCGGGCCGTCTCCTCGGTGGCGTACCGCTCGGCGAGCGATTCGCGCGCGATCTTCTCCTGGAGCTTGAGGATGCCCTGCAGGAGCGCCTCGGGCCGGGGCGGGCAGCCGGGGACGTACACGTCGACGGGGATGATCTGGTCGACGCCCTTCGTCACGGAGTACGAGTCCCAGTACGGGCCGCCGCAGTTGGAGCAGGCGCCGAAGGAGATGACGTACTTCGGTTCGGGCATCTGCTCGTAGAGCCGCTTGACGGCCGGGGCCATCTTGTCGGTCACCGTGCCGGACACGACCATCAGGTCGGCCTGCCGGGGTCCGGGCGCGAACGGGATGACGCCGAGCCTGATGAAGTCGTGCCGCGCCATCGAGGCCGCGATGAACTCGATGGCGCAGCAGGCGAGTCCGAAGTTGAAGACCCAGAGGCTGTAGCGGCGGCCCCAGTTGAGGACCACCTTCATCGGTTCGGGCGCGAGCCGGGACAGCACGCCGAGCTTCTTGGGCTCGGGCAGCAGCGTCGGATCGGGCAGCGAAACGGGGGGTTCGGGGTTCGGCCGACTCGTCACGCCCATTCGAGGACGCCCTTCTTCCATGCGTAGAGCAGTCCCACGGCCAGGAAACCGAGGAAGATGAACATCTCGACCAGCGTCGTCGCTCCGTACCCGGGCGCCGCGAAGACCGTCGCCCACGGGAACAGGAAGATCGAGTCGACGGCGAAGATCACGTACAGGAAGGCGTACACGTAATAGCGAACCTGGGTGTGGGCCCAGCCCTCGCCCACGGGGTCCACCCCGCACTCGTACGTGAGGAGTTTCTCCGGCGTCGGGACCACGGGCCTCAGCAGGCGGCCGGCGCCGAAGGCGACGGCGACGAACAGCACGCCGACCAGGGCGAGCAGTCCGACCACTGAGTAGCTCTGGAAGTAGTCCGACGCGAGAACGGTCGGTCCCGGCACGTCCGCCACGTCCGCCCCTCGCTCCCTCAACCTGTTCGACGGTCTGTACGCACGGGAGTCTAGGCCCTGTCAAAGAGCCGGTAAGCAGCCCCGTCGGACAAGGGGTGGGGTTATCCCTACTCCGCCTCACCCACGAACCCCATGGCGTGGGACCTTCCCGCCCGGCACGCTGGTCGTATGACCATGAGCCCCTCAGCGCCGGACGACGACCGGCCGCCGCCCCCTCGCTCCGCCCTCGACCGGTGGACGTGGAGGGAGATCGCGTACCTCCTGACGAATCTCCCGGTGGCGATCGCCGGTTTCGTCTACACGGTCTTCCTGGTCGGCGTGGGCACCGGACTCTCCGTGACCGTGGTCGGCCTGCCGTTGCTCGCACTCGGGCTGCAGGGCGCGCGCGGACTCGGCCGGGCCGAGCGCGGGCGCGCGCGGCTGATGCTCGGTCTGCGGATCGACGAGCCGAGCCGGATGGCGCGCGTCCGCCGGGACCGGGGGTTCTTCCCGTGGCTGTGGTCGGGGCTGAAGGATCCGGTGGCCTGGCGGACGCTGCTGTACTCGTTCATCCGGCTGCCGTGGGGGGTGGCGACGTTCGCGGTGACGCTGGTGAGCCTGTTCGTGCTCTGGCCGGTGCTCCCGTACATCGCACGGGTCCTGACGAACGCGGACCGGGCGATGGCGCGGGCGCTGCTCTCGCCGTCGGACGAGTTGGAACGCAGGATCGAGGAGTTGGAGTCGGATCGTGGGGTGGTCGTGGACACCGCCGCCGCCGACCTGCGCCGCATCGAACGCGACCTCCACGACGGCGCACAAGCCAGACTCGTCGCCCTCGCCATGGACCTCGGCCTCGCCAAGGAAAAACTCACCGACGACCCCGAAGCAGCCGCCCGCATGGTCGACGAAGCCCACGGCGAAGTAAAAGTCGCCCTCCAAGAACTCCGCGACCTCGCCCGCGGCATCCACCCCGCCGTCCTCACCGACCGCGGCCTCGACGCAGCACTCTCCGCCATCGCCTCCCGATGCACCGTCCCCGTCACCGTCACCGTCGACCTACCCACCAGACCCGCACAAGCCATCGAAGGCATCGCCTACTTCACCGCCTCCGAACTCCTCCAGAACATCAGCAAACACGCCCACGCCACCCACGCCACCATCGACCTCTGGCGCACCACCAACCACCTCATGCTCCAAATCACCGACAACGGCCACGGCGGAGCGCGCCTGGACGGGGGTACGGGCATCTCGGGGCTTGCCGAGCGGCTCGGCGCGGTCGACGGGGGTCTCGTCGTGGACTCCCCCGCCGGTGGTCCGACCAAGGTGACGGCCGAACTGCCCTGGCGTGACCGGGCGGACACCGCCGCCGAGCGGGTGGCGGCACCGTGAGCCGATGGTGGGGAAAACCCCCCGTCGGATACGGAGACCGCCCTCATGGTGCGGAAACCCTCCGTACACGAGCCTTGGGACACCGGCCGTCACAGCGGCTCACGGGGCGCTCCCGCCCGAAGGAACCGTCCACGGGACCCTCCCGCACGGAAGAAGCACTCGCGGGACTCCCCCGCCCGGAAGAAACGGCCTGCGGGGATTCCCCGCTCGAAGAAACGGACGGACCCCACTGATGGCCACGGCATACGGACCGGACACGCGGGACCGCTACGGCACCGGCGCCGGGCCAGGGGTCGATCCTCCGGCGAGGCGCCTCCTTCCCACGGCGGTTCGTGCCCCCTTCGAGGCGCGCACCTGGCGCGAGCTGGCCTATCTGCTCCTGAGCCTCCCGATCAGCCTGGTGCTGTTCGGCTTCGCGGTCACGATGACGTCGCTGGGCCTGGGCATGCTGATCACCTTCCTCGGCATTCCGATACTCGCCGCCGGCCTGGTCGTGTGCCGGGGGTTCGGCGCGGTGGAGCGCGCCCGGGCGCGCGGGCTGCTGAAGCTGGACGTCGCGGACCCGGCCCCGGTGCGCGGCCGGACGGGTGGCCTGATGTCGTGGGTCGGCGCGGTGCTGAGGAGCGGGGTGTCCTGGCGGCACCTGCTCTACGCCCTGCTGCACATGCCGTGGGCGGTGTTCGCGTTCACCGTGTCGGTGACGTTCTGGGCGTACGGCTGGGCCGCGTTCACCTATCCGCTGTGGCACTGGGTCTTCCCGGCGTACGCGGGGGTCGGGGGCATCCAGCTGTACGGCGACGGCATGCACCAGGTCTATCTCGACTCGCCCTTCGATCTGGCGGCCACCGCCGCGGTCGGCCTGGCCCTGGTCCTGGTCACGCCGTGGATCATCCGCGGTCTGGCTTCCGTGGACCGGGTCATGGTGGCGGGCCTGCTCGGCCCCTCCCGGCTGGCCACCCGCGTCTCGGAGCTGGAGTCGGATCGTGGGGTGGTCGTGGACACCGCCGCCGCCGACCTGCGCCGCATCGAACGCGACCTCCACGACGGCGCACAAGCCAGACTCGTCGCCCTCGCCATGGACCTCGGCCTCGCCAAGGAAAAACTCACCGACGACCCCGAAGCAGCCGCCCGCATGGTCGACGAAGCCCACGGCGAAGTAAAAGTCGCCCTCCAAGAACTCCGCGACCTCGCCCGCGGCATCCACCCCGCCGTCCTCACCGACCGCGGCCTCGACGCAGCACTCTCCGCCATCGCCTCCCGATGCACCGTCCCCGTCACCGTCACCGTCGACCTACCCACCAGACCCGCACAAGCCATCGAAGGCATCGCCTACTTCACCGCCTCCGAACTCCTCCAGAACATCAGCAAACACGCCCACGCCACCCACGCCACCATCGACCTCTGGCGCACCACCAACCACCTCATGCTCCAAATCACCGACAACGGCCACGGCGGAGCCGACGTGTCGGCGGGCAGCGGTCTCGCCGGGCTGACGGACCGGCTGGACGCGGTCGACGGCGTCCTGGTGGTGGACTCCCCCGCGGGCGGTCCGACCACGGTCACGGCCGAACTGCCCTGGCGGGGCTGAGGCCACGGCTCCCGCGGGGCACAGTCGCAGCCGCCCCGGCCGCCACTACGGCGGCCGGGGCGGTGCGGCTGTGCCCCGCGCAGATAGGGGCCGCCCGCCGCCGGAAGCCCTTACGGGGCACATCGGGGCGCCGATGCTGGAATGCTGGACGCACAGGGGCGGCGCGGACAGCGGCGTGCACGAGGACACCGACAGTGGGGGAACCAAGGCCGTGGGAGAAAGAGTGCGGGTCGTCATCGCCGAGGATTCGGTGCTGCTCCGGGAGGGGCTCACCCGGCTGCTGACCGACCTGGGGCACGACGTCGTCGCGGGGGTGGGCGACGCCGAGGCGCTGCTGAAGACGGTGGGTGACCTCGCGGCCGAGGACGCGCTCCCGGACGTGGTGGTCGCCGACGTGCGGATGCCGCCGACCCACACCGACGAGGGGGTGCGGGCGGCGGTGCGGCTGCGCAAGGACTACCCGCGGATCGGGGTGCTGGTGCTCTCCCAGTACGTCGAGGAGCAGTACGCCACCGAGCTGCTGGCCGGCAGCAGCCGGGGGGTGGGCTACCTGCTCAAGGACCGGGTCGCCGAGGTCCGGGAGTTCGTCGACGCCGTGGTGCGCGTCGCCCGGGGCGGTACGGCCCTGGACCCCGAGGTGGTCGCTCAGCTGCTGGGCCGCAGCAGGAAGCAGGACGTGCTGGCGGGGCTCACCCCGCGCGAGCGGGAGGTCCTCGGCCTGATGGCGGAGGGCCGTACGAATTCAGCCGTCGCCCGGCAGCTGGTGGTGAGCGACGGTGCCGTCGAGAAGCACGTCAGCAACATCTTCCAGAAGCTGGGGCTCTCTCCCAGCGACGGGGACCATCGGCGTGTTCTGGCCGTCCTCACTTATCTGAAGTCGTGACAGAACGATGATCTGTCCGCAATGATCAGTCCGTGATGATCCCGGTCGCCTCGATGCCGGGGTACGTCTCGATGATCGATGATCTCTGTCATCTCGATGCAGCGTTCCGTCTCGATGATCCACCCGTAGTGAAGCGAGACCCAGGCCCACAGCGAAAGGATGAGCACCGCAGGCGCGTTCATCCAGTGACTGGGGGTCCGGGAATATGGCGAAGCGTGACGAATTCACGTCCCGAAAACGCGTCCGCCATACGAACGGTCCAAGGAAGGCGACCCTTACAGAAGTAGGGTGGGGCGCGGACCGCCGGCGGGCCGGCCGGTCCCGAGCCGCCGCCCCGAGGGAGGTCCAGTTCAGTGACCAGCCAGGTCAGTAGCCCAGCCGGAAAGTCCGACGAGGCCAGCGAGGCTGTCGTCGGGGAGCAGCGCGCCCCCCGTATTGATCGTAGTGGTGCGACCGAGAAGGAAGTCCGCCGTCTCGACCGTGTGATCATCCGTTTCGCGGGTGACTCCGGGGACGGCATGCAGCTGACGGGTGACCGGTTCACGTCGGAGACGGCGTCGTTCGGGAACGACCTGTCGACGCTGCCGAACTTCCCGGCCGAGATCCGGGCCCCCGCGGGCACCCTGCCGGGTGTCTCTTCGTTCCAGCTGCATTTCGCGGACCACGACATCCTGACACCGGGCGACGCACCGAACGTACTGGTCGCGATGAATCCCGCCGCGCTCAAGGCGAATATCGCCGATGTGCCGCGCGGGGCCGACATCATTGTGAACACGGACGAGTTCACCAAGCGCCCGATGGCGAAAGTCGGCTATGCGGAGTCCCCTCTCGAGGACGGATCGCTTGAGGCGTACAACGTCCATCCGGTACCGCTGACGACCTTGACGATCGAGGCTTTGAAGGAGTTCGGCCTTTCCCGCAAGGAGGCCGAGCGGTCGAAGAACATGTTCGCTCTCGGTCTTCTCTCCTGGATGTACAACCGTCCGACCGAGGGGACGGAGACGTTCCTCCGGTCGAAGTTCGCGAAGAAGCCCGCCATCGCCGAGGCGAATGTGGCGGCGTTCCGCGCGGGCTGGAATTTCGGTGAGACGACGGAGGACTTCGCGGTCTCGTACGAGGTCGCGCCGGCGACGCAGGCCTTTCCCACGGGCACGTACCGCAACATCTCCGGAAACCTCGCCCTGTCGTACGGGCTCGTCGCGGCGGGCCGACAGGCGGACCTTCCGGTTTACCTGGGGTCCTATCCGATCACTCCGGCCTCCGACATCCTGCACGAGCTCAGCAGGCACAAGAACTTCGGTGTGCGGACCTTCCAGGCGGAGGACGAGATCGCCGGGATCGGGGCGGCGCTCGGTGCCTCGTTCGGCGGGTCCCTGGGTGTGACGACCACGTCGGGGCCGGGTGTCGCGCTCAAGTCGGAGACGATCGGTCTGGCGGTCTCCCTGGAACTGCCGCTGCTGATCATCGACATCCAGCGCGGCGGCCCGTCCACCGGCCTGCCGACCAAGACGGAGCAGGCCGACCTGCTCCAGGCCATGTACGGGCGCAACGGCGAGGCCCCGGTCCCGATCGTGGCGCCGAGGACCCCGGCGGACTGCTTCGACGCGGCCCTGGAGGCCGCCCGTATCGCGCTGACGTACCGGACTCCGGTGTTCCTGCTCTCGGACGGCTATCTGGCGAACGGCTCCGAGCCGTGGCGGATCCCCGAGACGGACAGCCTCCCGGACCTGCGGACACGGTTCGCGACCGGACCGAACCACGAACTCGCGGACGGTACGGAGGTGTTCTGGCCGTACAAGAGGGACCCGGAGACGCTGGCCCGCCCCTGGGCCGTGCCGGGCACCCCGGGGCTCGAACACCGCATCGGCGGGATCGAGAAGCAGGACGGTTCGGGGAACATCTCCTACGATCCGGCCAACCACGAGTTCATGGTGCGCACCCGCCAGGCGAAGGTCGACGGCATCGTGGTCCCCGACCTGGAGGTCGACGACCCGGCGGGCGCCGGGACCCTGGTGCTGGGCTGGGGATCGACGTACGGGCCGATCACGGCGGCGGTACGCCGTCTCCGCGCGGCCGGCGAGACGATCGCGCAGGCGCATCTGCGCCACCTCAACCCGTTCCCGCGGAATCTCGGCGAGGTGCTGGCGCGTTACGACAAGGTCGTGATCCCGGAGATGAACCTCGGCCAGCTCTCCACCCTGGTGCGGGCCAAGTACCTCGTGGACGCACGGAGTTTCACCCAGGTCAACGGAATGCCCTTCAAGGCCGAGCAGCTCGCCACAGCCCTCAAGGAGGCCATTGATGCCTGACACCAACGAACTCCTCCAGCTGGTCCCCAAGGCCGAGGGCAAGCAGTCCATGAAGGACTTCAAGTCCGACCAGGAGGTGCGCTGGTGCCCGGGATGCGGTGACTACGCGGTCCTGGCGGCCGTGCAGGGCTTCATGCCCGACCTCGGGCTGGCCAGGGAGAACATCACGTTCGTCTCCGGCATCGGCTGCTCGTCCCGCTTCCCGTACTACATGAACACGTACGGGATGCACTCCATCCACGGTCGCGCCCCCGCCATCGCGACGGGCCTGGCCACCTCCCGGCGCGACCTGAGCGTCTGGGTCGTCACCGGTGACGGCGACGCGCTGTCCATCGGCGGGAACCACCTGATCCACGCCCTGCGGCGCAACGTCAATCTCAAGATCCTGCTGTTCAACAACCGGATCTACGGGCTCACCAAGGGGCAGTACAGCCCCACGTCCGAGGTCGGCAAGATCACCAAGTCGACGCCGATGGGCTCGCTCGACGCGCCCTTCAACCCGGTGTCCCTCGCGCTGGGCGCCGAGGCGACCTTCGTCGCCAGGACCGTGGACTCCGACCGCAAGCACCTCACGGGCGTGCTGCGCGCGGCGGCCGACCACCCGGGCACGGCCCTGGTGGAGATCTACCAGAACTGCAACATCTTCAACGACGGCGCCTTCGAGGTCCTCAAGGACAAGGAGCGGGCCGAGGAGGCGGTGATCCGCCTCGAACACGGTAAGCCGATCCTGTTCGGCGCCGAGAACTCCAAGGGTGTCGTCCGCGACCCCCTCACGGGCGACCTGGCCGTCGTCGCGGTCACCGAGGAGAACCAGTCGCGGATCCTCGTCCACGACGCCCACAACCCCAGCCCGACGACCGCCTTCGCGCTGTCCAGGCTGGCCGATGCCGACACCCTCCACCACACGCCCATCGGTGTGCTGCGGAGCGTGGAGCGCCCCGTCTACGACTCGCTCATGTCCGACCAGCTCGACACCGCGATCGAGCAGCACGGCAAGGGCGACCTGAGCGCCCTGCTGGCAGGCAACGACACCTGGACCGTGGTCGGCTGACCTTCCGTCAGCCCTGGACGGGGCCCGGAGCCGGCAGGCTCCGGGCCCCGTCGTACGTCTCGCGGGCCGCCTCCACCGCGTCCAGCCGGCGCTCTACCCACCGGGCCAGCCCCCAGACCTGCTCGGCCGCCTCCCTGCCGAGCGGGGTGAGGGTGTAGTCCACCCTCGGCGGGATCACCGGCCTGGCGTCACGGTGCACGAAGCCGTCGCGCTCCAGCGTCTGCAGGGTCTGGGCCAGCATCTTCTCGCTGACGCCCCCGACGGCGCGGCGCAGCTCGCCGAACCGGTACGAGCGCTCCAGCAGGGCGGCGAGCACCAGCACCCCCCAGCGGCTGGTGACGTGTTCGAGGACCAGCCGGGAAGGGCACATCGGCCGGCTGACACTCGGGGTCCTGACTGGACTTACGCTCATACCAGTACCTTACTTGAAAGTGGGTACTTTCGTTTGGATAGTGCACCTCCTAGAGTGAGCACAAGAGTCCGCATCCGAGGATCGGCGCACCCGCCGGCGGCCCGCCGGCACACCAGGAGGAGAACCCCATGAGCATCGTTGTCACCGGAGCCACCGGCGAGCTCGGCCGTCTCGTCGTCGAGCGACTGCTCGCCACCGTCCCGGCGGAATCCGTCGCCGCGGTCGTCCGCGACAAGGAGAAGGCCGCCGCCCTCGCCGCCCGCGGCGTCGAGATCCGCATCGCCGACTACGACCGCCCCGAGACCCTCACCGAGGCCTTCCGGGCCGGTGACCGGGTGCTGCTGATCTCCGGCAGCGAGGTCGGGAAGCGGGTCGCGCAGCACGCCGCCGTGATCGACGCCGCCAAGGCCGCGGGCGTCGCGCAGCTCGCCTACACCGGCGTACTGGGCGGGCCCGGCGCGGACTTCCTGCTGGCGGCCGAGCACAAGGCGACGGAGCGGCTGATCCTGGAATCGGGGCTCCCGCACACCTTCCTGCGCAACGGCTGGTACACCGAGAACTACACGGCGAACCTGGGTCCCGTCCTGGAGCACGGCGCGGTCGTCTCGAACGCGGGCGAGGGGCGCGTCGCCTCGGCCACCCGCGCCGACTACGCGGACGCGGCCGCCGCCGTACTGACGGGCGAGGGCCACCTCGGCGCGGCGTACGAGCTGAGCGGTGACGTCGCGTGGTCGCTGGCCGAGTACGCCGCCATGGTGTCCGCGGCGACGGGCCGGGAGATCGTCCACACCGAGGTCCCGGCCTCCGCGCACCTGGACATCCTCGTCGGGGCCGGGGTCCCCGCGCCGTTCGCCGAGATCCTCGTGGACGTGGACGAGGCGATCGGGCGCGGCCTGCTCGCCGGGACGAGCGGCGACCTGGCCCGCCTGATCGGACGGCCGACGACCCCCGCGTCCGAGACGGTCGCCGCCGCCGTGGCGGCCGCCTGACGGGCACCCGGCGCTGTCACGACCGTTTCCGTGAGACGGCAATGACACGGACCTCCTCCGGCGGCTACCGTCGTGCGGTCGGCCCATCGCCGGCACAGGAACGCCGGGAGGGCCCGTGAAGGGGAAGAACGAACAGCGGGCCGGCCTGCTGTACGGAGCCGGCGCGTACGGGATGTGGGGGCTCGTCCCCCTGTTCTGGCCGCTGCTGCAACCGTCGGGGGCGGTGGAGATCCTCGCCCACCGGATGGTCTGGTCGCTGGGAGTCGTCGGCATCGCCCTGCTGGTGCTGCGCCGCTGGGCGTGGGTGGGCGAGCTGGTACGCCGGCCCCGCACGCTCGGGCTGATAGCGGTCGCCGCGACGGTGATCTCGGTCAACTGGGGCCTCTACATCTGGTCCGTCAACAACGGCCACGTCGTCGAGGCGTCGCTCGGCTACTTCATCAATCCGCTGGTCACCATCGCCATGGGCGTCCTGCTGCTCGGCGAGCGGCTGCGCCCCGTGCAGTGGACCGCGGTGGCGACCGGCCTCGCGGCGGTGCTCGTGCTGGCGATCGGCTACGGGCAGCCGCCGTGGGTCTCCCTGGCGCTGGCGTTCTCGTTCGCGACGTACGGCCTGGCGAAGAAGAAGGTCGGCATGGGCGGCCTGGAGTCCCTGGCCGCCGAGACCGCGGTGCTGTTCGTGCCCGCGTTCGGCTTCCTGGTGTGGCTCGGGGTGCGCGGCGACGCGACCTTCCTGACCGGCGGCGCCGGGCACGGCGCCCTCCTCGCCGCCACGGGCCTCGTCACCGCGGTCCCGCTCGTCTGCTTCGGCGCCGCCGCGATCCGGGTGCCGCTGTCCGTACTGGGCCTGCTGCAGTACCTGGCGCCGGTGTTCCAGTTCGGGCTCGGCGTCCTCTACTTCCACGAGGAGATGCCGCCGGAGCGCTGGGCCGGCTTCGGGCTGGTCTGGGTGGCGCTGACCCTCCTGACCTGGGACGCGCTGCGGACGGCCCGGCGGAACAGGGCCGAGGCCCTGCGCCTGGCCGTGAAGGCCGCGCAGGCCGGGACGCCCGTCGGGGCGGACCCCACGCGCCCGCCGGACAAGGGCGTCGGCGCGGCCACGCAGGACCGGACCCCCACGCCCTGAGCGGAGCCCCCTCATAAGTTACTCGGTTGCTTTTTTTACTCGGTTGCGTTTTCCTGTCGGTCAGGACGACGCGACCGAGGAGCGGGCATGAGTGACGTACTGATCGTGGGCGCGGGCCCGACCGGACTGACGCTGGCCTGCGACCTCGCCCGGCGCGGCGTCGGCGTACGCATCGTGGACAAGTCACCCGACCACCCGCGCAGTTCGCGCTCCAAGGGGCCCAACCCCCGCTCCCTGGAGGTGCTGGAGGACCTGGGGGTCGTCCGGGCCGTACTGGAGGCGGGTTCGGCGCCCCTCCCGATGCGCAAGTACCGCGACGGCGTACCCGTCGCCGACGCCGACCCGTACGCGGACTCCGCGCCGACGCCCGACGCGCCCTACGACCGTGGCCGGCTGATCGCCCAGTGGCGGCTGGAGGAGATCCTCCGCGACCGCCTCGCCGAGCACGGCGTGACCGTCGCCACGGGCACCGAGGTCGTAGGCCTCGACCAGGACGGTGCTTCGGTGACCGCCTCGTTCGCCGACGGCTCCCGCGCCGGGGCCCGGTACGCGGTGGGCTGCGACGGCGCCCACAGCCGCGTACGGAAACTGCTCGGCGTCCCGTTCGACGGGGAGACGGACGAGGAGCAGGTGATGGTCTGCGGCGACGTCGGGATCGCACCCGGTGTCCTGGACCGGGGCGTCTGGCACCAGTGGTTCGACGCCGACGGGGCCGTCATGCTGTGCCCCGTCCCCGGTACCCGGACGAGCTGGTGGTTCCAGGCGGGACCCGAACGGGACTCCGCGGGCCGGCCTCTCGCCCCCTCCCTGGACGGCTTCCGGCGGCTCTTCGCCCGGCACACCCGGCTCCCCGGCTCCCACCTCACCGGGGCCGCGCTGCTCTCGACGTACCGCGTCAACGTGCGCATGGCCGACCGCTACCGGGTGGGCCGGGTGTTCCTGGCCGGCGACGCCGCCCATGTGCACGCCATCGCGGGCGGCCTCGGCATGAACACCGGCATCCAGGACGCCTTCAACCTGGGATGGAAACTCACCCAGGTGCTGCGCGGGCGGGCGGCGGCGGAACTGCTGGACACGTACGAGGAGGAGCGGCTGCCGGTCGCCGCCTGGACGCTGGATCTCACGTCCGACCGGCTGCGGGCCACCCTGGAGGCGATCAGGGAGCCGGGCGGCGGCCTCGACAGCGCGATCACCCCGGCGACCACGGGCCTCGACCGGGGGTACCGCTGGAGCTCCCTCGCCCGGCCGGGCGGTGCCGGTGGTGTGCGGTCCGGGGACCGCGCACCCGACGCCCCCTGCCACGAGGCGGCGACCGGCGCGCCCACCCGCCTCTTCAACGTCTTCGCCGGACCCCACATCACCGTGCTGGGCTTCGGCGCCGGCACCGAGGACACCCTGCGGGAGGCCGCGGCGGCGCACGGCGACACCGTACGGACCTGCCGGGTGTACGGCGCCGGGGACCCGGGGCCGGGGACACCGGGCGCTGGTCCGTACGCCCTGCACGACCGCGAGGGGCTCGCCCGCGCGGCGTACGGCGTCGGCCGGGACACCGTCGTCGTGGTCCGGCCCGACAACCACGTGGGGCTGTTCGCGGGGGCGGACGAGACCCGTGCCGTGCGGAGGTATCTCGACGTGCTGGACGGGGCCGCCCGGCCGGACCGGACAACTGCGGGAGGCGTGGTGGACGGGGCACCCAAAGGCTGATTGAGTGCCCGGATGAGGACGATCCTTGGGGACATGAGGCACGTTCAGTGGCATGAGCTGCGCCATGCCCGGGGCTCCGCCTCCCAGGTCCCCGGGATGCTGTCGCGCATCGCCTGGGGGGACAGCGAGTCGGCCGAGGACGCGCTGAACGACCTGGGTCGGTGGATAGCCGCGATGGCCGTGTTCGACGCGACGGTGGCCACGGTGCCGTTCCTGTGGGAGCTCGCCGCCATGGAGACGGTGAAGGACCGCGTCGGCGTACTCGGGCTGCTCGGGACGATCCTCGCGCGCGGCCAGGCGCACCAGCCGGAGTGGACCAGGGACGCGCACCTGGCGGTCCTGGCCGGCCGGCCCACGGCCGAGCGGCTTTCCGGGGACGGCGATCCGGCGGTCCGCGCGGCGGCCGGGGAGCTGCTGGCCGCGCTCGGCGGCCACGACTGCCTGAGCTGCCCGCCGCGCTGAGGACCGGCGTGCGCGCACCCGCAGGGCGGGCGCGGGCACACGCGGGAGGCGGGCATTCACGGGGCGCACAAGTCCCGCGTCCGGCGCGCCCGTTGCCCTGCCGACCGGGTAACCAGTACAAACGGTTTTCATGACCCTGCACTGGAAAGTCGTCATCGACGCGGGAGACCCGCACGCCCAGGCCGACTTCTGGGCCGAGACCCTCGGCTATCTCGTCGAGGACAACAGCGCCCTGATCGGGGAGCTGCTCGGCGCCGGAGCCGTGCCGGAGTCCAGCACCGTGGAACCGCACGGGCGCCGGGCCTGGCGCGATCTCGCCGCCGTGCGGCACCCGGACGACCCGTACGACAGCAGGAGCGGGACCGGGCTCGGGCGCCGGCTGCTCTTCCAGCGCGTCCCGGAGCCGAAGACGGTGAAGAACCGCCTCCACCTGGACGTGCACACGGCACCCGGGCAGCGTGACGCGGAGGTGGAGCGGCTCACGGAGCTGGGCGCGAGCGTGCTGCGGGTCGTCGAGGAACCCGGTGGGTCGTGGCAGGTGCTCCTGGACCCGGAGGGCAACGAGTTCTGCGTCCACTGACGCGGCGCACCGTCCCCGCAGGCCGGCGGCGTACGGCGGCGGGGCGATCTCTCTAGGCTGGCCTCATGTTCACGCCACCCGCCGCATACACCCTGGTCGCCACGGATCTGGACGGCACGCTGCTGCGTTCCGACGACACCGTGAGCCCCCGGTCCCGCGCCGCCCTCGTCCGCGCCGCGTCGGCCGGCGCACGGCATCTGATCGTCACGGGCCGCCCGGTGCCCGGCATACGCGCCCTGCTCACGGACCTCGGGTACGACGGGCCCGTGGTCTGCGGGCAGGGCACCCAGGTCTACGACGCGGGATCCGCCCGCATGCTGAGGTCGGTGACCCTCGACCGGGAGCTGGCGGACACGGCGCTCGGCAAGATCGAGGCCGAGGTGGGACAGGTGTACGCCGCGGTGGACCAGGACGGCACCGACGGCCGGACCCTCGTCGAACCGGGCTACCGCATGCCGCATCCCTCGCTCCCCGCGCAGCGGGCCGGGCGGCGCGCGGACCTGTGGGCGGCGCCGGTCATCAAGGTCCTGATACGCCACCCCGAGCTGACGGACGACGAGCTCGCCGCGGCGGCCCGTGGGGCGGTGGGCGATCTGGCGTCCGTCACGATGGCGGGGCCCGGCACGGTGGAACTGGCACCGTACGGCGTCGACAAGGGCACCGGGATCGCCCTGGCGGCGGAGCTGCTGGGCCGCGACCTCGCGGGCGCGGTCGCGTTCGGCGACATGCCCAACGACCTGCCGATGTTCCGCCGCTCGGGCCACGGTGTGGCGATGGCCGGAGCGCACGCGGAGCTCAGGGCCGTGGCCGACGAGATCACGCTCTCGAACGACGACGACGGTGTCGCGGCCGTCCTGGAACGCCTCTTCGGCTGAGCCTCCGGGCCGGGGCGCCCCTCCGTCACGGCCGGGGCACCGGACCGCTCAGCCGGTGCGGCCCGGAGCGGGGCCGCCCTGGGCGGGGACGCCCGGAGCCGCGACAGCGGCGTCGCCCCCGCCCCCCGGAGCGCCCCCCGTGGGCCCGTGCAGGGAGCGCAGTACGTGGTCCACCAGCAGGGCGACCTCCGCCTCGTCCTGGATGGGCTTCCGCAGCAGGTTGCGGTAGTAGACCGGGCCGTAGAGCATCTCGACCGCGAGCGGCAGGTCGGCGCCGGCGGGGACCTGGCCCAGCTCCTGGGCGCGGCGCAGGCGCACCACGGCGGCCTCGAAGCGCGGGTCGACGAGCTGCTCGCGGACGGTCCGCGCGAGGACGTCGTCGTGGTGCAGTTCCGACAGGATGCCCGAGTAGGCCGGGCCGTAGGGTGTCGTGGACACCAGCTTCACCGCGGCGTTGATGTGGGTCCGCAGGTCGGCCGCGATGTCACCCGTGTCGATGAACGGCGTGGCACCGATGAACACCTCGGCGAACGCCTCCAGCATCACGGCGCCCTTCGACGGCCACCAGCGGTAGATCGTCTTCTTGCTCACACCGGCGCGGGCCGCGATGGCCTCGATCGTGACCCGGCCGTATCCCTTCTCCGTGCACAGCTCCAGGGCGGCGTCCAGCGTCGCCCGTCGTGACCTCTCGCTACGGCGCAGGGAACTCTGCGATGTGATCATTCGGTGAGCATAGGGGGATTACACCCACCGCTTGTTGACAGGTCGTCGCCAGAAGTCGAACAATAACCAGGCTGGAAACGGAACGTACCGTGTCGTGAACGTTCTGTGCAGCACACCGTTCGTGCCGTTCGTGCCGCGACGAGCCGATCGGGGGACGGCTCGACCGGCCGACGGTACGGACGGCCCGTGAAGCCCCCTCAGACGGTGATGTCCCTCGTCGTGAAGCGCGCCCAGGCCGCGGAGCCGAAAACCGCCGCGTACAGCGCCTGCAACCCCAGGTTCCTGGCCATCTCGTCCCAGTAGACCGGGTCGCGCAGGAGGTCCGTGAAGGACAGCCAGTAGTGCGGGAAGAGATACGGGTGGATCCCGTGCAGCTGCGGCACGGAATCCAGGATCTGCACGGTGACGAGCACCCCGACCGTGGCGGCCATCGCCGCGATCCCGCTGTCGGTGAGTGTGGAGACGAACAGTCCCAGCGCCGCGAACCCGATCAGCGACGCCGCCACCGCGAGCGCGATCAGGCCCGCCCGCAGGAGCCCTTCGCCGAACCCGATCCGGGTCCCCGAGATCGTGGTGACCTCGCCGACCGGGAAGAGCAGGGCCCCGGCCGCGAGGGCGGACACCGCGACGACGAGGGTGGCGGCCAGGCAGAACACCAGCACGGACGCGTACTTCGCCAGCAGCAGCCGGGTGCGGCCCGCCGGGGCGACCAGCAGGTAGCGCAGGGTGCCCGCGCTCGCCTCGCCCGCCACCGAGTCCCCTGCGACCACACCGACCGCCATGGGGAGGAAGACGGGAAGCGTCACGGAGAGGGCCGCGAAGACGAGGAACAGGCCGTTGCCGGTGACCTGGGAGATGAACGCCGGGCCGCCCCCGCCACCGGGACCGCCACCCGTCTCGGTCCGCACGGCGACCCCGACGAGCACCGGCACCGCGGCCAGCACCCCGAGCAGGGCCAGGATGCGCCACCGGCGCAGGGTGACGGTGAGCTCGGAGCGGAGGAGCCCGAGCGTCCACAGCGTGCGGGGCGGCACGCGGGGCACCGAGACCGGGGTGAGTTCAGCCTGCGACATCGAATCCCTCTCCGGTGAGTGCGACGAAGGCGTCCTCCAGCGAGGCCCGTTCGACGCCGAAGGCGCGCACGCGGACACCGCCGCGCACCAGGGTCGCGTTGACGTCGGCGAGGTCCACCTCGCCGGGCGGGGCGTCGGCGCCCACCCGGTCCCCGTCGACCGTGACACCCGTCGCCCCGTGCTCCGTGAGGATGCGGGCGGCCTCGCCCGGGTCGGGTGTGGTGACGGCCAGCCGGCCCCGGGTGCCGGCCGCGAGGGCGGCGACCGGGCCCTGGACGACGAGACGGCCACGGGCCATGACCGCCGCGTGGGTGCAGACCTGCTCGATCTCGTCGAGCAGGTGGGAGGAGAGGAAGACGGTGGTGCCGTCGGCGGCCAGCTCGCGGACCAGCGAACGGATCTCGCGCATGCCCTGCGGGTCGAGGCCGTTGGTCGGCTCGTCCAGCACGAGCAGCGCCCGCGGCTGGAGCAGCGCGGCGGCGAGCCCGAGGCGCTGCTTCATGCCGAGGGAGTACGCCTTGGCCTTCTTGCCTCCGGCCGAGGCGAGACCGACCCGCTCCAGGGCGTCCCCCACCCGTGCTCGCCGGGTACGCGGATCGGCGGCCGGGTCGGCGGAGTCGAAGCGCAGGAGGTTGTCACGGCCCGTCAGGAATCCGTACAGCGCGGGCCCTTCGATGAGCGCGCCGACGTGCGGGAGCACCGTGCGGACGGCGGCGGGCATGGGGTGGCCCAGGACGTGCGCGGTGCCGGAGGTGGGGGCGACGAGGCCCATGAGCATCCGGATGGTGGTGGTCTTGCCGGAGCCGTTGGGCCCCAGGAAGCCGAAGACGCTGTCGGCGGGGACCGTGAGGTCCAGCCCGTCGACGGCGAGCTGACCGCCTCGGTAGCGCTTGGTGAGCCCGTGCGTCTCGATCACGGCGCCGGCCCCGGGGCCCGTGTCCGGCCGCGCCGTCGCGGCCGCTGTGTCGGTCATGCGCCCTCCCGCTGCTGTCCCCCGCCGGGTACGGGTCCGCCCCGCCGTACGGAGCGTACGACGGGGCGGGGGCCTGCAGCGGGAGGGCTGTCCTACTTGGCGGTGTCGGCCGCCTTCACCAGCGCGTCCTTGGTGACCGCGCCGACGTAGACCTTGCCGTCTTCCGTCATCAGGGCGTTGACCAGGCGGGTCTTGAAGACCGTGCCCGAGCCGAAGTCGCCGGTGACCTTGTCGCCGAGCGCGTCGAGGAACTGCTGCGCCTGGGCCGGCATGTCGCCGGAGCCCTCGGCGGGGAGCCCCGAGCCGCCCGGGACCTCGATCTCGGCGACGGCGTTCCAACCCTCGCCGATGACGTTCAGGCCCTTGAAGTCCTCCAGGGCTCCGAGGTCCTCGGGCGCCTTGCCGGCCACGCCGTCCTTACCGGCGGTGTCCTTCAGGTCCTCGGCCTCGGTCACCTTCGCGCCCTTCGGCGGGGTGAAGGAGAAGGAGGACGCCGCGGGCTTCTCGAAGTCGACCTTGGTGAAGCCGGCGTCGACCGCGGCCTTGCCCCCGGCGCTCGGAGAGAGCGTGAACTTCAGCGGTACGCCGGTCGCGGAGTCGACGGCCACCCGGATGGAACCGATCGTCGAACCGGACTGCTTGGGCTTGATCAGCAGCTGGTACGCGTCGCGTCCCGCCACCTGCGCCGTGCCGTCGACCGTGACGGACGTGGTGTCGCCCGCGGCGTCGAGCGCCTCCTCGGCGAGCGCCTTCGGGGTGGCGGGCACGCCCTTGGGCGCCTTGTGCTTCCCGCCCTGCCGCTCGGTCCCGTCGGACTCCGCGTGGTAGACCTCGTTGCTCTCGCTGTCGTAGCCCCAGACGTCGTCCCCGTTGTGGACGAGGCTGTACTCCGAGCCCTCGCCGAGGATGGACAGGCGCTGCTTGTCGGGTCCGTCCGCGGCCACCCGGAGCGTGTGCGTCCCGGAGGCGAGCTCCATCAGCCTGGACTCCGGGGCGGCGCTCGCATCGCCGCCGCCCGCGTCCGGCGCGAACGAGCCCGCGAGACCCCCGAGGGACGGGATGCCGAGGTCGGTGCTGATCTTCACCGTGCCGGAGAGCTGTTCCTCGTCCGACGCGGCGATCTTCTCGATGAGCTTCTGCGCCGTGATGTCCGGCAGCTCCGGGTCACCGGAGTCGGCGAGCGCCGGGACGAGCCCGATCGTCGCCGCCGCCACTCCCGCAACCGCGAGCGGGACGATGTAGCGCGCCTTCTTCCGTCGGCCCACGACAGTGCCCGTGGCCTCGCCGTTGCTCTCCGCGCTGTCGTTCGGTGCCATGTGTGCTCTACCTCCGTGGTCGGCGGCTGCCATCCCGTTGCACTCGTCCACTCCTCGCCGCCATTCTCACCCGATGTGGTCAGGAGTGCTGTTGTCCATATGACCAAATCCGGCGGGAACAAGCGTCAGCCCTCGGGAGCAACTCCACGTACCTCTCCGGGATGACCCCGGGGCGCGGAGTGTCGGGGTACCCCTGGGGTCCGTGGGCCGAAGGCCCCGGGCGTCAGCCCGCGCGGTGCACCACGGCGTCGCACAGCTCTTCGAGTGCGGCCTTCGCATAGCACTCGGGAAGCGGCGCCAGCGTCGCCCGCGCCTCCTGCGCGTAGCGGACGGTGTCGCGTCGTGCCTGCTCCAGCGCCGGGTGGGCGCGCAGCCTGCGCAGTGCCTCCGCGAGCCGGGCGTCGTCGGCGAGGTCGCCGTCCAGCAGCTCCACGAGCTCCTGGTCCTCGGCCCTGCCCTCGGCCGCGGCCCGCGCGCGCAGATGGAGGACCGGGAGGGTGGGGATGCCCTCGCGCAGGTCGGTGCCCGGGGTCTTGCCCGACTCGTGGGAGTCGGAGGCGATGTCCAGGAAGTCGTCGGCGAGCTGGAAAGCGATGCCGAGGCGTTCGCCGTACTGGGTGAGGATGTCGACGACGGACTCGTCCGCGCCGGCCATCAGGGCGCCGAACCGTCCGGACACGGCGACCAGCGAGCCGGTCTTGCCGCCCAGCACGTCCATGTAGTGGTCGACCGGGTCGCGGCCGTCACGCGGGCCCGCGGTCTCCAGGATCTGACCGGTCACCAGGCGCTCGAACGCCTCCGCCTGGATGCGTACGGCCTGCGGGCCCAGGTCGGCCAGGATGTGCGACGCGCGCGCGAAGAGGAAGTCGCCGGTCAGGACGGCGACGGAGTTCCCCCAGCGGGTGTTGGCGCTGTCCACGCCCCGGCGCACGTCCGCCTCGTCCATCACGTCGTCGTGGTAGAGCGTCGCCAGGTGCGTCAGCTCGACGACCACGGCAGCGGGGACGACTCCCGGGGCGTCGGGGTCACCGAACTGGGAGGCCAGCATCACCAGCAGCGGCCGGAAGCGTTTGCCCCCCGCGCTGACGAGGTGCTGTGCGGCCTCCGTGATGAACGGGACCTCGCTCTTGGTGGCAGCCAGCAGCCCCGCCTCGACAGCGGCCAGACCGGCCTGGACATCTGCCTCAAGCGCCTGGTCCCGCACGTGCAGCCCGAACGGCCCGACGACGGTCACGAGGGGATCTCCTGTCTGCTGACGATCACACGGAATGTCGATGTGTCGTTGTCATCACTCGACTCAGCGTATCCGGTCCCGTTTGGATCACCGTGGGCGCCTTCCCGCCACCGCCGGTATGTTCGGGTTCAGCTCATACGATCAGGAGTTGTCGCTTTGTCCCACACCACGACCGACGCCGAGCCGACCGAACCGCCCCCCGAGGACGACCGGGCGTTCTTCGGCCAGCCACGCGGCCTGATGACCCTGTCCGGACTGGAGGTCTGGGAGCGGTTCTCGTTCCTCGGGATGCAGGCGATCCTGGTCCTCTTCTTCGCCGACAGGGTCTCGGACGGCGGCATGGGCATGGACCCGGGCACGGCCGCCTCGGTCTCGGCCGCGTACGGCACCCTGGTCTACCTGGTCTCCGTCGCGGGCGGCTGGCTCGCCGACCGCATCCTCGGCTCCTACCGCGCCGTCCTCTACGGCGGCGTCCTGATCGCCTGCGGCCACTACTCCATGGCCGTGCCCACCGCCACGATGACCTGGGTGGGCCTGGGCCTCATCAGCGCCGGCACCGGCCTGCTCAAGCCCAACGTCGCCTCCATGGTCGGCAAGCTCTACGGCACCGAGGACCAGCGCCGCGACGCGGGCTTCGCCCTCTACTACATGGGCATCAACATCGGCGCCTTCGCCGGTCCGCTGGTCACCGGCTGGCTCGGCGAGCACGCGAGCTGGCACTGGGGCTTCTCCGCCGCCGCCTTCGGCATGACGCTCGGCCTGATCCAGTACGTCGCCGGCCGGCGCCACCTGGCCGGCCGTGAACACGGCGCCGAGTACGCCCTGGCCCCCGGCCCGATGCGCAGGGCCGTACGGCTGATCGTGGGAGGCGCCGTCGTGGTCGCTCTCGTGGCGACCGCCCTGGTCCTGGCCGGATGGCTGACGATGGACCGCTTCGTCGACGTCCTCACCGTCATCTCGGTGATCGCACCCGTCGTCTACTTCGCGGTGATGTTCCGCAGCCCGCGGGTGACACCGGAGGAACGCGGCAGGCTGCGCCCGTACGTCGTGCTGTTCCTGGCCTCCGTGGTCTTCAACTTCATCCTCTTCCAGGCGTACTCGACGATGATCCTGCTCGCCTCCACCAACGCGCGTACCGAGATCTTCGGCTTCCACTTCCCGGCGAGCTGGTACGCCTCGGCGCTGGGCGCGTTCGAGGTCGCGCTCGCGCCCGTCGTGGCCGCCGTGTGGGCCAGGATGGGCCCGCGCCAGCCGCACGCCTCGAACAAGATCGCGATCGGGGTGATCCTCGGCGGCCTGTCCTTCCTCCTGATGGTCCTGCCGACCTCGGGCCACGCCGACGACACCTTCGAGATGGCCGCCTGGTGGATCGTCGGCTCCTACCTGCTGCTCGGGCTCGGCGACATCCTCCTGGAGACGTCCGGCATGTCCGCCACCACCAAACTCGCGCCCAAGGCGTTCGCCAGCCAGACCATGGCGCTGTGGTTCCTGTCGCTGGCCCTCGCCAACGGCATCCAGTCACAGATCGTGAAGCTGTACGGCGAGGTGTCCAACCCCGCCTACTTCGGTGTCAATGGCGCCATCGCGGTGGCGGCCGGTCTGGCCGTCATCGCAGCCGCTCCCTGGCTCAGGCGCACCATGCACCCCGTCCACTGAGGTTCCCCATGCAGATCCGCACCGAATTCCCGTACGAGACGACCCACGAGGACCTCTACATCCCGCTTGCCGGGGGCACCCAGCTGTACGCCAGGATCTGGCGGCCGGTCACCGACGAACCGGTGCCGGCGCTGCTGGAGTACCTGCCCTACCGGCTCAGCGACTGGACGGCGCCGCGTGACTGGCAGCGCCACCCCTGGTACGCGGGCCACGGCTACGCCTCGGTGCGCGTCGACGTGCGGGGGCACGGCAACAGCGAGGGCATGCCGGGCGACGAGTACGACGCGACGGAGCTCGCCGACGGGGTCGCGGTCGTGCACTGGCTCGCCCAGCAGGAGTGGTGCTCGGGCCGGGTCGGCATGTTCGGCATCTCCTGGGGAGGTTTCAACTCCCTCCAGATCGCCGCACTCGCGCCGGAACCCCTGAAGGCTGTCGTCACCGTCTGCTCGGCCGACGACCGCTACGACAACGACGTCCACTACATGGGCGGCTCCGTGCTCGGCGTCGACATGCACGCCTGGGCCTCCACCATGCTGGCCTTCGTCTCGCGCCCCCCGGACCCGGCGGACGTCGGCGACGACTGGCGGGACATGTGGCTGCGGCGGCTGGAGAAGGTGGAGCCGTTGATCCATACGTGGCTGGCGCACCAGACGCGGGACGACTACTGGCGGCACGGCAGCGTCTGCGAGGACTACGGCGCGATCAAGGCGAACGTCCTGGCGGTGGGCGGCTGGCACGACCCGTACCGCGACACCGTCCTGAGGCTCGTCGAGCACCTGGACCCCGCGAAGGTGCGCGGGCTGATCGGCCCCTGGTCTCACCAGTACCCGGACCGGGGGCTGCCCCCGGGGCCCGCCATCGGCTTCCTCCAGGAGACGTTGCGCTGGTGGGACCAGCACCTGAAGGACAGGGACACCGGGGTGATGAACGAGCCCCTCCTGCGGTCCTGGATCAGTGGCTCGCATCCTCCGGCCACCGTCTACGAGACACTGCCCGGCCGCTGGGTCGGCGACGCCTCGTGGCCGTCCGAGAACGTCACCCCGGTGGCGTACGCGCTGGCGGGCGGGGAGCAGACGGTCCGCTCACCGCAGCAGACCGGGCTGGACGCGGGCCGCTTCTTCCCGTTCGGCAACGACGCGGACCTGCCGCCCGACCAGCGGGACGAGGACGCCAAGTCGGTGTGCTTCGAGTTCCCGGTCGAGGAGGCACCCATCGAGATCCTCGGCCGGGCGAGGGTGAGGCTCCGCGTCCGGATGGACGTACCGCGCGGGCAGGCTGTCGCGCGGCTCTGCGACGTGGCACCGGACGGTTCCTCCACCCTGGTGACCCGCGGCGCCCTCAACCTGGCAACCCGCCACGGGCGCGACCGCGCCGAGGACTGGCCGGTCGGCGGGACCGAGGACGTCGCCTTCGAGCTCAACGGCATCGGCCACACCTTCCCGCCCGGGCACCGGATCAGGCTGGCCGTCTCGTCCTCGTACTGGCCGTGGATCTGGCCGCAGGCGGGCTCGGCGGGCTTCACGCTGGAGGCGGACGGCAGCCTCGTCGAACTCCCGGTCCGCCGGCACACCGAGGACCCGGGCATCACCTTCGGCCAGCCGGAGCAGGCGGAGCCGCTCGGCGTGGTCCACCCGGTCACGCTGGACGAGCAGCGCCCGGAGCGCCTGGTGGTCCGCGACGTCGCCAAGGGCGAGTGGCGGCTGGAGGTGGATCCGCGCTACGGCGGCACGCGCGTCTACCCCGACGGCCTGGAGTTCACCGAGGACGCCCTGGAGACGTACACGATCCAGCAGGACGACCCGCTCTCCGCCAGGGCCCGCTCGGACTGGACGATCCGGCTGCACCGGCCGGAGATGTCGTGGGACGTACGGGTCGAGACGCGGTCGGAACTGAGCTCGGACGCGAACGACTTCATCACGTCCAACGAGGTCGTCTGCAAGGACGGCGGCGAGATCGTCTTCCACCGGACCTGGGAGAAGCGCATCCCTCGGACAGCGGGCTGACCAGGGTTATCACGTAACTTTCCGGGCATTACGCCTACTTGAGGCACTGCCGCCGGGAAACGGCGCCGACGTAACGTGTCCCTCAAGCGACCCGGAAAGCGAGGCAGCAACAGATGCCCGAGCAGAGCAGCCCGCTCGATCTGGCCGAGGGCGACCCCTTCGGCCCGCACAACCTTCCGTACGGCGTGTTCTCCACCCCGGAGCACCCGGCGGACCGCAGGGTCGGCGTACGCGTCGGCGACCACGTGCTGGACGCCGGCGCGGCGGCGCACGCGCTCGGTTCGCCGTACGCCCAGCTGCTGGCGCAGCCCAGCCTGACGCCTCTCCTGGCAGCCGGCCGGACCGCCTGGCGCGATGTGCGGCGGGCCCTGACCGCGTGGGTGACCGTCCCGGCCCACCGCCCGGACATAGAGCCGCTGCTGCACCCGCTGGACGCGGTGACGCTGCACCTGCCGTACGAGGTCGCGGACTACGTCGACTTCTACGCCAGCGAGCACCACGCGACCAACGTGGGCCGGATCTTCCGGCCGGACGGCGCGGCCCTCACCCCCAACTGGAAGCACCTGCCGATCGGTTACCACGGGCGCGCCGGCACCGTCGTGGTGTCGGGTACGGACGTGGTGCGCCCCTCCGGGCAGCGCAAGGCTCCCACCGACCCGGCCCCGGTGTTCGGTCCGTCGGTGAAGCTGGACATCGAGGCGGAGGTCGGCTTCGTCGTCGGTGTCCCCTCGGAACAGGGCTCCCCCGTCGCGCTCGGCGACTTCCGGGAGCACGTCTTCGGGCTCTCGCTGCTCAACGACTGGTCGGCGCGGGACATCCAGGCCTGGGAGTACGTGCCGCTGGGCCCGTTCCTCGGCAAGTCCTTCGCCACCTCCGTGTCGGCGTGGGTGACTCCGCTGGAGGCCCTGGACGCGGCCCGCACCCGGCCGCCGGCCCGGGACTTCCCGTTGCTGCCGTACCTGGAGGACGCGGACGACGAGGAGCCGGGCGGCTTCGACATCCGCATCTCGGTCGCCGTCAACGGGCGGACCGTCTCCGAACCGCCGTTCTCCTCGATGTACTGGACGGCCGCGCAGCAGCTGGCGCAGATGACGGTGAACGGCGCCTCGCTGCGGACGGGTGACCTCTACGGCTCCGGCACGGTCAGCGGTGCCGAGCCGGGTGAGCGCGGGTCCCTGCTGGAACTCACCTGGAACGGCCGCGATCCGCTGGACCTGCCCGAGGGGAAGCGGACGTTCCTGGAGGACGGCGACACGGTCACGCTCACGGCCTGGGCCCCGGGTCCGCACGGCACCCGGGTCGGCCTCGGGGACGTCACCGGACGAATCACGGCCTCTACGTGACGGACCCGGCGCCGACGCTCCCCGAGGAACTGCTGCTGCTCGCCCTGGACCCCGTGCGCGGCGGGCCGCACTGCCGCGGCCGGTCCCTGGAGTACGGCGTCGCGGGGGCCGCCCTGGCCGAGCTGGAGCTCCAGGGGCGGATCGCCGAGGAGCACGGCCGGGTGGTGGTCGTGAACCCGCTGGACCCGCCGGACCCGCTGCTCGGCGTGTTCCTGCGGAGCCTTCCGCCGCCGGGGAAGCGCGGATCCGGCTCCAGGGTCTCCGCCGGGCGGTGGGTGCGGCAGGCCGGACGGCAGGCCGAGGAGCTGTACCTGGACGCCCTCGTGGAGCAGGGCACGCTGCTCAGGGAGACCCGCCGTTTCATCGGCCTGTTCCCGTACCGGCGCCACCCCGCGGGGCGGCTCGGGCGCTCGCCCGCGAGGAGTGGCCGGCCGAGGCGGTGCACCGCAACGTGCGGCAGGACAGGGCCGCCCGGTCGGGCGGCGGTGCGAGCCGTGGCGGTGGCGGTGGCGGTGGCGGTGGCGACGACTGAAGCGTGTCGCGGAAGCCCGGAGCCGGGGCAGCGGTCAACGACGCGTCGGTCGTGCACACGTGCGGGTGGGCTTGATCGGGTTGTCGGCGGATACGCTGGACGGACCCGCGAGACTCCTTCGTATGGGAGCACTGATGAGCATCGAACCCGAGGCCCCCGAGCCGCGGTGGGCGGTTCCGCCCGTGGGCGGCTGGACCGCCGATGACCTGGACACACTCCCGAATCTGCCTCCGCACACGGAGCTGATCGACGGGAGCCTTGTTTTCGTGAGTCCGCAGACCCTGTTCCATTCACGGGCGGTCAGCTTCTTCGAATGGCAGTTGCAGTCGCTGGCCCCGCCCGATCTGGACGTGGTGCGCGAGTTCACCATCGACATCGACCGCTTCAATCGGCCCGAGCCCGATGTGATCGTCGTGCACGGCGAAATCGTTCAGGATCCGGACCAGACCCGCTTCCCTGCCGAATCGGTGCTGCTCGCGGTCGAGGTTGTCTCACCCGAGTCCCGGTCGCGTGACCGGGAGACCAAGCCGGTGAAGTACGCCCGGGTCAAGATCCCGCACTTCTGGCGGGTGGAGAACCACGACGGCCGTGCGGTGGTCTACGTCTTCGAACTGGAGCCGGCCACCGGTGCTTACACATCGACAGGGATCTTCCACGACCGGATGAAGGTCTCCGTCCCCTTCGAAGTGGATCTCGACCTCACGGCCATCACCCCCCGCCGCCGGGCCCCGGACCCCCGCTAGCGCACGCCGCCCCGGCTCACTCGAACTCGGGCGGCTCCTCGTCCCAGCCGAACTCCGGATCCGCTTCCCGGACGGCGGGCCGGGCCGCCGGCACCGGGGCACGGGCCGGCGCGGGGGCAGCTTCCGCTTCGGGGGCCGCCGACGGAGCCGGAGCCCCCAGCTCGGCCAGCACCTCCAGGACTCCCTCGCCGTACGTCGCCAGCTTCTTCTCGCCCAGTCCGCTGACCCCGCCCAGCTCCGCCAGGGAACCGGGGCGCAGTGCCGCGATCTCCCGCAGGGTCGCGTCGTGGAAGATGACGTACGCCGGGAGGCCCAGCTCCTTGGCCTGGGCGCCGCGCCAGGCGCGCAGCGCCTCGAAGACCGGGACGGCCTCCGCCGGCAGGTCGGCCACCGCGGCGGCCGACTTGGCCTTGCGCTCGCCGCCGCCGGACCTGGACGTCGGCTTCTTCGGCTCCTTGCGCAGCAGCACCTCGCGCTCCCGGCCGAGCACGGTGCCGCTCTCCTCGGTCAGCACCAGCGTGCCGTACTCCCCCTCGACTGCGAGCAGCCCCTGGGCCAGCAGCTGGCGCACCACACCCCGCCACTCCGCCTCCGCGAGCTCCTCGCCGATGCCGAACACCGAGAGCTGGTCGTGGTCGAACTGGATGATCTTCGCGGTCTTGCGGCCCAGCAGGATGTCGATGATCTGGCCGGCCCCGAACTTCTGGTTCCGCTCCCGCTTAAGCCGGACGACGGTCGACAGCAGCTTCTGCGCGACCACCGTGCCGTCCCAGGTCTCGGGCGGGGTGAGGCAGGTGTCGCAGTTGCCGCAGGCCTGCTCCCCGGGCTCCTGGCCGAAGTACGTCAGGAGCTGGGCCCTGCGGCACTGGACGGTCTCGCAGAGCGCCAGCATCGAGTCGAGGTGCGAGGCCGCCCGCCGCCGGAAGGCCTCGTCGCCCTCGCCGCCCTGGATCAGCTTCCGCTGCTGGACGACGTCCTGGAGGCCGTACGCCATCCAGGCCGTGGACGGCGCCCCGTCACGGCCGGCCCGGCCGGTCTCCTGGTAGTACCCCTCGACGGACTTCGGCAGGTCGAGGTGGGCGACGAAGCGCACGTCCGGCTTGTCGATGCCCATGCCGAAGGCGATGGTCGCGACCACGACCAGGCCCTCCTCGCGCAGGAAGCGCGACTGGTTGGCCGCTCGCGTCCCGGCGTCCAGGCCCGCGTGGTACGCCACGGCCTCGATGCCGTTGCGGCAGAGGTACTCGGCGGTCTTCTCCGTCGAGTTGCGGGAGAGGCAGTAGACGATGCCGGCGTCCCCCGCGTGCTCCTCCTTGAGGAAGGTGAGCAGCTGCTTCTTCGGGTCGGACTTCCCGACGACGCGGTACTGGATGTTGGGCCGGTCGAAGCTGGCGACGAAGTGCCTGGCCTCGGGCATACCGAGCCGCTGGGTGATCTCGCGGTGGGTGGCGTCCGTCGCGGTGGCGGTCAGCGCGATGCGCGGCACACCGGGCCAGCGCTCCCCCAGGACGGACAGGGCCAGGTAGTCGGGACGGAAGTCGTGGCCCCACTGGGCGACGCAGTGCGCCTCGTCGATGGCGAAGACGGAGATCTCGCCGCGCGCGAGCAGGGAGAGTGTGGAGTCCAGGCGCAGCCGCTCGGGCGCCAGGTAGAGCACGTCGAGCTCACCGGCCAGGAACTGGGCCTCCATCGAGCGGCGCTGGTCGAAGTCCTGCGTGGAGTTCATGAACCCGGCGCGGACGCCGAGGGCGCGCAGGGCGTCCACCTGGTCCTGCATGAGCGCGATCAGCGGGGAGACCACGATGCCGGTGCCCGGCCTGACCAGGGCGGGGATCTGGTAGCAGAGGGACTTGCCGCCACCCGTGGGCATGAGCACGACCGCGTCGCCGCCGGCGATCACGTGGTCGATCACCGCGCCCTGCTCGCCGCGGAACGCCTCGTACCCGAATACCCGGTGCAGCGTCTGCTGCGCCACGCTCTCGGTCGTCACACCCATCGTCCCGTTCCGCCCGTCCGTGCCGTCCGTGTCGCCGTGAAACCGTCTCACCGGCAACCATAGGCGCCAGGTACGACAGCGCCGGACGGGCTTGACTTCCAGGGCCCGTCCGGCGTCGTCGTGTGCTGCGGCGCGTTACCGCACGAACACTCCGGCCTGGCTCGCCAGGTCCAGGAAGTACTGCGGGGCGAGGCCCAGCACCAGGGTCACGGCGACTCCGACGGCGATCGTGGTCATCGTCAACGGGGACGGGACGGCGACCGTGGGGCCGTCCGCCTTCGGCTCGCTGAAGAACATCAGGACGATGACCCGGATGTAGAAGAAGGCGGCGATGGCCGACGAGATCACACCGACGACGACGAGACCGCTCGCGCCGCCGTCCGCCGCCGCCTTGAAGACGGCGAACTTCCCGGAGAAGCCCGAGGTGAGCGGGATACCGGCGAAGGAGAGCAGGAACACCGCGAAGACCGCCGCGGTCAGCGGCGAGCGGCGGCCGAGCCCGGCCCACTTCGACAGGTGCGTCGCCTCGCCGCCCGCGTCGCGCACCAGCGTGACGACGGCGAAGGCGCCGACGGTCACGAAGGAGTACACGGCCAGGTAGAAGAGGACGGACGAGATGCCCTCGGGGCTGGCCGCGATGACACCGGCGAGGATGAAGCCGGCGTGCGCGATCGAGGAGTAGGCGAGGAGCCGCTTGATGTCGGTCTGGGTGATCGCGACGATCGCGCCACCCAGCATCGTGACGATCGCGACACCCCACATGACGGGGCGCAGGTCCCAGGTGAGCCCCGGCAGCACCACGTACAGCAGGCGCAGCAGCGCGCCGAACGCGGCGACCTTCGTGGCCGCGGCCATGAAGCCCGTGACCGGGGTCGGGGCGCCCTGGTAGACGTCCGGGGTCCACATGTGGAACGGCACCGCGCCGACCTTGAAGAGCAGGCCCATGAGGATCATCGCCCCACCGATCAGCAGCAGCGCGTCGTTGCCCATGGTGTCGGCGAGCGCCGGGTCGATCTGCTGGACGGTCCCGTCGACGACGTTCGCGATGCCCGCGTACGAGACGGTGCCCGAGTAGCCGTAGAGCAGGGCGATCCCGAAGAGGAGGAACGCCGAGGAGAAGGCGCCGAGCAGGAAGTACTTCACCGCCGCCTCCTGCGACATCAGCCGCTTGCGGCGGGCGACGGCGCACAGGAGGTAGAGCGGGAGGGAGAAGACCTCGAGCGCGATGAACAGCGTCAGCAGGTCGTTGGCCGCCGGGAAGACGAGCATGCCCGCCACGGAGAAGAGGACCAGCGGGAAGACCTCTGTCGTGGTGAAGCCGGCCTTGACGGCCGCCTTCTCCCCCTCACTGCCCGGGACCGAACCTGCCTGTGCGGCGAAGGAGTCCACACGGTTGCCGTTCGATGCCGGGTCCAGGCGGCGCTCGGCGAACGTGAAGACGGAGACCATCGAGACGAGCAGGATGGTGCCCTGGAGGAACAGGGCCGGGCCGTCGACGGCGATGGCGCCCATGGCGGCGATGTGCGCGTTCTTCGTGGCGTACCCGTCGGCGGCGAGGCCGATCACCGCGGCGAACGCCGCGGCGAGGGCGACGACCGTCAGGAACACCTGCGCGGTGTAGCGGGACCGGCGTGGGACGAACGCCTCCACCAGGACGCCGAGGACGGCGACGCCGACCACGATCAGGACGGGTGCCAGTTGGGCGTACTCGATGTTCGGCGCGGGGAACGCGTCTCCCGGAGCGGCCGATGTCACCCCGCCCGCCGTCGTCCACAGGCTGTGGACAGCTGTTGCGCTCACTTGGCGGCCTCCACCTCGGGCTGGGGGTCCTTCTTCTGTACGTCCTGCATGGTGTGCTGCACCGCCGGGTTCACGACATCGGTGAGCGGCTTCGGGAAGACGCCCAGGAAGATCAGCAGGGCGATCAGCGGCAGGGCGACCGCGAGTTCACGGACCCTGAGGTCGGGCATGCCCCCGATCCCCTCCCGGACCGGTCCGGTCATCGTCCGCTGGTAGAGCACGAGGACGTAGAGCGCGGCGAGCACGATGCCCACGGTGGCGATGACGCCGGCCACCGGATACGCGCTGAACGCCCCGACCAGGACCAGGAACTCACTGACGAACGGCGCCAGGCCGGGCAGCGAGAGCGTGGCCAGACCGCCGATCAGGAAGGTCCCCGCCAGGACGGGGGCCACCTTCTGCACCCCGCCGTAGTCGGCGATGAGCCGCGAGCCGCGCCGGGTGATCAGGAATCCGGCGACCAGCATCAGCGCGGCCGTCGAGATGCCGTGGTTGACCATGTAGAGAGTGGCACCCGACTGGCCCTGGCTGGTCATCGCGAAGATCCCCAGCACGATGAACCCGAAGTGCGAGATCGACGCGTAGGCGATGAGCCGCTTGATGTCCCGCTGGCCCACGGCGAGCAGTGCGCCGTAGACGATGGAGATCAGCGCCAGGACGAGGATCACCGGTGTCGCCCACTTGCTGGCCTCGGGGAACAGCTGGAGGCAGAAGCGGAGCATCGCGAAGGTGCCGACCTTGTCGACGACCGCGGTGATCAGGACGGCCACCGGGGTGGTCGCCTCGCCCATGGCGTTGGGCAGCCAGGTGTGCAGCGGCCACAGCGGGGCCTTCACCGCGAAGGCGAAGAAGAACCCGAGGAACAGCCACCGCTCGGTGGAGGTCGCCATGTCCAGCGAGCCGTTGGCCCTGGCCTCGGCGATCTCGGAGAGCGAGAAGCTCCCCGCGACGACGTAGAGGCCGATGACCGCGGCCAGCATGATGAGGCCGCCGACGAGGTTGTAGAGGAGGAACTTCACCGCCGCGTAGCTGCGCTGCGCCGCCGCGTTCTCGTCGCTGCCCGAGTGCGCGCGGTCCCCGAAGCCGCCGATGAGGAAGTACATCGGGATGAGCATGGCTTCGAAGAGGATGTAGAAGAGGAAGACGTCGGTGGCCACGAAGGAGAGGATCACCATCGCCTCGACCATGAGGATCAGGGCGAAGAAGCCCTGGGTCGGCCGCCAGCGGCTGGAATGCGTTTCCAGGGGGTCGGCGTCGTGCCAGCCCGCCAGGACGACGAAGGGGATCAGCAGCGCGGTGAGCGCCAGGAGCGCGACCCCGATGCCGTCGACGCCCAGTTCGTAGCGGACGCCGAAGTCCTTGATCCAGGCGTGCGATTCGGTGAGCTGGTAGCGCTCGCCACCGGGCTCGAAGCGGGCGAAGACGATGCCCGCGAGGAGCAGGGTGCCCAGCGAGACGAGCAGCGCGAGCCATTTGGCGGCGGTGCGGCGTGCGGCCGGGACGGCGGCGGTGGCGATCGCGCCGATGGCCGGGAGCGCCGCCGTCGCCGTCAGCAGGGGAAAGGACATGATCAGACCGCCCTCATCAGCAGGGTCGCGGCGATGAGTACCGCCGCACCGCCGAACATCGAGACCGCGTAGGAGCGGGCGTAGCCGTTCTGCAGCTTGCGCAGCCGGCCGGAGAGCCCGCCCATCGTCGCGGCCGTGCCGTTGACGACGCCGTCGACCAGGGTGTGGTCGACGTAGACCAGGGAGCGGGTGAGGTGTTCGCCGCCGCGGACCAGGACCACGTGGTTGAAGTCGTCCTGGAGGAGGTCGCGGCGGGCCGCCCTGGTGAGCAGCGAGCCGCGCGGCGCGGCGACGGGTACGGGCTTGCGCCCGTACATGGCCCAGGCGATGGCGACACCGACGACGAGCACCACCATGGTGGCGGCGGTGACGGTGGTCGCGCTGACCGGGGCGTGTCCGTGGTCGTGTCCGGTGACCGGCTCCAGCCAGTGCATGAACCGGTCGCCGATGGAGAAGAAGCCTCCGGCGAAGACCGACCCGAAGGCCAGCACGATCATCGGGATCGTCATGGACTTGGGCGACTCGTGCGGGTGCGGCTCGTGGCCGTCCGCGTCGGGCTGCCAGCGCTTCTCCCCGAAGAACGTCATCAGCATCACGCGCGTCATGTAGAACGCGGTGATCGCGGCGCCCAGCAGGGCGACGGAGCCGAGGATCCAGCCCTCGGTGCCGCCCTTGGCGAAGGCCGCCTCGATGATCTTGTCCTTGGAGAAGAAGCCGGACAGGCCCGGGAACCCGATGATCGCGAGGTAGCCGAGGCCGAAGGTGACGAAGGTGACCGGCATGTACTTCCGCAGGCCGCCGTACTTCCGCATGTCCACCTCGTCGTTCATGCCGTGCATGACCGAACCGGCGCCGAGGAAGAGCCCCGCCTTGAAGAAGCCGTGCGTGACCAGGTGCATGATCGCGAAGACGTAGCCGATGGGCCCCAGGCCCGCGGCGAGGATCATGTATCCGATCTGCGACATCGTCGAACCCGCGAGGGCCTTCTTGATGTCGTCCTTCGCACAACCGACGATCGCACCGAAGACGAGGGTGACGGCTCCGACGACCACGACGACCAACTGGGCGTCGGGCGCGGCGTTGAAGACGGCACCGGAGCGGACGATGAGGTACACACCGGCGGTGACCATGGTGGCGGCGTGGATGAGGGCCGAGACCGGGGTCGGGCCCTCCATCGCGTCACCGAGCCACGACTGCAGCGGCACCTGGGCCGACTTGCCGCAGGCCGCGAGGAGCAGCATCAGCCCGATCGCGGTGAGCTTGCCCTCGCTGGTCTCCCCGGTCGCGTCGAACACCGGGCCGAAGGCGAAGGTGCCGAAGGTGGTGAACATCAGCATGATCGCGATGGACAGGCCGATGTCGCCGACCCGGTTGACCAGGAAGGCCTTCTTCGCCGCGGTGGCCGCGCTGGGCTTGTGCTGCCAGAAGCCGATGAGCAGGTACGACGCCAGACCGACGCCCTCCCACCCGACGTACAGCAGCAGGTAGTTGTCGGCGATGACCAGGATGAGCATCGCCGCGAGGAACAGGTTCAGATAGCCGAAGAAGCGGCGACGCCGCTCGTCGTGCTCCATGTAGCCGATGGAGTAGATGTGGATCAGCGTGCCCACACCCGTGATCAGCAGGACGAACGTCATCGACAACTGGTCGAGCTGGAAGGCCACGTCGGCCTGGAACCCCTCGACGGGGATCCAGCTGTACAGGTGCTGGTACAGGGCGCGGTCCTCGGCGCCCTTGCCCAGCATGTCGGTGAACAGCACGGCACCGATGACGAAGGACGCGGCGGCGAGCACCGTGCCGATCCAGTGTCCGGCCCGGTCGAGCCGGCGGCCGCCGCAGAGCAGGACCGCCGCTCCGAGCAGAGGCGCCGCTACGAGCAGCGCAATCAGGTTTTCCACGATTCCGACCCCTTACAGCTTCATCAGGCTGGCGTCGTCGACCGAGGCCGAGTGGCGGGAGCGGAACAGCGACACGATGATCGCGAGCCCGATGACGACCTCCGCGGCGGCGACGACCATCGTGAAGAAGGCGATGATCTGGCCGTCGAGGTTGCCGTGCATCCGGGAGAACGCGACGAGCGCGAGGTTGCAGGCGTTGAGCATCAGCTCGATGCACATGAACACCACGATCGCGTTCCGCCTGATCAGCACACCGGAGGCGCCGATCGTGAACAAAAGGGCCGCGAGGTAGAGGTAGTTGACCGGATTCACTTTGCGACCTCCTCCTCTTCCTCCGCGTGGCCGTCCGACGTCCCGCCGTCACGGCCCAGTCGCTCCACGGAGCGCTGTTCCAGTGCCTTGAGGTCGGCGAGCGACTCGCTGGACACGTCGCGGATCTGTCCGCGCTGCCGCAGGGTCTGCATGACGGTGAGCTCGGACGGGGTGCCGTCCGGGAGCAGTCCGGCGACGTCCACGGCGTTGTGCCGGGCGTAGACACCGGGGGCGGGCAGCGGCGGGAGGTGACTGCCGCGCACCCTCTCCTGGGAGAGCTCCCGCTGCGTCTTCGGGCGCTCCGTGCGCTCGCGGTGCGTGAGCAGCATCGCGCCGACGGTCGCCGTGATCAGCAGGGCGCCGGTGATCTCGAAGGCGAAGACGTACTTGGTGAAGATGAGGTTGGCCAGTCCCTCGACGTTTCCGCCGTACCTGGCGTTCGCCGCGCCGAGACCGTTGAACGACTTCAGGGACGCCTGTCCGATACCGGCGATCAGCAGGATGCCGAAGCCGATTCCGCAGGCGGCGGCAAGCCAGCGCTGGCCCTTGAGGGTCTCCTTCAGCGAGTCCGCCGCCGTGACGCCGACGAGCATGACCACGAAGAGGAACAGCATCATGATCGCGCCGGTGTAGACGACGACCTGGACGATGCCCAGGAAGTACGCGCCGTTGGCGAGGTAGAAGACCGCCAGCACGATCATGGTGCCGGCGAGCGACAGCGCGCTGTGCACCGCCTTCTTCATCAGGACCGTGGAGAGCGCGCCGATGACGGCGACGGCGCCGAGCAGCCAGAACTGGACGGCCTCGCCGGTCGAGGTGGCGGTGGCGGCAGCGGCCAGGGCGGGGCTCATGCGTCCACCCCCTTCTCTCCCTTGGAGACCGCGGTCTGACGCTCCGTGCCGTCCGCGGCCTCGGTCACCAGACCCCGGTAGTAGTCCTGTTCGTCCATGCCGGGGAAGATCGCGTGCGGACTGTCGACCATGCCTTCCTCCAGCCCGGCGAGCAGCTCGTCCTTGGTGTAGATGAGGCTCTCGCGGGTGGTGTTGGCGAGCTCGAACTCGTTCGTCATGGTCAGTGCCCTGGTGGGGCACGCCTCGATGCAGAGTCCGCACAGGATGCAGCGCGCGTAGTTGATCTGGTAGACGCGGCCGTAGCGCTCTCCCGGGGAGTAGCGCTCCTCGTCGGTGTTGTCCGCGCCCTCCACGTAGATCGCGTCCGCGGGGCACGCCCAGGCGCACAGCTCGCAGCCGACGCACTTCTCCAGCCCGTCCGGGTGGCGGTTGAGCTGGTGCCGGCCGTGGAAGCGCGGCGCCGTCACCTTCGGCGTCTCCGGATACTGCTCGGTCAGCCGCTTCCTGAACATGGCCTTGAAGGTCACGCCGAAGCCGGCCACAGGATTCTGGAACTTCTCCCCTGAGGGATCTGATGACTCAGACACCGTCGGCCTCCCTTCCGTCACTCGAACTTCCGGCACCGGAACCTTCGGCGCCCGGGCTTGCCGTACTCGCGTGTTCGTCACTCCGAGTGTCCGGGGCGCCACTGACAACGAGCTCCCGCTCACGCCGCGACCCGCGCCTCGGCACCGGCGGCATCGTCTGGCCCGGCAGCGGGGGCACCGGGAATCCGCCCGCCATCGGGTCGAACGCCGGTTCCGGTCCGGCCGCCTCGTCGGCGGCCCTGGCCCTGCGGTCCCGGAAGACGTCGGCGACGAAGGAGATGAGCAGTACGGCGATGACGGCTCCCGCGACGTACAGCAGGATGCTCGCGAAGTCGTAGCCCTCGTTGTTCAGCGCCCTGACGGTCGCGACCAGCATCAGCCAGACCACCGAGACCGGGATCAGGACCTTCCAGCCGAGCTTCATCAGCTGGTCGTAGCGGACCCGGGGAAGCGTGCCGCGCAGCCAGATGAAGAAGAACAGCAGCAGCTGCACCTTGAGGACGAACCAGAGCATCGGCCACCAGCCGTGGTTCGCGCCCTCCCAGAAGGTGCTGACCGGGTACGGAGCCCGCCAGCCGCCCAGGAAGAGGGTCACGGAGACCGCGGAGACGGTGACCATGTTGACGTACTCGGCGAGCATGAACATCGCGAACTTGATCGAGGAGTACTCGGTGTTGAAGCCGCCGACCAGGTCGCCCTCGGACTCCGGCATGTCGAACGGGGCCCGGTTCGTCTCACCGACCATCGTGATGATGTAGATGATGAACGAGACCGGGAGCAGCAGGACGAACCAGCGGTCCTCCTGGGCCGCCACGATCTCCGACGTCGACATCGAGCCCGAGTAGAGGAACACCGAGGCGAACGCGGCGCCCATCGCGATCTCGTAGCTGATCATCTGGGCGCAGGAGCGCAGCCCGCCGAGCAGCGGGTACGTCGATCCGGAGGACCAGCCGGCCAGCACGATGCCGTAGATGCCGACGGAGGCGACCGCGAGGATGTAGAGCATCGCGATCGGCAGGTCGGTCAGCTGCATCGTCGTGCGGTGGCCGAAGATCGAGACCTCGTTGCCGGCGGGGCCGAACGGGATCACCGCGATCGCCATGAACGCCGGGGCCGCGGCGATGACCGGGGCCAGGATGTAGACGACCTTGTCGGCCCGCTTGACGACGACGTCTTCCTTCAGCATCAGCTTCATGCCGTCGGCGAGCGACTGGAGCATGCCCCAGGGGCCGTGCCGGTTGGGGCCGATGCGCAGCTGCATCCACGCGACGACCTTGCGCTCCCACACGATGGAGAAGAGCACGGTCAGCATCAGGAACGCGAAGCAGAAGACCGCCTTGACGACGACGAGCCACCAGGGGTCCGTGCCGAACATGGAGAGGTCCTCGGCTGCGAGGACGGCACCCCGTGGCGCAGCGGCGAGTTGGGCGAGGCCGGTCACTCTCCTACCTCCGATGTCGCGACGTGGGAACCCGGGGCGGCCGGACCGATCCTGACCAGTCCGCCCGGCAGGGCGCCGGTGTCGGCGGGAACGCCCCGGCCGACGGAGTCGAGCGGCACCCACACCACCCGGTCGGGCATCTCGGTCACCGCCAGCGGGAGTTCGGTGGTGCCGGCGGGGCCGGTGACGGCCAGCAGGTCGCCGTCCCTCACCCCGGACTCGGCGGCGGTGGCCGCGGAGAGCCGGGCGACGGCCGCGTGCCGCGTGCCGGCCAGCGCCTCGTCGCCCTCCTGGAGCCGGCCGCGGTCGAGCAGCATCCGGTGGCCCGCCAGGACCGCCTCGCCGTCACCGGGCCGGGGCACCGGGCGGGACGTCACCCGCGGGTCGTCGGCGTGCGCGCCCTGCCGGCCGCCGAGGCGGTCGAGTTCACGGCGGGCCGCCCGCAGGTCGGGCAGCGCGAGGTGTACGTCGAGCGCGTCGGCCAGCATGTGCAGCACCCGCGCGTCGGTCGGGCAGAGCGTCCTCGGCATCTGCTCGGGCTTCAGCGCGGCCTCGAACATCCGCGCCCTGCCCTCCCAGTTGAGGAAGGTGCCGGGCTTCTCCGCGACCGCGGCGACGGGCAGGACCACGTCGGCGCGCTCGGTGACCGCGCCGGGCCGCAGCTCCAGCGAGACCAGGAAGCCGACCTCGTCGAGTGCCCGGAGAGCCCTCGCGGGGTCGGGCAGGTCCTCGGGGTCGACTCCCGCGACCAGCAGTGCGGCGAGTTCGCCTTCGGCTGCGGCCTCCACGATCTGGCCGGTGTCGCGGCCGAAGCGGGACGGGAGTTGGGCGACGCCCCACACGGACGCCACCTCCTCCCGGGCCCGCGGGTCGGTCGCGGGACGGCCGCCGGGCAGCAGCGACGGCAGCGCGCCGGCCTCCAGCGCGCCGCGTTCGCCGGCCCGGCGCGGGATCCACACCAGTGCGGCGCCGGTGGCGGCTGCGGTGCGTACGACGGCGGTCAGCGCGCCGGGCACCGCTGCGAGCCGCTCGCCAACCACGATCAGGGCGCCCTCGCCGCGCAGCGCCTCCGCCGCCACGGCTCCGTCGCCCTCCAGGCCGACCCCGCCCGCGAGGGCGTCCAGCCATTCGGTCTCCGTGCCGGGTGCGGCGGGCAGCAGCGTGCCGCCCGCCTTCACGAGGCCGCGGGTGGCGTGCGAGGCGAGCGAGTACGTCCGCTGCCCGTGCTTGCGGTGGGCCTTGCGCAGTCGCAGGAAGACGCCGGGCGCCTCCTCCTCGGCCTCGAATCCGGCCAGCAGGACGGCCGGCGCGTTCTCCAGCGAGGTGTAGGTGACCCCGCTGCCGTCCAGGTCACGTCCGCGTCCGGCCACCCGGGCGGCCAGGAAGTCGGCCTCCTCGGCGCTGTGGACGCGGGCCCTGAAGTCGATGTCGTTCGTACCGAGGGCGACCCGCGCGAACTTGCTGTAGGCGTAGGCGTCCTCGACGGTCAGCCGGCCGCCGGTGAGGACACCGGTCCTGCCGTGTGCCGCCCCGAGCCCGGCCGCCGCGGCCTCCAGTGCCTCGGGCCAGCTCGCCGGCTCCAGCACACCCTCGGCGTTGCGCACCAGCGGAGTGGTGAGCCGGTCGCGCTGCTGGGCGTAGCGGAAGCCGAAGCGGCCCTTGTCGCAGAGCCACTCCTCGTTGACCTCGGGGTCGTTGGAGGCGAGCCGCCGCATGACCTTCCCGCGCCGGTGGTCGGTCCGGGTCGCGCAGCCGCCGGCGCAGTGCTCGCACACCGAGGGCGTCGACACCAGGTCGAAGGGCCGGGAACGGAAGCGGTACGCCGCCGAGGTGAGCGCCCCGACGGGGCAGATCTGGATGGTGTTGCCGGAGAAGTACGACTCGAAGGGGTCGCCCTCCCCGGTACCGACCTGCTGGAGCGCGCCACGCTCGATCAGCTCGATCATCGGGTCGCCCGCCACCTGGTTGGAGAACCGGGTGCAGCGTGCGCAGAGCACGCACCGCTCACGGTCCAGCAGCACCTGGGTGGAGATGGGCACGGGCTTCTCGAAGGTGCGCTTCTTCCCGTCGAAGCGGGAGTCGGCGCCGCCGTGCGACATCGCCTGGTTCTGCAGGGGGCACTCGCCGCCCTTGTCGCAGACCGGGCAGTCCAGGGGGTGGTTGATGAGCAGGAGCTCCATCACCCCCTTCTGGGCCTTCTCCGCGACCGGCGAGGTGATCTGCGACTTCACGACCATGCCGTCGGTGCACGTGATGGTGCAGGACGCCATCGGCTTGCGCTGGCCCTCGACCTCGACGATGCACTGCCGGCAGGCGCCGGCCGGGTCGAGGAGCGGGTGGTCGCAGAAGCGCGGGATCTCGATGCCCAGGAGTTCGGCTGCGCGGATGACCAGGGTGCCCTTCGGCACGCTGATCTCGATGCCGTCGATCGTGAGCGTGACCAGGTCCTCGGGCGGGGTGGCCGCCTCGCCGCCCCCGGAGGGCGCACTCGTGGTGACTGTCATGCGTTCACCCCCCGGTGAGCGTTCTTGTCGTCTTCGTCGTCGGCCCAGAGGGTCGACCTGGCGGGATCGAAGGGGCAGCCCTTGCCGGTGATGTGCTGCTCGTACTCCTCGCGGAAGTACTTGAGCGAGGAGAAGATCGGCGAGGCGGCGCCGTCGCCGAGGGCGCAGAAGGACTTGCCGTTGATGTTGTCGGCGATGTCGTTCAGCTTGTCGAGGTCGGCCATCTCGCCCTTGCCGGCCTCGATGTCACGGAGCAGCTGGACGAGCCAGTACGTCCCCTCGCGGCAGGGCGTGCACTTGCCGCAGGACTCGTGGGCGTAGAACTCGGTCCAGCGGGTGACGGCCCGTACGACGCAGGTGGTCTCGTCGAAGCACTGCAGCGCCTTGGTGCCGAGCATGGATCCGGCGGCGCCGACTCCCTCGTAGTCCAGCGGGACGTCGAGGTGTTCCTCGGTGAACATCGGGGTGGAGGAGCCGCCGGGGGTCCAGAACTTCAGGCGGTGCCCGGCCCGCATGCCGCCGCTCATGTCGAGCAGCTGGCGCAGGGTGATGCCGAGCGGGGCCTCGTACTGGCCGGGGCCGGTGACGTGCCCGCTGAGCGAGTACAGCGTGAAGCCCGGGGACTTCTCGCTGCCCATGGACTTGAACCAGTCCTTGCCCCTGTTGAGGATCGCGGGAACCGAGGCGATGGACTCGACGTTGTTCACCACGGTGGGGCAGGCGTACAGGCCGGCGACCGCGGGGAACGGGGGACGCAGCCGGGGCTGGCCGCGCCGCCCTTCGAGCGAGTCGAGCAGTGCTGTCTCCTCACCGCAGATGTACGCGCCGGCACCGGCGTGCACGGTGAGTTCGAGGTCGAGCCCCGGGCCCAGGGCGTCCTTCCCCAGGTACCCCGCTTCGTACGCCTCGCGTACGGCCTCGTGCAGCCGCCGCAGTACGGGCACGACCTCGCCGCGCAGATAGATGAAGGCGTGCGAGGAGCGGATCGCGTAGCAGGCGATCACGATGCCCTCGATGAGGCTGTGCGGGTTCGCGAAGAGGAGCGGGATGTCCTTGCAGGTCCCGGGCTCCGACTCGTCGGCGTTGACGACGAGGTAGTGCGGCTTGCCGTCGCCCTGGGGGATGAACTGCCACTTCATACCGGTGGGGAAGCCGGCCCCGCCGCGTCCGCGCAGACCTGAGTCCTTCACGTACGCGATGAGGTCGTCCGGTGCCATGGCGAGGGCCTTGCGCAGTCCCTCGTACCCGTCGTGGCGGCGGTAGGTGTCCAGGGTCCAGGACTCGGGCTCGTCCCAGAAGGCGGAGAGCACGGGGGCCAGGAGCTTCTCCGGGCTGGTCCCGTTCTTGTCGATCTCGGCTGCCAAGGTCATCACTCCCCCTCCTCGGCGGCGGGCCCGGCCGGGTGCTCCGGGTCGGAGGCCGAGGTCTGCTGTGGCGCGTCATGAGAGCTGAGGTGCTCGGCGCCCTTCTGCGGCTGGTCGCCCGGTGCCTCGCCCCGGGGGCCGACCACGCGTGTCTGCGAGCCGGTCTCGCCCTTGGCGAGCTTGAGCCCGACCAGGGAGGCGGCGCCCGCCCCGCCGCTCGCCGCGACCGCGCCGGGGCGCTGGTCGGGGAAGCCGGCGAGGATGCGCGACGTGTCCTTGTAGCCGCACAGCGGCGCGCCACGGGTGGGCTCCACGGTGCGGCCGGCGATCAGGTCGTCGACGAGCTGTGTGGCGCTCTCGGGCGTCTGGTTGTCGAAGAACTCCCAGTTGACCATCACGACGGGGGCGAAGTCGCAGGCCGCGTTGCACTCGATGTGTTCGAGGGTGACCTTGCCGTCGTCGGTCGTCTCGTCGTTGCCGACGCCCAGGTGGTCCTTGAGCCGGTCGAAGATGGCGTCGCCGCCCATGACCGCGCACAGGGTGTTGGTGCAGACCCCGACCTGGTAGTCGCCGCCGGGGCGGCGCCGGTACATCGAGTAGAAGGTGGCGACCGCCGTGACCTCGGCGGTGGTGAGGCCGAGCCGGTCGGCGCAGAACGCCATGCCGGTACGGGAGACGTGACCTTCCTCGGACTGCACCAGGTGCAGCAGCGGGAGCAGCGCGGAACGGCTGCCGGGGTATCGGGCGATCACCTCCTCCGCGTCCGCTTCGAGCCGGGTGAGTACCTCGGCCGGGTAGGCGGGGGCGGGGAGCTGCGGCATCCCCAGGCTGACTTCTCGGTTGGACGCGGTCACCGGTCGACGCCTCCCATCACGGGGTCGATGGACGCGACGGCGACGATGACGTCGGCGACCTGGCCGCCCTCGCACATCGCCGCCATGGCCTGGAGGTTGGTGAATGACGGGTCGCGGTAGTGGACCCGGAAGGGGCGCGTGCCGCCGTCCGAGACGACGTGCACGCCGAGTTCGCCCTTGGGGGACTCGATGGCGGTGTACGCCTGCCCGGCCGGGACCCGGAAGCCCTCGGTCACCAGCTTGAAGTGGTGGATCAGGGCCTCCATGGAGGTGCCCATGATCTTCTTGATGTGGTCGAGCGAGTTGCCGAGTCCGTCGGGTCCCAGCGCGAGCTGCGCGGGCCAGGCGATCTTCTTGTCGGCGACCATGACCGGGCCGGGCTCCAGCCGCTCCAGGCACTGCTCGACGATCCTGAGCGACTGGCGCATCTCCTCGAGGCGGATGAGGAAGCGGCCGTAGGAGTCGCAGGTGTCCGCGGTCGGTACGTCGAAGTCGTACGTCTCGTAGCCGCAGTACGGGTCGGACTTGCGCAGGTCGTGCGGGAGCCCGGCGGACCTGAGGACCGGGCCGGTGGCGCCGAGCGCCACGCAGCCGGTGAGGTCGAGGTATCCGACGTCCTGCATACGGGCCTTGAAGATGGGGTTGCCGGTCGCGAGCTTGTCGTACTCCGGCAGGTTCTTCTTCATGGTCTTCACGAACTCGCGGAGCCGGTCGATCGCGCCCATCGGGAGGTCCTGGGCGAGACCGCCGGGCCGGATGAACGCGTGGTTCATGCGGAGGCCGGTGATCAGCTCGAAGAGGTCGAGGACGAGTTCACGATCGCGGAAGCCGTAGATCATGATCGTCGTGGCGCCGAGCTCCATACCGCCGGTGGCGATGCACACGAGGTGCGAGGAGATGCGGTTGAGCTCCATCAGGAGCACTCGCAGGACCGTGGCCCGGTCGGGGATCTGGTCCTCGATGCCGAGGAGCTTCTCGACCCCGAGGCAGTACGCCGCCTCGTTGAAGAACGGGGTCAGGTAGTCCATGCGGGTCACGAAGGTGGTGCCCTGCGTCCAGTTCCGGAATTCGAGGTTCTTCTCGATGCCGGTGTGGAGGTAGCCGATGCCGCAGCGGGCCTCGGTGACGGTCTCGCCGTCGATCTCCAGGATCAGCCGCAGCACACCGTGGGTGGACGGGTGCTGGGGACCCATGTTCACGATGATGCGTTCGTCGTCCGACTTGGCCGCGGACTCGACGACCTCGTCCCAGTCGCCGCCGGTGACCGTGTACACGGTCCCCTCGGTCGTGGCTCGGGCGTCGGAGGGCGACGGGTGGGAGTGGGGAGTGGTCATCAGCTGTACGACCTCCGCTGGTCCGGAGCCGGGATCTGGGCGCCCTTGTACTCGACGGCGATGCCGCCGAGCGGGTAGTCCTTGCGCTGTGGGAAGCCCTGCCAGTCGTCCGGCATCATGATCCGGGTCAGGGCGGGGTGCCCGTCGAAGACCAGCCCGAAGAAGTCGTAGGTCTCGCGCTCGTGCCAGTCGTTGGTCGGGTAGACCTCGACGAGGGACGGGACGTGCGGATCGCTGTCGGGAGCGGACACCTCCAGGCGGATCAGCCGCCCGTGGGTCAGCGACCGCAGGTGGTAGACCGCGTGCAGCTCACGCCCCTCGTCCCCGAGGTAGTGCACACCGCTGACGCCCGTACAGAGCTCGAAGCGCAGGGCCGGGTCGTCGCGGAGGGTGCGGGCGACCTGGGGCAGGTGCTCGCGGGCGATGTGGAAGGTGAGCTCGTTCCGGTCGACGACCGTCTTCTCGATGACGTCGGCGGGAAGCAGGTCCTGTTCCTCCAGGGCCCCTTCCAGCTCGTCCGCCACTTCGTCGAACCAGCCGCCGTACGGCCGGGACGTGGCTCCCGGCAGGGTCACGGTGCGGACGAGTCCGCCGTAGCCGGAGGTGTCGCCGCCGTTGTCGGCGCCGAACATCCCCTTGCGTACGCCGATGGCCTCACCGGTGTCGTCACGCGGGGCGGGCACCCCGTTGCCGTTCTGTTCGTCGCTCACCGCAGCAGCCCCTTCATCTCGATCAGGGGCAGTGCCTTGAGGGCCGCCTCCTCCGCCTCACGGGCGGCCTCCTCCGCGTTGACCCCGAGCTTGGAGCCCTGGATCTTCTGGTGGAGCTTGAGGATGGCGTCGATCAGCATCTCGGGACGCGGCGGGCATCCCGGCAGGTAGATGTCGACCGGAACAATATGATCAACACCCTGAACAATTGCGTAGTTATTGAACATTCCACCCGACGATGCGCAAACCCCCATGGAGATGACCCACTTGGGGTTCGGCATCTGGTCGTAGACCTGCCGCAGCACCGGCGCCATCTTCTGGCTCACGCGCCCGGCGACGATCATCAGATCCGCCTGCCGCGGTGATCCGCGGAAGACCTCCATCCCGAAACGGGCCAGGTCGTACCGCCCGGCGCCGGTCGTCATCATCTCGATGGCGCAGCAGGCGAGGCCGAAGGTGGCGGGGAAGACGGAGGACTTCCGTACCCAGCCGGCGGCCTGCTCGACAGTGGTCAGCACAAAGCCGCTAGGCAGCTTCTCTTCGAGTCCCATGGTGTGCCCCTCAGCCCCTCAGTCCCATTCCAGGCCGCCCCGGCGCCACACATACGCGTAGGCGACGAAGACGGTGAGCACGAAGAGCAGCATCTCCACGAGCCCGAAGATCCCCAGGGCGTCGAAGGTGACCGCCCAGGGATAGAGGAAGACGATCTCGATGTCGAAGACGATGAAGAGCATCGCCGTCAGGTAGTACTTGATCGGGAAGCGGCCGCCTCCGGCCGGAGTGGGGGTTGGTTCGATGCCGCACTCGTACGCTTCGAGCTTTGCCCGGTTGTACCGCTTGGGGCCGATAAGCGTGGCCATGACCACGGAGAAGATCGCAAACCCTGCCCCGAGGGCGCCGAGCACGAGGATGGGCGCGTAGGCATTCACGCTCCTCGCTCCTTCCAGTCGTCCTTGACCGTTGGACCGCATCGGGCGACCGGCTCGCCACCTCATCAAGATCGTGCACATGTGAGGCAGTTCACAAGCCCGACTGCCCCGCATCCTATGCCTGCCGTCCTGTGATCTGCGACACGGGGTGCACCAACGTCTTTGTGATCTCCACCACCTGACGAACGATCATGAAGTCGGATGAGCGGTGATCTTCGTACACGAAGCGGCCGACCGGTTACGAGACGTGACATCTCGCGGCGTTACCGCTGGTCAAGGGCGCACGGCTCTATCAATCGACGCCCTGTACAAGCAAATTGGCAATGGACAGCCGCGGGTGATATGCGAATCCCCCCTCGGGCTCGGGCCACTCGGACGGGGGGCAGGCCGTACCGATGTGGACATTGCGCATTCATTCACGATCTTCCGGGCGGGCGGCGGGCGCACACCCCTGCGAGCGGCGGGGGCACCTCGACGCCACTCCGGGCCGCACCCGCGGGAGGGCCCCGGAGGGCATCGCGGCGGACGCTCCCGCCACCCCCTCCGACACCGCGGCCAACTCCCCGACCGGCGTTCCGCCGGGCACCCCGACGAGTAGACGCATAACCGGACATGACTCACCAATAGGTCAGCCGATCACCGAACGGCGGCCCGGACGCCCCCGCACGCGCCACGGGCACGCGGGGTTGCCTCTCACCGGACAGCCACGCTGTGACCTGCGCCACTCCACGCGAGCCCCAAGAAAGGTGGGCTTGGCCATCGGTGTGAACGGATGGTAAGTGACGGGCAATTCGGACGTATTGAAAGAACGCCGTGATCACGGCCGTGATCAGGTGTGCCCGTTTTGCCCGTTAGGGCGTCAATAAGGGCCCCGGATAAGCGGATTCACAGATTCCGAACGTAACTGTGTCGCAACACACGTTTCTTGATGGGACCCCTACAGCCCTGATAGCGCTAGTACCCATGTCCCACACCGCTCACATACCCAGCCACCGGAAACCCCGCCAGAGTGCCTCGAAGACGGCGCTGAGGGCCGGAGTTGCCGGTGGCGTCCTCAGCACCATCGCGGTCGCAGGCGCCGCCGCCCCGGCCCAGGCCGAGCCGGTCACCCAGACCATCGAGATGCCCACCATCACCGCCGGGCTCTCCACCTCCGTCGCCGCGTCCGCGCAGGCGACCCAGGCGGTCGCTCTCGACCTCCAGGCGCAGGCCGACGAGGACGCCGCGGCGGCCGACGCCGCGAAGACCGCCAAGAAGGCCAAGGCCGAGGCGGTCCGCAAGGCCGAGGCCAAGAAGAAGGCCGAGGCTGCCGCCGAAGCCAAGGCGGAGGCCGCCGAGCGCGCCTCCCGCAGCGCCGAGCGCACCACGCTCAGCGCCTCCACCGGCTCGTCCGCCTCCCCCGCCTCCGCCTCTTCGTCCAGCTCCAGTTCCAGCGCCACCGGTTCCGCCGCGTCCGTCATCTCGTTCGCGCAGTCCCAGGTCGGCGACGCGTACGTCTCCGGCGGCACGGGCCCGAACTCGTGGGACTGCTCGGGCCTCGTCCAGGCCGCCTTCCGCACGGTGGGCGTCGACCTGCCGCGCGTCTCGCAGGACCAGTCGACGGCCGGCACCCAGGTCTCGCTCGACAACCTGCAGCCCGGCGACATCCTGTACTGGGGCGGCGCGGGCAGCGCGTACCACGTCGGGATCTACGTCGGCGGCGGCCAGTTCGTCGGCGCGCAGAACTCCAGCACCGGTGTGGTGCAGAAGTCCCTGGACTACGACCCGCCGTCGGGCGCCGTCCGCGTTCTCTGATTCACAAGCTCCGTACGTCCGAGCGCGACCGCGGGCCGTCACTCCCCCAGCCGGAGTGACGGCCCGTCATCGTGCGGCGGGCCGGACGTCCTGCTCCGCCGGCGAGTCCGCCGGCCTGCGCGGGCCAGGCACCTGTCCGTCCGGCGCCGCGGCCCGCTCCCGGCGCAGGTGCAGCACCGCCGCCACGCAGGCGAGCGCGGCCAGGACGAAGCCGTACGGCGGTGTCGAGCCCGAGGGCTGCGTCTCGTACACCAGCGCCGCCGACAGCACCGTCACCGTGCCCAGCGCGCGGCCGCCGGACGCGGTCGCGGCGATCACCGCCGTGGCCCACAGCAGGTACCACGGCTGCACCATCGGCGAGAGGGCCACCAGGACCAGCAGCGCGGTCCCCAGGGCGCGCACGGGCTCGGTACGTCCCGTCGCGGCGTGCCACGCGAGACGGCCGATGAGCACCAGGGCCACCAGCAGACCCAGGTTCTGCACGGCCGACCTGACCACGTCCGGGTCGGTGCCGGCCGACATCCGCAGGAGTTCGCCGAGCCCGAGGCCCAGATCGCTGCTGACGGACAGCGCGGTGTGGATGCGCCCGGCGACACCCTGGGTCCCGAGCCAGCCGAAACCCGTACCGCAGACGAGTGTGGCGCCGACGGCGACCGCCCCGGCGACCAGGCCGGGTGCCAGCAGCCCCTTCGCCACGCGCCGTACGGTGGGACCGCTCGCGGCCCGGCCCACCACGACACCGACGAACAGCAGCGCCAACGCCGCGGGCGACTTGACCATCACGGCGAGTCCGATGAGCACCGAGCCGGTGATCCACCTCCCGCGCAGGGCGAGCAGGACACCGGCCAGCATGAGGCCGGTCATCAGCCCGTCGTTGTGGACACCGCCGACGACGTGGATCAGCAGCAGCGGGTTCAGCGCTCCCAGCCACAGCGCGGCGCTCTCGCTGCGGCCGTGCTCCCGGGCGAGGCGCCGCAGGGCCCAGACGATCAGCACGAGGGCCAGCAGGGCGACGAGGCGCATCCCCAGCACCGCGGGGACGATCGTGCCGCCGGTGGCCGCGGCGACGCCCCGCGCGAGGATCAGGAAGAACGGCCCGTACGGCGCCGGGGTGTCGGTCCAGTGCCCGCCGACGCTCGCCGCGGCGTCGCCGCCGGGTCCGCCGGGGTCCAGGACGGACGGCCCGACGCTGTAGACGTCGTGCCCCTGCATGACCATGACGCCCTGCGAGATGTAGCTGTAGACGTCCGCGCTGTACAGCGGCGGCGTCAGGACGAGCGGCGCCGTCCACCACCCGAGGGTGACCAGGGTGTGGCGCACGGAGGCGCCCGCCCGCCCGTAGAACCACCAGGCGACGACGAGCACGGTCAGTCCGCCGTACGCCGCCGCGTAGCCCGCCGCGGTCACGGCGGGCCCGTGCGGCACCCACAGTCCCCACGGGTCGTGGGCCGGCAGCGTACCGACGGCCCAGCCTCCGAGGGCGGCCGCGGCCGATCCCGCCGCGCCCAGCCGGCGGCAGCCGCCGGCGCTCCATGCCCCCGTTGCCCGCATGGCCCGAAACCTACCGCAGCCCGGGGCGCGGGGAGCAGGCCGCCCCGGGCCCGTGTGCTCAGGCCTTCGGGGCCACCTTCGAGAGGCCGTTGATGATGCGGTCCATGGCGTCGCCGCCCGTGGGGTCGGTGAGGTTGGCGAGCATCTTCAGCGTGAACTTCATCAGGACGGGGTGCGTCAGACCGCGCTGCGTCGCGATCTTCATGACCTTCGGGTTCCCGATCATCTTCACGAAGGCGCGGCCCAGCGTGTAGTAGCCGCCGTAGGTGTCCTTGAGGACCTTGGGGTAGCGGTGCAGGGCCAGTTCACGCTGTGCGGGGGTCGCGCGGGCGTGTGCCTGGACGATGACGTCCGCGGCGAGCTGGCCCGACTCCATGGCGTAGGCGATGCCCTCACCGTTGAACGGGTTGACCAGGCCTCCCGCGTCACCGACGAGCAGCAGGCCCTTGGTGTAGTGCGGCTGGCGGTTGAAGGCCATCGGGAGCGCGGCGCCGCGGATCGGCGTCGTCATGTTCTCGGGGGTGTAGCCCCAGTCCTCGGGCATGGAGGCGCACCACGCCTTGAGCACCTCGCGCCAGTCGAGCTCCTTGAAGGCGGAGGAGGAGTTGAGGATGCCGAGCCCGACGTTGGACGTGCCGTCGCCCATGCCGAAGATCCAGCCGTAGCCGGGCAGCAGCCGGTCCTCGGCGCCGCGCCGGTCCCACAGCTCCAGCCAGGACTCCAGGTAGTCGTCGTCGTGGCGGGGCGAGGTGAAGTACGTGCGCACCGCGACGCCCATCGGACGGTCCTCGCGGCGGTGCAGGCCCATGTGGAGGGAGAGCCGGGTGGAGTTGCCGTCGGCGGCGACGACGAGCGGGGCGTGGAAGGTGACCGGGGTCTTCTCCTCGCCGAGCTTCGCGTGTACGCCGGTGATGCGGCCGGTGCGCCCGTCGGTGATCGGCTCACCGACGTTGGCGCGCTCGTACAGCCGCGCTCCCGCCTTCTGGGCCTGGCGGGCGAGCTGCTCGTCGAAGTCGTCGCGCTTGCGGACCAGACCGTAGTCCGGGTAGGAGGCGAGGTCCGGCCAGTCCAGCTGGAGGCGGACGCCGCCTCCGATGATGCGCAGGCCCTTGTTGCGGAGCCAGCCCGCCTCTTCGGAGATGTCGATGCCCATGGAGACGAGCTGCTTGGTGGCGCGCGGGGTGAGACCGTCGCCGCAGACCTTCTCGCGCGGGAAGGCCGTCTTCTCCAGGAGGAGGACGTCGAGTCCGGCCTTGGCGAGGTGGTACGCGGTCGTGGAGCCGGCTGGGCCCGCTCCGACGACGATCACGTCCGCGCTGTGCTCGGAGAGGGGCTCGGTCACGGTCGGATCTCCCGAAGACTCGAATTCGCGTGCCGCGCGGCACATGTCGCGTGCAGTCTATGGGTGCCTGCTGGTCAACCTCCCGAAGGGCTCCCCGATGCCGCAGCACGTGCCTGAGTCGACCCCGTCCGTACACCTGCGCGTCCCCACCGACGAGGACGCCCTGTCCTGGTACCGGGTGTTCGCCGACCCGGAGGTGATGGAGTTCCACGGCGGCCGCCCGGCGGAGTACTCCGTCTACGACGAGTTGACCGCTCGCCAGCGCCGGCACGACGCGGAGCTCGGCCACTGCCTGTGGACGGTGCTGGACGACTCCGGCCAGGTGCTCGGCTTCACGGGGGCCCAGCCGTGGCCGCACGAGTCGTTCGGCCCGGTGGGCGAGATCGAGATCGGCTGGCGGCTGGGCCGGGCCGCGTGGGGGCACGGCTACGCGACGGCCGCCGCGCGGGACACGCTGGAGCGGCTGAGGGCTCTGGGCCTGCGGGAGGTCGTGGCGATGGTCAACTCGCGGAACGCCCGTTCGGTGGCGGTGGCCGGACGTCTCGGCATGAAGCGGGCCGAGTCGTACACCATCCCGCTGACGGACCAGGAGGCGTACTGCTTCCGCCTGGAGCTCTGAGCGACCCGCCGGGGCCCTCGCTCAGTCGCGTACGCCCCGGTGCAGCGCCACCACGCCGCCGGTGAGGTCGCGCCATGCCACGTCCGACCAGCCGGCCTTCTGCAGCAGTGCGGCGAGGCCGGGCTGGTCGGGCCAGGCGCGGATGGACTCGGCGAGGTAGACGTAGGCGTCGGGGTTGGACGACACCGCGCGGGCGACCGGCGGCAGCGCGCGCATCAGGTACTCGGTGTAGACGGTCCGGAAGGGCGCCCAGGTCGGCTGGGAGAACTCGCAGATCACCACCCGGCCACCGCGCCTGGTGACCCGGTGCAGCTCGCTCAGCGCGGCGACGGTGTCCTGGATGTTGCGCAGCCCGAAGGAGATGGTGACCGCGTCGAAGGTCTCGTCCTTGAACGGGAGCCTCATGCCGTCACCCGCGGTGAACGGCATCCACGGGTGGCGCTCCTTGCCGACCCTGAGCATTCCGATCGAGAAGTCGCACGGCACCACGTAGGCACCGGCCCGCGCGAACGGCTGCGAGGAGGTGCCTGTGCCGGCCGCCAGATCGAGGATCTTCTGGGCCGGGCGGGCGTCGACGGCCCGGGCGACCTCCTTGCGCCAGAGCCGCGCCTGTCCCAGCGAGAGCACGTCGTTGGTGAGGTCGTAGTTCGCCGCCACGCCGTCGAACATCGAGGCGACTTCGTGCGGCTGCTTGTCCAGGGATGCTCGGGTCACCCTCCCATTCAAGCAGCCCCGCCTCCGGCCGCTCCCGGCGGCGTGGAGCCGGGCCGCAACCCTTCCGGCCCGGTGGCACTCGGTACGGGTACGAGGCCACCCGGCCACGCCCGCGGACCGGGGAGGAGAGCACGGGACGGGCGGCCCCGCCACGGTGCCACCAAGATCACGGATAATCACGGGAACATGCAGAGCAACGACACCCAGCGAATACGTTCCGCTGCCGCACCCCGCCGCCAGGCGTTACGGACAGCTCCCGGACGACGTGCACGGCGTAGGACGAGACAACGGATCCGGACCCGCCGAAGACACGCGGCCGTCCTCCTCCTCGCGCTCGCGGCCGGCTCGGCCTACCTCTGTGCGGACCCGCCGTGGCGTGACGGCGACCCGGCCGCCGCCGCCGGCCGCGAGGAGGCCGGCCCCACTCCTGACGGGGCGGCCGAAGCGTCCCCCACTGCCTCGCCGAGCGCCCAGGAACCCGCCCCGCCGAAGGTGCCGGAGTCGGGCCCGGGCACCTTCACGGTGGCCCGCGAGGGCGTCGGGACGTCGAGCGGCGGCAGCCCCTACCGCGTCGAGGTCGAGGACGGCAGCGGGGTCGACCCCGACGAGGCGGCCGACGACGTCGCGGAGGTACTCGCCCACCCGCGCGGCTGGAACAGGTCGGGCACCCACGCCTTCCGCCAGGTCGCCGACGGCTCGGCCGGGCTGGTGATCCGTATAGGCACACCGGTGACCACGGACCGCCTGTGCGGCCGGTACGGCCTGAACACCCGCGGCGAGCTCAACTGCCGCGGCGGCAAGGACGTCCTCGTCAACCTGCGCCGCTGGCAGCTGGGTTCGCCGGAGTTCGACGGTTCGCCGGAGGAGTACCGTGCCCTGATCATCAACCACGAGGTCGGACACTGGCTGGGCCACGGCCACGAGACCTGCCCGGGACCCGGACTCCCCGCACCCGCGATGATGCAGCAGATCAAGGGGCTGAAGGGGTGCGTGTCCAACGCCTGGCCCCACGACGCGGAGGGGCGCTACCTCGGCGGGCCCTCGGCACCGTGAGACGCACCGCCCGGACAGCCCCGGGGAACCTCGCGCACCCTCCGGAACGGCGGGCCCGGTGGCTCAGCGCCGCCGGTACACCAGGCGCCCGCCGAGCACCGTCGCCACGCAGGCCGCACCGCCCGCCGCACAGAGCCCCGCCTCGTCCGGGACGTCGAACACCGCGAGGTCGGCGCGACCGCCGACGGTGAGGGGCCCGTGCACGGACCCCGCCAGGCCGCCGCCCCGCGCGAACGGGTCCAGGGACGGCTCGCCGGCCGGGATCCCGGAGGCCACGACCACCGTCAGGCCCGCACGGCCGGCCGCGGTGCGGACGGCCGGCTCGCCGAGGACGCCCGCGACATGGGTGGTGCCGTGGCGGAGCATCCGCTGCAGTCCACGCCGCACGCTGCCGGCCCGGCGGGGCTCGTCCATCCGCACCGCCGACCGGGCGAGCTCCGCCCCGGTCAGCGGCTGCTCCCCCAGCTCGTCCGCCTCGCGCGGGTCGGGGTGGTAGCAGCGGGTCAGCAGCGGGAGGCCGTCGCGCTGGACGAGGCCCGGGGTGAGGACGCCCGGCCACCGACGGACCCTGGCCGCCGGGTGGGCGGCCAGGACCTCGTCGTACGGCCCGAGGGCCACGACCGTGTCGCCGTCCACGGCGACCGCTCCGCCGGACACACCGGCCGCGCCGACCGGAAGGACCAGTGGCGCGGCGTGAACGGTGAGCACGGTCGTATCAGTTGGCGTCGAGGAGCTTCAGCTCCGGGTGCGCCGTGCCGCCCGCGATCGCGGTGGAGGAGATGTGCGAGACGACGCGCTCGTCGACCGGGTCGTCCGCCGGGTCGTCGTGGACGACGAGGTGCTCGTACGTCGTGGCGCGCTGGGCGGGGACGCGGCCCGCCTTGCGGATGAGGTCGATGATCTCCAGCCGGTTGGAGCGGTGCTTGGCGCCGGCCGAGGAGACGACGTTCTCCTCCAGCATGATCGAGCCGAGGTCGTCCGCGCCGTAGTGCAGGGACAGCTGGCCGACCTCCTTGCCGGTGGTCAGCCAGGAGCCCTGGATGTGGGCGACGTTGTCCAGGAAGAGCCGGGCGATGGCGATCATGCGCAGGTACTCGAAGAGCGTGGCCTGCGTCTGCCCCTTCAGCTTGTTGTTCTCCGGCTGGTAGGTGTACGGGATGAAGGCGCGGAAGCCGCCCGTACGGTCCTGGACGTCGCGGATCATCCGCAGGTGCTCGATGCGCTCGGCGTTCGTCTCGCCGGTGCCCATCAGCATCGTGGAGGTGGACTCGACACCGAGGCCGTGCGCGATCTCCATGATCTCCAGCCAGCGCTCACCGGACTCCTTGAGCGGGGCGATCGCCGTACGCGGCCGGGCGGGCAGCAGTTCGGCGCCGGCACCGGCGAACGAGTCGAGACCGGCGGCGTGGATCCGCTTGACGGCCTCCTCGGCGGAGACGCCGGAGATCCGGGCCATGTGCTCGATCTCCGAGGCACCCAGGGAGTGAATCACCAGTTCCGGGAACGCCTTCTTGATCGCGGAGAAGTGCTCCTCGTAGTACTCGACGCCGTAGTCCGGGTGGTGGCCGCCCTGGAACATGATCTGCGTGCCGCCCAGCTCGACGGTCTCCGCGCAGCGGCGCAGGATGTCGTCGAGATCGCGCGTCCAACCCTTGGCGGTGTCCTTGGGAGCCGCGTAGAAGGCGCAGAACTTGCAGGCCGTGACGCACACGTTGGTGTAGTTGATGTTGCGCTCGATGATGTACGTCGCGATGTGCTCCGTACCGGCGTAACGACGGCGGCGGACGGCGTCGGCCGCGCTCCCCAGCGCGTGCAGCGGCGCCGACCTGTACAGGTCGAGCGCCTCCTGCGGAGTGATCCGCCCGCCCTCGGCGGCGCGGTCGAGGATGGGCTGAAGGTCGGCCTTCTCGGTCACCGGGCTGTCACCTTTCGGCGGTTCTTCTGCGGATCCACGGACCGATCCAGCGTACGCCAGCCGCTGCCGGAGTCAGCCGCCGGACCTGGTGAGCGTGCCCTTCGGCGTGCCCGCCGCCTTCTCGTGGGACACGTAGGCCAGGGAGTCGGCCGAGGCGAGGGTGAAGTCGAGGTCGGCCTCGCCGCCGGTGCACAGGGAGCCGGTGGCGGAGTCCGGGTCGGGGCGCTCCCGGATCCTGAGCTCGGTGGCCGTGCCGGAGACGAGGCTGCCGATGCCCTTGCAGACGACGCTCGTCCCGAGCACGTCGAGCTCGTAGGACAGCCGGACCACGTCCTGGCCCTTCTTCCCCTCGGTGAACACGGCGGTGAGCGTGCCGTGCGGTGACCCGTTGCGCTCGGTCGTCGGCCCCTTCCAGGTGCCGGCGAACGCCTTGGGCAGCGCGTCCGCCCGGGTTGGTGCGGACGGGGTGGCCGACGGGGGCTGCGCGGCGTCCGGCGGCCCCGTCGACCGGGTGGCCGACGGGGGCTCAGCGGCCCCGTCGTTGCTGTGCCCCGGGTCGCCGCCGCTGCCGGTGAACAGGTCGCCGAGCGTCGCGGCGCCCACGGTCACCACGGCGAGGGCGCCCGCGACGGCCAGCGCCACGGTGCAGCTGACGCGGCGTCCTCGGCGCACTCCGGACTGCGGGCCGGTGTCCACGGTGACGGCGACCCGGGGGCCCGGTCCCGGGTCGGCGGCGGCCGGGGGTCCGGGCGGAGGGGGCAACAGAGGCGGGCCGAACACCCCGAGCGCGGCGCTCCCCAGCGACGCGTTGCTGAACGGTACGGGCCCCGACCGCACCGGCTCCTCCTGCGGCTCCAGGTCCAGCAGGGCCACCGCCGACCGGCTGACCTCACGCACCAGGGGGTCCGGCAGCCAGCCCGGCGCCACCAGCACGGCGGCCCCGCCGGGGGCGAGCCTGCGGGCGAGGTCGGCGGGGGCGGGCCGGTCGGCGGGGTCCTTGGCGAGGCACCCGGCCACCACATCCCTCAGTTCGCCCTCCAGGTCGCCGAGTTCGGGTTCCTCGTGCACCACCTTGTAGAGGAGTACGGCCGAGGAGTCCCCGAGGAAGGGGGCGTTGCCGGTCGCCGCGTACGCGAGGACCGCGCCGAGCGAGAAGACGTCCGCCGCCCCTGAGATGTCCAGGCCCCGGATCTGCTCCGGGGCCATGTAGCCGGGTGAGCCGACGGAGACGCCGGTGGAGGTGAGGGAGACGGTGGCGCCGAGGGCGCGGGCGATCCCGAAGTCGATCAGCCTGGGCCCGTCGAGGGCGAGCAGGACGTTGGAGGGCTTCACGTCGCGGTGGATGAGGCCGTGTCCGTGCACGGCGTCGAGCGCCTCGCCGAGCCCGGCGCCCAGGGTCCGCACCGCGTACTCGGGGAGCGGGCCGTAACGGGGCACGGCGTCGGAGAGCGGCGGCCCGGCGACGTAGCCGGTCGCCACCCAGGGGACGGGGGCGTCCGGGTCGGCGTCCAGGACGGGGGCCGTCCACCGGGCGCCGAGGCGGCGGGCGGCGTCCACCTCGCGCCGGAATCTGGCGCGGAACTGCTCGTCGAGGGCGAAGTGGGGGTGGACGACCTTGACCGCGACGGTGCGTCCGCCCGCGCTGCGGCCCAGGTAGACCCGGCCCATACCGCCGGCTCCGAGCCTGCCGAGCAGCCGGTAGGCACCGATGGTGTGCGGTTCGCCGGCTTCCAGCGGCTGCATACGGTCTCCCCCCGTGGAACCCAGGACTCGGACGGCAGCCTAGGCGGCCCGGGTCGCAGGGTCACCGACACCCCTTCTGCCGATTTCGCCCCTATGGGCACGAAGCAGGGATTTCGCCACACCGAAAGGCGCGAATACGCCGTTCGTGCGCGCCGATCGGGGTTCCGGAAGGGATAGGGGAAGGCGTTCCGGACGCCTTCCCCTATTTCACCGCGCGTGCGGGCGCAGAGCTTCGGGAGCGGCTTCACCGCGAGGCCCCGGGCATTCCCGCCCTTTCCCGGGAAGGGAATGCCGGGCCGAAAGCGGGACCTCTCCGGGTAAGGCTCGGGGAAGGCCAGGACAAGGACCCGGGAATGGTACGGGATTCACCTTCTTGCCCGCGCCATTCCCGTACTCCCGTCACGTCCTCCCCGCGTCAGCCGCCGAGCAGCTCGACCTTGACGTCCGCAGGGAAGCCGGTCGTCGGGCCGGTACGCCGCGCGAACTCGCGCACGCCCGCCAGCTGGTCCGGACCGAACCGGAAGTCCAGCGTGGTGAAGTAGCGCTCCAGCACCTCGGCGTCGAAGGACTCCCAGCGCGCGGCCTGCTCGGCCACCTTCGTGACTTCTTCCAGGGAGAGGTCGCGCGAGGCCAGGAACGCCTCGTGCACCTTCGCCACGTAGTCGGGGTGGGCGGCCAGGTAGTCCTTGCGCGCGGCCCAGACCGCGAAGACGAACGGCAGCCCCGTCCACTCCTTCCACATCTCGCCCAGGTCGTGGACCTGCAGTCCGAGCCGGGGCGCGTCGTGGAGGTTGGCGCGCAGCGCGGCGTCGCCGATCAGGACGGCGGCGTCCGCCTCCTGCATCATCAGGCCGAGGTCCGGCGGGCAGGTGTAGTAGTCCGGGGTGACGCCGTAGCGCTCGGAGAGCAGCAGCTGGGCCAGGCGTACGGAGGTGCGCGAGGTCGAGCCGAGGGCCACCCGGGCACCGTCGAGCCGGTCCAGCGGGAGCTGCGAGACGATCACGCACGACATGACGGGCCCGTCGCAGCCGACCGCGATGTCGGGGAGGGCGACGAGGTCGTCGGCGTTGCGCAGGTACTCGACCAGGGTGACGGGACCGATGTCGAGGTCCCCGCGGACCAGCTGCTCGCTGAGTCTTTCCGGGGTGTCCTTGGACAGCTCCAGATCGAGCAGGGTCCCGGTCCGTGCCAGTCCCCAGTACAGGGGGAGGCAGTTCAGGAACTGGATGTGGCCGACGCGCGGCCTGCTGCGACGGTCGTCGCCTTCTACGGGAGAGACGGTTGAATTGTCCACATCCCGAGGCTAGACCCGTGCCCGTCGGCGGGTGGCATCGGGGCGTCCCGACCGTCCTCGGAAGGCCTGTCGGGCCAACGGTCGGGCGGTACGGAAAACATCGGAGTCGGGTGATCTTTCCCTCTACCGCTCCCCGCGGACCGCGTGCTAGGCTCGCCCGCAAGTTGCAGTTTGGTTTCCCTTGCAGTACAGAGCCTGCGGAGCATGTGACCCGCAGGCTTTTGTAGTTTTCAGACTTGTATGCAGGTTCTGGAGCAGGGCAACCCTTTGGCCCAAGGAGGGCTTATGGCTACCGGAACCGTCAAGTGGTTCAACGCTGAAAAGGGCTTCGGCTTCATCGCCCAGGACGGCGGCGGCCCGGATGTCTTCGTCCACTACTCCGCGATCAACGCGTCCGGGTTCCGCTCCCTCGAGGAGAACCAGGTCGTGAACTTCGACGTCACTCAGGGACCCAAGGGTCCGCAGGCTGAGAACGTCACCCCGGCCTAGTTGCCCGGGTCGGCCGATCGCGGCCGAGTGAGCAGTACCCAAGGAGCCCCGCTCCCCCGCCCCGGCGGAGGAGCGGGGCTCCTGCCCTTTGCCTTCCGGGCCGCGGTGCGCGAACGCCCGCCCGCGCACCGGGCGGCTGCCGCGGGTCCCGAACAGGGCGCCGCCGCCTGATGGTTGTCGAGGGCCTGTGCGGAGCATCACCCGATGCTGCCGATCCCGCCCGCGACAAGGCAGACTGTTGAGCGCGATACCAGCGGTACGGAGCAGGGCGGGATCGGCAGGACCGGCGGGGCAAGCAGGACAGGGGGCATCATGGACCGCGACAACGCGCCCGGAGTGCGTGGTCCGGAGCAGCGGGCCGCGCGGGAACGGGCGGCCGGCACCGAACTGCGCTTCACCGTGCTGGGCCCCGTACGCGCCTGGCTGGGCGGCGAGCCCCTGCCGTCCGGCTCCCCGCAGCAGAGGGCCCTGCTGGCAGCCCTCCTGCTGCGTGACGGCCGCACCGCCACGGCGGCCGAACTCATCGACGCCCTCTGGGGTGACGACCCCCCGGCCCGCGCGCTGGCGACGGTACGGACGTACGCGTCCCGGCTCCGGAAGACCCTGGGCCAGGACACCCTGGTCAGCGAGGCAGGCGGCTACGCGGTGCGGATCCCCCGCGAGGCGCTCGACCTGACCCACGCCCAGGACCTGGCCGCCGAGGCGGAGAAGGCCCGCGGCGGCGGGGACCGGTTCCAGGCCCGCACCCTCATCAACAAGCTGCTGGGCCTCTGGGACGGCGAGGCGCTCGCCTCCCTCCCCGGCCCGTACGCGGACAACCGGCGGGCGGGCCTGGAGGAATGGCGCCTCCAGCTCGTCGAAACCCGGCTGGACCTGGACCTGGAGGTCGGCTCCCACGCGGAGGCCGTGTCCGAACTGACCGCGCTCACCGCCGCGCACCCCCTGCGCGAACGGCTGCGGGAGCTGCTCATGGTCGCCCTCTACCGCAGTGGCAGGCAGGCCGAGGCCCTCGCCGTGTACGCCGACACCCGCAGGCTGCTCGCCGAGGAACTGGGAGTCGACCCGCGTCCCGAACTCGCCGCCCTGCAACGGCGCATCCTGCGGGCCGACGAGGAACTGGCCCGCCCGGTCGACCCGACGCCCCCGGCCCCCGCCCCGGTCCGTCCGGCCCAGCTCCCGGCCACCGTCCCGGACTTCACCGGCCGCTCCTCGTTCGTACGCGAACTGGGCGACCGGCTCGCGTCCAGCGAGGGTTCCGTCATGGCGGTCTCCGCGCTGGCCGGTATCGGCGGCGTGGGCAAGACGACCCTCGCGGTGCACGTCGCGCACCAGGCACGCCGCCACTTCCCGGACGGCCAGCTGTACGTCGACCTCCAGGGCGCGGGGGCGAGGGCCGCCGAGCCCGAGACGGTGCTCGGTTCGTTCCTGCGCGCCCTGGGCACGTCCGACTCGGCGATCCCGGACTCCCTGGACGAGCGGGCCGCCCTCTACCGCTCCACCCTCGACGGCCGCCGCATCCTGGTGCTGCTCGACAACGCCCATGACGCGGCCCAGATCCGGCCCCTGCTGCCCGGCACCGAGGGCTGCGCCGCGCTGGTCACCAGCCGCGTCCGCATGGTCGACCTGGCGGGCGCACACCTGGTGGACCTGGACGTGATGTCACCCGAGGAGGCGTTGCAGCTCTTCACCCGCATCGTCGGCGACGAACGCGTCCGCTCGGAGCGCAAGGCCGCCCTGGACGTGGTGGCCGCCTGCGGCTTCCTGCCGCTGGCCATCCGCATCGCCGCCTCCCGGCTCGCCTCGCGCCGCACCTGGACGGTCGCGGTCCTGGCCGCGAAGCTCGCCGACGAGCGCCGCCGGCTGGACGAACTCCAGGCGGGCGACCTCGCGGTGAAGGCCACCTTCGAGCTGGGGTACGGCCAGCTGGAGCCTGCCCAGGCCCGGGCCTTCCGCCTGCTGGGCCTGGCCGACGGCCCGGACATCTCCCTCGCGGCGGCGGCCGCGCTCCTCAACCTGGAGATCCACACGGCGGAGGACGTCCTGGAGTCCCTGGTCGACACCAGCCTCCTGGAGTCGGCGGCCCCGGGCCGCTACCGGTACCACGACCTGGTGCGCCTCTACGCGCGTGCGTGCGCGGAACGCGACGAACAGCCGCCGGTGGAAAGGGAGCTGGCGCTCTCCCGGCTGCTGGACTTCTACCTGGCGACGGCGGCGGGCGTCTACGCGCTGGAGCGGCCGGGAGACCGGCTGGTCGACCACCTGCAGCCGACGGAGCACCCCGGCCTGTCGTTCGACGACCGGCACAGGGCGCTGGACTGGCTGTACGCCGAGGCGGGCCCGCTCCTGTCCTGCGTACAGCAGTCGTACGCCCCGGGCACGTTGCGCAGGGCCGTGGACCTGCTGTGGGCGTCGCTCGACCTCGGGGAGTCCGGCGCCGACTCCAAGCAGTACGAGACGGTCGCCATCTCGGTGCTGAACGCGGCCCGCGCCGGCGGCGACCGACGGACCGAGGTCCGGGCGCTGATGACCCTGGCCGACGTGCACCACACCTCGGGCCGGTTCGACCAGGCCGAGGAGGAGGCGCAGCAGGTGATGCGGCTCGTCGAGGCGGACACGGACCCGCTGCCGGGCTGCTGGGCCGCGAACGCGCGCGGAATCATGGCGCTCTACCAGAGCCGGCACGAGGACGGGGAGAAGTACCTCACCCAGGCCATCGAGAGCTTCCGGCGCGTCGACGACCGCCCCGGCGAGGCGAGCGCGCTGTGCAACCTGTCCCGCATACACCTGGCGACGGGCCGGATCACCAGCGCGGTGTCCCTCGCCCAGGAGGGGACGGCGATCTACGACGGCATGGGGCACGCCCTGCGGAGCGCGAACGGGCGCTACGCGCTGGGGATGGCCCACACCCGGAGCGGCCAGTTCGCCGAGGCGACGGACCGCCTCCTGGAAGCGCTCGACGTCTTCCGTGACAGCCGTCAGCGGCTGTGGGAGGGCATGACGCTCTTCCGGCTGGCGGAGGTCGACATCGCGGCCGGAGCGGCGGCGGACGCGGCGACCAAGGCGGAGCAGGCCTTGACCGCCCTGCGGGGCATCGGTGGTGCGTGGCGGCGGGGCAACGTCCTCACGGTGCTCGGCCGCGCCCTGGCCGACATCGGGCAGATCGGGCGGGCGGAGGCCTGCTGGCGCGAGGCTCTGAGCATCTACGACGAGCTGGGTTCGCAGGAGGCCGACGGCGTGCGGGCCCTGCTCCCGTCCGGCGACTCCGTGGCGGCCTGAGGGCTGTCCCACGGCGGCCCGAGGACTCTCCCGCCCCACCCGGACGGAGCCGTTCATCATTCGTTTATCGCGATACGGCAGTCTCGTGCACGTCAACCCGTCGCATCGGGGGGCAGGCGGGCTGATGTCGTGGCCGTGAGCACTATCGTGAACGGCCCTGATACGCCCGCCCGGCAGTCCACGGGGGAACAGCCGGGCGGGCATCGGCCGATCGACACCAACGGGAGCGGATCACCATGGCGGACGCAGCGAAGAAGAACCCTGAGATCAAGCCGCAGGACATGCACGCCACGGGCGGCGACGCAGGCAAGGTCACGACGAAGGACATGCACGCGACGGGTGGTCAGGCCACCACCGACGACATGCACGCGACCTCGGAGCCGGCCAACTAGACCTCCATCTCACGGGGAACGGCCGCGGCGGCGCGGAGGGGGAGCCGTCGCGGCCGCGGCGTGTGCGCGGAGCGGGGCCCGAGCCGTCGGCTCGGGCCCCGCTCCGTGTGCCGCCGACGTCATCAGTAGGCGGGCTCCGCCGTGACCGTGCAGCGCTTCACCCGGGAGACCAGGCGGGGGCTGTCCATCCGGACCGTGAGTGTCTTGGCCCCGCCGGAGTCGAGGTCCACACTGGCCTCACCCGTGTCGACCGTCAGCCCCTTGGCGTCCAGGAACGTCACGTCCACGTCGTACGTCCGCGTGCCGGTCGTGGTCGAGGTGATCTCGACCGTGGACGAGGTCACCGCCCGGCGCTTGCCCTTCTTGGCCTGCGCGCAGCGGACGACGCGGACCTGCGGGGCCCCGGACGCGGTGGAGCCGGGTGTCGGCGTCGAGTAGGTGGAGCCGCCGGACGAGCCCGACGAGCTGTCGTAGTCGTCGTCGTCATAGTCGTTGTGGCGGTAACCGCTGTTGCTCTTCTTGGAGTTGGAGCAGCCTCCACCTCCGGATCCGCTGCTGCGGCTCTTCCCGCTCTTCCCTCCGTGGCTGGACGTGGAGAAGCCCGTGAGTGCGAGCACCACCACGACCAGTACGGTCGCGAACCTGATTCGTCGCCGCATCATCGACGCAGCCCCCCTTGCGGTAGTTCGGCCTCTCCGGGTCTCGCGCGACCGCGCGACACCGTGAGGCACAGCATTCCCGGCTCTTGCCCATGATCCCGTCATGGCCCTGTCACGGTCTCGTCATGGTCTCCGATGGCAGGGAAGATCGGCCAGGCGTAGCGTCGAGGCGGGGAGCGGTGCGCACAGCCGTGCGCCAAGGCCCGGGAGGCTGACCATGGTCCGCAACGTCCTCGGCTCGGTCGTCGCGCTCGTCGGCGCGGCGGCGGCGGCCCAGAGCCCCTTCCACAGCTGGTACGACTCCCGCCTCGGGCGGGACTACCGCGTCCAGGACCTGTTCGACGGCGTCACCGGGGTCTCGTCATCCGTGATGACCTCGATCCTGCTGCCCTTCCTGTTCGCGGCCCTGGTGACCCTGGTGGGGGTCGTCCTGCGCTCACGCTGGGTGGTGGCCTTGGCGGGCCTGATCGTGCTCGGCTTCACCGTGCTGTGGATGGTCCGCGTGGGACAGGCCGCGGGAAGCCTGACCGTCGACGGTGACGGTGCCGGACTCCGGTGGGGCGTGGCGCAGGCGCTGGCCGGCGGTGTGCTGCTCCTGCTGGGCGCCCTGCTCATGTCGGGACGACGGCGGGTGCGCGGCGGGAACACCGCCGAGCCGTATCCCGTGCCGCCGGACGACCGTCCGGACACCTGGCCGCCCACCCAGGAGCCGGGCCCGGCCGCGCAGACGTCCCCCGGCCCGGAACCCGAGGCGGACCCGTACACCGGGCCGGGCCGCCACCGTGCGGCGCCCGAAGGCCCACCCGCCGGACCGCGCGGAGGTCCGGACGCCGGACCGCCCGGAGGTTCGCACACCGGACCGCCCACCGCCTCACGCGGCGACGAGGACACCGCCGCGTACCCGGTGCAGGACGGGGACACGTATCCCGGACGGGACGAGGGCGGCCAGGAGCGCGACCGGTACCACCCGCCGCACCCCTGAGGCCCCCCGCCCCGCTCACGAACCCGCCCCGCTCGCGAACCGGTCACCGGGGCCGGGACGGCCGTCAGACCCGCGCCCTGTTCCCCGTCCCCGTGCCCTTCAGCGCGTCCAGGGCGTACACGCAGCGGTCCTTGCTGCACGCGTACACGACGCCCGCCTGCGCCACCGGGGAGCCCGTGATCTCGCCGCCCGTGGCCAGCTTCCAGCGGAGCTGCCCGCCCGCGGCGTCCAGGGTGTAGAGCACGTGGTCCGCGGAGCCGAAGTGGACACGGCCGTCCGCGACCACCGGGGCTCCGACGACCTCGCCGCCCGCCGCGAACCGCCACTTGGGCGTGCCGGTCACCGCGTCCAGCGTGTACAGCGCGCTGCCGCTGCCGACGTGCACGTTCCCCGCCGTGACGAGGACCGGCTCGATGGACTGCCGGGCCTCCGTCGCGATGCGCCACCGGTCCTTGCCGGTCGAGGCGTCCAGGGCGTAGACGGTGCCGAGGTAGTCGGCGAGGTACACCCCGCCGCCCGTGACCGCGGGGCCCGGCGCGAAGGCGGGCGGGGACAGGAAGACGGCCGGTGACTCGAAGTGCCAGCGCACGCGCCCCGACACGGCGTCCACGGCCAGCACCCGGGTGCCCGCCGCGACGTACACGAAGCCGTCCGGCGCCGGGGTCACCCGGACGGGCACCCCGCCGCAGGACGCGGCGTCGCCGACGGGGTAGGACCAGCGCTCCGCGCCGGTGCGCGCGTCGACGGCCCGCAGCCGCGCCTCCTGCCAGAGGAACACCGTGCCGTCGTGGATGACGGGCCCGGCCTCCGCCGTCTCGAAGTCCGTCTGGACCCCCCTGACGTCCCACAGCTTCTCGCCGCTGGACGCCTCCCACGCCTGCACGCCACCGCCCCGCGTGGCGGTCACGACGGTGCCCCGGTCGGCCTTGAGCGAGTACACCCAGGCATCGGTCCCGAGCCGCCAGCGCTCGGCGCCGGTCGCGGCGTCCAGGGCGTACAGCGACGGGCCGTCCGAGGCGTGGATCCGGCCGCCGTCGACGGCCATCGACCAGGCCACGTCCCGGGTCTTGAACTGGCGGCGGCCGTTGCCCACGTCCAGGGCGTGGACCTCGAAGGACGTCACGTACAGCAGGTCGCCGACGACGACGGGCGTACCCCACACGTCGTTCGACATGCGGAAGCGCCAGGGCCGCCAGCGCTCCGGTGCGGCGGGCGCCGCGTCCGGGGCGGGCCCGGGTGCGGGCACCGGCACGGCCGGCGCCGCCGCGGTCTGTCCGCCCGGCCGGCGTACCCAGCCGGTGGCCGGGTCGGCGTGCGCGGCGGCGGGTCCGCGCACGTCCACCGGTCTCGGTCCGGGTCCGATCGGCACCTTGGCCCCGGGCAGGCGCACGGGGCCGCCGTCGGGCGCGGGAGGCACCGGCGCGGGAGCGGTCGGCAGGTCGCCCCCGCCGCCCCACGCCGCCTCCGGCGGCCGCTGCGGGGGCGGCGGTGCCGCCACGGGGGCGGGTGCGACGGCGACGGTGCGGCCGCCGCCGCGGCGCAGCTCGATCATCGCCGTCGCCACGCTCGGCAGCCAGGCCGAGGCCGTGCCGCTGTCGTCGCCGCCGGACGCGAACAGGTGCGGGGCGAGCTGGGCCTGCAGATCCGCCGGGCTGGGCCGCCGGGACGCGTCCATCTGCATGCAGGACTCGATGAGCGGACGCAGGTCGTCGGGCAGCCCCTCCGTGTCGGGGCCCTCGCGCAGCAGCATGAACACGGTCTCGACCGGGTTCGCGCCGTGGAAGGGGGCATGGCCGGTCGCCGCGAAGACGAGTGTCGAGCCCAGCGAGAACACGTCGCTCGCGCCCGTCACGCTGCGGGAGTCGCGGGCCTGCTCGGGAGACATGTACGCGGGGGTACCCACCGCGACGTTCGTCATGGTCAGCCGGGTGTTGGAGACGCCCGACGCGATGCCGAAGTCGATGACCCTGGGTCCGTCCTCGACCACGAGCACGTTGGACGGCTTCATGTCGCGGTGGACGAGCCCGGCCCCGTGGATCGACTGCAGGGCCTCGGCGATCCCGGCGGCAAGCCATCTCACCGCCTGCGTCGGCATCGGCCCGCACTCACTCACTATCTCCTCGAGCGAGGGGGCCGGGACGTAGGCGGTCGCCAGCCAGGGCACGGCCGCCCTCGGATCGGCGTCGACCACGGCGGCGGTGTAGAAGCCGCTGACCGCGCGGGCGGCCTCCACCTCACGTGTGAAGCGGACCCGGAACAGCTGGTCCTCGGCCAATTCCGTACGAACAGTTTTGATCGCCACACGCCGGCCCGACGCCGACCGCGCGAGATAGACCAGCCCCATGCCGCCGGCCCCGAGCCGTCCCAGCACCTCGAACGGGCCGATCCGCCTCGGGTCATGCTGCGTCAGCTGCTCCACTTGCCTGCCACCTCCCCGTACGGACCTCAGGAACAGAAGCCCGCGAATTCCCGCCCTGTGCAGCGTCTCACCACTGGGCACCACTTGGCGGTGCGCACCCTGATTCTTCCTGGCTCGGGGCCCGGTTGCGAACCCGGGGGCGGATCAGGGTGTCTTGTGACACTCCCGCACCTTCAGGACGCCGTCACCACGGGTACGGGTTTGCGGCCCCGCCGTTCGCGGAACGGCCGGCACCTCCCGGCCCGGCTCAGGTCAGCAGCTCGGTCGGCTGGAGTACGGCGAAGGCGGCGCCCTGGTCGTCCTGGAGGACCGCCATACGCCCGTACGGGATGTCCATCGGCGGGGCCGTGATCCGGCCACCGAGGCGTTCGGCGGTCTCGACGGTGCGGACGCAGTCGGTGACGGCGAAGTAGCTGAGGAAGTGGCTGGGCATCATCTCGGGGAACGCGTCCGTGATGACGGCGCGTCCGCCGATCGCGGTGTCGTCACCCGGTTCGGTCCCGGCCGGGGACCACATCCGGAAGCCCTCCGCCGTCCCGGAGCCGCCGGGCAGCTCGATGTCGGTGCCCTGGAAGCCGAACACCTCCTCGTAGAAGGCGTCCACGCGCTCCGGCTGCCGGGTGTAGACCTCGGTCCAGCAGAAGGCGCCGGGCTCGTTCCGCTTCTCGAAACCCGCGCGGTCGCCCGCCTGCCAGAGGCCGAAGACCGCGCCGCCGGGGTCGGCCGCCTGGGCGAGGACCCCGGCCCGGCCGGCGCGCACCGGATCGGTGATGATCAGGCCCCCCGCCTCCCTGATGCGGGCGACGGTGGCGCGGATGTCGTCGGTGGAGAAGTAGACGCCCCAGGTCGTCGGCATGCGGCCGTCCTGCTTGGCGGCGAGCGCGGCGACGAGTCCGCCGTCGCTGTACGCGTCGGCGAAGGGCATTCCGTCGCCCGCCCGGAAGGTCCAGCCGAAGAGCCCGCCGTAGAAGCGCTTGCCCGCCTCGAGATCGGAGAGCTGTACGTCCGCCCAGCACGGCACCGACTCGAATACGGCCATGGCCCGGTCCTTCCGTGGGCTGGGGACAACGGCGGCGGCGCGGCGCACCGCGACGAGGGCGACGGTGACGCCCGTCACATTCAACGTATCGTCGGGGGCCGAGTGGCGCGCCCCGAGCGGCCAAATAGAACCTTTGCCCGAATCGTGAAGATTCCGCACCGCCGGTGGACACGAGTTGTCCACCGAAGTTATCCACAGCCTGTTGATAACAACATCGCACCGGAGCGCACCCCGGCACGGAAAGAAGCGCAATTCAATTACCCGTCGCACCAGCGGAAAAGGCTTCCGGGCGCCTCCGTGAATTGCGCGCTCCACCCCGCGCACACTGGCCCGTTCCCCATTTGCAGTCGGCCAGATCGCGCTGGGATCACCCCTCGGTAAGCTGACGGCATGACAGGACAAGTGCGCACCGTCGACGGCCGCGTGGCTGGTCGGCGAGGTCAGGCGACGCGGCAGAAGCTGCTCGACTGCCTCAGCGAGATGCTCAGCTCCTCGCCGTACCGGGACGTCAAAGTCATCGACGTGGCCCGTAAGGCCGGGACTTCACCCGCGACTTTCTACCAGTATTTCCCCGATGTCGAGGGCGCCGTCCTCGAACTCGCCGAGGAAATGGCCAAGGAGGGTGCCGGGCTGACCGAACTGGTCGGCGGCCGCTCCTGGGTCGGCAAGGCCGGCTGGCAGACCTCCGAAGACCTCGTCGAGGGGTTCCTCGACTTCTGGCGCCGCCACGACGCGATCCTCCGGGTCGTCGACCTCGGCGCGGCTGAGGGCGACAAGCGGTTCAACAAGATCCGCATGAAGGTCCTGAACTCGGTCACCAACTCCCTGACCGACGCGGTCAAGGAGCTCCAGTCCAAGGGCAAGGTGGACAAGGACGTCAGCCCCGGGGCGGTGGCGGGCTCCCTGGTCGTCATGCTCGCGGGGGTCGCCTCGCACCAGAAGGGCTTCACCACCTGGGGCGTGAAGCAGGCCGAACTCCGTCCCAACCTGGCCCTGTTGGTACACCTGGGCATCACCGGCAAGAAGCCGGTCAGGTAGGCGCCGGCCAGGACTCCCCCGCATACACCGGGAGCCGCACCTCCTTCGCGGCTCCCCATGTCCTGTCTCACCGAAGGCGGACCACCCGGGTGGTCCGCCTTCGGCGTCCCCGCACCCGGCCGCGACCCTGTGGAATGGGCACATGAGCGATACACAGAAGGCCTTCCGCGACCTGCTCCGCGCGCAGCGCGTCTGGGACGTCACCCTCCCCGGGTTCGACCCGTCCGCCGCACCCGCCGACCCCCTCGCCCTCTTCCACACCTGGTTCGCCGAGGCGGTGGCCGCCGGGCAGACCGAGCCGCACACCATGACCCTGGCGACGGCGGACGCCGAGGGCCGCCCCGACGTGCGCACGCTGATGCTGCACGACGCGGACGGGCACGGCTGGCACTTCGCCACGCACGCGACCAGCGCGAAGGGGCGCCAGCTCGCCGCCCGCCCCCACGCGGCCCTCGGTCTCTACTGGCCCGCGCAGGGCCGCCAGGTACGGGTGCGGGGCGGGGTCGTCCGGGCGGGCCGCGCGGCGAGCCGGGCGGACCTGAGGGCCAGGTCGGCCGGAGCGCTGGCCTCGGCGCTGACCGGGTCGCAGAGCGAGGTGCTGCCGGCGCACCAGGACCTGGTGGAGGCCTCGGAGGCCGCCTGGGAGCGCGCGCGGGCCGAACCCGACACCGAGGCGGAGACCTGGACGCTGTACGTGGTCGAACCGGAGGAGGTGGAGTTCTTCCAGGGCGACGCGCGGCGTCGGCACGTGCGGCTGCGCTACCGCCGGGAGGGCGCGGGCTGGACCCGCGAGCTCCTCTGGCCCTGAGACCCGGCGTCCGGTCCGGCCCGCCGACGGAAGCCCGTCGGCGGAACAAGTCCGTCCGGTCCGCCCGGGGAAACGGCGAAGGGGCAGCAGCGACGTCCGGTCCGTCCCGGAAAGGGGCACTATGGGAGCAGGTGGACTGCTGGAGGCACCCATGGCACGAGCCCGTTCCCGCTACGCCCCGGACCGCGGACTGACCACCCGCATGGTGAGCACGATGTTCTTCATCGGGCTGCTGTACGTGGTCCTGGTGGGCGTGCTCCTCGCCGTCCTGCGCGGCGCCTGGCCGGTCGTCCTGGTCGTCGCGGGCGGCCTCTTCGTCGCCCAGTTCTGGTTCAGCGACCGCATCGCGGCGTACGGGATGGGCGCCCGGGAGGTCACCCCGCAGGAGGCCCCGGAGCTGCACGGCGCGATCGACCGGATCTGCGCACTGGCCGACATGCCCAAGCCGCGGGTGGCGATCGCGCGGAGCGACGTGCCGAACGCCTTCGCGACCGGCCGCAGCGAGCGGACCGCCCTGGTCTGCGCCACGACAGGGCTGCTGCGGAGACTGGAGCCCGAAGAGCTCGAAGGCGTCCTGGCCCACGAGATGTCGCACGTCGCGCACCGCGACGTGGCCGTGATGACGATCGCGTCCTTCCTCGGGGTGCTCGCCGGAGTGGTCACGCGGGTCGCCCTGTGGGGCGGCTTCGCGCGCGGCAGCAGGGGCAACGACCCGGTGGGCGTCATCATCATGCTCATCCCGCTGATCAGCGCGGTCGTGTACGCCCTGAGCTTCCTGCTGACCCGGCTGCTCTCCCGCTACCGCGAGCTGTCGGCCGACCGCACCGCCGCCCTGCTCACCGGCCGCCCGTCGGCGCTCGCCTCCGCCCTGACCAAGGTGAGCGGACAGATGGCCCGGATCCCGACGGAGGACCTGCGGAAGGCCGAGCCGTACAACGCCTTCTACTTCGTGCCCGCCTTCGCCACGAAGGAGAGTCTCGGCAGGCTCCTCTCCTCCCACCCGACCCTCGAACAGCGGCTGGACCAGCTGGCCCGCATCTCCGCCGACCTGTCCCGCCCGTAAGGAGTCCCCGTGGGCCTGCTCGACAGCATCCTGGGGCGCGGCAAGCCGGTGCGCCCCGACCTCGACCAGCTCTTCGCCGTGCCCTCCGCCGCTCTCACCCTCCAGGCGGGTACGGGCTTCACGCCGACCGGGCTCGGCTCGGTGTGTTTCGCGGGGGTGGAGGGCGGCGCGTTCGCCCGTGTCCGGCAGGACGTGCGGGAACTGCTCGACGCGGACACCGGGCGTGGCGGGATTCCGGTGGCGTTCACCCGGGACGGCTACGGCTACACCTGGCTGCTGGCCCGCCAGGCATCCGGCGACACGGCCGCCCTGGTCAACGACCTGCACGCGGTCAACAGCCTGCTCCAGGACGGCGGCTTCGGACCGCAGCTGCTCTGCTCGCTGATCGGGTTCCGCAGCCCCGAGGGGCGTTCGCTGGCGCTGGTCTACCTCTACAAGCGAGGCACGTTCTACCCGTTCGCGCCGGCTCCCGGCGGCGGGGAGAAGCGCGACAGCCAGCTGGAGCTCCAGGTGCGGGCGGTGCTCGGGGACGACCTCCGGGTGGAGGCCGACCTCGCGCGCTGGTTCCCGGTCTGGGGCGCTCCGGGGCTCTGAGCAAGGGTCCCCGCGGCCGGTCCAGGCCGGGGCGAGGGAGCGGGGAGTCGTGGTCCGGGGGCCCGAACCGGGGGCGATACGCCCCGGATCGCCCGCCCCGTGATCATTTCGCAACCGATTCCCGCCCGGACCGGAACCCATCATGTTCATGTCCGATTACGCTCCGAACCATGTCAGACAGCACATCCACGCCCGGCGCCCCGCCCGCCTCCGTCGACCGCACCGACGGCCGGCCGGTCTATGTGATCGGCGGCGGCCCGGGCGGCCTCGCCGCCGCCGCGGCCCTGCGGGAAAAGGGCGTACGGGCGGTGGTGCTCGAGAAGTCCACCCGGGTCGCCGACTCCTGGCGCCGCCACTACGACCGGCTCCACCTCCACACGACCCGTCGCTGGTCGGCGCTGCCGGGGCTGGCGATGCCGCGGCGGTTCGGGCGCTGGGTGTCGCGCGACGACATGGTGCGCTACCTGGAGAAGTACGCCGAGCACCACGAGTTGGAGATCGTCACCGGGGTCGAGGTCTCCCGGATCGACCGGACCGCCGACGGCACCGGCTGGCAGCTGAGCGCGACCGGCGGCCGGGTGCTGACCGGCCGCGCGGTGGTCGTGGCCACCGGCTTCAACCACACCCCGCACGTACCGGCGTGGCCCGGCGTCGAGGGCTTCACCGGAGAGCTGGTGCACGCCTCGCGCTACCGCGACCCGGCGCCGTACGCGGGCAAGGACGTCCTCGTGGCCGGTATAGGCAACACCGGGGCCGAGATAGCCGTCGACCTGGTGGAAGGGGGCGCGGCCCGGGTGCGGATCGCGGTCCGCACGATCCCGCACATCGTGCGCCGCTCCACGGCGGGCTGGCCCGCGCAGGCCACCGCGGTCCTGGTCCGCAGGCTGCCGGTGCGGCTCGTCGACGGCGCGGGGCGCCTGCTGTGCCGCGTGGCCGTCCCCGACCTGGCCGAACAGGGCCTGCCCCGCCCCGACACCGGCCTGTACTCCCGGGTCAAGGAGGGCGCGATCCCGGTCCAGGACGTCGGGCTGATCAACGCGGTGAAGCGCGGCCGGGTGGTACCCGTGGCGGCCGTCGACTCCTTCGACGAGGGCACGGTGGTACTGGCCGACGGAACCCGGATCACCCCGGACGCGGTGATCGCGGCGACCGGCTACGAACGCGGCCTGGAGGACCTGGTCGGCCACCTCGGCGTACTGGACGCCCGGGGCCGCCCGGTGGTGCACGGCGCCCGCACCCCGGATCAGGCGCCGGGCCTGTACTTCACCGGGTTCACCAACCCGATCAGCGGCATGCTCCGCGAGATCGCCCTGGACGCGCGGAGGATCGCCGGGCGCCTGGCCCGGCACTGACACCGGGGACGCGGGGCGCTCAGCCGGCGGCGGGTACCGGTTCGGCGCCCCTCCCGCGCCGGATCATCAGGACCATGAGGGCCGCCGTCGCGCACAGCGCCCCCGAGGCGTACCAGACCAGGTCGTAGGAGCCCGTCGCATCGCGGGCCACGCCGCCGAGGAAGGCCACCAGGGCCGCTCCCACCTGGTGCGAGGCCAGGACCCAGCCGAAGACGATCGCACTGTTGTCGCCGTACCGCTCACGGCACAGGGCCAGGGTCGGCGGCACCGTGGCCACCCAGTCGAGGCCGTAGAACACGATGAAGAAGACCATCGGTGGATGCACTGCCGGAGCCATCAGCATCGGCAGGAGCAGCAGCGAGACTCCGCGCAGCGCGTAGTAGACGGCCAGCAGCCGCCGGGCGTCGAAGCGGTCGGTGAGCCAGCCGCTGAAGACGGTGCCGATGACGTCGAAGACGCCGATGACGGCCAGTAGCGAGGCCGCCGCGGTGATCGCCATGCCGTGGTCGTGCGCCGCGGGCACGAAGTGGGTGCGGACCAGGCCGTTGGTGGAGGCACCACAGATCGCGAACGAGCCCGCCAACAGCCAGAAGGGGCCGGTACGGGCCGCGTCCAGCAGCACGCGCAGGGCGCGGGTCGCGGCACCCGTGGCGGGCGCCGGCTTCTCCACGAACGTGCCGCCGTAGGGGGCGAGGCCGACGTCGGCGGGGTGGTCCCGCATCAGGATCAGGACGAACGGGACGACGACGAGGGCCGCGAGGGCGACCGTCACCGAGGCCGGGCGCCAGCCGTGCCGGTCCACGATCCAGGCGCACAGCGGAAGGAAGACCAGTTGGCCGGAGGCACCGGCCGCGGTCAGGATTCCGGTGACGAGCCCCCGGCGGGCGACGAACCAGCGGTTGGTGACGGTCGCCGAGAACGCCATCGCCATCGAACCCGTGCCCAGTCCGACGAGCAGCCCCCAGTAGAGCATCAGCTGCCAGGACGCCGTCATCCAGACGCTCGCCAGCGCCCCGGCCGCGACGGCGCAGAGAGCGGCGACCACGACCCGGCGGATGCCGAACCGGTCCATGAGCGCGGCGGCGAACGGCGCGGTCAGCCCGTACAGCGCCATGTCGACGGACACGGCGAGACCGATCTCGCCGCGTGACCAGCCGAACTCCGTGTGAAGGGGGTCGATGAGGAGGCCCGGCAGCGAGTTGAACGCCGCGCCGCCGATGATCGTCACGAAGGTGACGGCCGCGACGATCCACGCCCGGTGGATCCGCGGGCCGGTGGAACGGGCGGGCGGCGGGGCGACGGCCGCGCCGTCGGTCGTCCGAGTCACGCGGCCCAGCTTCCGGCTCTCCGCACCTTCCGGACGAGTGGCCGGACAGACACGCTTCGCAGGGATCGGGCCACTCGGGTCACGGCCGCGCCGCGGGGCGCCACGAGGCGAGCCGGGTGTGCACGGCCCAGGCCGAAGCGGCGCCCACCGCGTACCAGAGCAGGTCGGGTGCGTTGAACGTCGAGCCGAGCACCAGCCGCGCCACCGTGCTCCGTCGGGACAACTCCGCGGGTACGCCGGTCAGCTGGGCCAGTTCCACCGCCCAGCTGAACACCAGGGCGGCGCCCGCGGCCCCGGCCGGCCGCACCCGGGGCGCGAGGAGCACCACCACCGCGTGGACCAGCACGGTGTACAGCGCGTCCCCCGCGTACTTCGCGAGGTCCCCGCCCGCCACCGACCGGACGCCGAGCCCCGCCGCCACGGTCGCCAGGGCGGCTGCCGCCGCGACCGCCCGGTGCGCCGTCACCGGGGGAATGAACGGGCCTCCTGCCGACTTCTCCTTCATGCAGTACGTGTACCAGTCCGGAACCGGCGGCGGCGAGTCCGCGAGGGAGCAGGAGACCGTATGCGGCACCGTGTCGTCGTACTAGCCCTGGACGGGGTGCTCCCCTTCGAACTGGGCATCCCGCAGCGGATCTTCGGCCGCGCCCTGGGTGCGGGCCCGCCGGACGCGGGCCGCGAGCTGTACGAGGTCGTGACGTGCTCGGTGCGCCCGCCCGGCCCGGTACGCACCGACGCCGACTTCAGCATCCTGGTGGAGCAGGGCCCGGAGGCCCTCGCCACCGCCGACACGGTCGTCGTACCGGCGTCGTACACACTGGGCCCCGTCCACGAGGAGGGGCGGCTCACCGGTGAACTCGCCGCCGCGCTGGCGCACATCAGCCCCGGGACGCGGCTGGTCTCCATCTGCACGGGCGGATACGTGCTGGCCGCCGCCGGGTACCTCGACGGCCGCCCCGCCACCACGCACTGGGCGTCCGCGGAACACTTCCAGCGGCTCTTCCCCGAGGTCCGTGTCGATCCGAACGTGCTGTTCATCGACGACGGGGACGTGCTGACCTCCGCCGGTGTGGCCGCCGGGATCGATCTCTGCCTGCACATCGTGCGACGCGACCACGGCTCCGCGGTCGCCAACGACGTCGCCCGTCGCACCGTCGTGCCCCCGCACCGGGACGGCGGTCAGGCGCAGTACGTCAGGCGGCCGGTGCCCGAGAGGCGGTCGGCCACGACGACGGCCGCGCGGGCCTGGGCACTCGGGCGGCTGGAGCAGCCGATCCTGTTGCGCGACCTGGCGCGGCAGGAGTCGATGAGCGTGCGCACCTTCACCCGCCGCTTCCGCGACGAGTCGGGCATCAGCCCGGGGCAGTGGATCACCCGGCAGAGGGTGGAGCGGGCGCGGCACCTGCTGGAGTCCTCGGACCTGTCCGTCGACCAGGTGGCGCGGGACGCCGGGTTCGGTACGGCCACCTCACTGCGGCAGCACATGCAGGCCGCGCTGGGGGTGTCGCCCACGGTCTACCGGCGTACGTTCCGGGCGAGGGCTGCTGCCCGCTGAGGATGTGGCGGGTCGTTCAGAGGCGTACCGGGTCGGCGGGCTGCTCCTGGATCACCGGGACCCTGACCGGGACGCACCGGTCCACCTCGCACCAGATCCGCTTCCCGGCGCCTTCCGGCTGCCAGCCCCAGCGGTCCGCGAGGCCGTCCACCAGTTCCAGGCCGCGGCCGCCCGTGTCCTCACCCTCCGCGTGGCGTGGCCGGGGCGGTCGGCAGCTGGTGTCGGCCACCTCGACCCGGACCGTTCCGGTGGAGCCGGTCGAGCCGAACAGCATCCGGAGCACGGCCGGACAGCCCGTGTGGACCACCGCGTTGGTGACGAGCTCCGAGATCAGCAGGATGAGCGTCTCCGCGACCGGCTCGTCGTCCTCCATCCCGGACCCGATCAGCCGCGACCGCGCCCATCTGCGGGCCCGTCCCACTTCCGCGGGATCCGCCCCGACTTCCAGCTGCACCTGAAGCACCTGCACCGCTCACACCATCCGAACCGGCGGACACATCGCCTCGCGCCTCCTGAGGGTCACGGAACGTGACTCCCCTGCGAGACAGCATGGTTGACGTACAGTCACCGCAACAAGCGCTTCGGGCATATTCCAGCGCGAAGGAGTACGCGTGCCGCATACTGTGCGACGCGTGCTGCGGGGAGTCGAACAGGAACGCTTCCGCACCCCGGGAACCGGGCACCCGGCGAGCCCGTCCCAGCTCCGCGGGCCGCGAGCGGCGCGCCCTCGACGGACGGGGCCGGCCGCACGGGCCAGACCCGGAGCCTCAGGTTCCAGTACCACTCGCATCCGACGGAGCGTACCCGAGCGGCGCCCGTCGACTCCGGCCGGTGACAGAACAACCCGGCGGCGGACCGGGGTTCCGGATGCGCTGCGTCACCCGCCGGACACGTCCGGTAGGCCCCGGGGCAGCCACTACGCCGCAGGCCGACCCCGCGACCGGGGCCGGCCCGACGCCGGATCCGGCCCCGGGCCGGACGCGAACCGCTCACGCCCTCGGGCGTGTTGGGCGGGACAGCCCTCAGGCGTCGGGTTCGATCACGGTGAAGTACGCGGAGAACGCGGCGACCGCCTCCTCCTCGGCGATCCGGCCGTCCTGGTCGGTGTCCAGACTCCGGGCCGCGACGCTCGCGATGTCCTCCGGGGCGCCCAGCACCCGCAGGGCGCGTTCCACCGAGGCGACCGGGGCCGAGGCCGCGCCCTCGGGGTCCGTCCCCGCCGCGACGGCGAGGGCGGCCCGCAGGAACGGGCGCGCGATCTCCGCGAAGCGTTCGGGGCTGTCGCGCAGCCGCTTCACGGCCCCTCCGGCGAACTCTCCCCGGGTGACCCGCTGGTCCCCGTCCACGTCGGCGATACCCGCCATGCCCTGCCAGAAGGCCTCAGCACCCGAATAGAGCGCCTGGCCCCTGTCGCAGCGGGCTGTCGTGCCGAACTCGGCGAGCAGCCGGGCCGCGGCGGCGTTGAAATCGGCGCGATCGATGTAGCCGTTGCCGTCCTGGTCGAAGGCGGCGAAGCGGTGCCCGATCTTGCGCTCGTACTCTGCGCTGTCCATGCGGGGAGCGTACGACGCCGATCGGCGTCACGTGTCACCAACTCCCCTTGGCGGTGTTACAACCTCGCACTGACCCGGCGTGTCACGCGCTGAGCGGCTGGGATTCCCCGTCGGTCGCCGCGTCCGAGTCGGGGTAGCAGTCGAACAGCCGGCGTACGCCGAGGGCGCCGAGCACCTTGTTGACGTGCGAGCCGTCCACCGCGCCCCGGGCCGGGAGGATCAGCCGCAGACGGCCGCCGCAGGACTTCATGAGGCGGCGGGAGGCGATCAGGACGTTGACACCGCTGGAGTCGCAGAAGAGGACGCCGGAGAGGTCGAGGACCACGTGGTGCCGGCCTTCGGCCACCGCCTCGTGCACGGACTGACGCACGACGGGTGAGCTGACGAGATCGAGTTCACCCCGTATCCGGAGCACGGTCCACGGGTCCTGCTCCGTCTCGTACACCTTCAGCGTCACGCGACTCGGCCTCTCGTTCCGGGGGTTCCGGAGCATCGATCCGGAAGTTACCGTTCCTCCTCGCGGTTTCCCGCTCACCCGACGGCGAAACAAACCGGCCCGTCGGTGGAACGTCCGTCCGCCCGTGGGACAGCATTCCACCGACAGGCCAGAGGCGGGGAATCATCCAAAAACGATCAATTGAGGGGTGTTTACCCGATCAGGAAGCGGCAAGACGTGCAGCATTCTCTATCATCCGAGGCCACTTGGGGGACGTACTTGCCGGAAAGGTGCGTGCTCGGAGCAGGCTGCGGACTACATTCGACGTGACGAGGGGCACAGGGCTGGGGGCTGGATGGTGAAGGACGCACCACCTCGCTGGGACCGCCGGATGCAGCAGCGGCTGGCGCGCGGCGAGGCGGCGGCCCTCGGCGAGCTCTACGACCGGTTCGCCGCGCTCGTCCACAGCCAGGCCCACCGGATGCTCGAGGACGAGGACGCCGCGGACCAGGTGACCCGCGAGGTCTTCGGCCGCGTCTGGGAGAACCCCGACGCCTACGACCCCAGGCACGGCTCGATGCGCTCCTGGATGGCGCGGCTCACCCACCGGGAGTCCGTACGGCGGCTGCGCGGCACGGACGACGGCGCCGAGGACGAGGAACTGGAGCGCCGGGTGCTCGGGGCCACCACCGCCGCCCGCGCCGACTACATCGTCGCGTCCATGCCCTCCCCGCTGCGCGCCGCCCTGGAGCTCGCCTACATCCAGCGCCGGGACTACCGGCAGGCCGCCGCCGACCTCGGAGTCACCGGGGACGAGGCCAGACGCCGGCTGCGGCTCGGGCTCCAGCTGCTGTCGACCGCGAACGTCCGCCCGCCCGCGGGCTCCGCCCCACCCGGATACGGACCGACGTCGTGACCGGGGCCGACGGCGGCGGCACCCGCGGCGGGGAGCCCCCGGTCGAGCGGCGCATACCTGGCCCCAGGGCCGCCGCGGACGACCGCGAGTTCCTGCCGCCCGCGGAGCCCGCGCGGCCCGCGGCCCCGGAGCCACCCGCCCCGCCCGCACTGCCGCACAGGGTGCTCAAGTCGCTCCTGGGCGCCTGGGCCCTGGCCGCCTGCTCCGCCGGGGAGACCGCGGCGGTCGAGGAGCACCTCACGGAGTGCGCCGGGTGCGCGGACGAGGCCCTGCGGCTGCGCGACGCCGTGGGCCTGCTGCACACCGAAGGCACCCTGGACCTGGACCCGATGCTGCGCTCACGGGTCCTGGAGGCCTGCCTGGGACGCCGCCCGGCCCGCATCCCGGTCCCTGAGTGGGCCGCCCCGTACGACGCGGAGACGGCGCGTCTCGACGCGCTGCTGCGGGACATCGGCGCCGCCGAGTGGCACGCGCCGGTGCGGCTGAAGTGGTTCGAGGGCGACGAGCAGGTGAACCGCAAGACGACGGTCGCCGGGGTCATCAGCCATCTGACGGCCGTCGACGGCCTGGTCTCCAAGGCGCTCGGCCTGGAGGACCCGCTCGGCGGGGGCGACAGGCCGCTGTCGCCGACGGAGCGCACCGAGACGCACTGGTCGGCCGCGGGACGGCCGCCCACCCGCACCGTGCGGGAGCCGTGGCGCGACCAGAGCCACGCCCTCCTGCGTACGGTGTCCTTCGCCGGTCGCGGGGTCGCCGAGCTCTCCGTCGCGTACGGGGACTTCGCACTCCCGCTGCGGGACTCGCTCCTGGAGCGGGCCTTCGAGTGCTGGGTGCACGGCGGGGACATCGCGGACGCGGTGGACTACCCGTACGAGCCGCCCGCCCCCGCCCATCTGCACCGGATGATCGACCTCGCGGTGCGGCTGCTGCCGGGCGTCCTGGCCGAGCGGCGCCGCGCGGGTCTGGCGGCGCCGGCCCGGCACCTGGTCAGCGCCGGAGCCCCGGGCCGGTCCCTGCACCTGGAGGTCGAGGGCCGGGGCGGTGGCGACTGGTACGTCCCGCTGGACTCACCGGCCGCCCTCGGCTCCCCCGACCTCGCGGTCGCGCAGGTGGCGCTCGACGGGGTCGAGTTCTGCAGGCTGGTCGCCGGACACGTGCTGCCCGTGGAGGCCGCGGCCGGACAGGAGGGCGACCGCGAGGCCATCCGCGACGTACTGTTCGCCGCGGCCTCGCTCAGCCGGCTGTAGGGGCGCCCCGCGGATCCCGGGGGCCGCCGGGATCTACGGGAAGACGACCGTGCGGCGGCCGTTGAGCAGGATGCGCCGCTCGGCGTGCCACTTGACGGCGCGGGCGAGTGCCTGGCACTCCACGTCGCGTCCGACGGCGACGAGCTGGTCCGGCGTGACACCGTGGCCGACCCGCTCGACCTCCTGCTCGATGATCGGCCCCTCGTCGAGGTCTGCGGTCACGTAGTGCGCGGTGGCGCCGATCAGCTTCACACCGCGCGCATGGGCCTGGTGGTACGGCTTCGCGCCCTTGAAGCTCGGCAGGAACGAGTGGTGGATGTTGATGATCCGGCCGCTCAGCTGCTTGCACAGGTCGTCCGACAGAACCTGCATGTAGCGGGCCAGGACGACCACCTCGACGTTCTCCCCGCGGACGAGCTCCAGCAGCTGCGCCTCGGCCTCGGCCTTGTTCTCCCTTGTGACGGGGATGTGCCGGAAGGGAATGCCGTACGAAGCGACGAGCTCGGCGAAGTCCGTGTGGTTGGAGACGACCGCCACGATCTCGACCGGCAGCGCGCCGGTGCCGGACCGGAACAGCAGGTCGTTGAGGCAGTGCCCGAACCTGCTCACCATCAGCACGACCCGCATCCGGTCGGTCGCCCGGTGTATCTGCCACTCCATCCGGAACGAGTCACCGATCGCGGCGAAGCCGGCCCGCAGCTTCCCGACGTCGATCGTGTCGGCCGAGAAGTGGACGCGCATGAAGAAGAGACCGGTGTCGTGGTCGCCGAACTGCTGGCTGTCCTCGATGTTGCAGCCGGTCATGAGGAGGAAGCTCGACACGGCGTGCACGATGCCCGGTTTGTCGGGGCAGGAGAGCGTGAGGACGTACTGCTCGGGGGTGGCTTCCGAGGCAGCGGGTACGGGTTCGGCGGGCTGCGGCGCGGTCATCCCCGTAGGGTGCCACACCGCCCCGAGGTCACGCCGAACTGGTCATGATGCGGAGGACGTCCAGGGTCCTCGGCGGGACGTCGGGGTCCTCGGCGTCGTTGGTGGCGAGCATCACGTGGGCCTCGCGGGCGGCCTGGACCGCCTCCGGCCAGCCCGGGTGCTCCAGGTAGGCGGAGACGGGGGCGTCGGCGCCTATCTGGTGCATGATGCGCAGCACCCGCAGGGCGGCGACGTCGACGAGGGCCGCCTCCGCGGAGTCGCGGAAGATCGTTCCCACGTACTTCTCGGCGGACCAGTTGTCGAGCCAGGTGTCCTCGACCAGGCGGTACACGGCGTCGGTGACGTCCCCGTACCCTTCACGGCCGGCGAGCCAGCACTCGTGGTGGAAGACGGGGTCGGAGAGCATGTGCAGCGCCGAGCGCACGTTGCTGCGCCAGCGCCACCACGGCATGTCGTTGAGCGGCATGCCGCCCATGGTGGAGGAGCGACGGCCGCGACGGGAAGAGTTCTCCGAACCTTGCTGCACGATTGTCGATCGTACGTTCCTCCACGGCACCCCCGCACGGCCCCCCGCAATTCACCTCGGCGTCACCGTGCGTCGACCACGACACACCGTGGCGTTACGCGTGACCCGCAAAAGTTCATGCCCATGACCGGATGGCGACGCCTCACCTCACTCCGTCCCTACGAGCTCGTCACATCGGCGGTGGCCGGGGCGCTGCTGATATCGGGGTGCGGCTCCCTCCCCGGGGCCCAGGGGGGCTCCAGGGAGCCCGTCACCGTGATGACATGGGCCCCGGACACCACGGGGGCGGACTCGGTGAACATGGCGGGCATGCCGGCCATGGCACGGACCTACGCCCGCTGGACCAACGAGCGGGGCGGGATCGGCGGCCACGAGCTCCGGGTGCTCACCTGCAACGAGCAGGACACCGCCGAGGGTGCGTCGAAGTGCGCCCGGCGGGCGGCCGACGAGGACGTGGCCGCGGTGGTCGGCTCGTACAGCAGGCACGGGCGGGCGTTCCTGGCCCCGCTGGAGGCCGCCGGGATCCCGTACATCGGCGGGTACGGCGCATCGGCCGACGAGTTCACCAGCTATCTCTCCTATCCGGTCAACGGCGGCCTGGCGGCGCTCGTGGCGGGCAACGGCGAGCAGCTGGCGGCCGGTTGCGAACGGGTGGCCCTGGTGCGGCCCGACACCCTGGTCGGCGACTCGCTGCCGGGCCTGCTCGACGTGAGCCTCAGTCGGAACGAACTCCCCCGCTCCCACGACATCAGGGCGCCCGAGGAGGCCACCTCGTACGACTTCCAGGCGGCCGAGGCCGTCGAGGAGGCGGGGGAGGACGGATGTGTGACGGCGGTGCTCGGCAAGCGCACGGAGACGTTCTTCGACTCCTTCCGCCGGCTCGGACGCGAGGACTCCGGCGTGCGGATCGCCTCCGTGCTGGGCAGTGTCGGCCAGCCGCTCGTCGACCGCACGGGCGGGCGGAACAGCCCCTTCGAGGGGGCCCTGGTCACCGGCTGGTACCCGGCCCCCGGCGACGCGCGCTGGAACGAGATGCGCGAGGTGATCCGGAAGTACGCCTTCGGCGACAACCGGATCGATCCCGAGGACACGGGCGTGCAGACGACCTGGATCGCCTACACCGTGCTCAGGGCGGTCGTCGAGGCGATGGACCGGCCCGAGATCCTGGCGGGCGGCGTCTCCGTCGGCCTCAACCGGGGCACCGAGGTGGACACCGGAGGGCTCACGCCGGTCCTGCGCTGGCGTTTCCAGGACGCGGTCGGCGCGCCGGACTACGCGCGCGTCGTCAACGGGCAGGTGACGTTCCAGGTGGTCAGGAACGGCAGGCTGACCTCGGCGAAGGAGGGGTTCGTGGACGTCACCGAGACCCTCCTGGACGCCGGCTGACCCGACCCCGCCGCCGACGGCCCCCGGCATCCCGCCGGCACCTGACCGGCGGCGGTCCTGACGGGCGGTACGTCAGAGCTGGGTGGGGGCGCGCTCGGTCAGCCCGTACTTCCGGGCGATGGAGTTCCAGAGGCCCGAGGCCTGCCGCTTGGCGGTGGTGGCCTCGCCACTGGACGCGTTGGCCTTGGCCGTCTCGTCGGTCGAGCGGGCCTTGCCGCCCTTGCAGACCTTCTTGTCGTTCTTGGCCTGGCCCGCCCACGCGGCGTAGTGGTCGTCGGCCTCCGCCGACGCCTGCCACGCCGTGGTCAGGGACGCCTTGAGCTCCGCCTTCCCGGGGAGCCGGTCGACGCTCAGCGCTTCGAGCCGGGTCACCAGGTCGCGGCGCTGTCCGGCCGCGCCGGACAGATCGGTGGCCGCCTGGTCCAGTGCCCGGCAGCTCTTGATCTTCTCCACGGCGCCGATCACGGCCGCGCGGCTGTTGTTGCTGTCGGCGAGGAGCTTGTCGAGCGCCTCCGCCTGCGGTTTCGCCGGGTCGTCCGCCTGCGACGAGGGATCGGCCCCGGCCGAACTCTGCGACGAGACCGGCTGCTTGTCGTCCTTGGACGTGTCGTCGCCACCGCTGAGGAGCGCCCCGGCACCGAGCCCGACGACGGCGCATCCGACGACGACCGCGGCGATCAGCGGGATGTGCGCGGACCGTCTGCGCTGCGTACCGCGCCCCTGGCCCTCCGGCTCCTGCCCGCCGCGCGGACCCTGCGGGCCGGACCGGAAGGGCTGTTCGCCGTGCGGCGGCTGCTGTCCGGATCCGCCCTGGTACGCCTGGTGCTGCTGCTGCCCCTGGTCGAAGCGGGGCATCTGCTGCGTGGAACCCGCGGGCTCGTCGCTGCGGAAGAGGCTGTCGAACTCCGCGGGCGGCTGCCTGTCGCCCGGCGCCCCGGGCCGTATCCCGTACGGCGCGCCGCCGGGGACGGGGGGTATGTACTGGGTCGCGTCCGCGTCGCCCGACTGTCCGGGCCCGCCCGACCGGCCCGCGTACCCGGTGGACTCCGCCCGGTGCTCGGGCGGCAGCCCGCCCGGCCCGTGGCCTCCGGGGACGGGCGCGATGTACTGCGTGGCGTCCGCGTCGCCGCCGTGGCCCGCGCCCTGCGGCAGCCCGTGGGAGGCCTCCGGCGGCAGGGGCTGCGCGTACTGCTGCTGGTACGGGTCCTGCTGCTGGGGCTCGTACTGCTGCTGGTACTGCCCGTACTGCGGCGCGTAACCGCCCTGCTGGGGCTGCTCCGGTGGCAGCAGGCCCGGTGCGCCGTCCTGCGGTGCGGCCGGCCCCCAGGGGCTGCCCCACGGCTGCCCGCCCGCGGGGGCGGCCTGGTCCGGCTGCCCGCCGGCGTGACCCCCCACGGTCCAGGGGGCACCGCCCTCCGCGGGCAGCACGACACCTTCGTGGGCGGGCCGTACAGCAGGGAGCTGCGGCTCGTCGCCCTGTCCGCTCTGCGTCACCGGGACTCCTACGTGTGAACCTATGGAATCGTCGGCTCACGCTACCGGGTGGCTGCCGCCGGGCGCCAAGTGCCCGGCAGCGCTCACCACCCCTTCACAGGCGGGTAACGCCCCACGCCTCCACGGCGCTGTACATGGGTCAACTCCCCCACGGGGCAGGTCAGGCGGCCTGGAGCTCCAGCCTGGCGCCGAACTCCCGGACCGAGGGTTCGCTCCCGAACGGCTCCAGCCGCTGCTGGAGGTCGTCGAGATATTCGGCACCCCGGGAGGAGCGCACCGTCGCCAGCAGCTCCACCGCCCGCAGGCCCGTGTGGCACGCCTGCTCCACCTCGCGCTGCTGCACCTGCGCCGTGGCCAGCAGCACCAGGCCGATGCCCCGGCGCCTGGCACGGGACTCCGGGAGGGCCGCCAGGGCCTCCTTCGCACGTCGGGCGGCGGGCTCGGCCTGTCCCAGGTCGCGATGGCAGTGCGCCAGCTCGTCCGCGAGGTAGCCCCCGTCGAAGTGGGCGATCCAGTCCGGATCGTCGCCCGTGTCCGGGTCGGCCTGGTCCAGGGCGGAGAGCGCCCTGGACGCGGACACCTGGCAGGTGCGGGCGTCGCCCATGAGCGCGTGGCCCCGGGCCTCCGCCGCGTGGAACATCGCCTCGGCACGGGGGGTCACCCGCCCCCGCGCGCCCTCCTGCGCGGCGCGCGCCAGCTGGGCGATCTCCCGTGGATTGCCGAGCTCGGCGGCGAGATGGCTCATCGAGGCGGCGAGCACGTAGCCGCCGTACGCACGGTCGCCCGCGGCCTGGGCCAGGCGCAGGGCCTGGATGTAGTACCGCTGGGCCAGGCCGGGCTGGCCGGTGTCGACCGCCATGTACCCGGCGAGCTCGGTGAGCCGCGCGACCGCGCCGAACAGCTCACGGCCGACCGATTCGCGGTACGCCCCCGAAAGGAGCCCCGACACCACGCTGTTGAGGTAGTGCACCAGGACGGGCCGCACGTGTCCGCTGCCGAAGCGGTGGTCCAGGTCGACCAGCGCCGCCGTCATCGCGCGGACCGCCGCCACGTCCGGCATCCCCACCCTGCTCCCGGAGGTCCGCGCCACCTGCGGGTCCGCACCGGTGATCAGCCAGTCGCGGCTGGGTTCGACCAGCGCGGAGGCCGCGACGGCCGACCCGGACAGCAGGTCGCGGCGGCCCACGTCGCTGCGCCACAGTTCACAGACCTGCTCGACGGCGCCGAGGACCGTGGGGGCGAACTGCAGGCCCACGCCCGAGGCGAGGCTCTTGCCGTTGGCCATCCCGATCTCGTCGATCGTGACCGTGCGGCCGAGCTTGCGGCCGATCGCCTCGGCGATGATCCCCGGGGCCCTGCCGCGCGGCTGCTGGCCGCGCAGCCAGCGGGCCACGGACGTCTTGTCGTAACGCAGGTCGAGCCCTCGCTCGGCCCCGACCATGTTCACGCGGCGGGCGAGACCCGCGTTGGAACAGGACGCCTCCTGGATGAGCGTCTGGAGCCGTTCGTTCGGCTGGCGGGCGACGAGAGGTCTGGCTGCCATTTTTCCCCCTGGGACCGCAGTGACCGATGAAGGGAACACTGCCCGGAACGACACAAGAAATGCGCATATTCATCTGCATTGGGTGCGAGCGGTGGCGAGTTGGCACAGTCCTGCGAGTGGATACCCCCGCATCGGTGCACCGTCTCCCGCGCGCCCCTGCCCATGCATCCGTGCGCCCCATGTGCAGGATCGATCCAGCGCGAAGAGTGCACGCGCGCCCGTAACCCGCGGTGACGACGGAAGTTGAACGGGCGTGGAAGAGGCCATCGGAGTGACGGAATCCGCAGAGGTACCCAAGCAGCGAGGTGAACAGCTGTCGGAGGCCGCTGCCTGGTACGCCCAGGAGCGGCGCTGGGACGTGTTCCCGGGCACCTGGCTCGAGCCCGTCGGGGGGACGGAGCGCTGCTCGTGCGGAGACGCCGGCTGCGGCGCCCCCGGGGCCCATCCCACCCGGGCCGACTGGGCGGGCCAGGCCACGGGCAGCGCGGCGGCGGCCCGCCGGATGTGGTCCAGGCAGCCCGGTTCGTCGGTGCTCCTGCCGGCCGGCCGGACCTTCGACGCCCTCGACGTACCGGAGTCCGCCGGTTTCCTGGCCCTGGCCAGGATGGAGCGCATGGGGCTCACGCTCGGCCCGGTGACACGCACCCCGGACCGCCGGATGCTGTTCCTCGCCCTGCCGGGCGCCGCGGCCAGGATGCCCGAGCTCGTGCGCCAACTGGGCTGGGACGCGAAGGCGATCGGCCTGGTGGGACGCGGCGAGGGCGAGTACATCGCCGGGCCGCCGACCCGGATCGCCGGACGCGGCGCCGTGCAGTGGGCCCGCCGCCCCTCCCGCGCCAACCTCTGGCTGCCGGAGGCCGACGAGCTGATCAGCCCGCTCGCGTACGCGTGCGCACGGGAGGCGGCGGACGCCCGGACCCGCCTTTCGTAGGGTGGTCCCCACACGCGGGGATATCGAAAGGCAGTGCCATGCCGGACCAGGCGGACAGCAAGGGTGGAACGCACACGGCGGGCGGGGCTGCGACGCCACCGCCCGCCGTGCGGGTGGAAGGACTGTGGAAGCGGTTCGGGGAGCAGATCGCGGTCGGCGGAATCGATCTGGAGCTGCCCGCCGGCAGGTTCATCGGCCTGGTGGGCCCCAACGGCGCCGGGAAGACCACCACGCTCTCGATGGTGACCGGTCTCCTGAGGCCCGACATGGGACGCATCGAGGTCGGCGGCCACGACGTGTGGCGCGACCCGGTCGAGGTCAAGTCCCGGATCGGGGTGCTCCCCGAGGGGCTGCGGCTCTTCGAGCGCCTCTCGGGCCGTGAACTCCTCCTCTACACAGGACGGTTGCGCGGGCTGCCGGCCGCCGAGGTCGAGAGGCGGGCCACCCAGCTCCTCGACGTCCTCGACCTGGCGGGGGCACAGCACAAGCTGGTCGTTGACTACTCGACCGGGATGCGGAAGAAGATCGGGCTGGCGTCCGCACTGCTGCACAATCCCGAAGTGCTCTTCCTGGACGAGCCGTTCGAGGGCGTCGACCCCGTGTCGGCACAGACGATCCGCGGAGTGCTGGAGCGGTACACCCGCTCCGGGGCGACCGTGGTCTTCTCCAGCCATGTGATGGAGCTCGTCGAGTCGCTCTGCGACTGGGTGGCCGTCATGGCCGCCGGGCGGATCCGGGCCCACGGCACGCTCGCCGAGGTGCGCGGGGAGGCCTCCTCCCTCCAGGACGCCTTCCTCGAACTGGTCGGCGCGGGCGCCCGGGACACCGGGGAGTCCCTGGAGTGGCTGGGCGGTGCCCGATGACCGTGCTGGACGCCCCCGTCGGTTCCACGGTCCCCGTCGTACGCGGCCAAGGCCTCGTCCCCGTCTTCGTACGGCTGAAGCTGGCCCTGCTGCGCAACGGGCTGCGCCAGTCGTCCGGGCGCCGGGCCGCCTACATCGCGTCGCTCGTCGGCGCGCTGCTCCTCGCGGCGGGCCAGGTGGTCGGGCTGGTCGTGCTGCGCGGCCACGCGCAGGCGGGCACCCTGGTGGTGCTGCTGACCGCGGTGGTGGCGTTGGGGTGGGCCGTGATGCCGCTGTTCTTCCCGAGCGGTGACGAGACCCTGGACCCGAGCCGGCTTGTCATGCTGCCGCTGCGTCCGCGCCCGCTGATCGGGGCTCTGCTGGCGGCCTCGCTGATCGGTATCGGACCGCTCTTCACACTCGCCCTGGCCCTCGGCTCCGTGATCGCGGTGGCGCACGGGGCGGTGGCTGCCGTCCTCGGGGTGATCGCCGTGCCCCTGACGCTGCTGGTGTGCGTGGCGCTGGCGCGGTCCGTCGCCACGGCGAACATCCGGTTGCTGACCTCGCGCAAGGGCCGCGACCTCGCCGTGCTCAGCGGCCTGGTGATCGCGGTGGGGATCCAGTTCGTCAACTTCGGCGCGCAGCGGCTGGGCAGGGCCGGCGGACTGTCCTCGCTCGAACCGCTCGCGGACGTGGTGCGCTGGCTGCCGCCGGCCTCGGCCCTCGGCGCGGTGGACTCCGCGTCGGAGGGGGCGTACGGCACGGCGCTGGCGCAGCTGCTCCTCTCCGTGCTCGCGCTGGGCGTCCTGATGTGGCTGTGGGAGCGGAGCCTGGTGAAGCTGATGACCTCGCCGGACGGCTCGACCCTCGCCGCGGCGGAACCCTCCCGCAGCCGCTCGGGCACCGGCCGTACGGGGCTCCTCGCACTGTTCCCCGAGGGGCGCACGGGCACCGTCGTCGAGCGGAGCCTGCGCTACGTCGTACGGGATCCGAAGACGAAGGCGTCCTGGGTGACGGCTCTGGCGATCGGCTTGATCGTGCCGGTGCTCAACGCGGTGCAGGGGGCCGGCTCGGTCTACTTCGCCTGTTTCGCCGCCGGGATGCTCGGCATGCAGATGTACAACCAGTTCGGCCAGGACACCTCCGCCTTCTGGATGGTGGCGCTGACGATCTCCTCGACCCGGGAAGCGTACGCCGAACTGCGGGCGCGGGCGTTGGCGTTGCTGCTGATCACCTTGCCGTACACGGTTCTGGTGACGGTGGTGACGGCTGCGGTGACCGGGGACTGGGCGGCGCTGCCGGGGGTCATGGGCCTGTCGTTCGCCCTGCTCGGCGCGATGCTCGCGACGGGTGCCCTGGCCTCCGCGCTGTTCCCGTACTCGATCCCGCAGGACGGGGCGTTCAAGAACGTCGTACCCGGGCAGGCCGGGCTCGCGTGGATCTCCGTCCTGGGCGGCATGGTCGCGGCGGCCGTGCTGAGCGCGCCCGTGATCGGGCTGACGGTCTGGTTCCAGCTGAGCGGCCGTCACGACTGGCTGTGGCTGGTGCTGCCGGTGGGCGCGGTGTACGGAGCGTTCATCGGGTGGCTCGGTGTCCGCCTGGCGGCGCCGCGCACCGCGGAGCGGCTCCCTGAGATCCTCACCGCGGTCAGCAAGGGCTGAGGGTCGGCGGGGACCGGGACCGGCCGAGAGCTCTCTGGCATCATGGGCAAACGGAACCGCGTTCCGAAAAGATCCGGGGCGCTGCCCCCGGCAGCTCGGCAGTGGAGGGAGTGTCGCGGTGGACGACAGCGACAAGGACACGGGCCGGCCACCCCAGGCCAGACGGAAGGACGCCCGGCGCAACAAGGAGGCCCTGCTCGACGCGGCCGCCGCGGTGTTCGTCGCCTCGGGCGTGGAAGCGCCGGTACGTGACATCGCGGCCGAGGCGGGCGTCGGACTGGGCACGATCTACCGCCACTTCCCGACGCGGGCGGATCTCGTCATCGCCGTCTACCGGCACCAGGTCGACGCCTGCGCCGAGGCCGGCCCCGCCCTGCTGGCGGCCGGGCCGACGCCTCACGCCGCCCTCGGGCGGTGGATCGACCTGTTCGTCGACTTCCTGGTGACCAAACACGGGCTCGCCGGCGCGCTACAGGCGGACAACGCCGGATTCGAGGCGCTGCACGCCTACTTCCTCGACCGCCTGCTGCCGGTGTGCACCGAACTGCTCGACGCCGCCACCGCGTCGGGCGAGATCCACTCCGACCTCAGCGCCTACCAGCTCATGCGCGGTGTCGGAAACCTCTGCGTGGGCGCGGACAGCGATGTCCGCTACGACGCCCGAAGGCTGGTCGAGGTCCTCGTCGCGGGACTGCAACGGCCGCACTGACGACGACCGCCGCCGCACGGACCGGGAGCACGTCGGCCGGGAGCACGCCCGCCCGGCACGGGGCCGGGCGGGCGTGGGGCGCCGTCACGGGCTGACGTGCTGCCGGTCGTCCCGGTAGTCCTCGGCGAGCTGCTCCAGGAACGGCTCCACCGCCGTGCGCCACCCCTCCGGCTGGTCGTAGTGGACGAGATGGCCGGCGTCCGCCACCTCCGCGTACTGGCCGCGCGGCAGCACGCGGACCATCTCCTGGGCCTCCGCCCTGCCCAGCTCCCCGTCGATCCCCCGCAGGACCAGGGTGGGGCAGCGGACCTGTGCCAGCTCCTCCCAGTGCGCGTCGTGGACCCAGGTGGCGCGCGACGTGAGCATCTGCTCCCGCGAGAACACCGGCCGCCAGCCGTCCGGGCTCTCCGCCATCACCTCGGCGAAGAACTCGCCGCGCGAGGGGTTGGGGCGTTCCACCCAGGGGTCGTCCTCGCCGAACCACTTCCGCACCGCCGCGAGCGTGGCGAAGGGGAGCGGCCACGCGTCGAACCAGTCCTCCCACTCACGCTGCGAGGCGGCCCCCAGGGCGGAGGCCCGCATGTCGCAGATGACGAGCGCCTCGACCAGGTCGGGGCGCTTGGCTGCGAGCTGCCACGCGGTCAGCGCGCCCATCGAGTGCCCGATGAGGGTGACGGGGCCGAGATCGAGCTGTTCGATGGCCGCCTCGGCATCCGCGACGTAGGCGTCACGGGTGTACGGGCCGCCGGCCGGCTTCTCGCTGCGCCCGTGGCCCCGCTGGTCGAGGCCGACCGGGCGGTGGCGTTCGGAGAGCCAGCGGGCGGTGGAGGCCCAGTGCGCGGACCGGCCCATCAGGCCGTGCAGCATCAAGACCCCGGGGGCCCGCACGGCCTCCCCGCGCCCTTTGGGCGGATCCGCGAACTCCCAGGCCGCGAGGCGTACGCCGTCGGCTCCGGTCACATCGATGCGCCGCACCATAGGTTCTGGCACCCCCTTCAGGTCCTCGATCACCGTGTGGTCGCCTACGCCAGGCTATCGAACCTTTATTCGAAAACCCGGTTCCGGCTCGCAACTTCCCACGTTCGGGTGACAGTGGTTCGGGATTGGCGCTCCGCGCCCTGGGGAGGTCTTCACCGGGAAGCGGACCGCTCGGGGACAGGGGTCCGCGGGGACTGGCCTCGAGAGCTCGGGGCTCCGGGTCAGCGCGGGGGAGAACCGGCCCCGGTGCCCGCAGGCGCCGGGGCCGCCCGCCGTTCCGGAACACGCCGGTCCGCGCTCGGGAGGCTGCGCCGGGACGGCCGGCCCGGCCGTCGCGACGAGACCCGGGGGCGTGGGCAGCGCGCCTCGAACACGCCGCGGGACCACGGGGGCGTCGGGGAGTCCGGCAGCCGCCTCACGGCGCACACGCCGATGCGATGGGTGCATTTCCCGCTCCCTCCCCGACCGCTCGGCAGGCTCCGCCGCGGCACCCTCAGGTCATATGCCTGGGAACAGCCTGGCACGCGTTTCGCCCGGGCGCTGCGATTCCGGGCGGAAAACCGAAAGCGGGCTTACCGGCTCAGATCTGCACGTGCATCCGCACCGGCGCCTGCATGTGCCGGCAGGCCGCCGGTGCCCGCGTCACCGCAGTTCAGCGCTTCGCGACGAAGACGTGCGAGGCGACTTCGGCGTCCAGTTCGGCCGCCTCACCGCTCGAACCGACGAGCACGCCGCCGGCCGACTCGGTCACGCTCACGACGGAGCCGGGCTGCACGCCCGCCCTCCGCAGCGCGTACATCAGCTGCGCGTCGGTCTGGATCGGCTCACCGATCCGGCGCACCACCACCGTCTTGCCCTCCGTGCCCGGGTCGAGCTCGGCCAGGCTCACCATGCCCTCGTCCAGGAACGGATCGGCCTCGGCCTTCTCGCCCAGCTCCTCCAGGCCCGGGATCGGGTTTCCGTACGGGGACTCGGTCGGGTGCCGCAGGAGCTCCAGCACGCGGCGCTCCACCGCCTCGCTCATGACGTGTTCCCAGCGGCAGGCCTCGGCGTGGACCTGTTCCCACTCGAGGCCGATCACGTCGACGAGCAGGCACTCGGCGAGCCGGTGCTTGCGCATCACCCGTGTCGCCAGGCGGCGCCCCTCCTCGGTCAGTTCCAGATGGCGGTCGCCCGCGACCTGGACCAGGCCGTCCCGCTCCATGCGCGCAACCGTCTGGCTGACGGTCGGACCGCTCTGGTCCAGCCGTTCGGCGATCCGGGCGCGCATCGGGACCACGCCTTCCTCTTCGAGCTCGAGGATGGTGCGGAGATACATCTCCGTTGTGTCGATCAGTCCGGACATACGTGCCCCTCGATGCTGTGACATGAAGTCGTCGTGCGATGGCCCCTACCAATTCTGACGCATACGGCCGACAACCGTGCCACGCAGTCGTGAGCCCGTGCAGCGCACCGGGCCCGAGCGCTATTGACAGCCCAGTGGTCCAGACCGCAACGTGATCCGCGACACGGGCACCGCACGGGCCCCGACCCCGCAGGAAAGGCCTCCTCGATGAGCGACAGCAAGCTCGCCGGTCAGTTCTTCGACGCAGCGATCGGCCTGCTGGAGCGGGTGCGCGACGAGGAGTCCGCAGCCGTCGCGTCCGCCGGGGCCGCGATCGCCGACACCGTCGCCGCCGGCGGACGGCTCTTCGCCTTCGGCGCCGGGCACTCCTCGCTCGCCGCGCAGGACGTCGTCTACCGGGCGGGCGGACTGGCCCTGATGAACCTGCTCGCCGTACCGGGCACGGTGGGTGTCGACGTCATGCCGGCCACGCTCGGCTCCGCGCTTGAGCGGGTGGACGGGCTCGCGAGCGCCGTCCTCGACTCCAGCCCCGCCCGGTCCGGCGACCTCCTCGTGATCATCTCCCTGTCCGGACGCAACGCACTGCCGGTGGAGATGGCCCAGAACGCGCGGGCACTCGGGCTCACGGTCGTCGGGGTCACCTCGGTCGCGTACACGACCGGCACGAAGTCCCGGCACGCCTCGGGCGGGTTCCTCCGGGACCACTGCGACATCGTGCTCGACAGCAAGATCGCGATCGGCGACGCCGAGCTGACCGCGGACGGGGTCGAGGCACCCTTCGCGCCCGCGTCGACGGTGGTCACCAGCGCGCTGATGCAGGCCATGATGGCCACCGCGGCCGAGGAACTCGTCGCCCGGGGCATCGAGCCGCCGCTGCTGCGCTCGGGCAACGTCGACGGCGGACACGAGTGGAACGGCCGCGTGATGCGGGAGTACGGGGACCGGATCTTCTACCGGCACTGAGCGGCACCGAGCGGCACGGGAGCGGCCCCACGAGCCGGGCCCTCCAGCAGGACGGTGCAGGGCCCGGCGGCACGGGTGCCGGCACAAGGCCGGGTCGGGTCGGGTCGGGGACCCTGAGACCGCGCCCCCCGGACCGCGCTCCGGCACCTTCTACAGGCCGTCCCGCCCCGCCGTGAGCAGCGCCAGGTCGACCGCCGAGGCGACCCGCACCGCCACGCTCTCGGCGTACATCACGTCCGGGCGCTCGAACGCGTTGCGGTTCGCCGTGCGCAGGAACGTCACCACACCCAGCGTCCGGCCCCGGCTCCGCAGCACCGCGCACAGGGCGTGCACCGAGCCGCGCTGCCACTGCCGCTCCGCCGCCCACGTCCCGCCCGTTTCGGCCGGGGCCGCGGCGCGGACCGAGCCCGTGCGCTCCAGCGCCTGGAGGGCCGGGTGCCCCGTCCCGTACCGCACCGGAATCGACCCACCCGAGACGGGGAGGCACGGGCCGGGTGCGTCGGACGGGGTGGCGGCGGCCCGCACGAGCCGCTCCCCCGCCGCGAGATCCGTCAGCAGGTCCACCACCACGTGGTCGGCGAACCCCGCGAGGGCGTAGTCCAGCGACGTGGTCGCCGCCTCCATGGGGTCCTCGCACTCCGCCGCCTGCCGGGCCGCCCGGTGCAGCTGGTTCGACCGGAAGCGCACCCGGTCCGCCTCCTGCGCCGCGAGCTTCGACGCCGTGACGTCCCGGAACAGCCAGCCCACGCCGAGCGGGACCGGCTCCTCCGCCAGCGGCGACGCCAGCCGGAGGAACCCGCTGCGCCAGCAGCGCCGCCTGTCCCCGTCGGCGGTCCGCAGGGTCACCCACAGCTCGGCCGGAGAGGTGGGAGCGCCCTCGGCGAGTACGTGCTCAAGGGCGCCCTCGAGGTCCTCGACGCCCTGGACGACCAGCTCGCCCAGCGGGCGCCCCAGCAACGCGGTGCGCCCGCCGCCCAGGGCACGCGCCGCGTAGGCGTTGACCACGGTGGGGCGCAGGTCCACGTCCACCAGGACCACACCCCAGGACGCGTCCTCGAACAGTGCCTCGCTGAGCGCGATGGACCGCTCCAGGTCGATCTGGGCGTGCACCTCGCTGAACGCGCAGTAGACCCCGGCGGGCCTTCCGTCCTCGCCCCGCACCCGCGACGACTGGGTCCGCACGAGCACCCGCCCGCCGTCCTTGCGCAGCAGGGCGAACTCGTGCACCTGCCGTCCGGGGGCGCCCATGGCCGCCATCAGCCGCTTATGCACATCGCCGGCGTCCGCGCTCCGCACGGCCCATCCGGCGAACCCCTGCCGCCCGACGGCCTCGGCGGCGGACCAGCCGAGAATCCGCTCCGCCTCACGGTTCCAGTGGGTGATGGTCCCCTCTGCGTCGAAGGCGCACAGCGCCGCGTCCATGCCGTCGAGCAGCGCGGCGAGCAGCTGGGAACCCGGGACGGCCGCCACGGCCGGCTCGCGCTCGGGGTCCTCGTCGGGTCCGAGCGCGTCGGTCGTCCCGGTGCTCCTGGAAGCACTCACACCGCACCTCCAGCAGGGCGTTCTCCGCTTCGCGTTCCACGTTGCCGCACGTCAGACAATTGAACTCGACGGTGAGCCACCACACAGCCACTTCCCGGAAATCCGGTGTCCACCGGCGGAGACCGGTGTACGGCGGAGGGCCCCTCGAAAGGCCGCGACAAATCGCTTGTGCGGTCGCGGAGAGGTTCCTAGGCTGTGACTACACGTCGAAAGGAGGTGATCCGAAAAGTGCAGTCTTATCGGATTCGTGAGGTGGCTGCGGGCTGACAGCCCGTCGTCGCACACAGTGCACCTCGGCAGGCTGTCTGCCGAAACCCAAGCAGTCACCGACCCGCAGGCTCGCCGGTAGATCCGGCCGGCTCCTCCGCAAGGGGGGACCAGAGCCTGCGGGTTTCTGCGTTACCCGGCGTTTCCCCGCAGGCCTCGGCGGTCCCACGGGTCACGGGCAGAGGCGCTCCACCCGCCAGCCGGCGCCCTCACGGACGTACCGCAGCCGGTCGTGCAGCCGGTTCGCGTGGCCCTGCCAGAACTCGATCGCGTCCGGTACGACCCGGAAGCCGCCCCACTGCGGCGGCGCCGGGACCTTCTCGCCCTCCGGGTAGCGGGCCGCCAGCTCCTCGTAGCGCGCGACGAGCTCCTCGCGGGAGCCGATGACCGTCGACTGCTCGCTCGCCCAGGCGCCCAGCTGGGAGCCGTGCGGGCGGGTCCGGAAGTACGCGACCGTCTCCTCGCGGCCGACGCGGGCCGCGGTGCCGGTGACGATGACCTGGCGGGCCAGCGGGTGCCAGGGGAAGAGCAGCGAGACGTACGGGTTCGCCGCCAGCTCGCGGCCCTTGCGGGAACCGTAGTTGGTGAAGAAGACGAAGCCGCGGTCGTCGTACTGCTTCAGCAGCACCGTGCGGGAGGAGGGCCGGCCGTCGGGGGCGGCCGTGGAGACCACCATGGCGTTCGGCTCGTGGAGCACTCCGCCCCGGGCGACCTGGCCGAACCAGCGCGCGAACTGGTCCATGGGGCCTGCGGCGAGATCCTGCTCGGTGAAGTCCTCCGAACGGTACTGCTCGCGCATCGCGGCCGGATCGGTGGTGCAATCGGATGCAGAGGCGTGGGAGGAGGCGGAAGCGGAGGACGGAGTGGCATCGGCTGTGGGCACGGGGCCATCCTGCCGCAGCGGGCCGGTGTTCCTGCGGGGAGCGGCACGATCGCCGGGCGGCGAGCCGGGGCTGTGCCGGACGTCACCCTTCCCCGCGTCGTTGGTACCCGCCAGTATCGTGGTCAGGCCTTCGTGGCCGTCATACAGCCGCCGAGCCGAGGGAGCCGCCCGATGTCCGACTTCGTACCCGGACTTGAAGGAGTCGTCGCGTTCGAGACGGAGATCGCCGAACCCGACAAGGAGGGCGGTTCGCTCCGGTACCGGGGCGTCGACATCGAGGACCTCGTGGGCCACGTGTCGTTCGGCAACGTCTGGGGCCTGCTGGTGGACGGGGCGTTCAACCCCGGCCTGCCGCCCGCCGAGCCCTTCCCGATCCCGGTGCACTCCGGTGACATCCGCGTCGACGTGCAGTCCGCGCTCGCCATGCTGGCCCCGGTGTGGGGCCTGAAACCACTGCTCGACATCGACGAGGAGACCGCGCGCAACGACCTGGCGCGGGCGGCCGTCATGGCCCTGTCGTACGTGGCCCAGTCGGCCCGTGGCCAGGGCCTGCCCATGGTCCCGCAGAGCGAGATCGACAAGGCCGGGTCCGTGGTCGAGCGGTTCATGATCCGCTGGCGCGGTGAGCCGGACCCGAAGCACGTGAAGGCCGTCGACGCCTACTGGACGTCGGCCGCCGAACACGGCATGAACGCCTCGACGTTCACCGCCCGCGTCATCGCGTCCACGGGCGCCGACGTGTCGGCGGCGCTCTCCGGCGCGGTGGGCGCCATGTCGGGCCCGCTCCACGGCGGTGCGCCGTCCCGGGTCCTCGGCATGATCGAGGAGATCGAGCGGACCGGCGACGCCTCGGCGTACGTGAAGCAGGCGCTGGACAAGGGCGAGCGCCTGATGGGCTTCGGCCACCGCGTCTACCGCGCCGAGGACCCCCGTGCCCGCGTGCTGCGCCGCACGGCCCGTGAGCTGGCGGCCCCGCGCTTCGAGGTCGCCGAGGCCCTGGAGAAGGCCGCCCTGGAGGAGCTCCACGCCCGGCGCCCGGACCGCGTCCTGGCGACGAACGTCGAGTTCTGGGCGGCGATCGTGCTGGACTTCGCCGAGGTTCCGGCGCACATGTTCACGTCGATGTTCAGCTGCGCCCGTACGGCGGGCTGGTCGGCGCACATCCTGGAGCAGAAGCGCACGGGCCGCCTGGTGCGCCCCTCGGCGACGTACGTCGGCCCGGGCCCGCGCGACCCGCGCTCGATCGGCGGGTTCGACCAGCTCGCGGACCTGGGGAACTGACGGGAGGGCGAGGCGTACGGAACGTACGCCTCGCCCTCCCCGCGGCCCGGTCCCGCACTACGTGCCGCGTCCCCGGCCCTTCCCCGTGAGAAGCGAGCCCGAAGAACGCAGGCGTCGCCTACGGTTGTCCGCCCTTGCCCTTCTGGATGAAGAAGTAGCCCACCACGGCGATGCACGCGACAATCCCCAGAAGCGCCCAACCTCCCGCGTTGCCGGACGCGATGAGGAAGACGGAGAAGGCGACTCCCAATACCGCGAAAACGGCGGCGAACTGGAGATACCGCTTGACGGCCGCCCGTTGCTCCACGGACCATCCCACATGAGGCATGCTGATTCCCTTTCGTCCTGCGGGCGGGAGGGGAAAGCCCCTCCCGCCCGGCCCGTCCGTCAACCGCTGACGGCGTTGGATGCTATTTGCCCCGCGCTCCAGGAAATGGCGTAGCACCCCACCGAGGCTCCGAGGGATCCTCCGAGCGTGGGGGCGGCAGTAGCGGCCACCGCCGCTCCGCACAGCGCTCCGGCGAAACCTCCTGCCAGCGCACCCGCCACATCGCCCCAGAGCGCCTGGGTGTCGCCTTGGGCCAGGTGAGTAATTCCCGTACCGACATCGCCTATCGGACCGAGGGCGTCGGCTACGCCGCTCAGGCTGAGGAGCCCGTCGGGGTCGATGCGGTTGACGGGGTCGCCCTCGGCGTAGAGGTAGGGGTTCTTCTCCTGGCCGGAGGGGTCGGGGCTGGTGAAGCGGCCGATGTTGGGGTCGTAGTAGCGGGCCGCGAAGTGGTAGAGGCCGGTGGGGTCCTGGTAGCCGCCGGTGAACCGGTAGGGCTGGGGCACCGTCTCGGTGGTGGTGCCGCGCGAGACGCCTCGGGGGCTGTAGCCGTAGCTGTTGACCTTCGTGCCGGCCTCGTCGGCCATGGCGACGACGCTGCCGAGTGCGTCGGTCAGGTAGTAGTAGTTCTTCCCCCCACGGGTCATGGAGTTCAGGGTGCCCCCGGGCTCGCGGTTGAATCCCGTGTCCACTCCGGCGGTTGACGTGCCGGCCAGGCCGATCGGGCCGTTGTGGAAGAAGGTGTCACCGAGCTTGATCCGCTCGGACTGGTCGGTCGACCCGTACTGACCCGCGTACGTCTTCCCCGCGACCGTGACGGAGGTCATCTGGGAGTAGTCCGACCACTTCTCGCCCGTCCTGGTGTCCTCGGGGGTGGAGGCACCTGCGGTCTCGTTGCCGATCTTGTCGTAGGACCAGTTCGTCGCGGAACCGTTCTTCGCGGTGACCTGCTGGGCGTCGTTGATCGTGTAGGTGGTGCCTCGTGGGCAGCCGGGTTCGGTGCCCTGGGAGGTGAGGTTGCCGGCCAGGTCGTAGCAGTACTGCCAGGAGCTGTTCAGCGTGGTGCCCTTCTCCTCCTTGGCGTAGGAGAAGCGGCCCGCGCCGTCGTAGGTGTAGGAGGTCTTGTAGCCGCTCACCGCGTCCGTGCTGGTGCGGATCTTGCCGCCGTCCTTGGTCCCGTTGGCGTAGGAGTAGGCGAGATCGACCAGGGTGCCCTTGGGTGAGGTGGCCTTGATCTTCTCCGGGCGGCCCGACCTGTCCGGGGTGACCGTCTGGACAGTGCTGCCCGGATATGTGGTCCTGGTACGGACGTCGTTGTTGTCGTACTCGTACGAGGTGGTCCTGCCCTTGGGGTCCTTGAGTGACTTGAGCTTGTTCACCTCGTTCCAGGTGTAGTCCGTCAGCCCTGCCGGGTCCTGGTAGGTGTCGACGTTTCCGGCCGGGGTGTAGGCGAGGACGGTCTGCGAGCCGTCCTGCAGCGTCCGTACGGTCTCCCTGGACAGCGGGTCGAAGTCGTACTTGATCACACCGGTGCCGTCGGAACGCTGCTTGAGGTTGCCGTCACCGTCGTAGGAGTAGGTGACGGTGGCGTAGTTGGAGCTGTCGACCTTGGTGACGCGGTCGCGGTTGTCGTACTCGTACAGCGTGGTCACGCCGCGTGCGTCCTTGACCGTGGTCGTGCGCCCGAGGCCGTCGTACGTGTAGGTGGTCGTGCCCAGCGGGGCGGGGGCCTTGACCGTCCTGAGGTTGCCCTGGGCGTCGTAGGCGAAGGTCGTGGACACCGACTTCGTGGAGGTCATCTTCGTCGTGGCCTTGCAGCGCTGGCCCTCGAAGCCCTGGCAGGTAGGGGTGGCCGGGTTGTAGTCGAAGCTCTGGTTCCCGCCGCCCGTGCCCTCCACCGCGACCGACTTGGTGTTGCCCGCCGTGTCGTAGGTGTAGTCGGTCTTCTCGTTGTCCGCGGTGGTCATCGAGCCGGGAAGGTCGGCACCGGCGATGGTCTGGTAGCCGGTGGCCGTGGAAGTGGCCCCGGTCGGCAGCTTGGCCGAGGTGGGGTTGTTGCGGCCGTCCCACCCGTACGTCGTGACGTTGGCACCGGTGCCGCCGACTCCCATCGCGTCCGACGCGGTGTCGACGTTGCGGTTCACGTCGAACGTCTTGGTCCGGTTGTGGGTCAGGGCGTCGGTGACGTCGGAGACCTGGCCGTCGGCGTCGTGCTTGTACGTCGTGGAGTGCTGCTCGGGGTCGGTGACCTTCGTCGTGCCCGCCGCCGAGGGCGAGGACGCCGAGTAGGTGTAGGTCCAGGTGGGACCCGTGTGACCGGAACCGTTGAGGGCGGTTGCGCGGAGCATGGAGGTGACGCGGTTGCGGTCGTCGTAGGTGAAGACCGTGACCCGCCCCTCCGGGGTGGTGATCTTCGTCAGCCGGCGGGAGGAGTCGTAGCCGAACTGGGTGGCCTTGCCCTCGGTGTCCGTCGTCTTCGCGACGTCACCCGACGGGTTCAGGTCGTAGACCGCGGTGCGGCCCGTGTGGTCCTTGGCCTGCCACTGCGAGGCGTCCGTCTTCAGCAGATCCACCCACCGGCCGGAACGGGTCTCGGTGACCTTGAACCCCTGGTGCTCGGCTCCCTCGTCGTGCTGGGTGATCGTGATGACGCCGTGGTTCCTGTCGGTGACCTTCGTCAGCGTGCCACCGGCGTCGTACGTGTCCTTGGAACCCGACTTGCGGTCGGTCAGCGTGTACGTGCCGTCCGCGTTCTTCTTCAGGTCCTTCGAGTAGCCCTTGGGCGTGGTGAAGGTGCCGTCGGACTCCTCGGTGAAGCGGACCGCCGCGCCACTCGCGTCGTAGACGACGACCTCGGAATCGAAGACCTGCGCGTAGCGCTCGTACTCCTGCCACCAGCGCTGCGACACCTTCCCCCACGGGGCGTCCAGCGAGTTGTACGTCCGCGCCAGCCGCAGCTTCTGCCCCACCCCGGCGACGTCGAAGTCGGTGGCGGCGAGCATCAGGTTGCCGTTGGAGAAGTTGACCCGCGCGACGAGCGAGTCGGTGATCCGGAAGTCGGAGATCTGGTGCCACGGCACCGCGCCCTGGCCCTCCGGCACGTACATCGACACCGAAGCCGACGAGCGGGCCGCACCGGCGCCGTCGCCGGCCCGCGCCCGGTCCTTCTGAGCGGCCCGCCAGGCCGCGACCTCGGCAGACACCGGCGCCTCGGCCTCCGCCGGGACCGGGCTGTTGGACCCGACCTTCACCTCGGGCATCTGCGCCTTGGTACCGCCCGGCCCCCACGCCGAGACGGCCGACGGATCGTCGGCCGCCGGGGCAGCGAGAGCGGGCAGTGCGGAAGTACCGAGCGCGACCACCACCAACGCGGCGGTCAGAGCGGTTCTGGGATGTATGCGAGCACGCCGAAACGGCGTGCCGGAAGCACGCGAAACCATGCAATCCCCCCACGGGAAACAAGAATCACAGCAGCCACAACGGCCACCGGAGCTCCGCACGCTGACACGGGACCTTCACGTTCGGCGAACGACTTTCCTGTTCCATGAACGCAAACCTGTCGGAACAAGCCGTTACTGCCGACCGTTACGCCCAGAAATATCCCCCAGCGTGACATCATTTGCCTAGCGGCAACTATTTGACGGTCCGGCAGAACGGGGCCGAAAACCGCCCCCGTCCAGTCGACGTCCGCCAGCAGACCACTCCGCGCCGGTCGGGATGACGGGGCATCACCCACCGCCGGACGCAAGGTCGTCAGAGGTGCCGACCAGCCGTCGCCCTCGACTCTCGGCCACCCGCCTCACGTCGCCCAGCGACTCGGCCAGCCGGCACGCGAGGTAGTGCACCTGCGCACTCGTCGACCGCCGGTCGGCCAGCATGTCGGCCGCGTGGCCGAGCAACTCACCGGCCATGGAGAGCTGCGCACCCTCGACCCGGTCCGCCATCCGCGACACCTTGCCCACCCCGTCGCCGAGCAGATAGCAGGGCTCACCACTCGTCGTCGTCCACGGCAGCAGCCGTGCGGACCCCGAACTCGTCCTCATGCCGCCATCCCCCAGCCGTACGGGGCGACCAGGAGCACCCGTCGCCGCCTCAGCTCCGCCCGCCCGCGTTCTTCCAGCTCCCTCTCGTACGCCAGGTAGTACGGGCGCACCAGCGGGCTGTCCTCGCCGCGCGGCGGCCGCTCCCCGGTGCAGCGGGCCGTCACACCGCCCACGTACACCGCTGAGCACGGATGGTCATACGCGCCCCAACGCCGTCCCGCACCGGGCAGCAGCGTTCTCACCACCAGCTCGAAGAAGCGGGCGATACGGTCCGTCATGTCTTCCTGCTTTCCTCGGGTCGACCATGCCCCCGCAGCCGCTTCCACCGGCTGCGGGGGCGTTTTCGCGCGGCACGCCCCGAATGGGATCGGGCAACCACGCTGCGTGTTCAACTCTTCACATGCTGAGGTCATCCCTCGGTACGCTGCCAGGGGGTCGCGCCTGACAGCACCCTTGTCATCCCGAGGAGTTGGTCGCATGGCGTCGCACCACAGGCCGCGCACGGCGCGAGCGAAGTACGGCGAGGAACTGCGGCTCAGGCGCACGACAGCCGGCCTGACCCAGGAGGCGCTGAGTGAGCGGATCGTGTGTTCGCCGACACTCATCAGCCACTTCGAGGCGGGCCGTCGGCTGCCGAACCCTGATGACGCCCAGCGGATCGACCGGGCGCTGAGCACGGACGGGTTCTTCGCCCGGTGGCTGGAGGATCTGGACACGAAGTTCGTCGACCACTTCGCGGCGGTGGCCGAGCTGGAACGGCAGGCGACGGAGATCCGGCAGTTCGCCCCGGCCCTCGTTCCCGGGCTCCTTCAGACCGAGGGTTACGCCCGCGCACTGTTCTCCGCCTACAGGCCGAACCATCAATCCGCGGAGCTTGACAGAGACGTTGTCATCCGAACAGAGCGCGCCCAGGTGCTTGACGGGCCGATCAAACCAGTCGTCTGGACGATCCTCGACGAAGCCGTGCTCCGCCGCCAGGTAGGAGGGCCTCAGGTCATGGCAGAACAACTCGGCAAGATCGCGGACATGGCAGCCGCCGGCCGCCTTCGACTGCACGTACTGCCGTTCGGAGCCGGTGCGTACGCGCTCCAGGAGGGGCTGCTCACCCTCATGAGCTTTCAGGACTCCGCCCCCGTGGCGTACGTCGAAGGCTTCCTGTCGGGAAGCCTTCTCGACGATCCCTCACTGGTGAGGACCAGTCAGACCGCTTACGCTCTTGCGCTGAGTGACGCGATGTCGCGCCGCGAATCATTGACCACCATCCGGGCGGCAGCGGAGGAACACACAAATGGCCGGCACTGAGAACCGCGTATCCGACTCGTCCACGCTTGCTCGGTGGCGCAAGTCCAGTTACAGCGGAGGCAGCCAGGGCGAATGCCTTGAGATAGCCCATGGCTACGACGTCGTCCCCGTACGGGACAGCAAGGTCTCCCACGGACCGGCCGTGATCGCGTCCACGGCAAGCTGGTCGGCCTTCGTGACAGCCGTCAGGAACGGCTCACTCGACCTCGGCGGCTGACCGGGCCCTCCCGACGGACCACCAGGCACGGCCCGAAGCTCGGATCTCGCGTCCCGGGACCCGAGCCCCGGGACCGGCCGGTTCACTCCTCAGGGTGTACGTGAAGACGGCTGCGCCCGAAGCTTGAGCTTCGGGATCCGGGCGTCGGGATGCGAGCTCCGGGATTCGAGCGCCTTCTTGTAACCGGTAGGGAAAAGAAGGGGTTTGGGGAAACCTCCCCAACCTCCCCGACCCGCCACCGACAGCAAGTATGACTAATTGTGATCGAGTTGCGGCGAGGCGTCACGAGTGCTTACCGTGCGACCAAACGAACGACCCCGACGCGGTGTTAGCAGCACCGGCCGGGGTCTCACCACAAGATCGCAAGAAGAAGAGGACGATCCCGTGGCTGTCCAGCACCTTAGTGCCGCTGCCCGCACCCCCGCACTCTCCCGCCCGTACCCGATGGCGAATCCCGGCTACGGCAAGCGGTCGGTGCCGCACCAAACCCCTTCACACGCGGACGACTTCGCGCACCTGCCCACCCGCGAGCGGTACGTCGCCGGGTTCGTCGACCACCTTCCCGACGGTGCGGCCATGGATGTGAAGAGCCTCGCCAAACAACTGCCGCTCTACGGCCAGCAGGCGGTGGGCTCGGCGCTCAAGGCCCTGTCCGTGGCCGGGTACCTGCGCCGCGTGCGGTGCCTGGTCGGTGAGGGCGAGCAGGTCCGGTGGGTCTTCCGGACGTTCTGGTCCCGTACCCCCCGCGACAACCAGTGGTGGGGCTCCCACCTCGCCGCCGGGGAGCGTGATGCGGCCCCGGTCGTCGCCGCATCGCCGCCGCCCCCGGTCCCCGTGGAGGAACCGGCCGCGACGCCGGCCGTGCCGCAGCAGCGGCCCCCCGAGCCCGCACCGACTCCGGCTTCGCCTGATGCACCCTCCCCCGCCTATCTGGCCCTGGCCCTGCTCGGGCGCACCGATCCGCGTCTGTCCCTGTCCGCCGCCGACTGCGCGGTGCTGGAGGCACGGGCCGCCGAGTGGCTGGCCCGGGGCGTGACCGCCGAATACCTGACGCAGGCCCTCACCGCCGGGCTCCCCGGGCAGATCGGCTCACCGGTCGGGTTCGTACGCCGCCGCCTCGCCGACAAGATCCCGCCGAGCGTTTCCCCGACCGTGGCGCCGCCCGCGTCCGGCGGCCCCGTTCACCGCATGATGATGGAATGCACCAGGTGCGGTGTGCCCGGCCGCCCGGAGGCACTCCCCGACGGTCTCTGCCGCTCCTGCCACCGGCCCGGTCGGCCGGAATCCACGGCAGCTCCCGTCGGTGGTCTCGCCGAATCCGACGTACGCGCCCGTGCGGGCCACGTCCGGGAGCTGCTCAGGTCCCGCTGAGCGCGCGTGCCCTGGGCCGTAGCCGCTCAGCCCAGCGCCTCGTCCAGCAGCCGCGCCCACTGGGCCACGACCCGGCGGCGTCTGGCCGTGTCGTCCGTCAGGACGTTGGCGAGGCCCAGGCCGCGGGCCATGTCCAGCAGGCCCTGGACCGTCTCGCGCACGCCGGGGCGGGTCTCGTCGGCGCGGAGGAGTTCGACGGCGATCCGGTGGGTCTCGCGGCCCACCCGGGCCTCCAGCTCGGTGACGCGGGGCCTCAGTTGGGCCTCGTTCGAGGCTGCGACCCAGAGCTGGAGCGCGGCGCGGAAGAGCGGCCCCGTGTAGAGGTCGACCAGGGCGGCGACCACCGCCGTGCGGCCCTGCACGGGCAGGGCACGCAGTGCGGCGGAGCGTTCTTCGGCGACGTACTCGACGGCGCCGGTGAACAGGTCCTCGCGGGTCGGGAAGTGGTGCTGGGCGGCGCCCCGCGAGACCCCGGCGTGCTCGGCGACGACGGTGACCGTGGAGCCCGCCCAGCCGTGTTCGGCCAGGCAGGCCACCGCCGACGCCAGGAGCCGCTGCCGGGTGGCGCGGCTCCTGTCCTGCTTCGGGGTCGTCACAGCACCCATGCGGGATCCCGTCGTTCCAGGAAGGCCGTCATCCCCTCCCGCGCCTCGTCGGAGGCGAAGAGCGCTGCCGAGCGGGCGATGAGGTCTTCGGCGTGACTGTCGAAAGTCCTCAGCACACTAGCCGTGACCAGCTCCTTCGACGCCGCCAGCCCCTGCGGTGACGCCCTGCGGAGCCCGTCCAGCACCGGTACGAGCGCCTTGTCCACATCGTCGGCGGATCCGGCCGCGAGGCTCACCAGGCCGATCCGGACGGCCTCCGCCGCGTCGAAGCGTTCACCGGTGAGGTAGTAGCGGGCGGCGGCGCGCGGGTCCAGGCGGGGCAGCAGGGGCAGCGAGATCACGGCGGGCGCGAGGCCCAGGCGCGACTCGGTGAGGGCGAAGGTCGCGTCGGGTCCCGCCGCCGAGATGTCGCAGGCGGCGAGCAGACCGAGGCCGCCGGCCCTGACGTGTCCGGTGACCCGGGCCACGACGGGCTTGGGCAGGGCGACGACCGCCCGCATCAGTGCGACGAAGGACGCCGGTTCGGGGGGTGCGGTCAGGTCGGCGCCCGCGCAGAAGGTGTTGCCGGTGTGGGTGAGGACGACGGCCCGCACGGAGTCGTCGTCCGCGCAGCCGGCCAGCGCCTCGGACAACTCGCCGACCAGGCGCGCCGAGAGCGCGTTGCGGTTGGCGGGCGAGTCGAGGGTGAGGGTGGTGACGCCCCGGTCGTGGGACTGTGGTGCCAGGGTCATTGCCGCTTCTCCAGGTCGTGGGCCGCAGGGGCGCGGTTCACCGCCGCTTCTCCCGGTCGCGCAGTTCGCGCCGCAGTATCTTGCCGGACACCGCACGGGGCACGGCCTCGATGAACTCCACCTGTCTGACCTTCTTGTACGGCGACACGCGCCCGGCGACGTACGTGATGACGTCGTCCTCGGTGAGGTCCCCGGCCGTGGCCTGCCGCACCAGGTAGGCCTTGGGGACCTCGTTGCCGTCCGCGTCGTGGACCCCGATGACGGCGGCGTCGGCGATGCCGGGGTGGGTCAGCAGGAGCGCCTCCAGGTCGGCGGGTGCCACCTGGTAGCCCTTGTACTTGATGAGTTCCTTGACCCGGTCGACGACGTACAGCCAGCCGTCCGTGTCGACCCGGCCCACGTCCCCGGTGCGCAGCCAGCCGTCCTCGTCGATCATGGCGGCGGTGGCGTCCGGGCGGCCCAGGTAGCCCTTCATCACCTGGGGGCCGCGGATGAGTATCTCGCCGTCGGTGCCGTCGTCGACGTCGATGCCGGGGTCGGTCAGCGAGACGATCCGCATCTCCGTGCAGGGCAGCAGCTTCCCGACCGCGCCGGGCGGCGGGTTCTCGGCGTCGAGGGGGACGACGTGGGTGCCGGGGGAGAGTTCCGTCATGCCGTAGGCCTGCCGCACGGCGGGCAGTCCGAGCCGGGTGGAGCAGGCCGCGGCGAGTTCGGCGTCCAGAGGGGCCGCCGCGCTGACGATGTACTCCAGCGACGAGAGGTCGTACTCGCCGACGAGCGGGTGCTTGGCGAGGGCCAGGACGATGGGCGGGGCGACGTAGAGGCCGGTGATGCGGTGGGTCTGGATCGTCTCCAGGAACTGGGCGAGCTCGAAGCGGGGCAGGACGACGACCGTGGCGCCGTAGCGCAGCGGGCCGTTCATGAGCGCGGTCAGCCCGTAGATGTGGAAGAAGGGCAGCACCGCCAGGATGCGGTCACGCTCCCCCAGGGGCACGAAGGGCCGCAGCTGCTCCAGGTTCGTGGCGATGGAGCGGTGCGTGAGCATGACGCCCTTGGGGGTGCCGGTGGTCCCGGAGGAGTACGGGAGTACGGCGATGTCCTGCGCCGGGTCGAAGTCGATCTCCGGTTCGGGTGCGGTCGAGCCGAGCATGTCGAGTACGGACGTGTGGCCCTCGGCCTGGTCGCAGACGTAGATCCGTTCGATGCCGCCCGCGATGCCGGCGGCGCGGCGTGCGACGTCGAGGAGCGGGGAGACGGTGACGATCCAGCGGGCGGCCGAGTCCTGGAGCTGCTTCCCGAACTCCTCTGCGGTGGCGAGCGGGTGGATCGTGGTGACGGTGGCGCCGGCCCGGGTCGCGCCGTAGAAGACGGGCGGGTAGGCGATCGTGTTGGGGCTGTGCAGGGCGAGCACGTCGCCCTTGCGGAGTCCGGCCGCGGCGAGGTACGCGGCGATACGCCGGTGGAAGGTGTCGAGCTGGCCGTAGGTGACGCTCATGCCGTTGGTGCCGTCGATCAGGGCGGGCGTGTCACCGAAGTCGGCGGCGTTCCCGAGGACGGCTTCGTGGATGGGTCTTTCGAGGGGCTGGACGTCTGCGTACTCGCTGTGGAACACCATGGCGGTCCCCTTCGACGCGGGTGGAGGGCCAGAATCGCCCCTGCGGGGGCGAATGGGGAGACCCTGGACACGGCCGGAAGTCGTCAGTACGACTTCGGCAGGCCCAGGGTCTGGTGGGAGACGTAGTTGAGGATCATTTCCCGGCTGACGGGCGCGATACGGGAGACACGTGCGGCCGTGATCAGGGAGGCGAGTCCGTACTCGCGGGTGAGGCCGTTGCCGCCGAGGGTGTGGACGGCCTGGTCGACGGCCTTCACGCAGGCCTCGGCGGCGGCGTACTTCGCCATGTTGGCGGCCTCGCCGGCGCCGATGTCGTCGCCGTCGTCGACGAGCTTCGCGGCCTTCTGCATCATGAGCCGGGCGAGCTCCAGCTCGATGTGCGCCTGGGCGAGCGGGTGGGCGATGGCCTGGTGGGAGCCGATGGGCGCCCCCTTCCAGACGGTGCGGGTCCTGGCGTACTCCACCGCACGCCCGACGGCGTAACGGCCCATGCCGATGGCGAAGGCCGCGCCCATGATGCGCTCGGGGTTCAGCCCGGCGAAGAGCTGGAGCAGCCCGGTGTCCGCCTCCTCACCGACGAGTGCGCCGGCGGGCAGCCGTACGTCGTCGAGCACCAGCTCGAACTGCTTCTCGGCCGCCTGTAGTTCCATCTCGATCGGGGTGTGCGTGAAGCCGGGGGCGTCACGGGGGACGATGAAGAGGCAGGGCTTGAGCTTGCCGGATTTCGCATCCTCGGTCCGGCCGACGATCAGGGTGGCGTCGGAGATGTCGACGCCGGATATGAAGACCTTGCGGCCGCTGAGGATCCAGCCGCCCTCACCGTCGTGGCGGGCCGTGGTGGTGATGCGGTGCGAGTTGGAGCCGGCGTCGGGCTCGGTGATGCCGAACGACATGGTCAGGCTGCCGTCGGCCAGGCCGGGCAGCCAGGCGCGCTTCTGGGCCTCGGTGCCGAAACGGGCGATGACGGTGCCGCAGATGGCCGGGGAGACGACGAGCATGAGCAGGGGGCTGCCCGCCGCGCCCAGCTCCTCCAGGACGATGGAGAGTTCGGCCATGCCGCAGCCTCCGCCGCCGTACTCCTCGGGAAGGTTGACCCCGAGGTAGCCGAGCTTGCCCGCCTCGTCCCAGAGTTCGCGGGGGTGCTCGCCCTTGCGGGCCAGGGCGGTGGTGTAGTCGCGTCCGAAGCGTTTGCCGAGTGCGGCCACGGCGGCGCGGAGTGCCTTGTGCTCTTCGGTTTCGAGGACGGTACTCATGGGGCGTCTCCTCCTGGTGCGCGGGTGCGGGCGCGGACGGTCAGCCGGACGCGTCTTCGGGCGCGGGCGCGTCCTGTACGACGGCGAGCAGCGCGCCGACCTCGACCTGGAGGCCGGGGGCGGCGTGGAGTGCGGTGAGGGTGCCGGACGCGGGGGCGAGGATGCGGTGCTCCATCTTCATCGCCTCCAGCCAGATCAGCGGCTGCCCGGCCCGGACGGCGGCACCCGGCGCGAGTCCGTCGGCGAGGCGGACGACGGTGCCTGGCATGGGGGCGAGCAGGGAGCCGGGTTCGGTGCGTTCGGCGGGGTCGGTGAAGCGGGGCAGGGTGGTGAAGGTGTACGAGCCTGACGTGGTGTCCACGTAGGTGCGGTCGCCGTGCGGGGTGACGGTGAAGTGCCGTGTCACACCGCCGGTTTCGAGGGTGACCGTGCCGGGGCGGGCGGCGACGACTCGCTCGCCGGATTCCGGGGTCGGCGTGCCGTCGCGGCCGGTGCGGTAGGCGATCTCGTACTCGGTGCCGTCGGGCTCGGCGCGGTAGCGCCGGGTCTGCGGTGCGGAGGCCAGGTTGCGCCAGGCGCCGAAGCGGGCGGGGCCCGATCCGGCGCCCTCGGCTCGGGCGCCGGCCGCCGACGCGAGCGCGGCGGCGGTGGCGGCGAGACGGCGGGCGGATTCCGCAGCGGGGCCGCCGGTCGCCGTCAGGGCGTCCAGGTGCCGGTCGTAGAAGCCCGTGTCGAGGCGTCCCGTGGTGAAGTCCGGGTGGCGCAGGGAGCGTACGAGCAGCTCGCGGTTGGTGACCGGGCCGTGGATGCGGGCGCGTTCGAGGGCGCGGGCGAGGAGGCGGACCGCCTCGGCGCGGGTGGGGGCGTGGGCGACGACCTTGGCGAGCATGGGGTCGTAGTGCACCCCGACGGTGTCGCCGCCGGTGTATCCGGTGTCGAGGCGGATGCCCGGTTCGTCCGGCACGTCGAGCGTGAGCAGTGCTCCGGTCTGCGGCTGCCAGTCACGGGCCGGGTCCTCGGCGTAGAGGCGGGCCTCGACGGCGTGCCCGGACGGCTCGGGGGGCGCGGCGGCGGGCAGCGGCCCGCCCTCCGCGATCCGCAGTTGCAGGGCGACTAGATCGAGGCCGAACACCGCCTCCGTGACGGGGTGTTCGACCTGGAGCCGGGTGTTCATCTCCAGGAAGTAGGGGCGGCCTTCCGCCGACACGAGGAACTCGACGGTTCCCGCGCCCCGGTAGCCCACCGCCTGCGCGGCCGCGACGGCCGCGTCACGCAGCCGCCCGCGCAGTGCGTCGTCCAGGCCGGGTGCCGGGGCCTCCTCGACGACCTTCTGGTGCCGTCGCTGGAGGGAGCAGTCACGGGTTCCCAGCGCCCACACCGTGCCCTGCCCGTCCGCCATGACCTGCACCTCGACGTGCCGGCCTCGTTCGACGTACGGCTCGGCGAAGACCTCGCCGTCCCCGAAGGCCCCGGCCGCCTCTGCGGAAGCGGCGGTCACCTCAGCTCGCAGCGAGGAGAGTTCCCGGACGACCCGCATCCCCCGGCCGCCGCCGCCAGCCGCCGCCTTCAGCAGCAGGGGGAGGTCGGCGGCGGTGGCGGCGTCCGGGTCGACCGGGGCGAGCAGCGGCACATCGGCGGCTGCCATCAGCTCCTTGGCCCTGGTCTTGGAGGCCATCAGCTCGATGGCCTTGACCGGCGGCCCCACCCAGAGAAGCCCCGCGTCCAGCACGGCACGGGCGAAACCGGCGTTCTCCGAGAGGAAGCCGTACCCCGGGTGCACGGCGTCGGCGCCCGCCGCGAGGGCGGCGGCGACGACGAGGTCGCCCCGGAGATACGTGTCGGCGGGCGCGGCGCCCGGCAGGCGTACGGCGGTGTCGGCCTCGCGTACGTGCAGGGCGCCGGCGTCCGCGTCGGAGTACACGGCGACGGTCGATATGCCCAGCTCACGGCAGGTACGGAAGATCCGGCAGGCGATCTCGCCCCGGTTGGCGACAAGCAGTGCGGTGATCATCCGATTCCTCACATCCGGAAGACGCCGAAGCCGCGCGCGCCTTCGACCGGTGCCGTATGGATCGCTGACAGGCACATCCCGAGGACGGTCCTGGTGTCGCGCGGGTCGATGACCCCGTCGTCGTACAGCCGCCCCGAGAGGAACATCGGCAGCGACTCGGACTCGATCTGCTGCTCCACCATGGCGCGCAGCCCCGCGTCCGCCTCGTCGTCGTAGGGCAGTCCCCTCGCGGCGGAGGAGGCGCGGGCGACGATGGAGAGGACGCCGGCCAGCTGTTGCGGGCCCATGACGGCGGACTTGCTGCTGGGCCAGGCGAAGAGGAAGCGGGGGTCGTAGGCGCGACCGCACATGCCGTAGTGCCCGGCGCCGTAGGAGGCGCCCATCAGGACGGAGAGGTGCGGGACCCTGGAGTTGGACACCGCGTTGATCATCATGGCGCCGTGCTTGATGATGCCGCCCTGCTCGTACTCCCTGCCGACCATGTAGCCGGTGGTGTTGTGCAGGAAGAGCAGGGGGATGTCGCGCTGGTTGGCGAGCTGGATGAACTGCGCGGCCTTCTGCGACTCCTCGCTGAACAGCACGCCCTGGGCGTTGGCGAGGATGCCGACGGGATAGCCGTGCAGGCGCGCCCATCCGGTCACCAGGCTGGTGCCGTACAGCGGCTTGAACGCGTCGAAGTCCGAGCCGTCGACGATACGGGCGATGACCTCACGGGGGTCGAAGGGGACCTTGAGGTCGCCGGGGACGATCCCGATCAGCTCGTCCTCGTCGTACTTCGGCGGCTCGGCGGGACCCGGATCGGGGTGCGCCTTGCGCCAGTTGAACCGGGCGACGATCCGCCGGGCCTGGCGGAGCGCGTCGTGCTCGTCGACGGCGAAGTGGTCGGCGAGGCCGGAGGTGCGGGCGTGCATCTCCGCGCCGCCGAGCGACTCGTCGTCGCTCTCCTCACCGGTGGCCATCTTCACCAGGGGCGGGCCGCCGAGGAAGACCTTGGACCGCTCCTTGATCATCACGGTGTGGTCGGACATCCCGGGGACGTACGCCCCACCGGCGGTGGAGTTGCCGAACACGACGGCGACGGTGGGGATTCCGGCGGCGGACAGCCGGGTGAGGTCGCGGAACAGCGCCCCGCCGGGGATGAAGATCTCCTTCTGCGAGGGCAGGTCGGCGCCACCGGACTCGACCAGCGATATACAGGGCAGCCGGTTGGCGAACGCGATCTCGTTGGCGCGCAGGGCCTTCTTCAGGGTCCAGGGGTTCGAGGCGCCCCCGCGTACGGTCGGGTCGTTGGCGGTGATCAGGCACTCCACGCCGGACACGGTCCCGATCCCGGTGACGAGCGAGGCGCCGGTCGCGTAGTCGCTGCCCCAGGCGGCCAGCGGGGACAGCTCCAGGAACGGGGTGTCCGGGTCGACCAGCAGCTCGATCCGCTCGCGGGCGAGGAGCTTGCCCCGCTCGCGGTGACGCGCGACGTACTTCTCGCCGCCGCCCGCGAGCGCCTTGGCGTGTTCGGTGCCGAGCTCGGTGAGCTTCGCGAGCATGGCCTCCCGGTGGGCGGCGTACTCGGGCCCCGCGACGTCGAGCGCGGTGGGCAGGACACTCATGCGTGCACCTCCGGTTCGTCCGGCAGCTGTACGGGAACGGCGACGTGCCGGGAGCGCAGCCACTCCCCCACCGCCTTGGCCTGCGGATCGAAGCGGGCCTGCGAGGCGACGCCTTCGCCGAGGAGGCCGTGCACGACGAAGTTCAACGCCCGCAGGTGCGGCAGCACATGGCGTACGACGGTGAGCCCGGCGGTCTCCGGCAGCAGTTCCCGGAAGCGGGCGACGGTCAGGTCGTGCGCCAGCCACCGCCAGGCGTCGTCGGTGCGGACCCAGACCCCGACGTTGGCGTCCCCGCCCTTGTCGCCGCTGCGGGCGCCGGCGACGTACCCCAGGGGTGCGGTGCGGGTGGGTCCGGCGGGCAGCGGCTCGGGCAGGTCCGGCTCGGGCACCGCGACGAGTTCGCGGTACGGCCCGGCCGTCGGGACGGCCTCGCGCGACCCGTCGGGCAGCACGGCCACGTGGCCGACCTCCCCGGCGGGTACGTACGCGGCCTCGAACACCCCGTACGGCGCGCCCTTGCCCGGCGGCGCGGTGACGTGGAAGCCCGGGTAGCTGCCGAGCGCGAGCTCGACGGCCGCCCCGGACACCGCGCGGCCCACGGCCTCCGCGTCCGGGTCCCGCACGACGAGCCTGAGCAGCGCGCCGGCCGTCTCCTCCGTGTCCGCGTCGGCCCGGTCCGTGCGGGCGAGCTCCCACCGCACCTCGGCGGGCTTCGTGCCGGCGCGGTCGAGTGCGTCGGCGAACTGCTCGCGCACCAGGCGGGCCTTGGCCTCGATGTCGAGGCCGGTCAGCACGAACACGACCTCGTTGCGCCACCCGCCGAGCCGGTTGAGCCCGACCTTGAGCGTGGGGGGCGGGGCCTCGCCGCGCACCCCGCTGATCCGCACCCGGTCGGGCCCGTCCTGCGTCAGCCGTACGGTGTCGAGCCGGGCGGTGACGTCGGGCCCGGCGTAGCGGGCGCCCCCGGTCTCGTAGAGCAGTTGCGCGGTGACCGTGCCGAGGTCGACGACCCCGCCCGTGCCGTCGTGCTTGGTGATGACGCTGCTGCCGTCCTGATGGATCTCGGCGAGGGGGAACCCGGGGCGGCGGACGTCGTGCCGGCCGAAGAAGGCGTAGTTCCCGCCGGTGGCCTGGGTGCCGCACTCCAGGACGTGTCCGGCGACCACGGCCCCGGCGAGGGCGTCGTGGTCGTCGGCCGCCCAGCCGAAGTGGGCGGCGGCGGGCCCGGTGACGAGCGCGGCGTCGGTGACACGGCCGGTGACGACGATGTCCGCCCCGGCACGCAGGCACGCGGCGATGCCGCCGCCGCCGAGGTAGGCGTTGGCGGTGAGGCAGCCCTCCGGCACGGGGCGGCTGTCGCCCTCGACGTGCGCCACGCGCACCGGCACACCGGTCCGATCCGCCAACTCGCGTACGGCGTCGGCGAGTCCGGCCGGATTCAGCCCGCCCGCGTTGGTGACGATCTTCACGCCCCGCTCGTGGGCCAGTCCGAGGCTCTCCTCCAGCTGCCGCAGGAAGGTCGTGGCGTATCCGCGCTTCGGGTCCTTGAGGCGGCCGCGGCCCAGGATCAGCATGGTGAGTTCGGCGAGGTAGTCCCCGGTCAGGACGTCCAGCGGGCCGCCGGTGAGCATCTCGCGCACGGCGTCGAAGCGGTCGCCGTAGAAGCCGGAGGCGTTGCCGATACGCAGCGGCCGGGCCGCCGGTCCGCCCTGCCGGGCGCCCCCGGTCCGCCCGGTCATCGGCCCGCCCGGGGTCGGCCCGGTTGGCCCGGTCATCGGTCCGCCGTGCTGGGACGCCCCGGTCCTGCGGGTCCGGCGAAGGCCTGCGCGACGTCCAGCCACCGGTCGGCGTCGGGGCCCGTCGCCCGGACGGCGAGGTCGTCGCGGTGGGCGCGCTGGGTGACGAGCAGGCAGAAGTCGAGGAGCGGCCCGGTGACCCGCTGGGCGGCGTCCTCGGGGCCGTACACCACCGACTCGCCGTCCTCCGCGCGGAGTTCGACCCGGAATGGTTCGCCTGGGGGCTGGAGCCCGCGCACGAAGTAGGCGTAGTCGCGGGCGCGTACGCCGATCCTGGCGACGTGCCGCAGCCGGGCGGTCGGCTTGCGTGCCACCCCGAGCGCGTCGGCGACGTCCTGACCGTGCGCCCAGGTCTCCATGAGTCGCGCGGTCGCCATCGAGGTGACGCTCATGGGTGGGCCGTACCAGGGCAGCTTCGCCCCGGCGGGCGCCGCCCGCAGCGCTTCCTGAAGCCGCGCCCGGCCTTCACGCCACTCCACCAGCAGCGCCTCCGGAGACAGCGCGGTCACCGCCTCGCCTGCTGCCTCGTCGACGAAGGTGTCCGGAGCGGCCAGCGCCCTTTCGACCTCGGCGGCGAAGGCGTCGGGCTCGGTCGCGGCGGTCAGGGCGACCTCGTCGGTCCAGTTGAGATGGGCGATCTGGTGGGCGACGGTCCACCCCTCGGCGGGGGTCGGCGCGGCCCACTCGTGTGAGCTCAACCCGGCTACCAGCAGATCGAGTTCGTCGCTCTCCTGACGCAGGTCGTCGAGCACGGCGGCGGTCACGGCCGATGCATCGGGCACGGTGCGCTCCCCTCGGGGCGTGGCGGTGTGCCCCGGAGCATGCCAGTGCCCCATAAAACAAGCAAGCGTGCTTGCATGATTTATTCGCCGACGCGCGCAGTGCCCCTGGTGACGCCCGGAATCAGTCGCGCGCCCGGTAGCCGGGGACCGAGGGCCAGCGCACGGTCAGCACGACGGACTCCTCCTCCGCACACCAGGAACGGCCCAAGCGAAGCCGGAAGCTCCCGGTCTTCGACAGCGGGCGTCCGCTCAGCCCCGAGGCGATGGACGACGCGGTGTACGAGCACATCAAGGAACGCGCGGCGCGCCGTTGATCATCGTCGCCGATACATCCGCCCTCTACGCGGCATTCGACAGCTCACAACTCGAGCATTCCGGCGCACCGAAGATCCTGGAGAACGAGACGCTGGCCATCTCCCCGCTGGTCGTCACGGAGCTCGACCTCCTCGTGCACCGCGACCTGGGCTTCCCGGCGACCATGCAGGTGATGGAGGCGCTCAACTCGCGCATGTCGGACGGGCAGTACAGACTCGCCGACCTGAGTGCGGCACACAAGGTACGTCGCACCTACGAGGGGCTCCGCCTGGACCTCGCCGACGCCGTGGGCGTGGTCCTTGCCGACCGGTACAGGACCGACCGCATCTTCACCCTTGACCAGCGGGACTTCCGGGCAGTCAAACCCTTGACACCCGGGTTCAGTGCCTTCCGGATCCTCCCCGTCGACGGCTGAGCCACCGCCCCGGTCACTCCGTACGGTCGCCCTCGGCCTGCGAGGGTTCGGTCCGGGGGACGTCGGGGTGCGTCTCGGGGGTCCGGCCGCGTACGGCCGCTTCCTCGCGTTCGCCCTCGGCCTGCGAGGGGGTGTGCGCGTACAGCCCGTCGTACTCGTCCGTTCCCTTTGCGGATCCCATGCGCGGGCCTCCTTCCTCCGCTCCCCTCCATCGTGCTCCCCGCGCCCGCTCCCGGCGCGGCGACGCGGAGCGGCTCGTCCGGCTGCGTACCGCTCCCATGCTCGCGCCGATGACCAGGGCGATGGCCAGGGCGTCGGTCGTGGAGAGTGCCTGGTCGAGGATGAGGAAGCCCGCCGTGGCCGCGATGGCCGGTTCCAGGCTCATCAGGATCGCGAAGGTGGGTGCGGGGAGCCGGCGCAGGGCCATGAGTTCGAGGGTGTACGGGAGGACCGAGCTCAGCACCGCCACCGCCGCACCGAGCCCGAGGGTGCTGGGGACCAGGAGCTTGGAACCCGCCTCCATGATGCCGAGCGGCAGCGAGAGGACAGCGGCCACGACCATGGCCAGGGCCAGGCCGTCGGCCTGCGGGAAACGCCGGCCGGTGCGGGCGCTGAAGATGATGTACGCCGCCCACATGGCGCCCGCGGCCAGGGCGTACGCAGCCCCGGCCGGGTCGAGGCGGTCGAAGCCTCCGCCACTGAGCAGGAGGACGCCGCCGAGCGCCAGTCCCGCCCAGACGAGGTTGACCAGCCGGCGGGAGGCCACGACGGACAGGGCCAGCGGGCCCAGGACCTCCAGGGTGACGGCGGCGCCCAGCGGGATGCGGTCGGCGGCCTGGTAGAAGAGCGTGTTCATGCCGCCCATCGCGATACCGAAGGCCACGACGGTGCCCCAGTCGGCGCGCGAGTGGCCCCGCAGCTTCGGCCGGCAGACGACGAGCAGGACGAGCGCCGCCGCGGCGAGCCGCAGGGTGACGACGCCGAGCGCGCCCGCCTTCGGCATCAGCAGGACTGCCACCGCCGCACCGAACTGGACGGAGAGCCCGCCCGCCACCACCAGCGCGACCGGGCCGAGTGCGTGCCGGGCGTCGGGTCGGCCCGGCAGGCCCTGTCCGGATTCGCCGAGCGCGGACACCGCCTCGGGCACGGCGACGGCTGCGGCCGAGTCTGCGGCAGCGCGCGGGTCGTTCACCGGGAACCTTCCGTTCAGTTCAATGTATTGCACCAGAGAGTTTAGAGTACGACACCGATCAGGTGGCGCCCACATCCTCACGTTAGGGACCCGCGCGCCTCCCGTGAAATGCCGATTGCGCTCCCGTTATGCTCTGCGGGCATGAGCACAGGACAGAGCGCCGGGAACGGCGGGCGCGGCATCGAGGTCCGGCACCTGCGGGCCTTCCTCGCCATCGCCGACGAGGGCAGCGTGACCCGCGCGGCCGACCGGCTCCGGGTCACCCAGCCCGTCGTCTCGCGCACGCTGGCCGCCCTGGAGAGGCACCTGGGCGTGCGGCTGGTCGACCGCTCCACGCACCACCTCGCCCTCACCCCCGAAGGCGTCGCCTTCCGCGACAGGGCGGCCGATGCCGTGGGCGCCTTCGACGCGGCACTCGATCCGGGACGGACGCGCCACCGGCCACTGCGGCTCGGGCACGCCTGGTCCGCGTTCGGCCCGTACACCACACCGCTGCTGCGGACCTGGCAGGAGCGCCACCCGGGGACCCCGCTGGAACTCCTGCGGATCGACGACCGCACCGCCGGCCTCACGCGCGGCGAGGTCGACGCGGCGCTGCTGCGGGGGCCGGTGGACACCCCGGGTCTCGTCACCGAGGTGCTGTTCACCGAGGACCGCGTGGCGGCCGTCGCCGCCGACGGCACACTCGCGGCCCGCCCCTCGCTGTCACTGGCCGACCTGGCCGGGGGCGCCGTCGTACTGAACACCGTCTCGGGAACCACGACGCTGGACCTGTGGCCGCCACAGGACCGGCCGGCGGCCTCCGTCACCGTCGCCAACACCGACGACTGGCTCACCGCCATCGCGGCGGGACGCGGCAGCGGGGTCTCGGGGGCGTCCACCGCCGGGATGCATCCGCACGCCGGGGTCGCCTACGTACCGCTGGACGACGCCCCGCCGCTGCCCGTCCTGCTGGCGCGGAGGGACGGGCCCGGCCACCCCGCGCTGCCCCGACTGGGCGCGCTCGCAAGGGAGATCATCGCCAGGCACGCCCAGGATCCGGCCTCGGGTACCTCGCGGTAGCCCCGGTCAGGGGTCCAGACCCTCCGCCAGCACCTCGGCGAGGTGCCGCGCCCGTCGGCCGGTCAGCTGGTCGAGCTGGGTGCGGCAGGAGAAGCCGTCGGCCAGCAGTTCCGTGCCCGGCCCCGCCGACCGCACGGCGGGCAGCAGCCGGTCCTCCGCGCAGGCCACCGAGACGTCCCAGTGCCCCTTCTCGAATCCGAAGTTGCCGGCAAGGCCGCAGCAGCCTCCGCTCAGCTCCCCGGTCAGGCCCGCCCGCTCCCGGAGCCTGCGCTCGGCCGCGTCGCCGAGGACCGCGTGCTGGTGGCAGTGGGTCTGGCCCACGACGGGCCGGTCCAGCGCGGGCGGGCTCCACTCCGGGGCGTACTCCTCCAGGTACTGGGCCAACGTTCTTACGGAGGAAGCCAGTTCGGCGGCGCGCGGGTCGTCGGGGAGGAGCTCGGGCAGGTCGGTCCTGAGGGTGGCGGCGCAGCTCGGTTCCAGCACGACGACCGGGTCGTCCAGGAGCGGCCCCATCCGGTCCAGGGTGCGGCGCATGACCGCGCGGGCGGCATCGAGCCGGCCCGTCGACACGTAGGTGAGCCCGCAGCACACCGCGCGGTCGGGCAGTACGGGCGTGCGGCCCGCCGATTCCAGGACCCGGACCGCCGCCCGGCCGGCCTCCGGTGAGAGGTGGTCGGTGAAGGTGTCCGGCCAGAGGGTGACGGCCGGCCCGGCCACGGGGGTGCGGCGGGCGCGCATCCAGCCGCGGAACGTCTGCCGCGCCAGGGCGGGGAGGCTCCGCTGCGGGGCGATCCCGCCGAGCCGCTTCACGAGGGCGGCGAGCGGGGCGATGCTGGCCAGGGCGTTGAGCCCGCGGGCGAACGGGGCCGCCGTCCGCAGCCACCGCGGCAGCCCGCCCATCGCGTAGTGCGCGGCGGGGCGCAGCCTGCCCCGGTAGTGCCGGTGGAGGAACTCCGCCTTGTACGTGGCCATGTCGACGCCCACCGGGCAGTCGGTGCGGCAGCCCTTGCAGGACAGGCACAGGTCGAGCGCGTCCCGTACCTCGGTGGAACGCCAGCCGTCCGTGATCACCTCGCCCGCGAGCATCTCGTGGAGCAGCCGGGCGCGGCCCCGCGTGGAGTGCGCCTCCTCGCCGGTCGCACGGAAGGAGGGGCACATGACGTCCGGGCCCGTACTCGCCTCCTTCGTACGGCACTTGGCGACCCCGACGCAGCGGCGTACGGCCGCCGAGAAGTCGCCGCCGTCCTGCGGGTAGCCGAAGGCCACGTCCACCGGGCGGCGCGGGAGCACGGCGAAGCGGAGGTTCTCGTCGAGCCGTGCGGGGCGGGCGAGGATACCCGGGTTCAGGCCGCCGTCCGGGTCCCAGAGGTCCTTGAACCGCGTGAAGAGGCGCACCATGTCGTCCCCGTACATGCGGGGCAGCAGTTCGGCCCTCGCCTGGCCGTCGCCGTGCTCGCCGCTCAGCGATCCGCCGTGCGCGACGACGAGGGCGGCCTGGTCCTCGGAGAAGCGGCGGAAGCGGGCAACACCCTGGTCGGTGAGCAGGTCGAAGTCGATGCGCACGTGGATGCAGCCGTCCCCGAAGTGCCCGTACGGCGTGCCGTGCAGGCCGTGTTCGGCGAGCAGGGACCGGAAGTCGCGCAGATACGGGCCGAGTCGGGCGGGCGGTACGGCGCAGTCCTCCCAGCCGGGCCACGCCTCTCCCCCGCGCCCGGCTCCGCTCCCGTCCGGGGTGCCCGCGCCGCCCGACACCCGGGTCGCGGTCCCGGCCGCGTCCTCGCGGATGCGCCACAGGGCCCGCATCCCGGCGGGATCGGTGACGACGCTCGCGTCCAGTGCGTCGGCCGCGCGCAGGATCCGTGTCGCGTGCGCGCGGGCCTCGGCGGGGGTGGCGCCGCCCGTCTCGACGAAGAGCCAGGCGGCGCCGCGCGGCAGGCCGGCCGGTTCGCGTACGAGGTCGGCGGCCATGCCCTCGACGGTGAGCGGGCCGTACGGGAGGAGGCCGGGGGCGGCCTCGGCGGCGGCCGACTCGTCGGCGTACCCGAGTACGGCGAGGGCGCGGGCGGCGGGTGTCGCGACCAGGCGGACGGTCGCCTCGGTGACCACGGCCAGGGTTCCCTCGCTGCCGCACAGCGCGCGGGCGTGGTCCGGGCCGCGCTCGGGGAGCAGTGCGTCCAGGGCGTATCCGGAGATGCGGCGCGGGAGGTCGGGGAAGCCGGTGCGCAGGAGGGCCAGATCGGCGCCGGTGAACTCGCGGAGGCCGGGCGGGGCGTCGGGCAGGCCGGGCCCGACGTGCAGGGCAGGGCCTCCGGCGTACCGCAGGACGCGCAGGCTGCGGACGTTGTCGGCGGTGGTCCCCCAGGCAACGGAGTGTGCGCCGCAGGAGTTGTTGCCGATCATTCCGCCGAGCGTGCAGCGACTGTGCGTGGACGGGTCGGGGCCGAACGTCAGCCCGTGCGGGGCGGCGGCGGCCCGCAGCTCGTCCAGCACCACACCGGGCTCGACGACAGCGGTACGGGACGCGGGGTCCAGGGCGGTGATCCGCCGCATGTGGCGGGTGAAGTCCAGGACGACGCCGGTGCCGGTGGCCTGACCGGCGATGGAGGTGCCGCCGCCACGGGCCACGACCGGCATGCCGTGCTCACGGCAGACGCGGAGGGTCTCGGCGACGTCGTCGGCGTCGCGCGGGGCCACCACGGCCGACGGGACGCGGCGGTAGTTGGACGCGTCCATGGTCACCAGCGCGCGGGCGGTCGCGTCGGACTCCACCTCGCCACGGACGGCGCGGGCCAGGGCCCGTAGGAGATCGGGGTGCGGGTGCGCGTGCGGGGCGGGCATGGGGCCAGCATGCCGGACCTGGATCCGGATCCGGGTCACGGTCCGCGCGTTCCCGCGCGGCACGCGTTCCCGTGCCCGTACGGCGCGACACCGGCGCACGTGCTCCCGGGTCCCGGGTCCACCTGTGTGCCCGACACCGGGACCGCCAGCTCCGTGTCCCGGGGCCCGTGCGCCGGGGCCGCGACCCGGAGCCGCGACCCTGCGGCGCTACTTGGCGCAGACCGCCTTGTCGGCCTCGACGCGCTGGATGTCGTCCGGCGCCTTCTCCGGGGCGGAGAGCGGGCTGCCCGCCCTCTTGAAGTCCGGGCCCAGGGTGAGCACCATCGGTTCCATGTCCCCGGCGTCCGTGGTCGTCGGCTTGAGGGCCGAGGCAGACATGCCCATCATGTCGGCCAGCCGGCGCGCCTGGTCGGCCTGGTTGGGGGCGTAGACGAGCTGGGTCTTCTTCACGTCGGCCGGTGCGTTGGCCTTGTTCGTGGACTTCAGCACGCCCTGCTCGTTCTGCAGCCAGTCCAGCGCGGCCTGCGCGGAGCCGGCCGGGGCGCCGCCGTTGAAGACGTCGACGCGCACGTCCGCCGGGTCGGCCTTCGCACCCTTGAGCTTGGCGGCCGCCGCGGCCTTCTCCGCGGCCTTCTCCTTCTTCTCGACCGCGGTGAACGAGACGTCCTCGCGCATCATCGAGAAGACCTGCGGCGCCTTGGACTCGTCGAGGACGACGGTGGCCTTGTCGTTCGGGTTGTCCAGCACCGGCACCGTCGTGAAGGTGATGTTCTTGGGGTCGACGGAGGCCAGCTCCATGCCCAGCTTCCGCAGCTGGTTGATGTCGGCGATCTTGTCGTCGACGGTGAGCGCCTTGGTCGCCGCCTCCGCGAGCGTGAACATCTTGGTGGGGCTGGTCAGGGTGTCGTTGGACTTCAGTTTCCGCATCAGCGAGCCGAGGAACTGCTGCTGGATCTCGATCCGGCTCAGGTCGCTGCCGAATCCCACGGAGTGCCGGGTGCGCAGGAAGGACAGGGCCTGTTCGCCCTCGATGGTGTGCTCACCCTTGGAGAGCTTGAGGTGCGAGTCCTTGTCGTTGATGTCCTTGGCGAGGCAGACGTCCACACCCCCGACGGCGCTCGTGAGGCTCTTGACTGCGTTGAAGTCGGCCACCATGAAGTGGTCGACCTTGAGGCCGGTCAGCTCGGTGACGGTCCGCATGGTGCAGCTGGGGGTACGGTCCGACTGCCCGAGGCTGGTGTTGAAGCGCCCGCCGGCGGATGCCGGAATGTCCTTCTCGGAACCGTCCTCCATCTTGGTAGGGCAGTCCGGGATGTCCGTTATCAGGTCGCGCGGGATGCTCAGCGCGGTCGCGTTCGTCCGGTCCTTGGAGACGTGGAAGAGGATGTTCGTGTCGGCGTGGCCGACGCTGCCGGCGTCCCCGTAGCCCTCGTTGCCCTTGCCGGTCCGCTTGTCGGTGCCGATCACCAGGACGTTGATGGCACGGTCCTTGCTGAAGCCACCGGTTCCGGCGCCGTCGGTGGAGAGCGCGGTGATGTTGCCGTTGAAGTGCTCGTAGACGAAGTAGCCGGTGGTGCCGACGCCCACCAGCAGGAAGGCGAGTACGCCGCCGGTCCACACCAGCGCCTTCTTCTTCTTGCCCGACCTGGCCTTCGCCTTGCGGCGTCCCGCGGCCGGCGCGGCGGCGCGGCCACCCGGCTTCCGCGTCTCGTCCCGGCCTCCGCGGCCGCCGCCGGAGCCCCTGCGCCCACTGCGCTGGCCCGGCACGGTCGCCCGCTCACCGGGGGACGCGGTCTCGGGGTCCGGCTTCCGGCGCGGGCCGGACGTTCTGGTCCCCGACGTCCGCGGGGAGGAGGAACCGGAAGGTGCGGCTGATCGCCCTGAGGAGGGGGTCAGTCGCAGTTCGTAATCACCGGTGTCCGGGTTGAGTACCCACTGGTCTGCGGGGTCGATTCCCTCGTCCCGCCCACGGCCTTGCGCGTCCACGGTTGCCTGCGTCCTCCGTCGGGGCCACGCGGCGCCTCCCCCTTCAAGGCGCGCGGTGTGTCTGTCGGCAGTGGCGACCCTGCGGGCCACCTGCGCCGGAGCGCTCACACTAGCCGCCCACCGGCCCAGGAGCGACGATCGTGACAAATCAAGCTCCCCATGGGGGACATAACGCCATATTCGCCTCGACTTGCCCACGCGCCCCGCCGGTCACGGCAACGAAAGGCGCCCCGAAGGCAGAAAAAGAGTCACCTCAAGCCAGATTTCAAACAGAAGCAGCCACAGAGAATCCCCAAACAAGTCGCCAATTCTCCTATAGTTGCCTTGACTTGATCGGGAACAATCAGCTCCAGTTGTGGCTCTTTCGCCACCACCGAACCGAAAATTCCCGATTGTCCATTTTCCCGCACGTCCGCCCCGAGGACTCCGATTGCGCCCTTCACTCCGGCCGACCGCTCTCGCCCTGCTGGTCTCGGCAGCCGTCACCGGCGCCCTGAGCGTCTGGGCGGTAGCCGCCGCCCCCGCGTCGGTGAGGCCGCCCCTCTCCTGGGGATCGGGCGGCGCCTCACTGCTGCTGTGCGTCGCGGTCACCGTCACCGTCCACACGCTCGCCACCGCGCGCAACCTCCGCGCGCTGCGGGCCACCGACGCCGAACGCTTCACCGCCGAGACCTCCCGTCTCGTCTCGACCTCCGCCGCCGAGGCGCAGCGGTTCACCGCGGAGACCGCCCGGATCAGATCCGCGGCCTCCGCCGAGGCGGCGCGGGCCACCTCCGACGCGGACGAGCGTGTGTCGCGGGCCACCGCCGAGGCGGCCGAGCAGCGCGAGCGGCTCACCGTGGAGACCGCGCGGCTCACCGCCCGCGCCCGGCGCAGCGAGACGGAGCGGGCCGCCGCGGTCGCCGCCTGCGCCAACGCCGCGGGGCGTATGCAGGCGCTGTCCACGAGCATGCTGGCCGACCTGCGCGAGATGGAGCACCGGCACACCGCCGAGGACGTGCTGGGTGACCTGCTGCACCTGGACCACCGCACCGCCCAGGCGGGCCGCCTGGCCGACTCCATCGCCGTGCTGACCGGCGCGCGCTCCGGGCGCCGTTGGGCGAAGCCGATCGTGATGGAGTCGATCCTGCGCGGCGCGATGGGCCGCATCGGCGGCTACCAGCGCATCCGCCTGCACTCGACCAGCGACGTGGCGATCGCCGGCCACGCCGCCGAGGGCGTCATGCACGCCCTGGCAGAACTCCTCGACAACGCCGCCAACTTCTCGCCGCCCACGGCGGAGGTGCACGTGTACGTCGAGGAGGTCCCGGCCGGCATCGTCGTCACCGTCGAGGACAGCGGCCTGGTGATGAGCGACGTGCAACTGCGCCGCGCCGAACGCGCCGTGTCCGCGGTGGACCAGGACCTGACCGCCATCTCCGGCACCCGGCTCGGCCTCGCCGTCGTCGGCAGGCTGGCCCGCAAGCACGGCCTCACCGTCTCGTTCCGGCCTTCGGCCCGCGGCGGCACGGGTGCGCTGATGATGCTCCCGCATGAGCTCATCTCGCGTACGCCCCTCCCGGCTCCCGCCCGGCGCCCCGAGCCGGAACCGGACCACACGACGCCCGGCACGGACCGGGCGGGCACGGAACAGGCACGCACCGCCCCGGCGGCCCCGGCGGCCCCGGCGGCGGGCTCCCCCGAGCCCGCACCCGCACGGCGCGCCGACGGCACGCCGGAGAAGGCGGAGTCCGAGGCCGAGTCCACCGGTTCCGTACCCCAGTTCGGCGAGAGCGGCCTGCCCAGGCGCCGCCGCGGCAGCACCCTCGCCGCCGCCGAAGCCCGTACCGGCGACGCCGCCCCCGGCCGAGCCGATTCCCCCAGGCCCCGTGCCACCGACGCGAAGGTCCAGGCTGCCCGATTCAGCACCTTCAGCCAGGCGGTACGAGCCAACCCACCGCATCCGGAAGGCAACCCCCGATGAGCGCGACCACCGACGAGAAGCTCAACTGGCTGCTGGAGGGGCTGCTCGACCGCACGCCCGGCGCCCGGCACGCCCTCGTCCTGTCCAGGGACGGCCTCAAACTGTGCCGCACCCCGGAGCTCTCCGTCGACCAGGCCGACCAGCTCGCCGCGATCTCCGCCGGCATCCAGAGCCTGTCGCACGGCGCGTCCATCGAGTTCGGTGACGGCAGCGGCGGCGTACGTTCCGCGATGACCGAGTTCTACGGCGGTGTGCTGTTCATCGTCGAGGCCGGTGCGGGCGCCCACCTGGCGGTCGTGGCAGCGGAGGACTCCGACGTCGGCCTCGTCGGCCACAACATGAGCGAACTCGTCGAGCAGCTGGGCGAGTACCTCGTCGCCCCGCCGCGCGACCCGTCGCCCGCGGCCGCGGAAACCGCCGACGTATGACACCGGTACCCCGCCCCCGCCCGGGACGCGACGACGACCCGGACCGGCTGTACACCCTGACGGGTGGCCGCAGCCGGTCCGACTCGGCCGCGTTCGACCTGGTGACGCTCGTCGTCGCCGAGTGCGATCCGGGCCCCGGGATGCAGTCGGAGCACGTCGCGATCCTGCGGATGTGCCAACGCCCCACCGCGGTCGTCGAGATCTCGGCCACCCTGAATCTGCCCGTCAGCATCGTGCGCATCATGCTGTGCGACCTGCTCGACACCGGCCGGATCAGCGCCCGCCACCCCCGTACTGCCCGTGTCGAGGACCGGCTCCCCGACACCGACACCCTGGAACAGGTGCTCGTTGGACTCCGCAACCTCTGACCGTGCCGCCCTGCAGGCGACAGCCGACAACGGACTGAAGATCGTCGTCGTCGGCGGCTTCGGGGTCGGCAAGACCACCATGGTCCGTTCCGTGAGCGAGATCCGTCCGCTCAACACGGAGGAGACCATGACCCGCGCGGGCGAGGCCGTCGACGACCTCGCCGGTGTGCACTCCAAGACGTCCACCACGGTCGCCTTCGACTTCGGCCGGATCACGCTCGACGCGCGTTCGGTCCTCTACCTCTTCGGGGCGCCCGGACAGGAGCGCTTCTGGTTCCTGTGGGACCGGCTCTTCTCCGGAACCCTGGGCGCCGTCGTGCTCGTCGACACCCGGCGGCTCGCCGACTCCTGGTACGCGATCGACCGCCTGGAGCACCACGGCACACCCTTCATCGTGGCGTGCAACGACTTCGGCGGCCCGCTCCACACCGAGCAGCAGATCCGCGAGGCCCTGGACCTCTCCCCCGACGTCCCGCTCGTGGAGTGCGACGCCCGGGACCGGTCGTCCAGCAAGTACGTACTGATCACGCTCGTCGAGCACGTCCACGCGCTGTCCCTCGCGCGCGGGAGGAAGGCCGACGCGGCACTGGCGGGCGGTCCCACCGTCCCGGCGATGACTCCGGAGCCCACGCTGTGACCAAGTGCCCCATGTCCGGGAGCCCCACCCCGCTGTCAGGTCCGCGGTTCCAGACGGAACCCGGCCGGCTGTACCGGGAGATGCGCCGCGACCAGGGCTCCGTGGCCCCCGTGGTGCTCGACGGCGACATACCCGCGTGGCTGATACTCGGCTACCGCGAGCTGCACCAGGTCACCAACGACCCGGTGCTCTTCAGCCGGGACTCCGAACTGTGGAACCAGTGGGAGAACATCCCGGACGGCTGGCCGCTGCTGCCGATGATCGGACGCAGGCAGCCGTCGATCCTCTACACGGTCGGCGAGCGCCACACGGTCCGCGCCGCCATGATCAGCAACGCCCTGGAGGCCGTGGACCCCTTCGCGCTCAAGCGGTACGCCGAGGAGTTCGCCGACGACCTCATCGACCGCTTCTGCGCCTCGGGCCGGACCGACATCATCGCCGAGTACGCGATGCTGCTGCCCGCCCGGGTGCTGGCGAAGATCTACGGATTCAGCGACGAGGTCGGAGGACCGCTCGTCGGCGCGCTCAACGACATGATCGACGGCGGTGGGCGGGCCCTGGCCGGCCAGCAGCACCTGGGCACGTCCATGTTCCAACTGCTGGCCGACAAGCACGCCGAGCCCGGGGACGACGTGGCGACCCGGATGCTCCAGGACCCCGGCGGCTTCACCGACGAGGAGGTCGCCCAGGACCTCATGGTGATGATGGCCGCGGGACACCAGCCGACCGCCGACTGGATGGGCAACTCGCTGCGGCTGATGCTGACCGACGACCGGTTCGCCGCGTCGCTGTCCGGAGGCCGGCACAGCGTCGCGGAGGCCATGAACGAGGTGCTCTGGGAGGACACCCCCACCCAGAACGTGGCGGGCCGCTGGGCCTCGCGCGACACCCACCTCGGCGGGCAGCACATCCGCTCGGGCGACCTGCTGCTGCTCGGCATCGCCGCGGCCAACGCCGACCCGCAGGTCCGCACCGACGGCTCGGCCCTCACCGGCGGCAACAGCGCCTTCCTCTCCTTCGGCCACGGCGAGCACCGCTGCCCGTTCCCCGCCCAGGAGACCGCCGAGGTCGTCGCGCGTACGGGGATCGAGGTGCTCCTGGACCGGCTGCCCGACGTGGACCTCGCCGTCCCCGCGGAAGAGCTGAGCCGGCGCCCGTCCCCGTGGCTGCGCGGGCTGACGGACCTGCCGGTGCACTTCACGCCCACCCCAGCCCTTGGAGGCCAGAAATGACCCGGATCGTCCTCGATCCCCTCGTCGCCGACCTCGACGGCGAGGGCGCCGCGCTGCGCGCCGCCGGACCGCTGGCCGAGGTGGAGCTGCCCGGCGGGGTCCACTGCTACGCGGTGACGCACCACGCCGAGGCACGCCAACTGCTCACCGACAGCCGTGTGGTCAAGGACATCAACGTCTGGAACGCCTGGCAGCGCGGCGAGATCCCGATGGACTGGCCGCTGATCGGCCTCGCCAACCCGGGCCGCTCCATGCTGACGGTCGACGGCGCCGACCACCGCAGGCTGCGCGCCCTCGTCGCGCAGGCCCTGACCGTGAAGCGGGTCGAGCGGCTGCGGTCGGGCATCGAGGCGCTGACGAACGCCTCCCTCGACCGGCTCGCGGCGCACCCCAAGGGCGAGACGGTCGACCTGAAGGCGGAGTTCGCCTACCCGCTGCCGATGAACGTCATCAGCGAACTGATGGGCGTCGACGCGGCCGACCACCCCCGGCTCAAGGAGCTGTTCGAGAAGTTCTTCTCGACGCAGACTCCGCCGGATGAGGTCCCGCAGATGATGGCGGACCTGGGCAGCCTCTTCACGAAGATCGTCGACGGCAAGCGGGCGAACCCGGGCGACGACCTGACCAGCGCCCTGATCGCGGCCTCGGAGGACGGCGACCACCTCACCGACGAGGAGATCGTCAACACCCTGCAGCTGATCATCGCGGCCGGCCACGAGACCACGATCAGCCTGGTCGTCAACGTCGTCGAGGCGCTCCAGACCCACCCCGAGCAGCGCAAGCGCGTGCTGGACGGGGAGGTGCCGTGGGAGAACGTGATCGAGGAGACCCTGCGCTGGAACACCCCGACCTCGCACGTACTGATCCGCTTCGCCACGGAGGACGTCGAGGTCGGCGACAGGATCCTGCCAAAAGGCGAGGCGCTGATCGTCTCCTTCGGCGCACTCGGCCGCGACGAGGAGCAGTACGGGCCGACCGCGGGCGAGTTCGACATCACCCGCTCCCCCAACCGCCACATCGCCTTCGGGCACGGCCCGCACGTCTGCCCGGGGGCCGCGCTGTCCCGTATGGAGGCGGGGGTCGCACTGCCCGCGCTGTACGAGCGCTTCCCCGACCTGGACCTGGCGGTACCCGCCGCCGAGCTGCGTAACAAGCCGATCGTGACCCAGAACGACCTGTACGAGCTGCCGGTCGACCTCGGCTGATCAGCGGCGTCGCTTTCCAGCCGAACCGGGTCTCGCATGATCCGGAGCGGGTGTCTCACCGGACGGACGGGGTTCCGGACCGCTTCGGTGAGGGACTACGCTCCGGATCGTGGCTGACATCCAGATTCCCGCTGACCTCAAGCCCGCCGACGGACGTTTCGGCGCCGGCCCCTCCAAGGTGCGGACGGAGGCGGTCGACGCGCTGGCCGCGACCGGCACCTCCCTTCTCGGAACATCCCACCGCCAGGCCCCGGTCAAGAACCTGGTCGGCGAGGTACGCGACGGCGTGCGCAGCCTCTTCTCCCTCCCCGAGGGTTACGAGGTCGTCCTGGGCAACGGCGGCTCCACCGCCTTCTGGGACGTCGCGACGCACGGACTGATCGAGTCGAAGTCCCAGCACCTGAACTTCGGCGAGTTCTCGTCGAAGTTCGCGAAGGCCGCAAAGCTCGCACCGTGGCTGGCCGACCCGACCGTCATCGCCTCGGACCCGGGCACCCACCCGGACCCGAAGGCCGAGGCGGGCGTCGACGTCTACGCCTTCACCCACAACGAGACCTCCACCGGTGTCGCGGCCCCGGTCAAGCGGGTCGCGGGCGCCGACGAGGGTGCCCTCGTCCTGGTGGACGCCACCTCCGGTGCGGGCGGCCTGCCGGTCGACATCACCGAGACGGACGTCTACTACTTCGCCCCGCAGAAGTCCTTCGCCTCCGACGGCGGCCTGTGGATCGGCGTGTTCTCCCCGGCGGCCCTGGAGCGTGCCGCACGCGTCCACGCCTCCGGCCGGCACGTCCCCGAGTTCTTCTCGCTGCCCACGGCGATCGACAACTCCCTGAAGAACCAGACGTACAACACCCCCGCGCTGGCCACCCTCTTCCTGCTGAACGAGCAGTTGAAGTGGATGAACACCCAGGGCGGCCTGGACTTCACCACCGGCCGCACGGCCGCCTCCGCGCAGAACCTGTACGGCTGGGCCGAGGAGTCCAAGTACGCCACCCCGTTCGTCACCGACCCGGCGAAGCGCTCGCAGGTCATCGGCACGATCGACTTCGAGGACGGCGTCGACGCGGCGGCCGTGGCCAAGGTGCTCCGCGCGAACGGCATCGTCGACACGGAGCCGTACCGCAAGCTGGGCCGCAACCAGCTGCGCGTGGCGATGTTCCCGGCGATCGACCCGGCGGACGTCCAGGCGCTGACCGCGTGCATCGACTACGTGATCGACAAGCTGTAACGACACGGTCCACGGACGGCCCGGCACACCTCGCGTGTGCCGGGCCGTTTCTGCTTCACTCGACCGGGTGGCATAGGCCGCACAGGACGCGTCCGGCCGGTCCGCCCTACGATGATCGTCTCGACACCAGCCATTCCAGGAGGACCGCAATGTCTGCAGCAGCAGTCGAGCACCCCTGTGACGATGAGCCGGAGACGCAGCTCGAAACAGCCAACCGGCTGATGGAGCAGCTTCCGGGGCATCGCGTCGAGATCATCGGAGGCGTCATCACCGTGGCACCACCCCCGGACGGCCCGCACGCCCGCGCGCTGACCAAACTGATGCGCCCCTTCATCGCCGCCGGGCTCGACGACGGCGCCACGGAGGTCCTCCAAGGCGTCGGCCTGTGGCTTCCCGGGGGACCCGAGGACTACGCGATCCCCGATCTGGCCGTCGTCGACGCCGATCTCGACGAGCACCTGATGGAGAACAACTGCTACGACCCCGCGTGCTTCCGCCTGGTCCTGGAGGTCACCTCCGGGAACTACCAGAACGACATGCGCAACAAGGTCGCCGCGTACGCCGCTGCCAAGATCCCGGTCTACGTGGTCCTCGACCGCAAGCACGACCGGGTCCACGTCCTGACCGAGCCGTTGGCAGCGGGCTACGACCGCCACGAGGTGTACGCCCCCGGGCAGGAGGCCGCGCTCCCCGCCACCGTCGGCGCGGAGGTCGCCCTCGACGTCGCCGAGCTGGTGCGGGCGGGCCGTCCCAGGCGCTGAGGGCCGCCCGGGAGACCTCTCCCCTCCCGCGCACGGCCCACCCTGTGGCAGGCCGCGACCGGGATCTGTCAGGGCGACCGGCGACCGCTCCGCGCCCCGGTCGTCGCTACTGCTCCGTCGCACGGCGGGACGAGTCCACGATCTGCTGAAGGGCCGCGGCGTGTTTCTCGAGTGCGGCGCGCCCGGCCTCGCTCAGGGCCACCCAGGTGCGGGGGCGCTTGCCGACGTAGCCCTTCTTGACGTCGACGTAGCCGTGGCTCTCCAGTGTGCTGATCTGCTTCGAGAGGGCGGAGGCCGAGACCTCCGCCGTCTCTCTGACCCAGGACCACTCCGCCCACCGGGTGCCTGCCAGCAGCGACACGATGGTCAGCCGCGTGGAGTCGAGGAGCACGGAGTCGAATTCAGCGCGCGGCACCCGGCCCCTCCGTCACCGCATCCCCGCCACGAACCGCGCGGGTCCTCACCGCTCGGTCCCATGCCGGTCCGAGGAAGATCACCGCGGCGCCCAGCAGGGCGCCGGCGGCGGAGCGCCAGTACGGCAGGTCGAGCGATACGCGGGGCCCCAGCACCGAGACGGCCAGACCGATCGCCACGACCGCGAGCAGCGTGAGCCGCCGCCTGCGCAGGAACGCCCCGTCCAGTTCGTCCTTGCGAAGGCCGGTGCGGTGGCCGAGCAGGGCCGAGCCCCGCCGTGTGCGCAACAGGACGACGTAGGCCACCGCGAGCACCGCGTACCCGATGGACACCCAGCCTTGCGCGTCGTCACCGACCCAGTCGGGGGCGGCCAGCAGCAGGAAGACCGCGACGCCGAGGACGACGTACACCCACCTCGAGCCCCCGCTGCCCTCGGCTCCCTGTATCCGGCGCTGCTCGACGTCCCGCAGCGTACGTGCGGCCTCGTCCGGCGTCGGGTTCGAATGTGCGGACATCGGTACCTCCATGAGCCGAGGGGGGAGAGGAGCAGTGCGGACGCCCCTCTGTTTCCTGTAAGGAAAGTACTTTCCTTGAGCGGGTCAGTCAACTGCCCGGCACACTGCCGCGCGCCCAGGGCGGCAGACGGAAGGCCGGTCGGTCAGGTGCCCTCGCCGCCCACGCCATGCGCCGGGCCCGACAGGACTACTGACCGCTCGGCCCGGACGAGCCCCGGGCGACCGGCTTCCGGGCCAGCAGGAAGGCCTGGGGCGTCCTCTCCGGGAAGGCGCCCTCCGTGTCGGCCTCGCGCACCAGCCGGGCCCGCATCGTCAGCCCGGCCGCCGTGAGCAGCTCCGCGACGTCGTCGGGCCGCCGGCGGCGGAAGTCGAGCTCGACGTCCCGGCCCCACGCCTCCGCCAGGCGCAGCACCCCGTCGCCCGCCTGGAACCCGAGGAGGACATGCCCACCGGGGGCCAGGACGCGCACGAACTCCGCCAAAGCCTGCGGGAGTTGCCCGTCCGGCACATGGATCGTGGAGTACCAGGCCAGCAGTCCGCCGAGCTCCCCGTCCGGAAGGTCGAGGCCGAGCATCGAGCCCTCCTCGAACCGCAGGCCGGGGTGGTCGCGCCGGGCCACCGCCAGCATCCCCGGGGACAGGTCGACGCCGAACACGTCGACACCGAGCGTGTTCAGATACCCCGTCACACGCCCGGTGCCGCAGCCGACATCGGCCACCGGGCCTCCCCCGTCCGCCAGGACGAGTTCGGCGAAGGCCGTCAGCACGGCCCGGTCGATCGGTTTGGCGGCCAGTTCGCCGCGGGAGCGCGTCGCGTACTCGTCGGCGAGCACGTCGTACGACGCCCGGGTGGTGCGCAGGAAGTCCGAGTCGGTCATGGTGTGGCACCGTACGCACCGTGGGTTCTCCCCGTCACGTGAGGCGGAGCACGAGCACCGCCACGTCGTCGCGTTGCGGTACGTCCTCCAGTCGGTGCGCGAGGGCCTCCAGCAGCAGCGGCAGGGGGCGGTCGCCGAGCGTGGAGAAGACGGCTGCCACCTCCTGGATACTCGCGTCGATGTCTTCGCCGCGGCGCTCGACCAGCCCGTCGGTGTAGAGCAGGAGCACGCCGCCCCGGGGGAGTTCGCGCTCCTGGTCGTGGCGGGCGGGGCCGCCCGGGGAGCCGAGGAGCAGGAGGTCGTGCTCACCCAGGGTCGCGACATCGCCGTCGGGTGCGCGCAGCAGGGGCGGCGGGTGGCCGGCGTTGGACCAGGTCAGCCGCCACCGGCCCCCCTGGGGGTCCAGCCGGGCGTGTACCGCGGTGGCGCCGGGGCCCAGGGGCAGCGCTTCGAAGGCGCCGTCCACCGCGGCCAGCGCGGCGGCGGGTGAGTGGGCGGGATGGTCGAGGGTCGCCTGGCGGAGCATGCTGCGGACCTGTCCCATCACCGCGGCGGCCTGGACGTCGTGTCCGATGATGTCCCCGATGGACAGCATCAGCGAGCTCTGCCCGGAGGCCGCCGGGTGGCGCAGGGGGTAGGCGTCGTACCAGTCGCCGCCCACCATGTCCTGGTCGGTGGCCGGCAGGTAGAGGGCCGCCATGTCCAGGCCGGGCACGAGCGGCAGTTCGGTCAGCATCGCGGCCTGCAGTTGTTCGGCGGTGCTGAGCCGGGCCTCGACGAACAGGGTGCGCTCCACCGCCTGGCTGACGTATCCGCCGACGGCGGTGAGGACCGCCTCCTCGGTCACCTCCAGGATGTGAGGGCTGTCCCAGCACCACATCAGCACTCCCCGGCCACGCGCCAGCGGAATGCACAGCGCGGACCGGAGCCCCAGTGAGTCGTACCCGGCGACGGCCTCGGGGCTGAAGCCCGCCACGAGCGCGTCGCGGTCCGGGACGAAGACGGTGCGCTGTTCGCGCATCGCCTTCGTGCTGGGGAACCCGGAGTCCATGTCGAGACGGTCGATGGTGACCTCGACAGGCTGCGCGTGCTCCGGATCGACCACGCGCCACAGCCCTCGGCCGTCCGTGAGCAGCAGGCCGACGTAGGACGGTTCGAGGGGGCCCTCGAACAGGCTGCGCAGGCGGCTGGCCACGTCCGTCAGACCGCGGGAGTGCCCCAGTTCGACCGAGGCGCGCAGCAGCAGGTCGGCCTGGTCGCGGTCCCGGCGGATCCGCTCGCTGGCGATCCTCAGGCGCAGCTCCACCGAGCACGCGGCGGTGAGGTCCTCCAGGTCCTGCAGTTCGCCCTCGGTCCACTCCCGGGGCTGGTGGTCGATGGCGCACAGCGACCCGAGGACGTGGCCGTCGGCGTCGGTCAGCGGCATACCGGCGTACGCGATCACCTGGAGGTCCGGGATGGCGAGGCTGGCGCAGGTGAGCGCGTCCAGCCGGGAGTCGTTCAGGACCAGCGGCCGGCCGGTGGCGACGACGTGCTGGCAGAAGGAGTGGCTCAGCGGGGTGCGGCGCCAGGTCGCCCAGGGCTCGGCGAGTCCGACCATACCGGGAAAGACCTGCCGGTCCGTCTCCAGCAGCGACACCATGGCGACGGGGACGTCGAGGAACCTGGTGACGAGCCTCGCGAACCGGTCCATGCCGGGATCGGCCGCCGCGGTGAGCCCTGCGAGCCGCAGGGCTTCGAGCCTCCCCAGTTCGCCCACCCCGGGGCCTCCGTTGATCGCCTGGCAGGAGCCACGGCGCGGATACGCCGCTGCCTACGAAAGTACAAGAGAAAACGCCCGATGTCGTGATCAAGCGGGATGATTGGCCCCCGACGCGCGCTCCTGTGCGGCATCACGCCGCCACCTCACCTCGCCGTCCTCCCACTCGTCCGTGGCGGTCAGCCCCGCCGCGGCGGCCACCGCGGCGGAGGCGGCGTGGTCCGGGTGGATGTGGGCGACGACGGTGCGGACGGACTGCCGGGCCAGCAGGTGCCGGACCAGCCCCGCCGCCGCCTCCCTCGCGTACCCCCTGCCCTGCCACCGGGTGCCGACCACCCAGGCCACCTCGGCCCGCCCGTCGCGCACGGTTGCCTGCACGTAGCCGGCCAGGCACCCGTCGGCACGAACCCGCAGCACCCAGTTGCACCAGAGCTCGGCGGGATCGGGCGAGCCGGCGCTCTGTCGCTCGTAGCGGCCGCGCAGCGCGTCGGCGCCCTCCGGGGCGCCTCCCGTGTAGGCGTGCAGGGCCGGATCGAAGAGGACCGCGGCCATCTCGTCCGCGTGCGCCGCGTCGAGCGGGAGCGCGTCCAGGCGGGCCGTGGAGAAGGGGCCGGGGACCCCGTGGAGCTGCATGGGCGGAGCCTACGCCGGACGCCCGCACGCGGGGGCGAACGGCGTTCGCCGCGTCCCGGCGCCCGCCAGGACCTACGGAACGCCGCTTTCCGATGCACCATGGAGTACATGGAGACCATCCATGAGCTGGAGCCCTTCGTGAAGCAGTACACCGTCCTGCTGAGCAGCCGGAGGCCGGACGGATCCGCTGCCCACACCCCTGTCAGCATCGCCGTGGAGGGCGACCACGCCTACGTCCGCACGTTCTCGTCGGCGTGGAAGGTCGACCGGATGCGGAACCACCCGGTGGTGGAGATCGCCCCCTGCACCGTGCGGGGAGCCCCGACCGGGCCGCCCCTGAAGGCCTGGGCACGGCTGCTTCAGCAGGAGTCGAAGGAGAACACCCACGCCGCCCGGACGCTCTCGCGGAAGTACCCCGCACTGCACGGCGTGGTCGTCCCCCTCGCCCACCGGCTGAAGCGGGACCGCACGCTGCACTACGAACTGCGCCCCGTCCTGCCGGACGACTGAGCACCTGCCCCGCCTCCGGACGTGCCTGCGGCCTGACGGGGGGCGGCCCTCAACCGCGTCGCCGCTTGGCCGCGATCAGTGCGAGCACGATGACGACGACCGCCACGGCCCCACCCGTCACGGTGCCCTTCTCCGGGCCGCCGCCCCCGCCGTCCCCCGAAGTCGCCCCGCCGCCACCGCTGTTCGGCGAGGGCGCCCTCCCGCCCTCCACCTCCACGCGGACCACCTCGCTGCGCTCCCCCTCGGAGCCGAACATCATCGCCGAGCCGTCCGCCGTGTACGTCACCGACTCCGACTGCCCCTGGAGCGGCACGCTCACGGCGTGGTCGGCACCGAGCCTGCCGCCCTCGAAGGCGTATCCACGGGCGCTGAAGTACGAACGCAGCACCAGTTCCTTGCCGTCCGGCGAGAACGCGCCGTCCGTCACCCACGGCACCTCGCCCACCCGCCGGAACACGTTGGCTCCACCGGTCGTCAGCTTCTCCGGGCCCTCGTAGAGGCCGCCGCCGCCCTCCTTCTTCGAGGCGATGTACACCCGCCCCGTCACGGGGTGGACCATCATCGCCTCGGCGTTGCGCGCCCCGTCCGCGTACTTCACGTCGAACTGGGTCGCCCGCACGGTGGCGTCCGCCAGCCGCTTCGGTTCGGGGAAACGGTAGATCCAGACGTGGTCCCAGGAGCCGTCGAGGTTGTCGCCGATGTCTCCGACGTACACGTTGCCGTCGGGCCCGAGCGAGATCGCCTCCACGTCGCGGGGCTCCCCGACACCCCGCATGGTGATCGTCGCGACGGTCTTCCCGGTCCGGGAGTCGACGGCGTAGACGTACGGCCCGTCCTCGCTGTCGTTGTGCGTCCAGTAGACGCCGGGGTGGACACGGCTGGCGGCGAGGCCGCTGGACTCGGTGATCCGGGGGTCCTCGATCGTGAAGGTACGGTCCGCGCCGTCCCCCTCGTCCGCGACGGCGGGCGCCGCCCCCGTCAGGAACAGGAGGGCGGCAGCGGCGGAGACGGTCAGCAGCGATCTCATGGCACAAGTGTCCACCGTCACGTCGCAGGCCGGAGCAGTGATCGGCCATGATGTCGCCATGCGTTTTCTCTTCGTCGGCGACTCCATGACCATCGGGCGTTCCGGCGACTTCACCTGGCGCTACCGCATGTGGCAGCACCTGGAGGCGACCCTCGGCGACGGCGGGTACACGATCACGGGGCCGCGGACCGGACTGTACGACGCCGAGGCGAGCGGCCCGCTCTCCCACGCGTACGGCGACCCGGCCTTCCCCGCGCCCGCACGGCGGCACCTGGCCGGCTGGGGCGAGGGCTGGCTCCACATGGCGCCCGTCATAGCGGAGGCGGTCACGGCGACCCGCGCCGACGTCCTGCTGGTCTCGCTCGGCCTGATAGACCTCGGCTTCTACACGGACAGCGGGCAGACCGCCGCGAACGCGCGGGAGTTCGTCACCGCGGCACGCGCGGCGAACCCACGGATCCGGCTGGTGCTCCTGCCCGTCATACCGAACGTCCGGGCCGAGTCCGACGCCCCCTTCGCCGACGAGTGCGACCGCTTCAACATCCTGCTCGCCGAGGCCGTCGCCGATCTGGACAGCCCCTCGTCCCCGGTCCTGCTGGCCTCGCACCCGGCGGGCTACGACATCCGTACGGACACCTACGACGGCACCCACCCCGGCCCCACCGGCGAGCACAAACTGGCCGCCGCCTTCGCCGACGCCATGCACCGGACCTGGGGTGTGGGCGGGCCCTACGCGGGAGCGCTGGCCGCGGCCTGACCCTCCACGAGCCCCGGTCCCGTGACGCACGGCGGGCCCGGCACCGTTCGGTGCCGGGCCCGTCGGACGGTCGGTGCGTCAGGCGTGCGAGCCGGGCCTGCGGCGGCGTACGACGAACACCGCGCCCGCGCCGATCGCCAGGGCCGCACCGCTCGCGAGGGCGAGCTGCGACGTCGCCGAGGAGGAGCCCGTGGCGGCGAGGCTGCCGCTCACGGGAGTGGCCGAGGCGCCGCCCTGCGGCTTGAGGTCCGAGGTGGCCGGCTCGGTCTTGCCGGGCTCGGCGTCGTCGACCTTGCCGGGCTCGGTGCCCGCGGCGGCGATCAGGAACTCGTACCCCTCCAGGTCCGGGCTCCCGCCGCAGGTGCCGTTGTCGTTGAAGTAGTCACCGGCGACGAAGGTGACGCCGTTGCCCGCGGGGGCCGAGGCGTCGATCGTGAGGCGCATCTTGATGTCGGAGTGGGCTCCGGCCTTCATCGGGCTGATGGAGTCCATGTAGTGCTCGTTGTCGACCGTCTTCCACTTGGAGGAAGAGGCGGACGACCACTGCAGGCGCACCAGGTCGTCGAGGTCGTCGAGCCCGGTCCGGTCGGTCGCGTGGACGTAGGCGAACGGGAAGACCTCGTCCATCGTCTCGTCGGTGCCGTTGGTCACCCGGAGTCGGAAGTCGGTCTTCGTGCCGGCGACGACCGTGGAGGGCAGACCGGTGACGACCGTGGTGAGCTGGGCCTCGGGGACGCAGTCCCCGCCCTCCTCACCTTCCTCTTCCTCCTCCTTGGCCTCGGCCAGCGCCTCGTCGGCGGCGTCCTTGTCGGCGAGCGCCGCCTCGGTGGCCTTCCGGGCCCGGTACAGCGTGGTGGACGCGGCGACCCGCGCGTCGTCGAGCGCGTCCTGGGCGTCCACCGCTTCGGCATCCGCGGCGGTCCTGGCCGCACCGGCGGCGGTGGCGGCGGCCTCCGCCTCGGCGAGGGTCGCCTCCGCGGCGGTCCGCTCGTCGTCGGTTGCCGTGTCCGTAAGCGCGTCGAGCGCCGCCCGGGCGTCCACGACGTCCTGGTCTGCCGTCGTCTTCGCGGTGGCGGCCTCGGCTGCCGCCGCCTTGGCGGCCTCGGCTGCCAGGGCCAGTGGGGCGCTGTCGGACATGGCCGCTTCCACAGCCGCCTCCGCGGCACTCTCGGCCGCCACGGCGTCGTCGTAAACCGCCTTGGCCGCTGCGGCGGCCTTCTCCAACTCCGCGACGGACGGCTTCCCCTGCGTCTGCGCGGCCGGCTTGCCGTCGGCGAACGCGGGTGTGACCGACAGCAGGAGCGCAGGCGTGGTGACCGCGGCGGCGACTGCGGTGGCGACAATGCGGCGAATCTTCACAAGGGCCCTTCGGGGTACGGAAAGAGAAGAAGGGGTCGCAGCGGAATGGGACACGCGGTTGCGACTCGAGGTGATCGTATGACCGGGGAATCGATCGACCGTCACGAATTCTTCACCTGTTCCGGCAGGCGCCGCGACACCGGGGCAGACAGACAAGACGAAAGGGTGCAGTTGCCTTCACTGTCTGTGTTTTCGCTGTGAGGAATGCCACAACGCCCCGGGCGCGAGCCCGGGGCCGCGCAGGTCAGCCCGCCAGCTCCACACCCAGCATCGCGAGACCCAGCTTGGTCAACTCCTCGGACACCTCGCCGGGCCGGGCCCGGCGAGGACGGCGGGCGTGGTGGGCCATGAGTTCATGGACCGTACCGACCATCACCATCACCACGACCCGGTGGTCGCGCTCCTCCACCTCGCCGCGCACCGCCGCGCGTTCGGCCTCACCGGTCAGGAAGTCGGTCCACAGGTCACGCCAGCGCTTGCAGTGCGCGTCCACCGCCGGGCTCACGCCCAGCACCTCGACGAACGTCACCCGCGCCTCGCGCAGGTCCCGGGTCACCGCCGTCACATAGGCGTCGAAGAGCCGCCGGAAGCGCTGTTCCAACGGGCAGTCGTCCATCCCCTCGGACAGCAGGGCCACTTCCGACGCCCGCAGCCCGCTGGTCGTGATCTGGTTGTGCAGGGCCGTCAACAGGCCCTCCCGGGAACCGAACTCCTCCCAGAGCACCTCCTCCGGCACCCCCGCGGTCTCGCACAGGGCGTGCTCCGACGTCTGGGCGTAGCCGTACACCCCGAAGAGCTCCAGGCCGGCGTCGAGGAGCTGCCCACGGGCCCGCGCACGCATACCGTCGACAGCACCCGTCAACTGATCCACCGGGACATCCACCACGGGTCCTCCTTCGTCTGCCACATCTCCGGTGCGCACGGCTGCGGTTGGGCGGGGCCGCGTGGGCCGGTGAGGGCTCGGTCGCCTCTGGATGGCGCGTGCGCCATTGTTCTGGCCCAGCCGGTCGTGCGCGTTCCGCGCCGCGCCGTCGAGCACACAGTCCGCCGGTACCGGTGACCCCTCGCACGGGAGTACGGGACATGCCTGGCCGGCAGCGAACCCACGCGCCCGCGTCCGGTGCGTCCCTCGGCTGCGAGTCGGCGCCCGCTCCATCCAGGGGAGTTGGAGCACCCGGCGCTAGTGCTCCGGGAACGCCTCCCCGCACGCGCTGCAGAAGCTCGGCGCCCGGTCCGCCGACACCCGCCCGCACCCGGGGCACACCAGGTCGAGCAGGCAGGGAGGCTCGCCGCCCTCGTCCGCCGACCCGCGCACGGCGGCACGGACGGCCGGCTTCACGGCGAGGCCCGGACGACGGCGGTGCACCGTGAGGTACGTCAGCCCCTCCGGCCCGGCGTCCAGAGCGCGACGCGAGGTGCGCGGCAGCCAGGTGACCGTCGTCGGGGCGAGCTCCAGCGTGTCGCCGGGGCCCGTGCGCAGGGTGCCGCCGCCCGCGAGGACGACGAGGAGCACGTCCAGGACGTCCTCCTGGTGCTCCCCCACCCCGGCACCCGGCGGCAGGCGGACGAAGTTGGCGTCCAACTCCCGCCCCTGCTCGGCGAGATGCCAGAGGGCTCCGCGCTCACCGGGGGCGGCGGAGGCGAGGATCTCGTCCAGTACCGCCAGTACCTGCGGGGTGGCGTCCACTCCGGGCCTCCTCGTCGGATCGGTCGCGGCCTCGCGCGTCCTGTGGGGCTGACGGGCCTCGCGGTCCCGACATACCCCGGGGGGCCGGGGGTCCGGTCGAGACGGTTGCCCGGCCAGTTTTCCACGGCGGCGGGCTGCGTGCGGCTCGGGGTGGCACGGGCAGCCGCCACCGGCCCCGGAGCTGTCAGGACCGCTGGGTAGGCTGGGCGGGAAACCCATCGTGAACCGGAACCGGGAGCAGACGTGAGCGAGTCGGCGGCCATCGCCCTGCAGCAGGAGATCGCCCTGGAGCTCGACGTGGCGGAGACCTTCGAGGCCGAGAAGGAGATCGAACGCCGCGTCGCCTTCCTCGCCGAGCGGCTGACCTCCACCGGCCTGCGCTGCCTGGTGCTCGGCATCAGCGGCGGGGTGGACTCCACCACCGCCGGACGGATGTGCCAGCTCGCGGTCGAGCGGGTGCGGGCCGCGGGCCACGAGGCGCGGTTCTACGCGATGCGGCTCCCCTACGGCGTCCAGGCCGACGAGCACGACGCCCAGCTGGCTCTCTCCTTCATCCGGGCCGACCGGGTGCTGACCGTCGACATCAAGCCCGCGAGCGACGCCGCGCTCGCCGCCGCGGTCGCCGCCGACGTGAGCTTCCGCGACTCCCACCACGAGGACTTCGTACTCGGCAACATCAAGGCCCGGCAGCGCATGATCGCCCAGTACGCGGTGGCCGGAGCGCACGACGGCCTGGTCGTCGGCACGGACCACGCCGCCGAGGCGGTGTCCGGCTTCTTCACCAAGTTCGGTGACGGCGCGGCCGACCTGGTCCCGCTGACGGGACTGACCAAGCGCCGGGTGCGGGCGGTCGCGGAGATGCTGGGCGCGCCCGCCGAGCTGGTCGGGAAGGTGCCGACGGCGGACCTGGAGACGCTCGACCCCGGCAAGGCCGACGAGCACGCGCTCGGCGTCAGCTACGACACCATCGACGACTTCCTGGAAGGCAAGCCGGTGGACGAGCAGGCCTTCGCGACCATCCTCGGCCGCTACCGCCTCACCGACCACAAGCGCCGGCTGCCGATCGCCCCCTAGCCGCGGGCGCGTCGTCCCCGGCGGACCGGGTCCCGGGGTGCGACGACCGGGGCCGGCAGCACTTCGGCCCTTGCGGCGATCGAGCGGTTCGCGCGGCGCGCCCGAAGCCCTCTTGCTTCGAGCGCGCTCGAAGGAGTTGGCTGGGGACCCATGAAGTACACGCAGCTCGGACGCACAGGACTCAAGGTCAGCCGCCTCGTCCTGGGGACCATGAACTTCGGCCCCCAGACCAACGAGAGCGACAGCCACGCCCTCATGGACGCCGCCCTGGAGGCGGGGGTCAACTTCTTCGACACCGCGAACGTCTACGGCTGGGGCGAGAACAAGGGCCGCACCGAGGAGATCCTCGGGACCTGGTTCGCGCAGGGCGGCGACCGCCGCGACAAGGTCGTCCTCGCCACCAAGGTCTACGGCAACATGGGCGCCGAGGGCGCGGCCTGGCCCAACCACGACAAGCTCTCCGCCCTGAACATCCGCCGGGCCGTCGACGCCAGCCTCAAGCGCCTGCAGACGGACCACATCGACCTGTACCAGTTCCACCACGTCGACCGGGACACCCCGATCGACGAGATCTGGCAGGCCATCGACGTACTGATCCAGCAGGGCAAGATCCTCTACGCCGGCTCGTCCAACTTCTCGGGCTACAAGATCGCCCAGGCCAACGAGCGTGCCCGGCAGCGGGGCAGCTACGGGCTGGTCAGCGAGCAGTGCATCTACAACCTGATGGAGCGGGGGGCCGAGATGGAGGTCATCCCGGCCGCCCAGGAGTACGGCCTCGGGGTCATCCCGTGGTCGCCGCTGCATGGCGGGCTGCTCGGCGGTGCGATCCGCAAGGAGCGCGAGGGCAGCGGCGCCCGGTCCACCTCGGGCCGGTCCGGCGACGCACTGGCCGACCCGAAGGTGCGGGCGCAGATCCAGGCGTACGAGGACCTGCTGGAGAAGCACGGGCTGGAGCCCGGCGAGGCGGGGCTGGCCTGGCTGCTGACCCGGCCCGGCGTCACCGGCCCGATCTCGGGCCCGCGCACGCGGGAGCAGCTCGACTCGGCGCTGCGCGCGGTGGAGCTGGAGCTCTCGGACGAGGTGCTGTCCGGCCTGGACGAGATCTTCCCGGGTCCGGGCCCGTCGCCGGAGAACTTCGCCTGGTAGTCGGCGGTCCGCCGGCGCACTGCCGTCCTCGGCGGGCTCAGCCCCCGAGGGCGGCCGCAGCCGCGACAAGGACGAACATCAGTACGAGCACGGCGGCCATGATGCGGTTTCTGGTCTTCGGGTCCACCCGACGAGCGTAACCGCCAGGCTCACCGTCCCGGCGGCCAGGCCCGCACCACTCCGTGGCACGGACGCGTCATACGCACGCTGCCCTCCTCCCGGTCCACAGGGAGGAGGGCAGTGTGCGTGACGGCTCAGGCAGCCGTGGCCAACTGCTCGCGCGGTACGAAACGCACGTGCGGGCGGCCCGGGCGCAGGTCGACCTTGAGGCGCAGGCCGCCGACGCGGGTCAGCGCGAAGCCGACGCCGAGCGCGGCCAGCATCGAGATCGCGCCGCCGGCCGCCATGCCGGTCCTGGCGCCGTAGACGTCGCTGATCCAGCCGACGATCGGGGCGCCCACCGGCGTTCCCCCGGCGAAGACCATCATGTACAGGCTCATCACCCGGCCCCGCATCTCGGGGTCCGAGGCCATCTGGACGCTCGTGTTGGCGCTGATGTTCGTCGTCAGGCCGATCATGCCGATCGGGACGAGCAGCAGTGAGAAGAGCCAGACGGACGGCGACAGCGACGCGGCGATCTCCAGGGCACCGAACAGGGTGCCCGCGGCCACCAGCATCCGCAGTCGCGAGGAGCGGCGGCGGGCGGCGAGCAGCGCGCCGGCCAGGGAGCCGACCGCCATCAGGATGTTGAAGAAGGAGTACATCCCGGCGCCGCCGTGGTAGATCTCGTCGGCGAAGGCGGTGAGCCAGATCGGGAAGTTGAAGCCGAAGGTGCCGACGAAGCCGACGAGGACGATCGGCCAGATCAGCTCGGGTCTGCCCGACACGTACCGCAGCCCCTCGCGCAGCTGCCCCTTGGCGCGCTTGACGGTCACGGACGGGTGGAGCTCGCTCGTCCGCATCATCATCAGGCCGACGAGCGGCGCCGCGAACGACAGGCCGTTCAGCAGGAAGGCCCAGCCGCTGCCGACCGTGGTGATCAGGACGCCCGCGACGGCGGGGCCGATGAGCCGGGCGGACTGGAAGTTGGCCGAGTTCAGGCTGACGGCGTTGCGCAGCTGCGCGGGACCGACCATCTCGGACACGAACGACTGGCGCGCCGGATTGTCGACGACGGTCACCATGCCGAGCATGAACGCGACCAGGTACACGTGCCAGACCTCGACGACGCCGGAGAGGGTCAGGACGGCGAGTGCGATGCCGCACAGGCCGAGCGCTGCCTGGCTGATGAGGAGCAGGCGCCGCTTCGGGAGACGGTCGGCGATGACGCCGCCGTACAGGCCGAAGAGCAGCATCGGGAGGAACTGGAGGGCCGTGGTGATGCCGACGGCGGCGGCGGACCCGGTGAGGCTCAGGACGAGCCAGTCCTGCGTGATGCGGGACATCCAGGTACCGGTGTTGGAGATCACGGCGCCCGTGGCGAACAGGCGGTAGTTACGGATCTTCAGCGACGAGAAGGTCCCGCCGGTCTTGCTCTCGTGGGTGGACGTCGGTGCGGGGGCGGAGTCTGCTCCGGATCCCGTACTCAAAAGAGTTCGCCTCCTCGGGCGTGTACGGCGTTCGGACTGACGGGAGGTGGACGTGGGCGCCGCGGGCTGCCGACCCGCGCGCGCCCCGCCGGGATCAGAGGTGGGCGAGCTTCTCCAGCACGGGCGCGGCGGCCCGCAGCTTCTCCCACTCCTCCTCGTCCAGGCCCTCGGCGAGGTCGGCCAGCCAGGCGTTCCGCTTGGAGCGGCTCTCGGCGAGCATGGCTTCCGCCTGCTCGGTCCGGCTGACCATCTTCTGCCGACGGTCATCGGGGTGCGGTTCCAGTCTGACCAGGCCCTTGGCTTCCAGCAGCGCGACGATCCGGGTCATCGACGGCGGCTGCACGTGCTCCTTGCGGGCCAGCTCACCGGGGGTGGCCGATCCGCAGCGCGCGAGGGTGCCGAGCACCGACATCTCGGTGGGGCTCAGCGACTCGTCGACTCGCTGGTGCTTGAGGCGACGGCCCAGCAGCATCACGGCGGAGCGAAGGGAGCTCACGGCGGCGGCACTGTCGCCGTCGTGGATCAGGTCAGGCATGTTCATTAGCGTAACTCATTAGCTCTGCTAAATACCACCCGGTGGTACACGCGCGAGAAACTGATCACCCGAACGAGTGAGTATGAGCCCGAATCAACCCCGGAACGGCCATCCGTGCCGCGACCCTGCTTGGCATGGGATCGACAGTGCTCAGCCTGCGCATAGACGGTGAGCTGCTCGAGCGGCTCCGCCGGCACGCCGCCAGACGCGGCATGACCGTCCAGGACTACGTGGTCCGGACACTCGTACGCGACGACTTCGACGAACGCTTCCACGCGGCGGTCGACGAGACGGAGAAGTTCTACGGGGCGGACCCCCGTCACGCGGACCCGGCCGACCGGGTCACATGACGGAGATCCGCCCCGCAGGGGTGGAGGCGTCCGTACGCGCCTACGTGAGGCCGAGCGCCGGCATCGCGTAGTAGAAGACGAAGACCGCGGACACCACGTACATGGCCACCGGGACCTCCCTGCCGCGACCGGCGGCGAGGCGCATCACGCTGAAGGCGATGCAGCCGATGCCGATGCCGTTGGTGATCGAGTACGTGAACGGCATCATCAGCATGGCCATGAAGGCCGGGATGGCGAGCGTGTAGTCGCTCCAGTCCACGTCCCGCACGTTGCCCGCCAGGATCAGGAACCCGACCGCGACCAGTGCCGGGGTGGCCGCCTGCGAGGGGACCATCGTCGCCAGCGGCGTCAGGAACAGCGCCACCGTGAAGAGCAGCCCGCTCACCACGCTCGCGAGCCCCGTACGGGCTCCCTCACCGACGCCCGCCGTGGACTCGACGAAGCAGGTCGAGGCGGAGGACGAGGTCGCACCGCCCGCGGCGACCGCGACACCGTCGACGAGCAGGACCTTGTTGATGCCCGGGAAGTTGCCGTCCTTGTCCATCAGCTTCGCCTCGTCGCCGACACCGAGGATGGTGCCCATCGCGTCGAAGAAGCAGGACAGCAGCACGGTGAAGACGAAGAGGACGCCGGTCAGCAGACCGACCTTCCCGAAGCCGCCGAACAGGCTGACCTCGCCGATCAGCCCGAAGTCCGGGGACGACACCGGGTTGCCGGGCCACGCCGGGACCGTCAGGCCCCAGGCGTCGGCCGGCAGGTCCGCGACCGCGTCGATGACCAGAGCCACGACCGTCATGGCGACGATGGAGAGGAGGATCGCGCCCGGCACCTTGCGGACGATCAGCGCGAGGGTCAGGAGCGTGCCGAGGACGAAGACCAGGACGGGCCATCCGTTGAGGTGGCCGTCGTTGCCGAGCTGGAGCGGGACCGTGGTGTGGGCGGCGTCCGGGATGCGGGAGACGAAGCCCGAGTCGACCAGGCCGACCAGCAGCACGAAGAGGCCGATACCGATCGCGATGCCCTTGCGGAGCGACCGCGGCACGGCGTTCATCACGCGCTCCCGCAGCCCGGTCGCGACCAGCAGCATCACGACGATGCCCGCCAGCACGACCATGCCCATGGCGTCGGGCCAGCTCATCCGGGGGGCGAGCTGGAGGGCGACGACGGTGTTGACGCCGAGACCGGCGGCGAGCGCGATCGGCACGTTGCCGATGACACCCATCAGGAGCGTGGAGAACGCGGCCGCCAGCACGGTGGCCGTGACGAGCTGACCACCGTCGAGCTGGTGCCCGTACATGTCCTTCGCGCTGCCGAGGATGATCGGGTTCAGGACGATGATGTACGCCATGGCGAAGAACGTGGCGAACCCGCCACGGACCTCGCGCGCGACCGTCGACCCCCGCTCGGAGATCTTGAAGTACCGGTCAAGGACGCCGTGCGGCTGCCGGGGCGCAGGGGGCTGATCGACCGGAGCGGTGGCCGAGGAGGACATGTATGACCTTCAGTCGTGCATCGGGGGAAGGGAAGAAGGGGTGAAAGCAGTCATTTTTGGATGTTCACACGAATAATTCGAGTCACCCGCAAGCAGATTCAGTATGAATACATAAGTGGAAGATCGCTATCTCCGCGCGTAGACCCTTGGCCCGACTGGCCCGCCGCACCCTCCGTACCCCCGGCTAGACTGGCCGTATGGAGAAGTGGACACCGAAGCACGAGGCGCCCGAGCCCCTGGAGGGTCCCGTCGTCTCCACCGTCGTCGGCGGCACGATCCTCTGGTTCGTGCTCTTCCTCGTGCAGGTCCCCTTCTACGGATGGTTCGACGACCGCGGACACGCCTGGTGGATCTGGGTCTGCCTGGCCGGCGCGGGACTGGGCCTGATCGGCATCTGGTACGTCCGGGGACGCGACGCCGCGCTCAGGCGGGCCGCCGCGCGGGCCGGCTCCGACGCGGCTCCCGGCGCCGACGACGCCTCCGGCCCCACCCCGGGCGCGGCCCGCGGCACCGCCCCGGCCCCCGCCTCCGCCGAGCGCCCCGGCACGGACACCGCGCGCCCCTGACGCCACCCCCGAGCCCGTCCCCCATGCACCGGCACGCCCGCTGACCTCGGCGTACGACCAGGGGACCATTCCGGTCCTCCCCGGGTCGGATCTTCCGACGCCCGGCGGGTGAATCCTGCCTCCCGCCCGTACGGTCGGAATCATGACGCAGCGGGCACTCGACTCCCCCGGTGAGAAGCCGGACCCCCTACCGACCTCCCCGGCGCCCGCTCCACCGGGCGGGCTGACCACGGCCGAGGTGGCCGAACGGGTCGCCCGGGGCGAGGTCAACGACGTACCGGTCCGCTCGTCCCGCTCCGTCGCCGAGATCGTCCGCGCCAACGTCCTCACCCGGTTCAACCTGATCATCGGCGTGCTCTGGGTGATCATGCTGTTCGTCGCGCCGATCCAGGACAGCCTCTTCGGCTTCGTGATCATCGCGAACACGGGGATCGGCATCGTCCAGGAATGGCGTGCCAAGAAGACCCTGGACAGCCTCGCGGTGGTCGGCGAGGCGAAACCGGCCGTGCGGCGCGACGGCGTGTCCGCCGAGGTCTCCGTCTCGGAGATCGTCCTCGGCGACCTGGTCGAACTCGGCCCCGGCGACAAGGTCGTCGTCGACGGCACGGTGGCCGAGGCCGACAGCCTGGAGATCGACGAGTCGCTCCTGACCGGCGAGGCGGACCCCGTGACCAAGCGGCCCGGCGACGCCGTGATGTCCGGCAGCTTCGTCGTCGCCGGTGGCGGTGCGTTCACCGCCACCAAGGTCGGACGCGAGGCGTACGCCGCACAACTCGCCGAGGAGGCCTCCCGCTTCACGCTCGTGCAGTCGGAGCTGCGGAGCGGCATCAGCACGATCCTCAAGTACGTCACGTGGATGATGGTCCCGACGGCGATCGGGCTGATCATCAGCCAACTGGTCGTCAAGGACAACAACTTCAAGGACTCGGTGGCCCGCACCGTCGGCGGCATCGTCCCCATGATCCCCGAGGGCCTGGTCCTCCTCACCTCGGTCGCCTTCGCGATCGGCGTCATCCGGCTGGGCCGCAAGCAGTGCCTCGTGCAGGAACTGCCCGCGATCGAGGGCCTGGCCCGCGTCGACGTGGTCTGCCTGGACAAGACCGGCACCCTCACCGAGGGCGGCATGGACGTCACCGAGGTCCGCCCGCTGAACGGCTCCGACGAGGAGTACGTCCACCGCGTGCTGGCCGCCCTGGGCGGTTCCGACCCGCGACCCAACGCCAGCCTCCAAGCCATCATCGACGCCTACCCGGACGGCCAGGGCTGGGGCGTCACACAGGCGATGCCCTTCTCCTCGGCCCGCAAGTACAGCGGGGCGGCCTTCACCGAGGGCGACGGCGACGCGTCCGCCTGGCTGCTCGGCGCGCCCGACGTGCTGCTGTCCCCCGACGACCCCGCCCTGACCGACACCGGCCACCTCAACGAACAGGGACTGCGGGTCCTGCTGCTCGCCCGGGTACGGGGCGAACTGGACGCCCCGGACGCGGCCTCCGGGGCGGTGCCCACCGCCCTCGTCGTCCTGGAGCAGCGGCTGCGACCGGACGCCGGGGAGACCCTGGCCTACTTCGCCGACCAGGACGTCGCCGCGAAGGTCATCTCAGGTGACAACGCGGTCTCCGTGGGCGCGGTCGCCCAGAAGCTCGGGATGCCGGGCGCCGAACACACCCTCGACGCCCGGCGGCTGCCCGGGGACCGCGACGACATGGCGACGGAGATCGAGCGGAACGCGGTCTTCGGCCGGGTCACCCCGCAGCAGAAGCGGGACATGGTCGCGGCCCTGCAGTCACGCGGGCACACGGTCGCGATGACGGGCGACGGCGTCAACGACGTACTCGCGCTGAAGGACGCCGACATCGGGGTCTCGATGGGTTCCGGCTCCGAGGCGACGCGCGCGGTGGCCCAGATCGTGCTGCTCGACAACAGCTTCGCCACGCTTCCCTCGGTGGTGGCCGAGGGGCGCCGGGTCATCGGCAACATCACCCGGGTCGCGACCCTGTTCCTGACGAAGACCGTCTACTCGGTGCTGCTGGCGATCCTGGTGGTCTGCTTCCAGGTGGAGTACCCGTTCCTGCCGCGCCACCTGACGCTGCTCTCCACGCTCACGATCGGGGTCCCGGCGTTCTTCCTGGCCCTCGCCCCCAACAAGGAGCGGGCCAGGCCGCACTTCGTACGCCGAGTCATGCGGTACGCGGTCCCGTCCGGGGCCATCGCGGCGGCGGCCACCTTCGTCACGTACCTGCTGGCCCGCCACCACTACGCCGGCACGGGGGCGCTGGACGCGGAGACGAGCGCGGCGACGCTGACACTGTTCCTGGTCTCCATGTGGGTCCTGGCGATCATCGCCCGGCCGTACACGTGGTGGCGTATCGCCCTGGTCGCGACGATGGGGCTGTGCTTCCTGGTGGTCCTGATGGTGCCGTGGCTCCAGGACTTCTTCGCGCTGAAGCTGGTGGGGACGACCATGCCGTGGGCCGCGGTGGGGATCGCGGCGGTCGCGGCGGCCGTCCTGGAACTGGCCTGGAGGCTGGTCGGCCGCCGCTTCCCCGCGTAGATCCGCGAGGGTGTCACCCCTCGGTCACCACTTCAGGAACTACTTCACGTCGACGAAGTCACCCGCGGCCGTGACGGTCGGGGTGGTGGACGTACCGGCGAAGCTGTAGCGCCAGTAGCCGTCGACCGACGCCTTGGCGGTGGTCTTCAGCACACCGGTGCTGCTCGACTTGATCGTCTTGACGGTGGTGTAAGTGCTGCTGGTCTTCTTGCGGAACTGCAGCTTGACGGGCTGACCGGCGTAGCCGTTGTACGTGCCGGCCTCCCAGTTGGCGCGCGACAGCTTGCCGGTGACCGTGAGGGTCTTGCCCTTCTTCACGGGCTCGGGTGCGGCGTTGACGGTCACCTTGGAGAGGCGCTGGACCCGGGCCGTGGACTGGTAGTCGTTCCACGCGACAGAGGTCTGGTCGCCGGCGAGCGCTCCGGCGGTGACGTGCCAGGTACCCGCCAGCGCGTTCTTGTAGAGGTCGTAGCCGGGGACGATCGTGATCGTCATCTTGCAGGTGGCCGTGGTGGCACTGGAGTTGGTGCAGGACGCCGCGTCCTCGTTCGGCATCACCCACCCGTCGACATCGGTCTCGACGTCCGAGCCGTGCCACAGGTCGATGTATCCGTCGGTGATGCCCGACGGGTGCGAGGCGGTGACAGCGACGGTGATCTTCTTCGAGGCCGTCGTCCCGAGGACGATGTCCTTGCCTCCGTTGATGACGACCTTCGAGATCACGGGGGTCGCCACAGCGGCGCGGGACGTCGCGCGCGGGGCCTTGGCCCCGACGCCGAACACCTCGGCCGCAGTGGACTTGTCCAGGCTCGGAACAGCCCGGTCGCCCGCCTGCGCCGCCGGAACGGCGAGGGCGGACAGAGCCAGGGCGCCGGAAACAGCGGCGACAGTGGCACGAATACGCATGTGTTCCCCAAGTGGAGAAGGGGGGCCGTGGCGAGTCCTGCGGCCGACGGTCCCCATGTGGTCTGTGAGTCTGATGACTCGACAGACCAGACAGCCCACCCCCGTGAAAGGTTGTGCCCATATCATGTATTTATTGTGAAGATCACTTGAGTCAGTCGAACCAGCGGTCCCGCGCCAGCTCCTCCGTGCGCGACGGGTCCTCCAGCAGTGCCGCCACCTCGAAGCGGCGCGGCCACTGGCCGGCCGCCCAGGCCAGACCTGCCGCCACGCCCTCCAGGGTGGAGGCGTGGACCACACCGTCCGGAGTGCGCCGCCAGTCCAGCTCGACGCCCCCGGCCCGCAGCTCACCGTGCTCGACGTAGCTGTCAGGGGTCCCCGCGCCGAGCAGGATCCGCACGGAGTCGGGCACCTGGTGCTCCTCGCCCTCCGTCGTCACACCGGCCTCGACGCTCTCGCCGAGCCGCCGCACCTGGAGCAGCTCCGCCAGCTCGGCCGCACGCGCCGGGGCGACCGGCAGGAGCGGAAGTGCGCCGGCCAGCGGCAGCACGTCGGGGGCGTCCGCGATCACGGCGTCCGCGGCGTCGACCACCCGCACCTCGTCGTCCACGACGGCCCGCAACTCGTCGGGCAGTGTGACCTGTTCGGGGTCCAGTTCGGCGAGCGCCGTGTACAGCGAGTGCAGCTGTACGGGACCGACCGGCCGCTCCTCGTCCGCGAGCCGGCCGAGCAGCTCCGCCGCGCCGCCCGGCTCGTCCAGGAGCGCGGCCACCGACGTCCGGACGCCGAGGGCGCGCAGCACCTGCGCGTCGTCGAAGCCCGTCGCGTCGGCCGGGTCGTAGAGACCCGCCAGACGCGGATCGCCGCCCGCCGCGCGCAGCCCCGCCGGGCGGCGGCCGTCGAGCACGGGGTGGTCGCGCAGCCACCACGCGGTGTACGGCCGCACCGACTGCGTGGTGCCGTCCGGCAGCAGCACCCGTACCGGCTGGGTCAGCGCGTCGCGCAGCGGAGGCCGGGCGAGCATCGCCAGCGCCTGGGGCCAGGCGTCGTCGTCGACGAGGTCCAGGTCGCGTACGGCGACGAGTTCGGTGGCGACCGGGGGCACCGGGGTGTCCGGGAGCTGGTCCAGGACGTCCTCGCACCACACGTCGACCGCGTCGAGCAGTCCGGCGTCGTCGGACTCGGCGAAGTCGCTGTCGCGGGGCTCCAGTTCGTCCGGGTCCAGGACCACGTCGGCGGCGCGCACGAGGGCGAAGGTGGCCAGCACGCCGCAGGCGGTCAGCGGCTGCTCGCCCCAGCGCCCGGCCAGTTCCGCGTCGCACAGGGCGAGTTCGCCCTCGCGCATCACCTGGGCGAACGGGCTGTCCGGCAGCACGAGTTCACCGGCCGGCGCGGGTTCGCCGTCCTCGTCGGGCAGAGCGAGCGCACCCAGCCAGGGCTCGTCGCCGGGGGCGAGGTCCGCGTCCCGCACGAGCGTGAGGACGGTCTCGGCGAGTTCGTCCCCGTCCAGGGCGTCCTCGTCCCAGATCTCGCCCGCGTCCAGCGAACCCGCCACGGCGGCCCGCACCTGCGGGGTCGTCAGGACGGCACGCGGCGTCGCGGGCAGGGCACCCAGCTTCTCCAGCAACGGGTGGGCGGCGTCCGGATGGGCCACCTTCAGCCCCAGCCGGGCCAGTCGGCCGAGGACCGGCGCGGTCAGCGCGTCGGGCAGCGGCAGGAGTACCTGGCGGGGGCCGATGGTGGTGCGGGGCGCGTCGGCGGAGCCCGCGAGGGGCACGGGCAGGCCGGAGAGCCGGTCGGGATCGACCCCGGCCAGGCTGTCGTACAGCCGCCGCCACCACTCGGGGGCACGCTCCAGGCCGGCCAGCCGGTCGATCGCCTCGGTCAGCGGGACCCGGGCGACGCCGAGCGCGCGGAGCTCCGTGCGGCGCTCCAGCCCGGCGGGCAGCAGGCAGGGCAGGACCTCGGCGAGGACCCGTACGGTCGACTCGCCCACCCCCTCGACCACCTCGGCCTCGACCGGCCGCAGCGCGGTCGTGTCCCGGCGCGGGGTTCCGGAGCCCTCCCAGTCGTCCCACTCGCCCGCCGCCTCGGCGGGGTCGCGGGGCGCGGCGGGCTCCAGGAACGCGACCCGGGGCAGCCGCTCCAGGATCGCCGCGCGCAGCGCACCGTCCAACCGCCCCTTGCCGAGCACACCCGGCACCAGCGAGATGGTGGCCACGGACACGGGCTCCCAGCCGGCGAGCAGATCCGCGTACGCGTCGGCCGCCCGCTCCACCAGGAAGTCGGTCAGCGGGCCGGGCGCGGGGTGCCGTCGGGTGGTGTCGAGCGGCAGCGAGGCGATCAGCAGCGCGGGCACGCCGAGGGGCTCGTCGGTGGGCGTCGGCGCGTGCACGACGGGCGCCGTACGGGGATGCTGCGGAGCCCCGGCCTCGTCCACCGGCACGGCCCAGGTCACGGACCAGTGCGGACGCAGCCGTTCCTCCACGGGCCGGTCGGCGAGCAGCGCGGGCTCCACGGGGCCGTCCGCGGCGACGGTGCGCCAGCGGTGCAGCCCGTGCGCGGAGTCGTCGACGTGCGTGTACGGGCCGTGCTGCGAGCGGGTCAGCGTCCGTACACCGGCGGAGGTCTCGACGGAGACCTCGTCGAGGCCGGGGAGCGTCAGCAGCAGCGCGTCGTCCACGCCGTCGAGCAGCCTGCCCACCAGGTCCTCGGCGACTCCGTCGCGGAGCGGGAGGACGACGACGGTGTCGTAACCGTCGGGGGCGGTGCCCTCGGCGGGCAGCGGAAGCCGGAGCAGGGGGACGTGTCCGTCGCGGCGGCGCAGTTCGTCACCGAGGCCCGGACTGCCGACCGCGGCCTGCCGTGCGAGGTCGCGGGCCTCCGCGAGGGACCAGCGGACCCCGCCGTGCCGCCCGACGACGGCGGGCTCGTCGCTGACGGCCAGCACGGCGGCGAAGCCGACCCCGAAGCGGCCGACGGCCGACTCGTGGCCCTCGCGCTTGGCGGACGCCCGCAGCGTGCTCAGCGACTCGACGCCGGTCGCGTCCAGGGGCGCTCCCGTGTTGGCGGCGGCCAGCACGGCGGGGCTGTCACCGGACGCCGCGTGCAGGGTGAGCCGGAACCGGCCGGGGACGCCCGCGCGGGCGGCGGCGTCGGCGGCGTTCTGGGCCAGCTCGACCACGAGCCGGTCGCGGTAGCCGCCGAGGGCGAGGTCCTCCTCGGCGTTGGCGTCCTCACGGAAACGGGCGGGACCGGCGCCCCAGGCGTCGAGCACGCCGCGCCGCAGTCGCGCCGTCCCGAACGGATCGGCCCCCTCGGTCGCATTCATGCCCACGCTCGTACTCCGCTCTTCCGGTGACCCGTGACGCCAAGTGTGCGCCCGAAGGTACCGCGACCGGGAAGCCCGTGATCGCCCGTGCCCCTGGCCAGGGCTTCGTCCCGGATCCGCTCCGGAGCCCGCCCGTTCGGGGCAGCGCGACGCGCGGGTCCGGCACGGTGCCGGACCCCGCGGTGTGCGCGTACGTCAGGAGTGGCCCAGGTCCTCGGTGGCGCCGTCCGGCCCGACCGGCACCGAGCCGGAGTCGTCGGAGGGCCGCAGGGAGTAGTCGTCCATCCGCATGGTGTCCATCGCGTGCGGCGCCGGCTTCGCGGGCTTCGGGACCGCCGCCTCGGAGTGGCCCCCGCAGCCGTACGACAGGGAGACGACCCGGCCGTCCGCAGGGGCGAACTCGTTCGCGCACACCCCGAAGGCCTGCTTCAGGGAGCCCGCCATCGGCACCAGGAAGGCACATGTGACGCACGACGCAGGCGCCGCCTGCGCCATGGGCGTCCTGGCGCCGAACTCCTCGTCCCAACGGTCCGCTGCCAACCCCAGGCCGTACCGGGACAGCACCCGCGCACGGCGCGTGCCGAGCTCGTCGGCGACCGCGGCGATCGATCCCCGGCTCGTCCCGGGCCGCGCCGTCAGCTCGGCGTCCTCGACGTCGACCAGGGCGGCGAGCTCCTGGGAGACCTCGGAGACCGGGGAGTTCGGCAGGGGCTCGTCCTCGCCCGTCCAGCCGGGTTCCAGGCGCGGGTCCTCCGCCTCCGTGGGCAGGAGGTCGCCGGGCCCCATGTCACCGGGCCGCAGCCGCTCGCTCCAGGGCACCCACTCGGGAGCGAGGAGCGCGTCGGAGCCGGGGAGCAGCACCGTTTCGTCAAGGGTGACGTTCTTGGCGCGGGAGGCCCTGGCGACCGTCACCGCCCAGCGCCAGCCCCGGTAGCCGGGCTCCTTGGCCTCGAAGTAGTGGGTGACCACACGGTCCCCTTCGGGGACGAGTGCCACGTGCTCACCCACCACTCCGGGCGCGGCGGCTTCCTCCGCCGCCGCACGGGCGAGGTCTACCGCCTCGGCGCACAGACGGTCGGGGGCGGGGTTACGGGCCGTACGGCTTCTCGTCGTCGCAGCACTCACAGGTCTCGCTTCTCTCCATACGCCGTCTCACGAGCGCGCCAGCGACTCCATCGATGTCCGATTTCGGCCATGACAGTTGTGGGCGGAGCGGACCTGGGGGCCGCGTCGACGTCCACACCCGTTGTGCCTGCCTCGGGCGCGCCTTCTGCCACCCATTCTGCGGGATCGCGGAGAGGCGCGCGGCCAAGAACAACCGCCGGTGGCGCGTGAGTGCACGCTACCCTCTCTGCCGCCCCGCGCCCACCTGCCCGCCCCAAACAGGACCGTAACCGTTCGGGATCGGCCCCGGAACCGTGGCCGGATCGGTCGGAATCCGCGGGGGAACGGTGACGCGTCCCGGCCATTCCACGGTGATTCACCGGGCCGGGACGACTCACCCGACGGAGGGTCCGCGGCCGCGGACCGGCCCGATCATGGGTTCGTGGCAGCGGGGGGTGGGGCACTATGACCACGTGGCCGCCGCCAGGTCGTCCGAAGGATCCGGCCCGCTCCGCAGGGTGGGCCGGGCGATGGGCCATGCCCTGCGCGCCCCGTTCACCGGCACCGCGCGCGGAATCCGGAAGGCGACCCACGCGCACGGGGCGGGCGAGTCCGGTCTCGGCAAGCTGATCGAACTGCACGCGGTCAACGGCGCGGGCGACGTCATGATCACCGTCGCGCTCGCCTCCACGGTCTTCTTCTCCGTGCCGACGGACGAGGCACGCGGGCGCGTCGCCCTCTACCTCGCCGTCACCATGGCCCCCTTCACGCTCCTCGCCCCGGTGATCGGCCCGCTCCTGGACCGGCTGCCGCACGGACGCCGTGCCGCGATGGCCGGCGCGATGTTCGCCCGCGCCGTGCTCGCGATCACGATGTCGGGCGCGGTGGCCACGGGCGGGCTCGAGCTCTACCCGGCGGCTCTCGGCGTCCTGGTGTGCTCCAAGGCGTACGGCGTGGTCCGCAGCGCCGTCGTGCCCCGGCTCCTGCCACCCCGCTTCTCCCTGGTCAAGGCCAATTCGCGGGTCACCCTGGCCGGGCTGCTGGCGACCGGGGTCGCCGCCCCGATCGGGGCGGGGCTACAGGCCGTCGGATCCGCGTGGCCGCTGTACGGGGCCTGCGTGATCTTCCTCGGCGGAACCGTCCTCGCCTTCACCCTTCCCCGCAAGGTCGACTCCGCGAAGGGCGAGCGCAGGGCCCGCCTCGTGCTCCCGCACGAGGACCAGGCCCGCCAGGATCCGGCGCGCGACACCAGGAGGAGCCGCACCGGGGGGAAGGGCCTCGGGACCGGCAGCACGAGGACCGGCAGGAACGGCCGGGAGAAGCCGCCGGGGCTGCGGTCCGTCGGGCCGTCGGTCCTGCACGGGCTCCAGGCGAACGCCGCGCACCGCGCGCTCTCCGGTTTCCTCATCTTCTTCCTGGCCTTCCTGCTGCGCGAGCAGCCGCTCGCCGGGGAGAGCGCCGCCGTCTCCCTCGGCATCGTCGGCGTCGCGGCCGGCACCGGCAACGCGTGCGGCACGGCCGTGGGGTCGTGGCTCAGGGCCCGCGGCCCCGAGGTGATCGTCGCGACGGTGCTGGGGCTCGCCCTCGGGGTCGCGGTGCTCGCCGCGGTGTTCTTCAGCACGGTGATGGTCGCCGCGCTCGCCGCGGTCGCCGGTTTCACCCAGGCGCTGTCGAAGCTGTCCCTGGACGCGATGATCCAGCGCGACGTACCGGAGGAGGTACGCACGTCGGCGTTCGCGAAGTCGGAGACGCTGCTCCAGATGTCCTGGGTGGTCGGCGGTGCGATCGGCATCGCCCTCCCCCTCAACGGCGTACTCGGCATGTCCGTCGCCGCCGGGCTGCTCGCCCTCGGTGCCGCCGCCTCCGTCCGGGGGCTCCTGGGGGCCGCGCGGCGCGGCTCACCGCACCCCCGCGTGGCGTGAGCGGCGCCGACCGATAACCTTCGGCGCATGACCGTTGCGTTCTTCTCCGGTAAGGGCCGTCGAATCGGCGTCGCCCTCGGTGCCGTGTCCGCGGGACTCCTTGTCCTGTCCGCCTGCGACAAGCCGACGCCCCTCGTCACCGTGACGGTCGGCAGCGACTCGGTGAGCACCGAGGCCGCCTGCTACAACGACGGCAACGCCCTCAAGGAGTCCCAGATCCAGGGCTGCCTCAACAAGAAGGCGGAGAAGTCCGTCAAGGTCGCGATGGACGACAAGGTCCGCTTCGGCGTCGACCCCGAGATCGCGGACCACGGCTGGAGCCTGTTCATCAACGGCCAGCAGGCCGAGCAGGAGCCGTACAAGAAGACCTACCGCTCCATCCCGGGCAGCGCCTTCTTCGCCAGTCAGACCGGCGAGACCACTGCGGACAAGACCCAGGTCAGCATCGTCGAGACCAAGGGTCAGAAGCTCACGGGCGTCTGGCACTTCGAGCTCAAGAAGACCTCCTGACCCCCTGACCCCGAGGACCACCGCCGTGCAGGTGCTTGTCGTGACCGCCGTCCCGGCCGAACGGGACGCGGTCACGCGTGCTTTCGGCGGAGCTCGGCACATACGCGAGGTGCCGGGCGCGGAGCTGCACCGCGCCGGACCGTTCGACGTCGTCGCGGGCGGCGCGGGCCCGGCCGCCGCCGCGGCGGCCACCGCCTTCGCCCTCGCCGGTGCTCCCGCCACGGAGCCCTACGGACTCGTCGTCTCGGCAGGTATCGGCGGCGGTTTCGCGCCCGTGGCACCCGTCGGCAGCCTGGTCGTGGCGACCCGGATCGTCGCCGCGGACCTGGGCGCCGAGACCCCGGACGGCTTCGTGCCCGTCACCGGTCTCGGCTTCGGCAGGGACACCTTCGTCCCGCCCGAGAACCTCGTACGCGACGTGGCGACGGCCACCGGCGCGACACCCGGCCCCGTCCTCACCGTCTCCACCGTCACCGGCAGCACGGCCCGCACCTCGGCCCTGCTGGCCGCCTGGCCCGGGGCCGTCGCCGAGGCGATGGAGGGGTTCGGCGTGGCCGAGGCAGCCGCCCGGCCCGGGGTGCCGGCGCTCGAACTCCGCGCCGTGTCGAACGCCGTGGGGCCGCGCGACCGCGAGGCCTGGCGCATCGGCGACGCCCTGGCTGCGCTCACCGAGGCGTTCGGGAAGACCGCCCCCGTACTGGAAAGTTGGACCCGGCATGACCGACACCGTGACTGACCCCGCGACCGGCCCCGACGGCGCACCGACGCCCGCGTTGCGCATCGCCTTCTCGCCGTGTCCGAACGACACCTTCGTCTTCGACGCCTGGGCGCACGGACGGGTCCCCGGCGCGCCCGCCCTCGACGTCACCTTCGCCGACATCGACCTCACCAACGGCATGGCCGAGCGCGGCGAGTTCGACGTGCTGAAGGTGTCCTACGCCGTCCTGCCCTGGGTACTCGACGAGTACGCGCTGCTGCCGTGCGGCGGGGCCCTGGGCCGGGGCTGCGGGCCGCTCGTCCTGACGAAGGAGCCGGGCGCGGACCTGACGGGGAAGACCGTCGCCGTGCCGAGCGAGCGCTCCACCGCGTACCTGCTGTTCCGGCTCTGGGCGGCCGAGGTCGTCCCGGGCGGCGTGGGCGAGATCGTCGTCATGCCGTTCGACGAGATCATGCCCGCGGTGCGCGACGGCCGGGTGGACGCCGGGCTCGTCATCCACGAGGCCCGCTTCACCTACCGGAACTACGGCCTGCACAGCCTCGCCGACATGGGCGAGCACTGGGAGCACACCACGGGCCTGCCGATCCCGCTCGGCGCGATCATCGCCAAGCGCTCGCTCGGGGAGGAGACCCTGAACCGGCTGGCGGAGTCGGTCCGCACCTCGGTGCGGATGGCCTGGGACGATCCGGCGCGGTCGCGCCCGTACGTCCTGGAGCACGCCCAGGAGATGGACCCGGCCGTGGCCGACCAGCACATCGGCCTGTACGTCAACGAGTTCACCGCCGACCTCGGCGAGAACGGCTACGCGGCGATCCGCGGCCTGCTGACCCGCGCGGCGGCCGAAGGGCTCGTACCCGCGCTGGCCCCGGACGCGCTGGCGTTCACCGCCCGCTGACGGCGGGGGCCGGGCCGGGCGGCCCGGCCGGCCGTTCGTCCATCCGTCAGACGTCGAGCTGGTCGGCGACCGCCCGCAGCAGACCCGCGATCTTCGCGCCCGCGGCCTTGTCCGGGTAGCGGCCCCGCTCCAGCATCGGCGTGATGTTCTCCAGGACCGTCGTCAGGTCCTGCACGATGGAGGCGAGTTCGTCGGGGCTGCGCCGCTGCGCGGCGGCGACGGACGGGGTCGGATCGAGGATCACCACGGAGAGGGCCTGGTCGCCGCGCTGGCCCGCGACCACGCCGAATTCGACGCGCTGACCGGGCTTGAGGGCCTCGACGCCGTCGGGGAGCACGGAGGAGTGGACGAAGACGTCGGCGCCGTCGTCACGCGAGAGAAAACCGAAGCCCTTTTCCGAATTGAACCATTTGACCTTACCCGTGGGCACGTCTGTCCTCGTCCTCGTACTCGTCGGTGCGCGGGAGAGCCGCGAAACGGCTCCGGATAGCTGTACAGCGGGTCCGTGACCCGCCATGTCCAAGGCTAGTGGCCCGAGGGCCGCCACAAGGCGTCGCCGAACGGTTCCGCCGAGCTGGGAACTACCCTGGCCGGGTGAGTACTACTCCTTCCGGCGCAGGCGACCGGCTCGTACAGGTCGGCGCGATCGTCTTCTTCATCGGCGCGCTGGCCACGCTGGTCACCGTGGCCCCGCTCTTCCTGGGCACCGAACCGTTCCCGTCCATCGCCTACGCGGTGTGCATGCTGATGGGGCTGGGCTTCCTGATCGCGGCCGCGGGGGTGGTGCGGTCCGTGTGGAAGAACTCCCCGAAGCGCGCCGCCGCGAGGTGACGGGGCGCCCCCGCGTGCGCCGTCGAGGTCCCTGAGGGCGTGGGCCGGCCGCGCCGGACAATGGCGAGAATCAGGCGCTCGTACGCCTGAGCCCTCCGGAGTGCCCGACCGGGCGGCCGGAGGGCTCAGGCCGCAGCGAAGGTCCGCAGCCAGTCGGGGAACGCGGTGAGGTCCGGCAGGATCACGTCCGCGCCCGCCGCCCGCAGTTCCGCCTCGTCGCACGGGCCGGTCGGGACACCCACCGACAGCGCGTCCGCGGCGTGGGCCCCTCGTACGTCCCCCGTGTGGTCGCCGACGTATATCCCGGCTCCGTGCTCCAGGAGCGCCTCCGCCTTGCCCTCCGCCCAGAGCCCGCCGATCAACATGTCCGCGGCGATGCCGAGGTGGGCGAGGTGGAGCTTGGCGTTCGGCTCGTACTTGGCGGTGACGACCATCGCCCGCCCGCCGAGCGCCCGGACGGCCTCGACCGCCTCGCGGGCGCCGGGCATCGCCGTGGTCGGGGTGATCGCCCGGTCCGGGTAGATCGCGCGGTAGCGGTCGCAGGCCGAGGCGATCGCGTCGGCCGTGAACCAGTTGGCCATCTCGTCCTCGAGGGGCGGGCCCAGCCGGCTGACGACCAGGTCGGTGTCGATGTGCACACCCGTCTCGGCGGCCAGTGCCTCGTAGGCGGCCTTGATCCCGGGCCGTGAGTCGATGAGCGTCATGTCGAGGTCGAAGCCGACCGTCAGGGTGTGTGTGGGCATGGCACCCATTGTGCCGACCGCCCCGGGCGTGCGGTCCTGCCCGGCGTCGTGAGGGGGCGGAACCGGTGGGGCGCGTCGTCCTGAGGCGGGCGGAGCCTGTGGGGCGCGGTGTCAGGTCCGCGCCCCACAGGCGGTTCCGGGGACGTACGCCGCCGGTGCTCCGGTCCGTGCGCGCCGCTCACACGGCGGGGCCTCAGACGCCGGACGTCATCCGTCGTACCGCCAGCGCCGTCAGCTCACGGCTCTGCGGCTCGGTGTCCAGGGAGCGGTGCAGGGCCAGGCCCTCGATCAGCGCGTCCAGCTGCCGCGCGGTGTCCGGGTCGAAGTGCCGCTCCAGCAGCCGTCGGCTGCGGTTCATCCACGCGTGGGTGAGCTCGCGGTACTCGTCGCGCCGCGCCGCCAGCGTGTAGAGCTCCTGGGTGAGGACGAGGTCCCGGCGGGGCCCTTCGGAGAGCACGTGGATCAGGTCCGTGACGGCCTCCCTGGCCTGCTCGGGGGTGCCGGCCCCGCCGAGACGCGCCTCGAACACGGCAACGATGTGGTCGGCGAAGCGGGTGAACGCCTCGCGCAGCAGGTCGTCGATGCCGCTGAAGTGGTACGTCATCGAGCCCAGCGGCACATCCGCGCGGACGGCGATCCTGCGGTGGGAGACACCGACGACCCCCTCCTCCGCGATGTGGTCGAGGGTCGCCGCGAGGATGCGCTCGCGGCGCTGAGGGTCCGCGCGTCCGGTGGCCACGGGCGGTCAGACGGCGCGGACGACACGGGCGGGGTTGCCCACCGCGACGACGTCGGCCGGGATGTCCCTGGTGACCACGGCCCCGGCGCCGATGACGGAGTTGTCCCCGATGCTCACACCGGGGCACACGATGACTCCGCCGCCCAGCCAGACGTTGTCGCCGATGGTGATGGGCAGCGCGGCCTCCAGCTTGTCCCGGCGGGGCTGCGGCTCCACCGGGTGGGTGGGGGTCAGCAGCTGCACGCCGGGCCCGATCTGGCAGTCCTCACCGATGGTGATGCGGGCGACGTCCAGCGCGGTGAGGTGGTAGTTGACGAAGGTGCGGGCCCCGATGTGGATGTTGCTGCCGTAGTCGACGAGGAGTGGCGGTCGCAGGTCGACGCCCTCGCCCAGGGAGCCCAGCAGCTCGGCCAGGACCGTACGGGCCGCGTCGGCGTCCTCGGTGTAGGCGGCCTGGTAGCGGGCCGCCAGCCGCATGGCCCGCTGCTGCTCCCGGGCGATGTCCGGGTCGTCGGCGACGTAGAGGTCACCCGCACGCATGCGCTCGAGGTTGGTGCGCGGATCGTTGGCGAAGTAGTCCGTCGGCATACGGGCGACGCTACACCGGAAGCGTACGAACGTACACCTCGGGAACCGGCCACCTCCCGCGCGGCCCCGCCGACCACCCCGCGGGGCGCGCGGCAGGCCCGTCAGCCCGGCAGCCGCCGCGCGCGCCAGACCAGGTACAGCGCCGACGCCACCGCCGCCACCCGCACCACCACCGGCCAGACGTCCGTCATCGCGTCGCCCATCGCCCCCTCGGCGATGGGCGTACCCCAGCGGCCGTCCATGCGGCCCCACAGCCAGACGAAGGCACCCGCCACCACCACGCCGGGCAGCCCCATCGCGACCCACTTGGCCTCCGCTCGCGAGATCCTGCGCGAGCTGTAGGCGAGCAGCCAGCCCCCCGCGAGGGCCAGCCACGACCCCAGCACGGCACCGGCCACCAGCAGCGCGGCGGCCAGCAGCAGCAACGGGTTCGCGAGGCGGGGCCGCCGGGCCGCGTCCGCCTCCACCACGACGGGCCGGCGGCGCAGCCGCAGCTTCCTCCGGGGCGCCGGGGCGGCGGCCACCGGTGCGGGCTCCCCCTCCTTCGCCGTGCCCGCGGCCTTCGCCGCAACCGGCGCGTCCGGGTCCGGCGGGGCGGCCGGCTCGGGCGGACGGAACAGCTCCGGGATCTCCAGCCCGCCCACGAATCCCGGTACGTCCGTGCCCGGCGCCACCGGTGCGCGCACGCCCTCGCCGAACGGCCCCGGTTCGATCCGCCACCACTCCGGCTCGCCCCCGGACGGCGCCCGGTCCAGCCCCGCCATGTGCGGAGCCGCCGCGGACGGCCAGCCCGGAACCGGCGCGACCGGGGCGGGCCCGCCGTGCGCCGGGGCGGCCGGGGGCTCCGGCTCCTCCTGTGCGGGCGCCTCGGGAGCCGGCGACGCGCCCTTGCGGAACGCGTCTTTCCGGAGCATCCCCCGCCGCGCACGCGGCACCTCCCGCGGCTTCTCGTCGCCCACGCCGGCACCCGCCCTGGGCGACGGCAGCGGCACCGTCCCGTCGCCCGACCCGGCCGCCGAGGCGACGAGTTCGTCCGGTGCGCCGAGCCGTCCGAGGATGCGCCGGACCGCCGCGGGAGAGTCCGCGGCGCCCTCGACCCGCTGCCGGTCGATCTCGCCCCGCAGCGTCGACACGAGTCTCATCCGGTCGCCCGACGGCAGCTGTTGTTGCTGTGCCAGGTCACCGACCCGGCTCAGGAAGTCGTAGACAAGCTGGTCGCTCTCGATCCCCACGCGATGGTTCTCCCTCCACCCGCCCTGCCCCGACGGTAGCGTTCCAGGGGCTACCGTGGGACGGATGGGGACGACCACACCACCGCGCACGCTCGCCGAGGCTCTGCGCGCACGGGGCGACGAATCGCTGGCAGGGCTTCTGCGCGCCCGCCCCGACCTGTTGAGCCCCGTGCCGAACGACATCACCCAGCTGGCGACCAGGGCCGGTACCCGCGCCTCGGTCGTGCGCGCGCTGGAACACCTCGACCGCTTCGCGCTGCAGACCGCGGAAGCGCTGGCGGTGGCACCGGACCCCGCTCCCTACGACACACTGCTCGCGCTCCTCACCGGTGACGGCGAGGGCGACGGCGAGGGCCGGGACGACGCGGGTGCGACGATCACCGCCGCACTGCCCGCCGCCCTCACGACTCTGCGCGAACAGGCCCTCGTCTGGGGCGAGGACACCCATCTGCACCTCGTGCGCACCGCCCGCGAACTCCTCGCGCCGTCCCCGCAGCACCCCTCCCCCACCGGCCTCGGACCGACCGTCGCCGAGGCGACGGCCGGCATGTCGCCGGGCAGGCTGCAGGAGATCCTGACCGCGGCCGGGCTGCCCGCCACCCACGACCCGGTGTCCGCCGTCGCCGCGCTGGCCGGGCTCTTCACGGACCGGACGGCCATGGCCGAACTCCTGGACAGCGCCCCGGTCCAGGCGTTGTCCGTACTCGACCGGCTGGTGTGGGGCCCGCCGTACGGGGAGGTCACCCCGAACCCCACCCCGCCCGTCAAGTGGCTGCGCGACCGCGGGCTCCTGCTGCCCGTGTCGACGCGAACGGTGGTCCTGCCGCGCGAGGCGGCGCTGCACCTGCGGGCCGGCCGCGCGCACCGGGTACCCGAGCCCGTCGCACCCGCGCTCGTGGCCGCGGCCGAACGCGATCCCCAGGCTGTGGACAGAGCCGCGGCCGGCCAGGGCTTCATGGCGCTCTCGACCGTCGAGGAACTGCTGAAGCTCTGGAACAACGGCGGCCCCGCCATCCTCAGGGCCGGCGGCCTGAGCGTGCGCGAGCTGAAGCGCGCCGCGAACGCGCTCGACGTCTCCGAGCCGGTCGCCGCCTTCTGGATCGAACTCGCCTACGCGGCGGGCCTCCTGGCCCCCGACGGCGAGACGGACGAACGGTACGCGCCCACGCCCGCCGCCGACGAGTGGCTCGACCTCGCCGCCCAGGACCGCTGGACCCACCTCGCCACCGCCTGGCTCGCCGCCACCCGCACCGCCGGCCTGATCGGCGGCCAGGACGCCAAGGGCCGGGCACTGTCCACACTCGGGCCCGACCTGGACCGTTCGGCCGCGCCCGAGGTGCGCCACCGGGTCCTTGACCTCTTCGCCTCGCTCCCCCCGGGCACCGCGCCCGATCCGCAGACCCTGCTGGCCAGACTCCGCTGGGAACGGCCGCTGCGGACGTCCAGGCCGGGCGCGGCGTCCTCCGCGCCGGGCTCCGCGGGTGGGCAGCCGTCCCCCGGTGACACCACCGACCTCCGGTCCAGGATCGCCCTGTGGACGGCCAACGAGGCGGAACTCCTCGGCATCACCGGACGAGGGGCCCTCTCCTCCCAGGCCCGCGCACTGCTCGACGCGGGTCCGGTCGAGGCCGCCGCCGTGCTCGCCCCGCTGATCCCGGAACCCCTGGACCACGTACTGCTCCAGGCCGACCTGACGGCGGTCGCCCCCGGTCCGCTGGAACGCCCGCTCGCCGACATGCTCTCGGTGCTCGCCGACATCGAGTCCAAGGGCGGCGCGACGGTCTACCGCTTCACCCCCGGCTCCGTGCGCCGCGCACTCGACGCCGGCCAGGCCGCGTCCGACCTCCACGCCTTCCTCGCCACGCACAGCCGCACACCGGTGCCCCAGCCGCTGAGCTACCTCATCGACGACGTGGCACGCCGGCACGGCCACCTCCGGATCGGGACGGCATCGGCGTACGTGCGCTGCGACGACGAGGCCGTACTCAACGAGATCCTGGCCGACAGGCGCTCCGCCCCACTGCGGCTGCGCCGCCTCGCACCGACCGTGCTGGCCGCACAGGTGGACCCCGGTTCACTGTTGGAAGGACTGCGCGAGATGGGGTACGCCCCGGCCGCCGAATCCGCCGAGGGCGACGTCCTGATCACCCGGGCCGGAGCACGCCGCACCCCGCCCCGCACACCCCCGGTCCCCGTACCCGAGGGCCCTCCCGTTCCGGACACCACCCTGCTGACCGCCGCGGTACGCGCGATCAGGGCCGGCGACACGGCCGCCAGGGCCGTGCGGAGGGACGCACCGGACACGTCGACAGCCGGCTCGCTCCCCCGCACGGCGGCCGCCGAGACCCTGGCCACGGTGCAGGCCGCCGCGATGACCGGCTCGGCGGTCTGGATCGGCTACGTCAACGCGGACGGCGCGGCCAGCCAGCGCGTGATCGCCCCGGTCAAGGTCGAGGGCGGCTTCGTCACGGCGTACGACCACACCGCCGACGAGGTCCGCACGTACCCGCTGCACCGCATCACGGGCGTGGCCGAGCTGGCGGAGGACACCGCACCCTGAGGGCTGTCCCGCCCTCAGGCCCGGCGGTTCCCGAGGCCGGCTCCCGGTGGCTCAGCCCGCCCCGCCGTCCAGCAGCCAGTTGTAGCGCAACCGCAGCGCCCGCTCCATGCTCGCCGTCGCGGCACCGGCCCCGATCGCGATATTGAGCCATACCGGCAGATCGACGGGCGAGGTGAAGGCCCCGAAGCGCTGGGCGACGGGTTCCACCTGCGTGACGATCTCGGCGAGTTGGCAGATCAGGAGTGCCAGGGAGATCACGAGCACGATCGTCGAGAGGAAGCCGATCCGGCGGCTCAGCGCGGGGTGTGCGCGGTCGAGGTGCGCGCGTCGCCCTTCGGCGGAGTCGGGGTCGGGGACGAGCCGGTGCTCGGCTCCCCCCTCGGTGACGTAGTGGCAGCGCTTGAGCCCGAAGGCGCTCATCCTCACCTCGACGGTGCCGCCCAGGACGGGGAAGACCGCAGGCAGCCTGGACCGGGCGTGCTGCCTGCCGTCGAGGTACAGGTGCGCCTTCACCTGGCCGGACGACTGGTTCTGCCAGTGCCTGACGTCGACGGCGTACACCGTCTGCCGGCCGTCCTCACGCGTCAGCCGGAGATAGGTGAGCGCGCGGAAGGTCATCTGCCACCATCGGAACGGTTTCAGCGCTCGCCCGTCCCCGGGCTCGACCCGTTGCAGAGCCCGATGGTGCCGCCACATCCGGAGCATGTCTCCCCCTCCTCCACTCCTTGGGTTCCGCCGCGCAGGCGAGGTCCTTCGGCGGGCGGTGTCCGGTGGTCAGGAACTGCCCGACATGTGGACGAGTCTGTCCGCCCGGCACGTCCGGCACATCGGCCCGGCGGCTAGACCCGTCTTCGACCACGGGCGGAGCGGTGGTTCGACTCCGGTCCAGGGCGCATCAGCCCTCGGTCCGACTCGCCGGCGGCACGGTTTCGCGATAATGGCCAGGTGAACACGGACCTCGCGCCACGGCTCGGGTGGTGGCAGCAGACCTGGCGGCTGACGGCGGCCGCGGCAGTGGGCGTACCGGTCTGGCTCTCCACCGGTGTGCTGCTGCGGAGCCAGGGCGTCGAGACGGGTTCCTGGTTCCTCGTCGGTGATCCGCTGGTGGCTCTCGGTTGCCTGACGGCGCTTCTGTGGCGGCGACGGCTCCCGCTCCTCGTCGCGGTGACGGTCGCGGTCGCCTCGACCGTGTCGGCGCTCGCCATCGGCGCCGCGCTCCTGGCACTGGGCTCGATCTCCGCCCGTCGCCGCCCCGTGGAGATCGGGGTCGTCGTGCTGGCCTACGTGACCGCTTCACAGTTCGCCGCGAGGCTCTATCCGGTCGAGAGCCCGCCCGGCTCGCTGTGGCTCCAGCTGGCCTTCCCCGCGCTGACCGCCGGCATCGCGGTGGCCGTGGGCGCGGCCGTCGGCGCACGACGTGTCGAAGTGCGGTCCCTGCGGGAGCGGGCCGAGAGCGCGGAACGGGAGCAGACCGCACGAGCCGCGCAGGCACGGGTCATGGAACGCAACCGGATCGCCCGCGAGATGCACGACGTGCTCGCGCACCGGATCTCCCTGGTCGCCATGCAGGCCGGAGTGCTGGACCACCGCGGCGACCTCAGGGCCGAGGAGAACCAGGTGCTGGTGCGGGGCATCGCCGAGGGCTCGCGCCAGGCCCTGGAAGAGCTACGGGACGTCCTCGGAGTACTCAGGGCCGACCCGGGCCACCCCGAACCACCGCAGCCCTCGCTCGACCGGATCCCCGACCTGGTGGCCGACGCCCGCGCGTCAGGACTGGACGTCACGCTCACCACCGCCGTGACGGGATCACCGTCCGACGTCGTCGGACGAACCTGCTACCGGGTCGTCCAGGAAGGCCTGACCAACGCCGCCAAACACGCCCCGGGGTCACACGTGCACATCACCCTCGAAGGGACGGCGGGCGACCGGCTCGGCGTCGGCGTCCGCAACTCCCCGGCCGCCACGAGGACCGCACGGCCCCCCGCATCCGGATTCGGCCTGCTCGGCCTCAACGAACGCGTGGGCCTCGCCGGCGGAAGTCTCAGCCATCACCCCGAACCGGACGGCGGATACGTCCTCACCGCACAACTACCCTGGCCCAACCCCGCCCACGGAAAGGGAACATGAGTGGACAGCGAGCGAGAGCCGGTGCGTGTCGTCATCGTTGACGACGACCAGTTGGTACGGATGGCACTGCGGCTCGTCATCGACGGCGAACCCGACCTGAACGTCGTCGCGGAAGCCGCCGACGGTGACGCCGCGATCACCGTGGTGGACGAGCAGCGTCCGGACGTCGTGCTCATGGACGTACGGATGCCCGGCCGTGACGGCCTCAGCACGACCCGGGAGCTCCTCACCCGTCCGGATCCGCCCGGAGTGCTCATGCTGACCACGTTCGACTCCGACGACCTGGTGCTCGGCGCCCTGCGCGCCGGAGCACTCGGGTTCGTGCTCAAGGACACCCAGCCGCGCCAGATCCTCGACGCGCTGCGGACCGTCGCGAACGGCAACCCCGTACTGTCCCCGGCGGCCACGGCACGGGTCATCGCCGCGGCCACCGGCCCGCAGTCCTCCCACGCCCGCGACTCGACCCGCGAAGCCGCGCGGAAACAGCTGTCCGGACTGACCGACCGGGAGCGGGAAACCGCCCAGGCCATCGCGGACGGACTGGGGAACCCGGAGATCGCCAGGAGGCTGCGCATCAGCGTCGCGACCGTCAAGGCGCACACAGGCAGCCTGTTCGCCAAGCTGGCGGTCGAGAACCGGGTACAGATCGCACTCCTGGTACGCGACGCGGAGATCTGACCGGTCCGGCGGCGAGCGGGCTGCCGCGAGGTCAGCGGCCCGCGACCACCCCGACGAAGACGGACCAGGCCGAGGCCGAGAACACGAGCGCCGGGCCGGACGGGGACTTGCTGTCACGCACGGGCACGATGCCGACGTGCCCCTCGGCCACCTCCAGGCAGCTGCCGTTGTCGCCGCCGCTGTGACTTCGACTTGCGCCAACTGGTCAGCGTGGAGGCGTCAGAGATCCGGTGTACACGCATGGCTGTAGTTCTCCGCCACTGATTCCAGCAGGTCCAGGGACGCGACAGGTGGCAGCGCGGCGGCCCGTGCCAGATCGCATGCGTCGCGGTATCTGCGGACAAGCGGCGGATCGTCGGTGAGCGCCCCGGTGTAAAGGCCCTCCACGTAGGCGAGATCGGGCGCGTCCGCGAAGCGCATCAGGCAGACCATGCTGTTCATGGTCGCGTGCGCACCGACGCCGTGCGGGAGCACTTGGACCAGCACCCGGCCCGAACGCCCCAGGGCGGCGAGATGCCGGAGCTGTTCAGCCATCACGTCGGGCCCTCCGACCGCACACCTCATGACGCCCTCGCTCAGGATGACCCCACGTCCGCCTGCGTCAGCCCGGCGGACTCTCTTCTGCGCCGGAGCTCCGCGCCGTAGAACTCCTCGCCGGACTGTGGATCCTGGGACACGGACCGACCGGTCATACGCGGGACACCTTCCTGGATCACCCTCGCGCCCGAAGCGCCGGGACAATCCTAACCACGGAGGGTTCCCAGTCGGTCACCAACGGCGATATCGATCAGGCGCGGGCGCTCGTACACAGACCGCCCCGCCGCCCGATGCTGCACACTGGATGTTTGGCCGCGTCCGTGGCCACACTCCGCAGAAAGGGCCGACGCGCGTGACCGGACCTCTCATCGTCCAGAGCGACAAGACGCTCCTCCTCGAAGTCGACCACGACCAGGCCGACGCCTGCCGTCGTGCCATCGCACCCTTCGCGGAGCTGGAGCGTGCGCCCGAGCACATCCACACCTACCGGCTGACCCCGCTCGGCCTGTGGAACGCCCGTGCCGCGGGGCACGACGCCGAGCAGGTCGTCGACGCCCTCGTGGAGTACTCGCGCTACCCGGTGCCGCACGCCCTGCTCGTCGACATCGCCGAGACGATGGCGCGGTACGGCCGCCTCACCCTGTCCAAACACCCGGTCCACGGGCTGGTGCTGACCTCCAACGACCGTCCCGTACTGGAGGAGATCCTCCGTTCGAAGAAGGTCCAGCCGCTGGTCGGGGCGCGTATCGACCCGGACACCGTGGCCGTGCACCCCTCCGAGCGCGGGCAGATCAAGCAGACGCTGCTGAAGCTCGGCTGGCCCGCCGAGGACCTCGCCGGTTACGTCGACGGCGAGGCGCACCCGATCGAGCTCGACCAGGACGGCTGGGCGCTGCGCCCGTACCAGAAGCAGGCCGTCGAGGGGTTCTGGCACGGTGGCTCCGGTGTCGTCGTACTGCCCTGCGGGGCGGGGAAGACCCTGGTCGGGGCGGGAGCGATGGCCGAGGCCAAGGCGACCACGCTGATCCTGGTCACCAACACCGTCTCGGCCCGGCAGTGGAAGCACGAGCTGGTGAAGCGGACCTCGCTGACCGAGGAGGAGATCGGCGAGTACAGCGGCACCCGCAAGGAGATCCGGCCGGTCACGATCGCGACGTACCAGGTGCTGACCACCCGCCGTAAGGGGATCTACCAGCACCTGGAGCTGTTCGACTCCCGCGACTGGGGGCTCGTGATCTACGACGAGGTGCACCTGCTGCCCGCGCCGGTCTTCAAGTTCACCGCCGATCTCCAGGCCCGCCGCCGCCTCGGACTCACCGCGACGCTGGTGCGCGAGGACGGGCGCGAGTCGGACGTCTTCTCGCTCATCGGGCCCAAGCGGTTCGACGCCCCGTGGAAGGAGATCGAGGCGCAGGGCTACATCGCGCCCGCCGACTGCGTCGAGGTGCGGGTGAATCTCACCGACTCCGAGCGCCTCGCGTACGCGACGGCCGAGGCCGAGGAGAAGTACCGCTTCTGCGCGACGACCGCGACGAAGCGCAAGGTCACCGAGGCGCTGGTGCGCAAGCACCGGGGCGAGCAGACGCTCGTCATCGGGCAGTACATCGACCAGCTCGACGAGCTCGGTGAGCACCTGGACGCCCCGGTGATCAAGGGCGAGACGAGCAACGCTCAGCGGGAGAAGCTCTTCGGGGCGTTCCGTGAGGGCGAGATCAGCGTGCTGGTCGTGTCGAAGGTCGCGAACTTCTCGATCGACCTCCCCGAGGCGACCGTCGCCATCCAGGTGTCCGGGACGTTCGGCTCGCGCCAGGAGGAGGCGCAGCGGCTGGGCCGGGTGCTGCGGCCGAAGGCGGACGGGCACGAGGCCCGGTTCTACTCGGTGGTGGCGCGCGACACGATCGACCAGGACTTCGCGGCGCACCGCCAGCGGTTCCTGGCCGAGCAGGGGTACTCGTACCGGATCGTCGACGCGGACGAGCTGCTGACGGAGAACTGACGGGGCGGCGGGGCCTCGGCCGCGTCGGCTCGGTGGCGGGGCCCCAGTGGGGCGAGGTCTCGGCCGCGGGGCCTCAGTGGTGGCGGCGGACGACTCCCGCCTCCTCCGCGTACTCGCCGAGGACGGCCACACCGAACGCGGCGCGCACGAAGACCGAGACGGCCCGCGCCGCGTCCCCGACGCGGTGGCTGCGGGGGTGGCCGGTCGCCGCGGTGGCGCCGTGCGCGGGGCCGGTCCTGCGTGGGTTCAGATAAACGGTGCTCATGTATTCCATGGTGCTCCGTCCGCCCCCGCCCCTGCATCGGCCTCCGGGCGGAAGCCCCGGCGGCCGGGGGTCGGCCGCAGGTCGCATGCCGTCCCCTACGGGACGGACGCGTGTCCCGGGCGGGCGGGCGACGCGCTTCCTGCCCGTTCGCCGCCGGGGCTTCCTGCCCGTTCGCGCCGGGGCTTCCTGTCCGTTCGCGGCGGGGCTTCTTATTCGTTCGCCACCGGAGAGCCCGGTCGATACAATCGCCGGTCTGCCCGCCTCCCGCACCGTGTACCGGCCCGCCTCTCCGAGCGGCCGGCAGCCGGGGGAGCGCCGCCGACCGGACGGAAACCGGCCGACAACAGCCGCACGCGCCGGCCGCGTGCGCGCTCTCTGCGTGAACGTCCCCGAGCGGACCGGGCGGTGAGCCCTGTCCGCCGTCCTGCGTCGAAAAGCCGGAGGCAACACCGTGCCCGCGCACGAAGAGTCAAGCAATCCACTGGTCAGGGAGCGTGCGCATCTGGCCGCGTCCCGTGCCGCGCTGCGCGCCATGCGCGAGGACGTACAAGCGCTGGACATCCGCGACGTCACGGCGAACTGGGTCAACGCCGCGGTCCTACAGGCCCAGATCGACGACCGCATCAAGGCGCTCGCCGATCTCACCCACACCCCGCTGTTCTTCGGCCGCCTCGACTACCTCCACGAAGTGGGGGCCGAGAAGGCGGAGGGCGCGGGGGGAGAGCAGTTCTACATCGGGCGTCGCCATGTGCACGACGCCCAGGGCGATCCGATGGTCATCGACTGGCGGGCACCGGTCTCCCAGCCCTTCTACCAGGCCTCCAGGAACAACCCCCTGGACGTCGACCGCCGCCGCCGCTTCGGCTACACCGGCGGCGAGCTGACCGCGTACGAGGACGAGCGGCTCACCGACCCGGCGGAGGAGGAGCGGACGAGCAAGCTCCTCCAGGCCGAGATCGAGCGGCCGCGTGTCGGGCCGATGCGCGACATCGTGGCGACGATCCAGCCCGAACAGGACGAGATCGTCCGCAGCGGGATCGGCGGGACGGTCTGCGTCCAGGGCGGTCCCGGCACCGGCAAGACGGCCGTCGGCCTGCACCGGGTCGCCTTCCTGCTGTACGCGCACCGCGAGCGGCTGGCCCGTACCGGCACCCTCGTCGTCGGCCCGAACAGGTCGTTCCTCCACTACATCGAGCAGGTCCTGCCCGCGCTCGGCGAGCTGGAGGTGAAGCAGGCAACCGTCGAGGATCTGGTGACGGCCCGTGTCGAGGTGCGCGGCACGGACGAGGCCCCCGCCGCGGTGATCAAGGGCGGCGCGGGCATGGCGGAGGTCCTGCGGCGGGCGATCCGCTCGCACGTCACGCCTCCGACCGAGCCGGTCGTGGTGGTGCGCGGCTCCCGCCGCTGGCGGATCCCGCCGTACGAGGTCGAGCAGATGGTGGGTGAGTTGCTGGCCCGGGACATGCGGTACGGCGCCGCCCACGAGGCGCTCCCCCAGCGCATCGCACACGCCGTACTCGTGCGGATGGAGGAGGCGGGCGAGGCGCCCGACGACCGGGTGCAGAACGCGGTGGCGCGCGACCCCGCGGTGAAGGCCGCGGTGAAGGCGATCTGGCCGGCGGTGGACCCGGCGAAGCTGGTGCTGCGGCTCCTGACCGACGCCGACTTCCTGGCCGCGCACGCGGCGGGGACGCTCACCGACGACGAGCAGAAGCAGATCCTGATGGCCAGGCCCGCGCGCAGCGTGAAGTCGGCGAAGTGGACGGCTGCGGACGCGGTGCTGATCGACGAGGCGGCAGACCTGGTGGCCCGGACGCACTCGCTGGGCCACGTCGTCATCGACGAGGCGCAGGACCTGTCCCCGATGCAGTACCGCGCGGTGGGACGCCGCTGTTCCACCGGCTCGGCGACGGTGCTCGGCGACCTGGCGCAGGGTACGACGCCGTGGTCGACGCAGAGCTGGGAGCAGGCTCTCTTCCATCTGGGCAAGGCGGACGCGGTGGTGGAGGAGCTGACGGCCGGCTTCCGCGTGCCCCGCGAGGTGATCGCCTACGCCTCCCGGCTGCTCCCCGCGATCTCGCCGGGCCTCGCCCCGGTGGAGTCGGTACGTGAGGCTCCGGGCTCGCTGGACGTACGCGAGGTGCCCGGCGCGGGGGAGCTGGACGCGGCGGTGGTCACTGCGTGCGAGGAGTCCCTGCGCCACGAGGGCTCCGTCGGGCTGATCGCCGCGGACGCCCGCGTCCCCGCCCTCGCGGCGGCCCTCGCCGGGGCCGGCCACAGCTGTCTCTCCCCCGGCGAGGAGACGACGGCGGACTCCCGGCTGACCCTGGTCCCCGCCTCGCTGGCCAAGGGCCTGGAGTACGACTACGTCGTACTGGACGAACCGGCGGCCGTGGTCGACGGCGAACCAGACGAACGCACGGGCCTGCGGCGCCTGTACGTCACCCTTACCCGTGCTGTCTCGGGCCTCGTCGTGCTGCACGCGGCACCGCTGCCGGAACAGCTCGGCTGAGGACTGCCGGCATGGCCGGGGAGCCGTTGACCACCCCTGGGAATCGGGGCGACGGCCGCCTCCTCGCCTTGCGCGGAGGACTGCCCGCCGCCCCGATGCCGTTCGCCGGCGCCGCTGGTTCCACGCCTCACACGGCCGTGGAACCGGCGTCGGCAGTCCCTCCGGGGAGCGGCGTGGCGGCGAAGACGGAGTCCGGGTCGACCGCCGACTTCACGGCCAGCAGACGTTCGGTGTTCGGCCCGTAGGAGCGCGCGACCTGGTCGGGAGTCTCCGGCCCCAGGAAGTTCACGTAACCGCCCGGCAACGAGAACGGTTCGAGCGCCGCGTGAAGCTCTTCCAGCCAGCGCAGGTGCGTGGACCCACCGTTCCCACCCCGTGCGTCGTCCTTCCGTTCGCCGCCCTCCCACATGGAGATCAGCTCGACCATCAGGTGCGGTTCGCGTCGGCCGAAAGCGGTCGAGCCGAGAGGTGGACGGGTGGCCGCACCGTGGAACTGATGCCACACGATCGCGGAGAACGGTGAGGTGAACTCCTGGGCAGCCCGGTCCAGGACGGTCGCGACGGGGCCCGAGATGCTCTGGACGGTCCGCGTACGGATGGCGCCCATGCGCCCGAAGGGGAACATGGCGTCCGTCGCGGCCAGCGTCGCGGAACGGGCGACCGGCCCGACCTCGGCCATCACGGGTGTGCCGAGTCCGGCCAGGGCACGCACCGGCCCGTTCTCGGCGTTCCCCACCTGGAGGTCCCCCGACCAGGTCGGCGCGACGTAGACCGTCGGCTTCCCGTCCGGGCCGGGAAGGAACCCCACGTCCACCGTCAGCTCGTCCGGACCGTCCTGGAGGATCCCACCGAGGTCGGCAAGGATCTCGGCGCTCCTGCCGATCGGGTACAGGATGGTTCCCGAGACCACGTTCGGCACGGGGTGCAGACGGATCCGCGCCGAGGTCACGACACCGAAGTTGCCGCCGCCTCCGCGCAACGCCCAGAAGAGGTCCGGATGGTGTTCGGCGTCGGTGTCCACGCGTGAACCGTCGGCCAGGACGACTTCGGCGCCGAGCAGGTTGTCGGCCGCGAGCCCGAACTGCCCGAGCAGGGGGCCGTACCCGCCGCCGAGCGTGAGGCCGACCATTCCGACGGAGCCCGCCGTTCCGGTGACGGCGGTCAGGCCCACCCGCTCGGCGGCGGATACGACGTCGGACGAGAGTGCTCCGCCGCCCACCGTGGCGAGACGCCGGGTGGTGTCGACCTGGACTTCCCGCATACCGGTCAGATCGAGAACCAGGCCACCGGGACGGAACGCCCGGCCCCAGAAGTCGTGGCCCCCGCCACGCACCGAGAGCGGCACCCCGTGGTCGCGAGACGCGCGTACTGCGGCCTGCACGTCAGCGGTGGTCTCGCACCGCACGACGACAGAAGGCCGGACGTCGACCGCCGCGTTGAACAACGCCACCGCTCCCGCGTACTCCGGTCCGTCGGTGAGCACGCGGCCCGCGGGGATTCTGGACCGCAGCTCGGCCGAGAGGGCGGTGCTGACCGAGTCGCGGGCATCGGTATCGGTGTGGGACTGCATGGTCACTCCTGTGTGTCGCTCGTGGGCTGCGGCCGTCGAGGGCCGCAGCCCGGATCCGGAGGGTGGCCGACGACGTTCGGTAGCGTTCCCGCCCCGGTCGGCGAGGGCGTTCCGAACCGCCGGACGCCCGGTGGTAGGTCGGAGATTGATCTTCCGAAGCCCGGAGAGCCGTTCTGGTGCCGTCGCTCGGACCAGCGGCCCGCCGTCATCAAGGCGCGGTGTCCTGAACGGATCAGGAGGACGGGGAGTCCGGCTCGACGCACCGCCGGGCGAGGACGGTGGCCATGTCGGGCAGGAGCACGGCCACGGGGTCGTGGGTCAGCTCCGTCATGCGCAGGCGTCCCCCGACGGTGGCGACCCCGAGGACGTGCTCACCGCGCAGTTGGGTGGTCTGCGCCGGTCCCCACAGAGCGGTGAGACGGGTACGGCCGTCCGCCGCCGCCTCCACCACCCCGAGATTGGTGATCTGGATGTCGGCGGCGGTGACAGCGGTCATCATCGCCTCGGCCTCTTCGGGGGTGGTCGGCGGTTGCTGGGCCAGCGCCTCCGAACCGGCCTGGAGCACCCGCGGTGCCCGCTGCCGTTCCAGAGCCTGATGGTGTCGACGGGCCAGTTCCCAGAAATCCCCGGCCTGGGACGCCTCGCTCGCCGTCCGGGCACCCGCGAACCGGTTCGCGACGGCGTCGGGCAGACCGGCGGCGCGGCGCAGGTCGACCGGGCTCAGCACCCTCACCCGGGTGCGGCCGGCGCGGTGGAGGACCGTGCAGGCGGCAGCGCACAGCGCGGCGTGCACGGATACACCCTCGGCGCGGCAACGGTCCACGAGCCGTGCGGTCAGACCGCGCTGCAGGGCCAAGGCGGAAACGTGCGGTGCCCGTCCCGAGAACGGCGTCAGCTCGCCGGGCGCGTCCATCGGCTCCGCTCGGGGTGGGCCTGCGGTGGGCGCCTCGGTGTCGAGAGCTCGCAGGAGAGCTTCCTGGGAGGGCGGCACATCCCGCCCCGGGATCGGTTCGCCGCCCTCTCCGCCACCGTCGAGAGCGGCGACCAGGTCCGCCACCACCCGCACGCCGCCGGTGCCGTCGGTGATCTGGTGGGCGAAGGTCAGCACGATGACGCTGCCGGTCTCCGCGGGAACGAGCACGGTCCGCATCAGCGGGCCGGGCTCCGGCGCGACGGGACGGGTCTGCTCACCAGCGACGACCGCCTGCCAGGGCGTGCCCTCGGCGGCCGTCTCGACTCCGACCGGACCCTCTGCCCAGCGGTATCGGGCCCGGGGAGCTCCTCGGTCGACCGAGACGCGGAGCAACGCGTGCCGCGCCTGCACATCCCGCAGTGCCCGCGCCAGGGTCTGCGCGGAGACCTTCCGGTCGATCTCGGCGACCAGGGAGAACTGGACGGGGTTCCGGTGCATGTAGAGGTCGATGGTCCGCTCGAAGGCCCCGAGCTCTCTCGTCGTGCCCGCGTGCGTGTGGCTGATCGACATTCAGTGGTCCCTTCTCCGCTGACGTGATGCGGCGGGCGGGGCTACCTGGACGCAGCCTGACGGGACGGCAGCTCGGCTTCCCGCTGAGCGTTCGCCTCGGCCGGTGGACTGTCCACCAGGCGCTTCGACGTACTGCGGAAGGCCCAGGCGACGACCAGCGCGGCGACCACGGTCAGGGGGGTGCCCATGGCGATCTTCGCGAAGGCGAGCCAGCCGGTGGCATCGTGGACGTAGAGCCACTGCTTCACCGCGAACCGGGCACCGAGGACGAGTGCCACCGCGAGGGTGGCGATGTCGTGTGCCCGCAGAACCTGACGGTCCTCGCGCCAGGCGTACCCGCGGCCGTGCAGGAGGTTCCATGCCACGCCGGTCAGGGGGCGGCGGAAGAGGACCGAACCGAATGTGGCGAGGAAACCGGCGAAGGCCACCCAGATGCCGAGTAGGAAGAAGTCCTTGGCGGAACCGGTGAGCGCGACGATGCCCGCCGCGACCAGGACGCCGGACAGGCTGCCGGAGGCGGCGAGGAGACGCTCACCGCGCACCATCCGGACCACGGTGAACACCACACCGGTGGCGACGGCCGCGATCACGGCCGTCCTGGTGGACTGCAGGGCGAGAGCGATCACGAACACCACGACCGGCACGGTCGAGTAGACGAATCCCGCCGGACCGCCCATGGACTCGAGCATGGGCGGTCGCGGAGTGGGGGACGGCGTGGTGCCGGGGCTCCCGCCGCTGGTGGTGCTGGGGCTCCCGCCGCTGGTCGGGGAGGAGCCGGGCTTGGCTTCGGGGTGGGACATCGGTCGATCACTCCAGGTCACGTGCTGCGGTTCGGCGCTTTCAGGGTTCTGCTCGTCGCGGTGGCACCGCGCTTCAGGCGCTCCAGCCGCCTCCCACGGCCCGGCTCGCCAGGTAGGAGTCGCGCAGCGCCTTGCGCAGTCCGGGAACAAGGGCGTCGAACCGCGCCGCCAGCTCCTTGAGTTCGGACTTGTGGGTGCGGCGGTCCTCCTTGCTCCACACCGAGGTCAGCTCCATCTCCACAGCCAGGACGGCCATGGCCAGCTCGTCCGTCAGGTGCTCGGCGGGAGCGCCGTCGAGGACGGTCGCGCGCACCCGGTCCTGGAGGGCGTGCACCAGGTCCGGGTGCACCACGGTGACCCGCTCGGTGGGTACGACCCCCAGCTTCTTCTCCCGCGTGAGGGCGACATCCCCGGAGGCGAGCAACTGGTCGCGAACCGGGGTTTCGGCGGTGTGGGCCTTGTTGTGCAGGAACTTGAGCCAGCCCTTGGACTTGTCCTCAGGCAGGTCGTACCAGACCGCGGTGGTGAACGGGTCCTCGGGCGGGTTGCCGGGGAGTCGCCGGACCTTCCCCCCGGTGGCGTCCAGCAGACCGGCGCGGGCCAGCTCGGTCATCGCTCCGGCCCGTAGCAGTTGGCCGCGCCCCTGAATGTTGTCGAGCTGGAACTTCTCCTTCTTGACCGTGTAGCAGAGCAGGTACAGATTCTGAGCGAGAGTCGTGGGCACGGTAGCTCCCTTGTGTGTCAGCCGTTACAGGTCGGGGGATTTCCTGTCGCGTGGAGCAAAGAGCGAAATGCGCACAGCAGAACACTTCTCCCGTCACGCTCTTCCGCGCACTTCTCCCCGACTCGCCTTTACGAAAACAGAAGGCACCGCGGGGTAGGCATTCACCACTGCCACATCTTCCAGTGAAGCGAATTCCATGCCGCCGCACCGCCTTCCTTCGGGACTACTACCTCCGGTTCGGGCGGTGAAACTGGTGACGTTGCGGCACACTTCGGCGCATCAGGAGAAGGGGGCATTCCGTCATATTGCGACAGCTCTTGCTCTACTTCAGGTCGACCTGGGAGCTGTGGCGCTATCGCGCTGGAGGTATCGCAGCCAGGCCGAACGGATCGGACCCACCGCAGGACGGAATCAGTCAAAAGCTCTCCGCCTGTAAGGTTCCGGTCGCTCATGTGAATACCGCGGGGCAGTGCCCGACTTCGAGTACCTCCGCATGCCACCGAACGCGTGCGGACCGCTCCCTCGTGCGCTCTCCCCTGCGCCACCCTGCCACTGCGTCATGGTTTTCAATGGGCCCACGGCGCGACCGCGCCGACGGCACCGGACTGCACCGGACGGCGAGGGAGACATCGATCATGGCGTGGAGTACCCGGGAGATGGCGGAGCTGGCGGGCACCAGCCTCAGGGCGGTACGGCACTACCACGACATCGGGCTGCTCGATCAGCCGGAGCGCCGCTCCAACGGATACAAGCAGTACGGCGTCAGCCACCTCGTCCGGCTCCTTCGGATAAAGCGCCTCACCGTTCTGGGTTTCTCCCTCTCCCAGATCGCGGACATGAACGACGGTCCGGATTCCGACCCGGACCTGCGTGATCTGCAGGCTCTCGACGATGAACTGGCAGCCACCATCGAACGGCTGCAACACGCCCGCGCCGAGGTCGGCGCCCTCCGGCGCAGAACGGCCGCGAGCGATCTTCCCCTCCGCTTCGCCTCCGTGGACGAGACGGCCGAGCTCCCCGAACCGGACCGCTCCTTCGTCACCGTCCTCGCTACGGTCCTCGGCCCCAGCGGGATGGACGCCTACGCGGACTTGCTCCATCAGAAGCCGCAGCCGGTGGCACGCGAACTCGACGAGCTTCCCGCCGATGCGGACGAGCCGACGCGCCAGAGTCTCGCTGAGCGTCTCGTGCCCCACGTCCGAGGTCTCCGGGTCAGGCATCCCGGGCTGAGCGACCTCGCCTCGGACGCCCCGCGTGGCCGACAGCACACCGCTCGCACCATCGGCAAAGCCATCAGCGATCTCTACAATCCGGCCCAGGTGGACGTGATGCGGCGTCTCAGCGAGCTCCTGTCCGATACGGGCGACCCACGGTGACCGTCCCTACAGCCAGACGCGCCGGTCCGGACAGTGGGCATCCCACCGGACAGGACAGCACGGCAGCCACCCGGGGCGCCGGAAGTGCCGACTCCCCCTCGGAGTAACGGCACTTCCACCCCCTCTCCGCGACAGGACCGAGGGCCACCTGCCAGCCCGCCACCGCGCCTCGGCCAGGGCTCCCTGCGCCGCCCCTGGCCGACGGGCCCCTCGCTGCCCGGGTCGGCTGCCTGTGTCGACGTCGTACGTCACGATCGAGGTGTACGCCCGGCTGACGCCGCCGGCGGATGGGCTGCGGGCGGTGTCAGCGCCGCTGGGGATCCGGTGGTCAGTCCGCGCGGCAGAACACGTCCTTCGTGGGCATCTCGCCCTCGACGAGGTAGCGCGTGGTGGTGTTCAACGCACAGGAGTTCCGGCCCAGTACGTAGACTCCGTGCCCGCTGTCGTCGACGCTGACCAGGCGGGCTCGGTCGCCGAACTTCTCACGCAACATCTTCCCGCCCAGGTGCGGGGTCGACGCGTCTCGCTGGTTCTGCAGGAGCAACACGTTGCGCGGGCCCTCGGTGTCGACCTTCACCGGCGCTTCGGCGGGGGCGTGCGGCCAGAAGGCGCACGGAGTGATGTTGGCGGTGGCGGCGCCGTACAGCGGGTAGCGCTCGCGGTCCTCGGCGACGCCCTGCCGGTAGGTGTCGACGCCCTCGGGCCATTCGACGTCGTTGCAGGTGACCGCGAGGAACACGGTCAGGGCGTTGTCGGCCGGCGACAGCGCCCCGTCCGCCGGTTCCTCCTGGGCGGCCCGCAGGCTGCGGGCCGCCGCCTCGTCGCCTTCGAGCATCGCCTGCCAGGTCTGTGCAAGCTGGGGGTACTGCGTCTGCTTGAACAGGTGACCGAACGTCAGGAGTCGGAAGAGGCTGCCGTCGATCCCCGCGACCGGAGCCTTGTCGAGCCTGCCGGCGATGGTGAGGTAGGACGCCCTGACCTCCTGGGGTGTGCGGCCCAGGCCGTAGCTGTCGTGCCGGCGGGCGGCCCACTTCTCGAAGTCCGGCAGGGTCTGTTCCATGCCGAGCGCGTAGCGGCGCATGCCGTCGCGGTTCAGGTGGGTGTCTCCGATGTTGCTGTCGAGCACGATCCGGTCGGAGCGCTCGGGGAACATCGACGCGTAGGCGGCGCCGAGGGCCGTGCCGTACGAGTAGCCGAGGTAGTTGGTCTTCTCCTCGCCGAGCGCGGCCCGGATCCGGTCCAGGTCGCGGGCGGTGTTCGCGGTGGTGAGGTGGCGCAGCCGGCCGTCGCGGTCGTTGTCCGCGCACTGCTCGGCGGCCTGCTCGGCGACCTTCGCCTGCGCCGTGACCGCGGCGTCGTCGACCGCGTAGGGCGGGATGTTGGAGTAGTAGGGGCTGGCTGGGGTGAAGCCGCAGCTGACCGGTGTGGAATGACCGATGCCGCGGGTGTCCATGCCGATCAGGTCGTAGCGGTCGGTGACGCTGCTGGGCAGGCCTTGGGCCACGAGCAGCGCGGACAGCGCAAGCCCGGATCCGCCGGGACCCCCCGGGTTGAGCATGAGGACGCCGCGCCGCTTGTCCGGGTCGGCGGCGGCCAGCCGGGAGACGGTGAGGTCCATCTGCTCGCCCTTCGGGGCGGCGTAGTCCAGCGGCACGGACACGGTGGCGCACTGCAGCTCGGTCGGAGCGGCTTCGGCCACGACGTCGTCGGGGCACTTGTCCCACTTCACCTGCGGCGTCTTCGGCTCCTCGGCGGCGGCGGGCACGGTGGCGAACGAGCTGCCGAAGCCGAGGACCGCCAAGAGGGCCAGGCTCTGGCCGACACTGATCTGTCGTTTCATGTCCATTCTCCGAAACCGATTCGTGGTCGTGGTCGCCACCATCCCAGTCCCTGCCCTTGGGGCAGGGTCAACAACGGGCGGGCCGGACCCGGGCCGAGTTGACCGTGCCCCTGGGGCAGGGTTTTGAATAGCCGCCGGGCACGATCCTCGAGAAGGGGCTCCTGGTGGCTTGGAGTACGCGTCAGTTGGCGGAACTCGCGGGCACGACGACCAAGACCGTCCGCCACTACCACGAGGTCGGACTGCTGGAGGAACCGGAACGGGCGTCCAACGGCTACAAGCGGTACGGCGTCAACCATCTGGTCCGCCTCCTGCGCATCCGCAGACTGACCGACCTCGGTGTGTCCCTCGCGGACGTCCCCTCGGTCGAGAGCGGCGACCGGAGAGCACGGCAGATCCTCCGGGACCTGGACGCCGAACTCGCGGCGGACATCGAACGCCGGCAGCGGATGCGGCTGGAACTGGCGGCGGTCATGGACAACCGGGCCGCGATCGACATGCCCCCGGACTTCAGGACGCTCGCCGACGACCTGCCCGAGACCCAGCGGTCCCTGCTGCTGGCCTACTCCAGCATCCTCACACCCGTGGCGATGGCAGCCCTTCAGGAGCAGCTCGCGGGACCTCGCGGGGACCTCGACGCGGAATTCGCGGCGCTCGACGAGAACGCTCCCGACGAAGTGCGGCAGCGGATGGCGGAGCGGATGGCGCCCACTGTCCGCCAGCAGCAAAGGGACCACCCCGGCCTGGGCGACCTCGGGTTCTCCTCCCGCCGGGGAACGGCGGTCGCGGAGTCCGTCGTCGTGCACGCGCTGGTCGAGTTCTACAACCGTGCCCACCTCGACGTGCTGCAACGCGTCCACGCGATCCTCTTCGAGGACGACACCACGGGGAGCGAAAGCCACCACGACCGGGGGTGAGGCCGGCGCCGGGACCGGCCTCACCGCACCTCTGCCGTGCGCGCGGCGCCGTACCGGCGGACAGCGACGGGAGCGCGTACGGCACTCGCCGGTCAGGGCCCTGACTGACCTTCACCGGCACGACGCGCCGTGGCGGACCGCCGGGCAGGTCCCCCGCTCGCCGGACATGCCCCTGCTCTCGGTGACCGAGCCGGCCGAAGGCCTCGGCGTGGAAGGCCCCGCCTGCTCCCACCGGTGGCGGCTCCGGCGCAACCCCTCGGCCTCGCAGACGCGAGCGCCAAGGGCGCACGATCGTCTACTCGCCCTCAGATCAGGTCAGTTGACCACGGTCGCCGTCGTCGCCACGGTGACCGCGATCATCGCCGCCTGCATGGCGCGGATCGCCGTCCGCACCTCCTTGCCCGCCCAGTGGCCGTCCGCGATCTTCTCCATGCGTGGCGTCACCTCGCGGGCGGGCAGATCGGGGAAGGCCAGGCGGTGCAGCTTCGCCGCATGTATCAGGGCGACCAGGCCGGCCGAGCGGTCGTCCGGATCGGCGCCGCGCAGCACCACCGCGTCGAGCCGTTCGCGCAGCTCGCGCTCGGCCGTGCCGTCGGCCTCCGGGAAGCGGCGTACCGGGAAGAGGCCCAGCACCTTGTGCTGTTCCTCGGCCACCAGGCCTCGTGCGCGCAGGCTCTCCGTCGTCGCTCCGACCGACTTGCTGTGGTCCTTCGTCAGCCAGTCCTGCACCTTCGGCGGGCGGCGCTTCTTCGCGGCCCAGGCGTCGATCAGCCCGAGCCGCTCGTCGAGGAGACCGACCCCCGTGGGCGCACGGTCGGTCACCGTCAGCCGCCCGTCGTCCACCGAGAGCCGTCCCGCCAGGACGAGTTCGAGCACGATCCCGCCCGCGACCGCCCATCCGGCGGCCTCGCGCCCCTTCGCCGCCCCGGACTCGTCGTCCAGAGAAAGCAGCATGACTTCTTCGCCCAGCGTGACCGACATGAATCCGCCCCCTCGTTCGTTCGCCTACTCTTAGTGACGAACGGCGGCGACGGGTGGTTCCCGGTCCTCGGGTCCTTCCGGATCGAGGTGCGGCAGGATCCGGTCCAGCCATCGCGGTGTCCACCACGCGGCGCGCCCGAGCAGGGTCATCACCGCGGGCACGAGCAGCAGCCGCACGACGGTGGCGTCGATGAGCACGCTGGCGGCGAGACCGAGCCCGAGCATCTTCACCACGATGTTGTCGCTGATGACGAAGGCCGCGAAGACGCTGACCATGATGAGCGCGGCGCAGGTGATGACCCGGGCGGTGATCTCCAGGGCGTGCGCGACGCTCGCCTTCGGGTCCCTGGTGGCCAGCCACGCCTCGTGGATCCGGGACAGGAGGAAGATCTCGTAGTCCATGCTGAGGCCGAAGACGATGGCGAACATCATCATCGGCACGTAGCTCTCGATCGGGACGTCGCCCGACACCCCGAGCGCGGGCCCGCCCCAGCCCCACTGGAAGACGGCCACCACGACCCCGTACGAGGCCGCGATCGACAGGACGTTGAGCAGGGCCGCCTTGACCGCGACCAGCACTCCGCGGAACACCGCCAGGATCACGAGGAACGCGAGTCCGACCACCACCGCGATGATCAGGGGCAGCCTGCTCGACACGATGTCGAGGAAGTCGACCTGCGCGGCCGTCGTGCCGGTCACGTAGCCGGTCGCGGCGGTTCCCGAGACCGCGCTCGGCAGGACGTCGTCCTTGAGGCGGTCGACCAGGCTCGTGGTCCGTCCGTCCTGCGGTGCGGCGACCGAGTACGCCGTGGCCGTGAGGACGTCGCCGTCCGACGTGGCGGTGAGCGGGGTGACGAAGGCCGCGTCCGGCACCTTGGTCAGGGACTGCTGGGCGCTGCTCTGCAGGGCGGACCGGTCGCTCTGCGGCACCGAGGTCTGGTCGATCACGATCGTCAGCGGTCCGTTCGACCCCGGTCCGAACGCCGAGGACATGAGGTCGTACGCCCGCCGGTCGGTGAAGGACCTGGGGTCGGCGCCGTCCCCGATGTGCCCGAGCTGGATGAAGAACACCGGGAAGGCGAGGACCGCAAGCGTGACGACGCCGCCGGCCAGGAACCACCACGGCCGGCGCTCCACCCGTCTCGCGTACCGGTGCCAGGTACCGTGCGCCGCCTCCCCGGGGCCGTGGCCCTGCTCCGGGCCACGGCTCCGAACCGCGCCCGACGCGTCCGCGGCACTGCCTCCACCGGTCGTTCCCGTAGCCGGCGGGCCTCCCTCGACCTCCGCGACCGGGGTACGGACACGGATCCGGTCGATGTACCGGCCCATCAGTCCGAGCATGGCCGGCACCAGGGTGAGCGCCCCGAGCACGGCCGTGACGACGGTGACGGCGGCCGCCACACCGAGCTTGCCGATGAAGCCGATCCCGGAGACCCACAGTCCGCAGAGAGCGATGATCACCGTGCACCCGGAGAGCAGCACGGCCCGCCCGCTGGTCGCCGTGGCACACCCGGCGGCTGCCACGGGGTCCTTGCCGTCCATCAGGTTCTGGCGGTGCCGGGTGACGAGGAACAGGGCGTAGTCGATGCCGACGCCGAGCCCGATCATGGTGGCAAGCGTCGGTGAGACGGTCGCGAAGGTGGTCGCGGCGGCCAGCAGTGCCAGCAGGCCCAGCCCGCAGACGACGCAGACGAGGGCGGTCACCAGCGGCAGCAGTGCGGCCATGAGACTGCCGAACCCGATCAGCAGCACCAGGACGGCGACGCCGAAGCCGATGGCCTCGCTGAGGCGGTCGTTCGCCGCGGGCCGGGCCAGTTCGCCGAGCGAACCGCCGTACTCCACCTCGGCGCCCGCGGCCCGCAGCGGCTCGACGGCCGAGTCCACCCCGTCGAGGTAGCCCGACCCGAGGGTGGAGGGCTGCGCGCTGAACCGGATGGTGATGTAGGCCGTCCTGCCGTCCTCGGAGAGCGGCCCCACATCCGGGTCGCCGCTTCCGGTGCTGGTGGCGGACGACAGGGGGTTCTGCGCGGACAGCACGTCCGGGAGCTTCTGGAGGCTGCCGACGACGGTCGACATCTGGCTGCTCAGCCCGGTGAGCGAGCCGTCCGCGTCGTGCACCACCACCTGGCTGCTGTAGCCGCCCGCCGACGGGGCGTGCTCCTCCAGCACGTCGAGGCCGTCCTGCGACTGCGTTCCCGAGATCGAGAAGTCGTCGGAGTAGTCGCCCCCGTAGGCGTGCTGGAGCACCTGGAGCGCGGCGAGCGCGACCAGCCACAGGACGATCACGATCACGAAGTGGCGCGCACACCACGCCCCGGTCGCGTGCAGTGCCCCCGGGCGGCTCGGCGGCGTGGCGGAGTCGCGTTCGGACCGGGACAGTGGCATGTGAACTCCGGGGACGGGCCGCACGTCTTGGAGGGTTCAGCATTCACCGGTCCCCGCACCGCGGCACGCCGGAGTGGGGGAACGGGTGAAGCGGGACCCGGCCGCCGTGACCGCCCTCAACGAGCCGCCGGACGCCGTGACCCGCCCGCCGTGAGCCGCCGGACTCCGCCGCCGTTTCCCCGCTGCCGCCCGCCGGACGCCGCTCCCGTACGCCCGCCGGGCCCGTCAGCCGTCGAGCGCCGCGCGCCACTGCCGTACGGCCGCCGCGTCCACCGGGCCCTCCCAGCCGCGCGGCCGGGCGGCACCACCGATGTGGAACGCCTCGACGCCCGCGGCGCGCAGCCTGGGCAGGTGTTCGAGCCGCAGGCCGCCGCCGACCATGATCTGCGGCTCGTACCCGGGCAGGTCCGAGTGCCCCGCCTCGGCCAGCAGGACGTCCATGCCGGCGTCGACGCCGCTCGCCGAGCCAGCCGTGAGGTAGGTGTCCAGGCCGGGCATGTCGGCCAGGTGCTTGCGCAGGACGTCACGGTCGGCCGCGCGGTCGATGGCGCGGTGGAAGGTCCAGGGGCAGCCGTTCAGCTCGGCGACGATCCGCTCGACGGCAACCAGGTCGACGTGGCCGAACGGGTCCAGGAAGCCGAGGACGAACTCCCGGGCGCCCGCCGCGCGCATCGCCCGGGCCCTCTCCACGAGTACGTCGATGTCACCCGCGGCGAATCCGTCCGCGGCCCTGAGCATGATCCGCAGCGGGATGCCGACGGCGGCCCGGATCTCCGCGAAGGTCTCCAGGGACGGCGTCAGGCCGTCGGCCGCCATGTCGGTGACCAGTTCGAGGCGGTCCGCACCACCCGCCTGCGCCGCGACCGCGTCCTCCGCGTCGAGGGCGATCACCTCCAGGACTGCACGGTTGCTCATGGTGTTCCATTCCCTCGGAGCGGCTACGGACTACAGGTCTAGTCCAATAAACCAGACTACGGGTCAGCCTCCGACGGCGCAGCTCCCCGTGTGGACGCAAGCGTGAAGATACGCGAGGCCGCGGCGGCATCCGCGGAGCGGACGCGCGCCGCGGCCTCGCGGTCACGGGATGGGCCGGGTCAGGGCTGGACGGGCATGGACCAGCAGTTGGAAGCCGCCTTCCGGCCGGAGAGGCGGTCGGTCATCCAGGAGATGGCGCCGCCCTGGTCGGTGAGGTAGGGGGCGAGGTGGTTGGTGAGGATCTTGCCCCCGAGGTTGGGCAGGAGCACGGCCTCGTAGGTGACGTTGCCGCCCTTGCCGCACCAGTCGAGCGCCAGCTGCCTGGCCTGCCCGTGGCCGACGATGTCGTCGTGCACCCCCGTCGCCAGTCGCACCGGGCCCGCCGGCTTCAGCGTGCCGATGCGCTGCCGGTCGAGAACGGCGCGGAGCTTCGGTTCGGCAGCGATGACGTCGGCGATCGGCCTGCCGTCGGCGGTCCACTTCCTGCTGTTCGTGAAGCCGTATCCGAGGATCGCGTCGCCGACGCACATGGTCGAGGTGTCCTTGAGGGCGGCCTTGCCGACGTCGTTGGTGTTCGCGTCGACCACCGCCCTCAGCGACGGGTCGGACTGGGCGAAGCCGTTGATCGACCAGCCGAGCGCACCGGCCAGGGCGCTGCCGTCGATGCCCTTCAGCACCTGGGTGAGGTCGGCGGGCGGCGCTCCCGCGTAGGTGCCGGCGAGGTTGACGTCGGGGGCGTACGAGGGCTGCAGTTCGGCGGCGGACGCGCTGGCTCCGCCGCCCTGGCTGTAGCCGTAGAGGCCGACCCGCGATTCGGGGGTGAGCGAGGTGCCGGTGACGGAGCGCGCCGCGCGGGCCGCGTCCAGGAGGGCGTGGCCCTCGTCGACCCGGTTGACGTAGGTGTGGAGCCGGTCGGTCGTGCCGAGACCCGCGTAGTCGGTGACCACGACCGCCGCGCCGGCGGCCAGGAAGCGGTAGACCGCGAGGTTGTCGTAGCCGATGGACACGGTGCCCTCGCCGATGGTCAGCGGGTGCTGGAGCGACAGCGAGGGCGCGCACTGGTCGCCCTGGCCCATCGTTCCCGAGGCCAGTGCGACCAGCGGTCGGGGACCGCCGCCCCGCCACGAGGCGGACGGTTCGATGTACGCGCCGGTGACGGCGACGGGTCCGCCTGCGGCGTCGGTGGACTTGTACATCAGCCGCGTCGCGGTTCCGGGCAGCCGGCGGCCGTCCAGGCCGGGGAGGCTGAGCCCGAGCGGCAGAGGCTCCGTACGGACGAGGGAACCGTCGGCGGCGGGCAGCTCCGCCGGCGGGTTGTAGAAGGCCGGGATGGTCACGCCCCTGGACACCACCGGCGCGGAACCGGCGTCCGAGGCGGGAAGGGCGGAAGCCGGTACGGCGACCGCGCCCAGACACGCCGCGGCGGCCACGGCGGCGGCCAGGAGGCGTCCCGCACGGCGCCCCTGCCGACGGGACTCCGGGCGGCGGGACCCGGGGGTGTGGGGTTCCGGGAGGTGGGGGGCCTGCACGGTCGAGCTCGAACGGGTGGTCTTGCGCGGACTCACGGCTCACTCCTCGCGCTGCTCCGATGAACGTGAGCGCAAGCTAGCACCGGGGCGTTACCCGTAGTAACTCCCCGGTAAGTTACGCTTCGGTAACGTGACTCCGGAGTCAGCAGTCCCCGGAGCGACTCCCTCCCGGGGACTGCCTCCTTACCCGCCGAGCACGGCCCGTCCACGGCCGAGGCCCCGCCGGACCGCCGGACCGGCGCACCACCTGGCCGGCAGACCACCGGTCTACGCCCGTACGAACCGCACCCGGGTCCCGGGGGCCGCCTGCGCGGCTTCCGCCAGCGCGGACTCGCCGACCACGCCGACGACCGGGTAACCCCCCGTCGTGGGATGGTCGTTGAGGAACACCACGGGCCGCCCGTCCGGCGGCACCTGGACCGCGCCCAGCACCATCCCCTCGCTGGGCAGTTCGCCCTCCCGCGCGCGTCGCAGGGCGGGGCCCTCCAGGCGCAGCCCGATGCGGTTGCTGCGCTCCGAGACCTGGTAGGCGGCGGTGGTGAGCGTGCGCAGCGCCTGCCCCGTGAACCAGCCGTCGCGCGGGCCGGGGTAGAGCGGCAGGACCAGCTCGGCCGGAGCGCCCGGCCAGGGCACCACGTCGGCGCACGGGACCCGGCCCGGTCTGCCCAGCGGCAGGTGGTCGCCCTCGCGCAGGACCGGCGGGCCGAGCCCCGAGAGGAGGTCGGCTGATCTGCTGCCGAGCACCGGTTCGGGCACCAGCCCGCCCGCGAACGCCAGGTAGCCGCGCAGCCCGTGGCGCGCCGGACCGGCATCGAGCACCGCGCCCTCGGGCACCCGCACCGGCGCCCCCCAGGCCACCGGGCGCCCGTCCACCGTGACCGCGCAGCCCGCTCCGCCGACGACGGCGAGCACCGACCGGACCCCGGTCGGCCGGACCGCGCAGCCCGTGAGCGTGGTCTCCAGCACCGCCGCGTCGGGGGAGTTGCCGACGAGCCGGTTGGCCAGCCGCATGGCGGGCGCGTCCATCGCCCCGGCCCGGGGTACGCCGAGATGCGCCCAGCCGACGCGGCCCTCGTCCTGCACCGTGGTCAGCGCACCGGCCCGGACCACTTCGAGCCCCGGACTCATCCGCGCGGTCCCGCCGCCACGAACCGCACCCGGGTCCCCGGCCCGAGCAGCGCCGCCGGTTCGCGCACCGGGTCCCACAGGGTCTCCGGCCCGGGCATCCGGCCGATGAGCTGCCAGCCGCCGGGGGAAGCGCGCGGGTAGACCCCGGTGTAGGGCCCCGCGAGGGCCAACGCCCCCGCCGGTACCCGGGTTCGCGGTGTGGCCCGGCGCGGCACGCTCAAGTGCCCGGGCAGGCCGGTGAGATACCCGAACCCGGGCGCGAACCCGCAGAAGGCCACCCGGAACTCCGTACGGGCGTGGATACGCGGCACCTCGTCGACGGCGACGCCCCACGTCTGCGCGACGTCGCCGAGGTCCGGACCGTCGTAGACGACGGGTATCTCGACGGCCTCACCGGCGCGCGGGCTCAGCGGCGGCACGGTCCACGAGCGCAACCGTCGGGCGAGGAGCGGGTCCTCCACCCCGTCGAGGAGCACCGTCCGCGCGCCGGGGACGATCTCGCGTACGGCGGGCAGTTCCCCGGCGGCCCGGCGACGCAGCAGTTCCGCGTGGAACGCCTCCGCCTCCTCGCCGGAATCGAGTTCCACGAGCAGTGCGCGGGGACCGGCGGCCAGCACCCGTACGCCGCCCACCTTCGCGCCGCTCACGCGGGAGCCACTCACTCGTGCGCCGCTCACGTGAAAGCCCTTACCTGGACGCCCGCTTGTTCCAGCGCGGTCCGGACCCGCCGTGCGAGCACCGCCGCGCCCGGGGTGTCCCCGTGGACGCAGAGCGACCGGGCCGCGACCGCCGTCCGGCTGCCGTCCACACCGGTCACGACCCGGTCCACGGCCATGCCGACACTGCGGCGTACGACCTCGTCGGCGTCGTGCACCACGGCGCCCGGCTCGCCCCGTGGCACGAGCGTGCCCTCGCGGGTGTAGGCGCGATCGGCGAAGGCCTCCTCCACCGCTGTCAGCCCCGCCGCCTCGGCGCGCGCGAGCAGCCTGGAGCCGGGCAGCCCGAGGACCGCCGGGCGGCCGCCCGCGAGGAGCACCCCGGCGACGACCGCGGCGGCCTGCTCGTCGTCCCTCACGACACGGTTGTAGAGGGCGCCGTGCGGTTTCACGTACGAGACCGTGGAGCCGGCGGCCTCCGCGAACACCCGCAGGGCGCCGATCTGGTACGCGGTCTCGGCGGTCAGTTCGGCCGCCGGTACGTCCATGGCGCGTCGCCCGAATCCGGCCAGGTCACGGTAGGAGACCTGGGCCCCGATGCGTACGCCGCGCTCCGCCGCCGTGTCGCACACCCGCCGCATCACGGAGGCGTCGCCCGCGTGGAAGCCGCAGGCCACGTTGGCGCTGGTGACAAAGGTCAGCAGCGCCTCGTCCTCGGTGAGGGTCCAACGCCCGAACCCTTCGCCCAGGTCCGCGTTGAGGTCGATGAGATGCATGGGTTCCGCCCGTTCCGTCACGGCCGCACGCTAGCGACCGGCCGCCCCGCCCGACAAGGTCCGGCCGCTCTACAGTCGCCCTATGACCGACGCCACCGCGCTCCGCACCCGCTGGCAGGAAGCCCTCGTCGCCTCCCGGGGCGGCGAACCGGGCCCGGACCCGCTGCCGTACGCCGACAACCTCCTGGAGCGCTGGGCCGAACCGCAGCGGCGCTACCACACCACCGCCCACCTGGAGCAGGTCCTCGACCGGGTGGACACCTTGGCCGGCCACTGCCCCGACCCGGACCTGGTGCGACTCGCCGTCTGGTTCCACGACGCGGTGTACCGCCCCGACCGCTCCGAGAACGAGGAGCGCAGCGCGGCACTCGCCGAGCGCGCCCTGCCCGAGGCCGGAGTCCCCGGCGGGGCGGCGGCCGAGGTCGCCCGGCTGGTCCGGCTCACCGTCACGCACGATCCGGCCCCGGGGGACGCGAACGGCGAGGTGCTGTGCGACGCGGACCTGGCGATCCTGGCCGCGCCTCCCAAGGAGTACGCGGCGTACGCGGCCCAGGTCAGGGAGGAGTACGGCTTCGTACCCGACGAGGCGTTCCGCGAGGGAAGGACCGCCGTCCTGCGGCAGCTGCTGGAGCTGCCCCGGCTCTTCCGCACGCCGCACGGCTCGGCGGAGTGGGAACCGAGGGCCCGGCAGAACCTGACGACCGAGCTGGAGCTGCTGACCCGCTGAGCCGGACCCGGCCGCGCGGTGGGGCCCGCCGCACAAGCGGGTCCGCGGGTGCGCCGTGGACCTGCCCACCCAGTGAGACGGGGGAATGACAGGGGCGAAAGCACTGTTGGCCACTGTCATGCCCGACTCTGCTTCCAGCCGTCCCCGCATGCCGATGGCCGTGTACATCCTCGGCCTCTCGGTCTTCGCTCTCGGTACCAGTGAGTTCATGCTCTCCGGGCTGCTGCCACCCATCGCGGACGACATGAACGTGTCGATCCCGAAGGCCGGACTCCTCATATCCGCCTTCGCGATCGGCATGGTGGTCGGCGCCCCGCTGCTGGCGGTCGCCACACTGCGGCTGCCGCGGCGTACGACCCTGATCGCGCTCATCACGGTCTTCGGGCTGGGCCAGATCGCGGGCGCGCTGGCACCGACGTACGAGGTGCTGTTCGTCTCGCGAGTGGTGAGTGCGCTGGCGTGCGCCGGGTTCTGGGCGGTGGGCGCTGCGGTCGCGATCGCGATGGTGCCGGTGAACGCGCGGGCCAGGGCGATGGCCGTGATGATCGGCGGGCTGTCGATCGCCAACGTGCTGGGCGTGCCGCTGGGCGCGTTCCTCGGGGAGAGCTTCGGCTGGCGTTCGGCGTTCTGGGCGGTGGGTGCCGCGTCCGCGGTGGCGCTGGTCGGCGTCGTCACACGCATCCCGCGCATCCCGCTTCCCGACGCGAAGCCGCAGCTCAGGCGCGAGGTCGCGATCTACCGCGACCGCCAGGTGTGGTTGTCGATCGTGATCACGGCCCTCGCGGCGGGCGGCGTGTTCTGCGCGTTCAGTTATCTCGCGCCGCTGCTGACGGACGTGGCGGGACTGAGCTCCGGCTGGGTGCCGTGGGTGCTGGCGCTGTTCGGTGTCGGCGCGATCATCGGTACGACGATCGGCGGCCGGGTCGCCGACGCGCACCTCTTCGGGGTGCTGCTGAGCGGCATATCCGCCTCGACGGTCTTCCTGGTGGCACTGGCGCTGTTCGCCTCGAACCAGGTCGCCGTGGTCGCCCTGGCGTTCCTGCTCGGGCTGTCCGCGTTCTACACGGCCCCGGCCCTCAACGCCCGGATGTTCAACGTGGCCGGCCTCGCCCCCACCCTGGCGGGCGCGACGACCACGGCCGCGTTCAACCTGGGCAACACCAGCGGCCCGTGGCTGGGCGGAGCGGTGATCGACGCCGACTTCGGCTTCCGGGCGACGGCCTGGGCGGGGGCTTCGATGCTGGTGGTGGGCCTGGTGGCGGTGGTGATCTCGATGCGGCTGCACGGCAGCACGCCGTCCCGGCGGGTCGCGGGCGCACCGGCGCACGTCAGCGCGGAGCAGGCCGCCCCTTCGGCCGCCGCAGGCCCGCTTCGGTGATCCGGCGCACGATCTCCTTCGAGCCGACCTCGCGCGCTCCGGCGCGCACCGCGTCGGCGTAGTGCGCCTCGGGGACGTCGTAGTGGTCGCGCTCGAACGCCCTCGGCGGGCAGCCGATCGCGGCGGCGAACTCGTGCAGTTCCTCGAACGACACGTCGCTGACCAGGTGTGACCACAGCCGCCCGTGTCCCGGCCAGGTCGGCGGGTCGATGTAGACCGTCACCGGCCGAGCACCCCGGCGAGCTTGCCCACCGGCGCGACGGACACGGTCGACTTCGTGCAGACCCAGTGCGGATCGGGGCCGAGCTCCGGCTCGACGTCCAGCGCGTGCGGCGCCTCACCCGTGCACACCGGGCAGAGCGGCCAGCGGCCGTACTTCTCCAGGAGCGCGTCCTGGACGTCCTGTGCCACCAGCCCGGTGACGAAGGACACGCCCTCGGGCCACTGCTCGACCCACCAACGCCGGTGGGTGACCGCGTCCTCGACCATCGAGACGATCTGGGCCTCGGCCACATCGCCCGCGACTATGTCGGCCATCACCAGCGCACGCGCGGTGTGCAGCTGCTGCTCCAGGTTGTTCAACTCCATGGCCCCATTGTCCCCCGCCGGACACGCCCGGGGACCTGCGGTACGGAAGCGGGGACAAAAGGGGGGTTGACGGGATTCCGTGGTGAAAATATCTTTCAAAGGTGACCCATGTCGTGAAGGAAAGTTTCACCGGCGACTCCCCGCCCGCGCCCGCGGCCCTCGCGGCCAAGGTGCGGACCCTCGCCCCGTCCATGACCCGCTCCATGCAGCGGGTCGCCGAAGCCGTCGCGGGGGACCCCGCCGGGTGCGCCGCCCTCACCGTCACCGGTCTCGCCGAGCTCACCGGCACCAGCGAGGCCACCGTCGTCCGCACGGCCCGGCTCCTCGGCTACCCCGGGTACCGGGACCTGCGCCTGGCGCTCGCCGGGCTCGCCGCCCACCAGCAGTCCGGCCGGGCGCCCGCCGTCACCGCCGACATCGCGGTCGACGACCCCATCGCGGACGTCGTCACGAAGCTCGCCTACGACGAGCAGCAGACCCTCGCGGACACGGCCGCCGGCCTCGACACCGTGCAGCTCGGGGCGGCCGTCGCCGCTGCCGCGACCGCCCGCCGCGTCGACATCTACGGCGTCGGAGCGTCCTCGCTCGTCGGCCAGGACCTGGCCCAGAAGCTGCTCCGCATCGGCCTGATAGCCCACGCCCACATGGACCCGCACCTCGCCGTGACCAACGCGGTGCAGCTCCGCTCGGGCGACGTCGCCATCGCGATCACGCACTCCGGATCCACCGGCGACGTCATCGAGCCGCTCCGGGTCGCCTTCGACCGCGGCGCGACCACGATCGCGATCACCGGACGCCCGGACGGACCCGTCTCGCAGTACGCCGACCACGTGCTGACCACCTCGACCGCCCGTGAGAGCGAGCTGCGGCCCGCCGCCATGTCGAGCCGCACGAGCCAGCTGCTGGTCGTCGACTGCCTGTTCATAGGCGTCGCCCAGCGCACCTACGAGACGGCCGCTCCCGCGCTGTCCGCGTCGTACGAGGCACTCGCGCACCGCCACACCCCCCGCAGCCGCTGACCCTGACCGGGCCGACGGCACCCGCACCCGCACCCGCAGAACCGTATGCGAACGAGAAAGCAGAGCCGCTGTCCATGACCTCTACCACCGACGCCGACGCCGCCCCCGACGGCTACGGCGAACTGCGCGCCCAGCTCGCCACGCTGACCACCGAGGCGTTCCGGCCGGAGCTCGCCGAGATCGACCAGCTCCCGACCCGGGAGATCGCCGCCATCATGAACGGCGAGGACGCCACCGTCCCCGCCGCGGTCGCCGAGAAGCTTCCGCAGATCGCCGCCGCGATCGACGCCACCGCCGAACGCATGGGACGCGGCGGCCGACTGGTCTACGCGGGCGCCGGCACCGCGGGCCGCCTCGGCGTGCTCGACGCCAGCGAGTGCCCGCCCACCTTCAACACCGACCCGTCCGAGGTCATCGGCCTGATCGCGGGCGGCCCGTCCGCCATGGTCAAGGCCGTCGAGGGCGCCGAGGACAGCAAGGAGCTGGCCGCGGCCGACCTCGACGCCCTGGGCCTCACCGCCGACGACACGGTGGTCGGCATCTCCGCGTCCGGCCGCACGCCGTACGCCATCGGCGCCGTCGAGCACGCCCGCGCCAAGGGCGCGCTCACACTCGGCCTCTCCTGCAACGCGGACTCCGCGCTCGCCGCCGCGGCCGAACACGGCCTGGAGATCGTCGTCGGCCCCGAGCTGCTCACCGGCTCGACCCGCCTCAAGGCGGGCACCGCGCAGAAGCTCGTCCTCAACATGCTCTCGACGATCACGATGATCCGACTCGGCAAGACGTACGGAAACCTGATGGTCGACGTACGCGCTTCCAACGAGAAGCTGCGCGCCCGGTCCCGCCGGATCGTCTCCCTCGCCACCGGCGCCTCCGACCCGGAGATCGAGACGGCCCTCGCCGCCACCGACGGCGAGGTCAAGAACGCCATCCTCACCATCCTCGGAGAGGTCGACGGACCCACCGCCGCCACGCTCCTGGCCAAGTCCGACGGCCACCTCCGCGCCGCCCTCGCGGCCGTCCGCACCACCTGACGCACCACTCCCCCGCACAGCAAGGCACCACGCACCATGGCTACTGAAGACAAGAACCGCGCCACTGCCGCCGCGATCCTGCCGCTCGTCGGTGGCGCCGCGAACGTCAGCTCGATCGCCCACTGCATGACCCGGCTCCGGCTGGGCCTGCACGACCGCTCCCTCGTCGACGACGAGGCCCTGAAGGCGGTCCCCGCCGTCATGGGCGTGGTCGAGGACGACACCTACCAGATCGTCCTCGGCCCGGGCACCGTCGCCCGGGTCACACCGGAGTTCGAGCAACTGGTCGAAGAGGGCCGCTCCTCGGAGGCGCACGTCGTCCACACCGCCGAGGAGCTGGCGGACAAGGGCGCGGCGCTGAAGGCTCAGCGGAAGGCGAAGAACGCCACCCCGTTCAAGCTCTTCCTGCGCAAGATCGCGAACATCTTCGTCCCGCTGATCCCCGCCCTGATCGGCTGCGGCATCATCGCAGGGCTCAACGGCCTGCTGGTGAACCTCGGCTGGCTGCCCTCGGTCACCCCCGCCCTGGCTGCGATGGCCTCCGGCTTCATGGCCCTGATCGCGGTCTTCGTCGGCTACAACACGGCCAAGGAGTTCGGCGGCACGCCGATCCTCGGCGGTGCGGTCGCGGCGATCATCGTCTTCCCCGGCGTCGCGAACATCGACGCCTTCGGCCAGACCCTCGCCCCCGGCCAGGGCGGTGTCCTGGGCGCGCTCGGTGCGGCGGTCCTCGCGGTGTACGTCGAGAAGTGGTGCCGCCGCTGGGTGCCGGAGGCGCTGGACGTCCTGGTCACCCCGACGCTCACGGTGCTGATCTCGGGCCTCGTCACCATCTTCGGGCTGATGTACGTCGCCGGTGAGGTCTCCACCGCCATCGGTACGTTCGCCGACTGGCTGCTCTCCACGGGCGGCGCCGGCGCGGGCTTCCTGCTCGGCGGCTTCTTCCTGCCGCTGGTGATGCTGGGCCTGCACCAGGCCCTGATCCCGATCCACACCACGCTGATCGAGCAGCAGGGCTTCACCGTCCTGCTCCCGATCCTCGCGATGGCCGGAGCCGGCCAGGTCGGCGCGGCGGCGGCGGTCTACCTCCGCCTCCCCCAAAACGAGTCGATCCGCAAGACCATCAGGTCCGCGATGCCCGCAGGCCTGCTGGGCGTCGGCGAGCCCCTGATCTACGGCGTCTCGCTCCCGCTGGGCCGCCCGTTCATCACGGCCTGTGTGGGCGGGGCGTTCGGCGGCGGCTTCGTGGGCCTGTTCAACCAGCTCGGCGACTCCGTCGGCTCCACGGCCATCGGCCCGTCCGGCTGGGCGCTGTTCCCGCTCCTGGACGGCAACCACGGCCTCGGCTCAACGATCGCGATCTACGCGGGCGGTCTGCTCGTCGGCTACGTCGCGGGCTTCGTCGCCACGTACTTCTTCGGCTTCAGCAAGTCCCTGCTCGCGGAGTTCAACGTCTCGCAGGAGCCGGCCCCTTCGACCGTCGCGAACACGGGCGCGGCCACCGGCTCGGGCAGCGGAACCGGCTCGGGCAGCGGCACCGGCGGCACTTCGACGAAGGAACCGGCCGGAGTCTGAAGGACCCGATCCGCGCAGCTCAGAGCGGGTGCAGGGCTGCGAGCGCGCACGGGGGGAGCACGGAAGATCTTTTTTCCAGGAACCATTGTGTGTAGGTAATTGATTGCCGGGCACCCGGTGCTTCGGAGGTTGATAACAATGGTTCCCCTGCTTCTCGTTCTTCTTCTCGCCCTGATCCTTTTCGGTGCCGGTTTCGCACTCAAGGCACTGTGGTGGATCGCGGTGATCGTGCTCGTGGTCTGGCTGGTCGGATTCTTCGTCCGCCCGGCAGGCGGCGGCGGCAAGCGTGGCCGGTGGTACCGCTGGTAGACGGCCACGACCAGCACTGACGCGGGCGGGGGGGGGGCGGGGGGGGGGGGCCCCCCCCCCGCCACAGCGGGCGGCCCCGGCACCCCGCCGGGGGGGGGGGGCGAGGAGGAGGGTGCGG
>NZ_JBFALP010000003.1:0-532170 GCF_040660235.1 Streptomyces sp. NPDC049970 | reverse complement strand
CGCCGGCGTCAGAGACGCCTGGCCCGATTGACCCCCGTCGAGTACGAGACCATCATGATCCCAGCCGCAGCCCTGGCTGCATAAACCCCGCTGTCGCCCAACCCTGCAGCAGTCCCGTCAGAGCCCATGGTTGCCAGTAGAGATCCGGGGCCCGGTGGGAGGTGGTCTCTTCTGCCGGCGCCAGTGTCCGCGTCGAGCGGCACCATCGCAGAGCGTCGCTGAGTTTCCGGTTTCCCGGTTTCCTCCAGGGCTCACTACGCGTGCGCGCGCGAGACGGGAAACTGGGGTCACGCTGCGTCTTCACGGGGCCTCTCGCGGCCTATCGAGCTGCCAGGGACAAACGAGCCCCAACAGGGGCATGAAGCGCCCCGTGGGCCGTATACCCCTCCTTGCGTTCCGTCGCTGGCCCCTGAGCCTTCCAATGGAGGGCGTCGCGCGTCCCTTAGAAGGCTCCTCCGGCTGCCAATCCCGCAGGCGCCCGGCGCCTCCGGGAGCTCCAGCCGTTGGCACCCGAAGGTCGCCCGCCCGGAGGGCGGTCTCTTCAGCTTGTCGCTTGTCGCCTGTCGGCAGGGCGCTGTAGCGGCTCACAGGGACGAACCCCTTGTCTGACCTGCGTGGTGACAAGCGACAAGCAGTCGTGCCCCAACCGCCAAGGGCGACTGGGGCACGACTGCTGAGACATTTACTGCATGGCTCGCAGCGCTGCGGCTGAAGCAACCAGACCTTCCCTCTCCAGCGAGGCAATCACATCGGAAACCACCGCGTCAGAAGGGGTCGTCCAGGCGTCTGCTATTTGAGTCAGCACTCCGTACACCAGCTGAGGCGACAGGCCAACCTGCGCTTCTATGAACGCGTCTGGATGAACAGCCTGTACATCCCAAACCAACAACTTGTCAGCCGGGAAGTCCTTCAGGTTGAACGTAACTATGACCTGCGCTTTCGCACGGATAGCGGCTGCAAGGACGTGCCGGTCGTCTCGGTCCGGTAAGTCGAGTATCTCGATCAGTGGCTCGTATCCCTTGACCAGCACATCTCGGATAGAGCCTGCCATGAGCTCCCGCGTCCGATCCAGTTTAAGCGGGTCTAGGTCAGACCGATTCTTCTTCAGGTTCCGGAAGGCTTCGTCGAGGATACGATCCGTCCACTTCGCCCGCACCAAGCCAGCCTGCGCAACCCGGATGAGCACGTCACGCAAGGTACTCGGATACAGAACGTTGGCGTCGTAGACGGCGGTGAAAGCCATGATCTAGGTCATTCCCATCCCCTGGCCGAGCCTGGTGAGCTCATCGGCTGCCAGGCGGCGGCGACGGTCGTCCTGACGCTTGTACTCCAGCAGAGACGACGCAGTGATTCTGCGGTGTGTGCCAACTGTCCGGTACTCAATCTCTCCGGCTTCCAAGAGCCCGATGAGAAAGGGGCGGGACACGTTGAGCATGTCGGCAGCTTGCTGAGTGGTGAGCTCTGCATCAGAAGGGACGATGGACACAGCCCGGCCGGCACCGAGATGAGCGAGAAGCGACGCGAGAAGCTCTACAGCCTCGCGAGGGAGAACCAATGGCTCAAGGTCTCCTCCATCTTGAACGTTGACGCGGATCTGGGACGCTTCCTGGTGTTCAGCCAGGTACGTCCGAACCCGTGCGAGGGCATGGTTTGCGGCTTCCTTCTTGTCGTCCGGGAGCTTGACCGGACGAAGATCAGTTTTGGTCATTGCGCGCCCCTAGGTGTGGGTGGGCGCCAAGAGTCCACTGCCGTTGGCGCGGCAGCGGACTGGCGACGGTGGCGGGCCCCATAGTTGTTGGCGCAAGTACGGGGCCCACTGCCGTGAGGGCAGTGGCGGTTTCTTGGTCGTGCTAGCGGCTAGCTCACTATTAGCAGTATCCGCAGTATCTGCAACAAACGCAACACCTAAGCTGCCGCGAGCTCGCCGAGGCGCCACGCGTCTCGCAGCACCGACTCTGCAGCCAAGGGACCATTACTCCTTCGCTGGCAACGGGCGACACCGCAACGGAACAGCTACGGCCGTGACACCTCGGGCCGCCCTGGGGCCGTCCGAGAGTCGCCAGCATCAACCAGCGCCCACCAATGCCGACCGCTCCATCGCTGGTCAGGGCCATGGAGCGGTCAGGCTGCGCAGGTCGCCGGGCTGGGGCCTCAGGACTTCGGCTTCTGAGAAACCGGCCCCGCGTCCCCCCTTTCACCCGCGCAGCGCTCACCGGAAGTGAGCGCTGCGCGGGCGTAAGCTGGGACGCATGGCTCAGGCAGAGACGGAATCCGTGCGCGCAGGCGGCGCCGAGTCGCCGTTCGACGTCTTCTCCAGGCAGTGCCCCTCGCGTGGAACGCTGGAGCACGTCACGGGCCGCTGGGGCAGCCTGACCCTCGGAGCTCTGTACGAGAGCGGGTTCCGCTTCAACGAGCTGCGCCGCCGGGTCGACGGTGTCAGCGAGAAGATGCTCTCGCAGACGCTCCACGCCCTGGAGCGCGACGGTCTGGTCCACCGGGACGCCCGGCTCACCAATCCGCCGCGCGTCGACTACGAGCTGACGGCACTCGGCCGGGAGGTCGCGGGCCGGCTGCTGGACCTCATCCAGCTCGTGGAGGGCCGGATGCCCGAGGTCATCGAGGCCCGGCACCGGTACGACGCGGCGAACGGGGCCTGAGCCCCCGCTCCCGCTCGGAGATCCGGGCCGGTCGGGCTCTCAGATCCGCGGCGGACGCTGGCAGCGCGGGCAGAAGTAGCTGGAACGGTTCATCCAGGGGCGCCGGCGAATCGGTGTGCCGCAGCGGCGGCACGGCTCGTCCTCGCGCCCGTACGCGTCCAGCGACCGGTCGAAGTATCCGGACTGGCCGTTCACGTTGACGTACAGGCTGTCGAAGCTGGTTCCTCCCTGGGCGAGCGCCTCCCGCATCACGTCGCGCACATGCCCCAGCAGCCCGCCCGTCATGGGCCGGGTCATGGTCGCGGTCGGCCGCTCGTAGTGGAGGCGGCTGCGCCAGAGAGCCTCGTCGGCGTAGATGTTGCCGACTCCGCTGATCAGGGACTGGTCGAGCAGGGCCCGTTTGACCGTCGTACGGCGCAGACGCAGCGCCACGTGGAAGGCCGCGTCGTCGAAGGCCGGGTCGAGGGGGTCCCGGGCGATGTGCGCGATGACGTCGGGCAGTCCGTCGGGGGTGTTCTCGTGGAGCGAGAGGCCTCCGAAGGTCCGCTGGTCGACGAACCGGAGCTCGGTCCCGAGGGCGTCGTCGAAGCGGATCCTGACCCGCAGGTGCTTCTCGTCCGCCGCGTCCTCGGGCTGCACGAGGAGCTGGCCACTCATGCCGAGGTGGCCCAGCATCGAGGAGGCCTCCTCGTCGAGAGGGATCCAGAGGTACTTGCCGCGGCGCATCGCCGTGCCGAAACGCAGGCCGCGGAGCCGGGCGGCGAAGTCGGCCCCGCCCGCGAGGTGCCGGCGGACCGCACGCGGGTGCAGGACCTCCACGGCCTCCACGGTGCGCCCGGAGATCCAGCGTTCCAGACCCCGCCGTACGACTTCGACCTCGGGCAGTTCGGGCACGGCGGACACTCCTTCGCGGGGAACGGGACAGCGAGAACCCCCCGGTGCGCATGGCACCGAGGGGCTCTCGGATGGTTCAGGCCGGAGCGGCGTCCGAGTGCGGCGACGGTTCGGCAGGGGTGTCGGCGACCCCTCCGTCGGCAGCGGAACCGCCCGCTGCCTCCCGTGCTTCCGCGGCGGCGCTGATCTCGCGCCAGGCGGACTCCGCCGCCTGCTGCTCCGCTTCCTTCTTGCTACGGCCGGTGCCGGTGCCGTACGAGACACCACCGACGCGAGCAGCAGCAGTAAAGGTCTTCTCGTGATCCGGACCGGTCTCCGTGACGAGGTACTCGGGTACTCCGAGGCTCTCGCTCGCGGTGAGCTCCTGGAGACTGGTCTTCCAGTCCAGGCCGGCTCCGAGGCTCGAGGACCTGTCGATCAGCGGGTCGAAGAGCCGGTGCACCAGCTCCGAGGCCGCGCTGAGTCCCTGGTCGAGATAGACGGCGCCGATCACCGCTTCGAGGGTGTCGGCGAGGATGGAAGCCTTGTCCCGGCCACCCGTTCCCTCTTCACCACGGCCGAGCCGGATGAAGGAGCCGAGTTCGAGGCCGCGGCCCACTTCCGCAAGTGCACGCGAGTTGACCACCGCGGCCCGCAACTTGGCCAGCTGGCCTTCGGGCAGGTCGGGGTGGGTGCGGTACAGCGTGTCCGTGACCACCAGGCCGAGCACGGAATCCCCGAGGAATTCCAGCCGCTCGTTGGTGGGCAGACCGCCGTTCTCGTATGCGTACGAACGGTGGGTCAGCGCACGCACCAGAAGGGCGGACTCGAGGTGATACCCGAGCCGCCCTTCCAGAAGCGTGTGGGACGAGGCTGTGTTGATGTTGTCTGCCTGCTTCTTGGCGCTGGACAACTCAGACATCGGGCCTCTCACCAGCCGCTCAGACCTCGAGGACCTGGCGCTTGTTGTAGGTGCCGCAGCTCGGGCACGCAATGTGCTGGAGCTTCGGCTCCTGGCAACGCTCGCACGAAACCAGGGTGGGGACCGCAGCCTTCCACTGCGACCGGCGGTGGCGCGTGTTGCTGCGCGACATCTTCCGCTTCGGAACAGCCACGGCTACTTCTCCTGCTTCTCGTCGACGCCAGGTTCGGCGCCGCCCATGTTGTCCTTCTCGCCGTCCTGAACGGTCTCGGCGAGTCCTTGCAGTGCCGCCCAACGCATGTCGACGGCATCGTGGTGGTGGCCCGGATTCTCGTCCAGCCTGACTCCGCACTCGGAGCACAGACCGGCACAGGTCTCCTTGCACACCGGCTGCATCGGCAGTGCGAGCACTACCGCGTCACGCAGCACAGACTCGAGGTCGAACAAGCCGTCCTCGAGGAAGAACCTGTCCTCGTCGTCCTCGGCGTCGTCGACCGGGTCCGCGGTCCTGCTGCGGTTCCGGTCATCGGCGTCAGGGTACGAGAACATCTCCTGGAAGTCCGCTTCGACCTCGATGGCCAGCGGCTCCAGACACCTTACGCACTCCCCCTCGGCCGTCGCACGGGCGGTGCCTGTGACGAGCACCCCTTCCATGACCGATTCGAGGCGGAGATCCAGCGCCACGGGCGCGTTCTCCGGCACGCCGACGACCCCGTCGATACCGAGGACCGACGGCGGACCAGGAGCTTCCGCCGAGCGGGTCAGCCGCTTCATGGCACCTGGACGCCGACCCAGCTCGCGCGTATCGAACACGAGGGGGTTGCGGTGGTCGAGATGGCCGTTCAGGGCTTTTCCTGCTTTCGAGATCATGTGCGTGGTGCGGTTTCGGGAGGGCGGCCCCTGTCCTGACGGAAAGAGGGCAGCCGGGATCGCGGACATACGCGCGACCGAACAGCCAGGATACTGGACGTACCGCCCAGCTCCCAATCCGGTCCGGTCCTCCCCCTCAGCGGCCCTGCTCGTAGCGGCGCAGCTGGTCCAGGTCGATCATGCCCGTGTCGAAGAGACTGGTCTCGTCGAGCGCGCTCTCGCCCTGCTGCACCGGCGGCTGTGCCTGCTGCGGCCAGCCGTAGCCCTGCTGCTGGTTCGGGTCGTACGCCTGCTGCTGGTACGCGTACGGGTCGGGCTGCTGCTGCTGCTGCTGCTGCGGGTACCCGTAGCCGTCCTGGGGCTGCTGCTGGTCCTGGTAGCCGTACGTCTGCGCGTACTGCTGCTCGGACCCGGCCTGGGCGGGGAAACCGGTCTGCGCGGGGTCCTGGTACCCGGCCACCGGCGCGTAGCCCGGCTGGACGGGTTCCGCGTAGGACGGCTGCTGGGGCGGTTCGGGGGTGGAGAGCGCCGCCAGGCCCGCCCAGTGGTCCTCGTCGCTGGTGCGCTGCCCGCCGCCCGCGGCGTCCTGGGCCGCCATGTGCGCGCCGAGGTCGTCGCTCGCGACCCGGCCGTGGAGCTTCTGCCTGCCCCGGCCGACGGCCTCCAGGGTCTTGGCGAGGACGGCCTCGAAGGCACCCAGCTTGGCGTCCACGTAGCCGTCCGCGCGCTGGCGGAGCGTCTCCGGGTCGGCGCTGCGCTCGGGCGCCTCGGCGAAGTCCGGGTCCTCGTAACCCTGCTCGTCGAGTCCCTCGCCGCGCCCCAGGAGCTTCTCCCGGCCGCGGTCCACGGAACCGATGGTCTTGGTGAGGACGACCTCGAAGTTGGCGAGCTTGCTGTCGACGTACTCGTCGGCCTCGGCGCGGACCTCGTCGGCCTCCCTGCGGGCCTCGGACAGGATCCGGTCGGCCTCCGCCTGGGAGCGCTGGGCGATCTCGGTGCCGGAGACCAGCGATCCGCGTTCCGCGTGGGCGGACTCGATGATCCGGTCGGCCTCGCGCCGGGCCTGCTCCGCCAGCTGCTCGTGTCCGCCGATGAGCTCCTGGGCCTGGGCGAGCGAGCCGGGCAGGGCCTCGCGCACCTCTTCGAGCATCGCGAGCAGCTCGGCCCGGTTGACCACACAGGACGCCGACATGGGCATGGACCGGGCGTTCCCGACCGTTTCGACGATCTCGTCGAGCTTCTTCTGCACGTCCACCGTGTGCTCGCCACTCTCTGCTGCTGTTGGAGACGGACGGGACGACTGTACGGCCAGTCGCCTCCCGCCCGACACCTGGTGACGGACGGTCAGCAATTCACTTCTTGCCGAGACGTTCCACCAGCGCGTGGTGGACCGCCGGCGGCAGCAGGTGGGCGACGTCGCCGCCCCAGGTGGCTACCTCCTTGACCAGGGAGGACGACAGGAAGCTGTACGTCGGATTGGTCGGCACGAAGAGCGTCTCGACCCCGGAGAGGCCGTTGTTCATCTGGGCCATCTGCAACTCGTAGTCGAAGTCGCTGACGGCCCGCAGGCCCTTCACGATGGCCGGGATGTCGCGCTGCTTGCAGAAGTCGACCAGCAGTCCGTGGAAGGACTCGACCTCGACGTTGCCGAAGTCGGCGGTGACCTCACGGATCATCTCGATCCGCTCGTCGACCGTGAACAGGCCCTTCTTGGACTGGTTGATCATCACGGCGACGTGCACGACGTCGTACAGCTTCGAAGCTCGTCCGATGATGTCGAGATGCCCGTTGGTGATGGGGTCGAACGACCCCGGACAGACGGCGCGGCGCAACGTGGTCCCCTCGCTCTCCGGTGCGGTCATCGTGCGTCTTCGCACGTAGAGGCGGCGCGACCGTACCAAAACGTGGCCTCGCCGTAGCGGCGGGCCCGCAGTGGGTCGAAACCGTCGGGCCAGTTGAATTCGCCGCCTCTGGTGCTCCGTTCCACCGTGACGAGGGCGTCGCCCGTGAGCCACCCCTGAGCACGGAGTGTGAGCAGGATCTCCCCAAGATCGTCGTCGGTCACGGCGTACGGCGGGTCCAGGAACACCACGTCGTACGGCTCCGAGGGCGCCTGTCCCGTCACGATCTGTTCGGCTTTGCCTGCCCGGAACTCGGCGCCGGGCAGACCGAGGGTGCGGATGTTGTCGCGGACGGTGCGCGCCGCCCCGGCGTCGGCCTCGACGAGCAGCGCGTGGGCGGCGCCGCGCGAGAGGGCTTCGAGCCCCACCGCTCCGGAGCCGGCGTAGAGATCGGCGACACGGATGCCGTCGAGGGTCCCCAGGAGCGCCTCCCAGGTGGAGAACAGCGCCTCGCGCGCACGGTCGGATGTGGGGCGGGTGCCGGTGCCGGGCGGTACGGACAGGCGGCGTCCGCCGGCCGAGCCGGCGATCACGCGGGTCATGGGCGTCTGTTCCTCGGGTCGCGGGCGGCGCACCGGACGGGACGTGCGCCGTGCTCCCCACGATATGGCGTCCCCGCGGATCCGCCCGGTCGCCCCCGGATCCGCCCGGTCACCCCTTGTCGAGGTACTCCTCCCTGTCCTTGTCCAGCAGGGCGTCCAGCGCGGTGCGCAGCTCCGGCAGGCGGTCGAGCCCGGGGTCGTCCGCCACGACGCGGACGGCCTCCTCGCGGGCCGCCGCGATGACCTCCTCGTCGTCGATGACGCTGAGCACCCGCAGCGAGGAGCGGACTCCGGACTGCGCCTGGCCGAGGACGTCGCCCTCGCGCCGCTGTTCGAGGTCGATGCGGGAGAGCTCGAAGCCGTCGAGGGTCGCCGCCACGGCGGAGAGCCTGGCCCGGGCGGGGCTCGCCTCATGGGCCTCGCTGACCAGCAGGCAGAGGCCGGGGGCGCTGCCTCGGCCGACGCGGCCTCTGAGCTGGTGCAGCTGGGACACCCCGAAGCGGTCGGCGTCCATGATCACCATGGCGGTGGCGTTCGGGACGTTCACCCCGACCTCGATGACGGTGGTGGCGACGAGGACGTCGGCCTGGCCGGCGGAGAACCGGCGCATCACGTCGTCCTTTTCGTCGGGCGGCATCCTGCCGTGGAGCACCTCGACGCGCAGACCGGCGAGCGGTCCCCCGGCCAGCTGCTCGGCGATGTCCAGCACGGCGAGCGGCGGCCGCTTGTCTGCCTCGTCCTCGGGGGCGGCCTTCTTCCCGGCCTTCCCCTTCTCCTTCCCCTTCTCCTTCTCCTTCTTCTCCGCCGTCGCGTCGGCGTCGTCGCCGATCCGGGGGCACACGACGTACGCCTGGTGGCCGTTCTCGACCTCCTCGCGGACGCGTTCCCAGGCGCGGCTGAGGAAGTGGGGCTTGTCCTTGGCCGGGACGACGTGGCTGGCGATGGGCGAGCGGCCCGCGGGGAGCTGGTCGAGTACGGAGGTCTCCAGGTCGCCGAAGACGGTCATCGCGACCGTACGCGGAATGGGTGTGGCGGTCATGACGAGCAGGTGCGGGGGCTGTCTGCCCTTGGAGCGGAGGGCGTCGCGCTGTTCCACGCCGAACCGGTGCTGCTCGTCGACGACGACCAGGCCGAGGTCGTGGAACTTCACCTTGTCCTCGATCAGCGCGTGGGTGCCGATGACGATCCCGGCCTCGCCGGTGACCAGGTCGAGCAGTGCCCGGCGGCGGGCCGGGACTCCCATGGATCCGGTGAGCAGGACGACCTTGGTGCCCAGGTCGGCGCCGCCGAGCAGTCCCCCCTCGGCCAGTTCGCCCATCATCTCGGTGACGGACCTGTGGTGCTGCTGGGCGAGCACCTCGGTGGGGGCGAGCATCGCGGCCTGGCCGCCCGCGTCGACGACCCGGAGCATGGCGCGCAGCGCGACCAGTGTCTTGCCGGAGCCGACCTCACCCTGTAGCAGCCGGTGCATCGGGTGCTCCGTCGCCAGGTCGCCGAAGATCTCCTCGGTGACCTTCCGCTGGCCTTCCGTGAGCGTGAAGGGGAGTGTGCGGTCGAAGGCGTCGAGCAGCCCTTCGGGCACGGGCTTCCTGGCCACCGCGGGGAGTTGGGTGTCGGCGTACCGGCGGCGGGCGAGGGCGACCTGGAGGACGAAGGCCTCGTCCCAGCGCAGCCGGTCCCGCGCGGCGGCGATGTCCGCCTTGGTCTGCGGGCGGTGGATCCTGAGCAGCGCCTCCGGCAGCGGCACGAACCCCCGCCCTTCACGCAGCGCGGGGGGCAGCGGGTCCACCGCCTCCCCCGCGCTGGGCAGGACGGTGTCGACGGCCTTGGCGATGCGCCAGGAGTCGAGCTGCTTGCAGGCGGGGTAGATCGGCAGCAACTGGCCCGCGAAGGCGTCGACGGCCTCGGTAGCCTCGCTCTCGTCCTGTGCGTCGAGGAGTTGGTAGGTGGGATGGGCGAGCTGCATCTTCCGGTTGAACACGGAGGCCTTGCCCGCGAACATCGCGCGCCGCCCGGGAAGGAGTTCCTTGTGGGGCTTGTGGACGCCGTGCCCGAAGAAGACCAGCTGGAGCCTGCCGCTGCCGTCGGTGAGCGTGACCTCGAGCCGCTTGCCCCGGCCGTTGTTGAACATCATGATCCGCGCGTCGGCGACCTGGGCGACGACCGTCACGTGCTCGTCCAGCGGGAGATCGGTGAGCGCCGTGAGCCGGCCCCGCTCCTCGTAGCGCCGCGGGTAGTGGTGGAGCAGATCACCGACCGTGTGCAGGTCGAGGTGTTCGGCCATCACCTTCGCGGTGGCTCCGCCGAGCAGCTTCTTCAGGGGTTCATCGAAAGCGGACACGTGGTCCATTGCACACCACGCCACTGACAGATGTCGTCGGGCACGGTGCAGGCCGGACGCGTCACTCGACGCCGATCAGCAGGGGGGCCGCCTGGTGGCCGCCCCGGTAGACGACCGTGTCCACGGCCATGTAGCCCTCGCGGACGTGCTCGCTCAGGGTGTCGGCCAGGGTGTCGGGGACGTCCTCGCCGAGGATCAGGGTGACGAGTTCGCCACCGGACGACAGCATCCGGTCCAGGACCGTGCGGGCGGTGGCGTGGACGTCCTCGCCGATGACGGCGACGTCCCCGTCGATCAGGCCGAGGACGTCGCCGGCCTGGCAGATCCCGGCCGAGGTCCACGACTGCCTCTCGGCGACGGCCAGTTCGGCGTACCGGGTGGCACCGGCCGCCGCCGTCATCGCGACCACGTCCTCGTCGAAGCCGCGGCCGGGCTCGTGGACGGCGAGGGCGGCGATGCCCTGGACCGCGGCGCGGGTGGGCACCAGGGCGACCCGGATCCCCTCGTTCCTGGCCTGTTCGGCCGCAGCCGCGGCGGTGTGGCGGAGCTGCGCGTCGTTGGGCAGCAGGACCACCTCGCGGGCGTGGGCCCGGCGGATCGCGTCGACCAGTTCGCCGCTGGCGGGCGGCTCGCCGGGGCGGGCCAGCACGGTGGTCGCCCCCGCCTCGGTGCAGAGGCCGGAGAGCCCGTCGCCGGGGACGACCAGGACGACCGCGCGCTGGACGGGCTCGCGGTGGGCGCGGATCCGGTCGGCGGCGAAGTGCGTGATCCGGATCCGGTACGGGCGTCCGGCCTCGACCCCGGCCTCGACGGCCGCCCCGGCGTCGTCGACGTGGACGTGGACGTTCCACAGGCCGTCGCCGCCGACCACGACGAGCGAGTCGCCCAGGGCGTCGAGCCGGCTCCGCAGCCGGGCGACGGCGTCGTCGGGGGCCTCCAGCAGGTAGATGACCTCGAAGGCGGGGCCGCCGTCCGGGTCCGCCTCCGCGCAGTCGCCGGCCGTCGGCAGGCTGTCCGGGGCCGGCCGCACGGTGCGCTCGGGGGCCCGGCCGCCGGCCGCTTCCAGCAGTGCCCCGAGCACGGTGACGAGACCCTGTCCGCCCGCGTCCACCACGCCCGCGCGCCCGAGGACGGCCAGCTGGCCGGGGGTGGCGGCCAGGGCCGTGCGGGCTCCCTCGTACGCCGCGTCGAGCACTTCGGTGAGACCGGCCCCGGCCGCCGTTGCCCCGGCCGCTTCGGCGGCGGCGGTGGCGACGGTCAGCACCGTCCCCTCCACGGGGTGCGCGACGGCCTTGCGCGCCGCGGCGGCGGCCTCCGTCAGCGCGGCCCGCAGGTGATGCGCGTCACCCGACTCGGCCAGCACGCCGGCCATGCCGCGCAGCAGCTGGGCCAGGATGGTGCCGGAGTTGCCCCGGGCGCCGATCAGCGCGCCGTGCGCCATGGCCCGTACGGCGTCGGCGCGGGCGGGGAGCGTGGAACCGGTCTCGTGGGCGGCGAAGACCGCTTCGACGGCCGCTGCCGCCGACTCGACGGTCAGATACAGGTTGGTGCCCGTGTCACCGTCCGCGACCGGGTAGACGTTGATGGCGTCGATGGCCTCCCGCTCGCGGCCCAGGGCCTCCAGGGCCAGTGAGCACCAGGTGCGCACCGCGACGGCGTCGAGATCGTCGTGGGACTGCGGCACCGTTGGTCCTCCTTGGGACGGCCGTGGGGGGGCTGGCTGCACCGCACAGTAGCCCTCGTGCGCAGGCCGGGCGGGCACCGGTACGGGGAGGAGGGCGGGTGAAGCCGTGGTAGTTTCGTATCCCCGACGCAGCCGTTGTATGCTGCTTCGGTTGCCCGATGAAAGTCGGGCCATTCCCCCGGTTCCGCCACTTCGGTAATCGATGCTGACGGACCGGATTCACTGTAAGTGCATCTGAAGTCTTTGGAGTGACCCGTGGCTGCCAACTGCGACGTTTGCGGCAAGGGGCCGAGCTTCGGCAACAGCATTTCGCACTCGCACCGCCGTACGTCCCGTCGCTGGAATCCCAACATCCAGCGCGTGCGTGCCGTGGTCGGTCGGACGCCGAAGCGGCTCAACGTCTGCACCTCGTGCATCAAGGCCGGCAAGGTCGCGCGCTGACGTCCCCGTCGTAGCGCAGCCTTCCGGTTGCCCAAGAAGCCGGTCCACCTCGGTGGACCGGCTTCTTGCTGTGCCCGGCCGGGTCGGGTCCCGGCCGCCCGTTTCAGCGGGTGGGGCGAGCCTGCCACCCGTGGTCGACCGGGCCGATGCCTCCGCCCAGCGCGAAGCCGGCCCGGATCGCGCCGGTGACGTACTCCTTCGCGCCCCGTACGGCGGTCGGCACGTCCTGGCCGCGGGCGAGTCCGCACGCGATGGCGGAGGCGAGGGTGCAGCCCGTGCCGTGGGTGTGCCGGTTGTCGTACCTCGGTGCGCGCAGCCAGTGCTCGTCCCGGCCGTCGGTCAACAGGTCCACGGCGTCGCCGGGCAGGTGCCCGCCCTTGATCACGACCCAGCGCGGTCCGTAGGAGAGGAGTTCGGCGGCGGCCCGTCTCATCCCCGCCTCGTCGGTGACGGTGACGCCGGTGAGCTGGGCGACCTCGTCCAGGTTCGGGGTGGCGACCGTGGCTACGGGCAGCAGTCTCGCGCGCACGGAGTCGAGGGCCTCGGCGGCGAGCAGCGCGTCCCCGTGCTTGGAGACTCCGACGGGGTCGACGACGACGGGTGCGTCCGTGCCCGCGAGGAGTTCGGCGACGGCTTCGACGAGCGCGGCCGATGCCAGCATGCCGGTCTTCACCGCCTGGACTCCTATGTCGTCGACGACGCTGCGGTACTGGGCGCGTACGGCTTCCACCGGGAGCTCCCATGCGCCCTGCACTCCAAGCGAGTTCTGGGCGGTGACCGCGGTCAGCACGCTCATCCCGTGCGTGCCGAGGGCCAGCATCGTCTTCAGGTCGGCCTGGACGCCCGCACCGCCGCCGGAATCGGATCCGGCGACGGTGAGGACACGGGGCGGGGCGGCGGCAGGTGCTGTCATACCCCGGAATCTACTGGGCGTCCTCGATGGACCCGAAATGGTCCCAGCCGCCCTTGCTGGTCCAGGGCGCGCCGTCGACGGTGACCTGGGGCAGGGCCGAGGGGTTGAGGACCTCGCCGATGACCTTCCAGCGCGCGGGGAGCTTCACGTCCGGCGGGAAGGTCGCCACGATCGCGTGGTCCTCTCCCCCGGTGAGCACCCACTGCAACGGGTCGACGCCCACGGCCTGCCCGATGTCCGACATCTGCGAGGGGATGTCTATGCGGCCGGACCGCAGGTCGATGCGGACCTTGCTGGCCTCGGCGATGTGCCCGAGGTCCGCGACGAGTCCGTCGCTGACGTCGGTCATGGCCGTGGCTCCCAGCCCCGCCGCGGCGGGGCCCGCGTGGTACGGCGGTTCGGGGCGGCGGTGGGCCTCGACGAAGGCGCGTGGCGAGCGGAACCCGCGGGAGAGCACCGCGAATCCGGCGGCGGACCAGCCGAGCCAGCCGGTGACGGCCACGACGTCGCCGGGCCTGGCGCCGGCCCGGGTGACGGGTTCGTGGTTGCGGAGGTCGCCGAGGGCGGTGATCGCGACGGTGATGGTGTCGCCGCCGACGACGTCACCGCCGACCACGGCCGCACCGGCGACCTGGCACTCGTCACGCAGCCCGTCCATCAGCTCGGCGGCCCAGGTGACCGGCAGGTCGGCGGGTACGACGAGGCCGAGCAGCAGCGCGGTGGGCACGGCGCCCATGGCCGCGATGTCGGCGAGGTTCTGGGCCGCGGCCTTGCGGCCGACGTCGTACGCGGTCGACCAGTCGCGGCGGAAGTGCCGCCCTTCCAGCAGGATGTCCGTACTGGCCACGACCCTGCGGTCGGGAGCGGCCACGACCGCGGCGTCGTCGCCCGGTCCCAGCCGTACCGCCGGAGTGGTGGTGAGCCGGGAGGTGAGCTCTCTGATGAGCCCGAACTCCCCCAACTCGCCCACGGTTCCCTTCACCGAGTCTCACCTCTCATTTATCGCACCGGACACCGGTCCGGGCTGCTCGATCGGCCGGAGGTACGGGCCGTGGCCGGACGGCCCCCGGGAGCCGGGGGCCCCGGGACGTGCGGGCATCGCCGTCCCCCTTCCGCTCCGGTGGGCTTGCGGTCGCGAGCCCCAACTGCTGTCGGTACCGTCAAGGAGACACGTCAACTTCTGTGGTGTGTACGCCACGCTGTGGGCGTCAACCGGCCCGTAGGTCTCCCCGCGGCCCGCGGCGACGCGATAACGTGGCGTCCCTTTCCCCCACATGATCCTCGTGGCCGCCCTGGAGGTTCCGTGGTACAGGCGTACATCCTCATCCAGACCGAGGTGGGCAAGGCGTCCGTCGTCGCCGAGACCATCGCAAAGCTCCCGGGAGTGATCCAGGCAGAGGACGTCACAGGCCCCTACGACGTGATCGTGCGCGCGCAGGCCGACACGGTCGACGCGCTCGGCCGCATGGTGGTCGCCAAGGTCCAGCAGGTGGACGGCATCACGCGAACCCTGACCTGCCCGGTCGTCCACCTCTGACCCCTGTCTACGCTGGTCCGGTGACTCGCACCCGCCGACGGCTCCCCCGTTCCCGTGCTCTCGCCCCGTCCGCCGCCCTGTTCGTCCTGGCGGCGGCGGGCTGTTCCCCGAACGGTTCCCAGCCCTCCGTGGCGGTTCCCACGCCGTCGTCGGATGCCGCCGGGTACTGCGAGGCACTGCACGAGGAGCTGCCCGCGACCGTCGCCGGTCTGGAACGGAGTGATCCCTCACCGGAGTCGGATCTGACCGCCGGCTGGGGGGACGGGGCGATCGTACTGCGCTGCGGTGTCCCCCGGCCCGCCAGGATGGACGATTCCCAGTCCAAGGCCGTCGACGCGGACGGCGTCAACTGGCTGCTGGAGCAGCGCGAGGACGCCGGGCCCAGGTTCACGACCACCTACCGCAAGGCGTACGTCGAGGTGACGCTCGGGCCTGAGTACGCCCATGACGTCACCCCGCTGTCGGCGTTCGCCGTACCCGTGAGCAGGACGGTCCCCGGCAGTCTCTGAGGGCCGTCCCCGGCGGGGGCGGCCCTCAGGGAGGATCAGCGCAGGCCTGTCGAGCGGTTCAGCGCGGCCTGGACCAGCCGGTCGACCAGTTCGGCGTAGCTGACACCGCTCTCCCGCCACATGCGCGGGAACATGGAGATCGGGGTGAAGCCCGGCATGGTGTTGATCTCGTTGATGACGAACGAGCCGTCCTCCGTGAGGAAGAAGTCGGCGCGCACCAGGCCTTCGCAGGAGGCGGCCTCGAAGGCCTCGACCGCGAGCCGCCGCACCTCGGCGGTCTGCTCCTCGGTGAGCGGCGCGGGCACCAGGCCGGCCGCCGAGTCGATGTACTTGGCCTCGAAGTCGTAGAAGTCGTGTGCCGTGACGGGCGGGATCTCGGCGGGCACGCTGGCGCGCGGTCCGTCCTCGAACTCCAGCACTCCGCACTCGATCTCCCGGCCGCGCAGCAGGGACTCCACGAGGAACTTGGGGTCGTGCCGGCGGGCCTCGTCGATCGCCTCGTCGAGCCCGGAGGGGTCGTCGACCTTGGTGATGCCCATGGAGGAGCCGCCGCGGGCGGGCTTCACGAAGAGCGGCCAGCCGTGTTCGGCGGCGAACTCCATGATGCGCTTGCGGGCGGCGGGGCGGTCGGACTCCCACTCCCGGGGGCGGACGACCTCGTACGGGCCGACCGGCAGGCCGAACGAGGTGAACACCCGCTTCATGTACTCCTTGTCCTGGCCGACGGCCGAGGCCAGGACGCCCGCGCCGACGTAGGGCACACCGGAGAGTTCGAGCAGCCCCTGGAGCGTGCCGTCCTCGCCGTACGGGCCGTGGAGCACGGGGAAGACGACGTCGACCTCGCCCAGTGCCGTGGGAACGGCGCCGGGTTCGCCGACGACGACGTCACGGTTGCCGGGGTCGACGGAGAGCGTCACCACTCCGCGGTCGGACTCGGCCAGCTGGTCCACGTCGGGGACCTGCCGGTCGGTGATGGCCATCCGGGCCGGGTCGTCGGACGTGAGGGCCCAACGCCCGTCCCTGGTGATGCCGATCGGCAGGACGTCGTACTTCGTCCGGTCGATGGCGCTCATGACGGCGCCTGCCGTGACGACCGAGATGCCGTGTTCGGAGCTGCGGCCGCCGAACACGACGGCCACGCGCGGCTTGCGGCCCTGCTCGGAACTCAGGGGGCTCTCAGTGCTCTGGGGGAGGTTCTGGCTGCTCATATCGCGTTGAGCGTACCTGCTGGTAGGGCTCGAGTCAGCGCCGCTCGGGCTTGGCGCTGCGCGACATCAGCTCCTTGAGCGCGACCACCGGGGGCTTGCCCTCGTGGACGATGCCGACGACCGTCTCGGTGATCGGCATGTCGACACCGTGCCTGCGCGCCAGATCGAGCACGGATTCGCAGGACTTGACGCCCTCGGCGGTCTGGCTCGTGACGGCGACCGTCTCCTGGAGCGTCATCCCGCGTCCGAGGTTGGTCCCGAAGGTGTGGTTGCGCGACAGCGGGGACGAGCAGGTCGCCACCAGGTCACCGAGTCCGGCCAGTCCGGAGAAGGTGAGCGGGTCGGCACCCATGGCGAGCCCCAGCCGGGTGGTCTCGGCGAGGCCGCGGGTGATGAGCGAGCCCTTGGCGTTGTCGCCCAGGCCCATGCCGTCGGCGATGCCCACGGCCAGTCCGATGACGTTCTTCACGGCGCCGCCGAGTTCGCAGCCCACCACGTCGGTGTTGGTGTACGGCCGGAAGTACGGGGTGTGGCAGGCGGCCTGGAGGCGCTGGGCGACGTTCTCGTCCGAGCACGCGACGACGGCCGCGGCGGGGCGGCGCTCGGCGATCTCCTTGGCGAGGTTGGGACCGGTGACGACGGCGACGCGGTCGGCGGTCACCTCGGTGACGTCCTCGATGACCTCGCTCATCCGCTTGGCGGTGCCGAGTTCCACGCCCTTCATGAGGGAGACGAGGACCGTGTGCGGCTCCAGGTGCGGTGCCCAGTCGGCGAGGTTGGCGCGCAGCGTCTGGGAGGGCACGGCCAGCACGGCGAAGTCGGCGCCGCGCAGCGCCTCGGCGGCGTCGGTGGTGGCCCGGATCGAGGCGGGGAGTTCGATTCCCGGCAGGTACCCGGGGTTCGTGCGGGTGGTGTTGACGGCTTCGGCGACTTCGGCACGGCGTCCCCAGAGGGTGACCTCGCAGCCGGCGTCGGCGAGGATCATGGCGAAGGCCGTACCCCATGAGCCGGTTCCGAAGACGGCCGCCTTGGCGGGGTGCGTCACGTGATTCCCTTTCCCTCTGCCTTGCGCCGCTGTTCAGCACGGGCCTTGCGGTGATCGTAGAGCGCGGCGGGCGCCTTCTCGCCGCGCACGTCCTCCAGCTCGGCGGTGACCGCCGCCATGATGGTCTCGGTCGCCTGGCGCAGCACGTCGGGCGTCGGTTCGAGACCGTAGTAGCGGGAGAGGTCGACCGGCGGACCGGCCTGCACCCGGAGGGTCTTCCGGGGGAAGAGCCGGAGCTTGTTCTCCGTGGCGTAGGGCGGCATGGCGAGGTTGGCGCCCCACTGGGCGACGGGGATGACGGGGGCCTTGGTCATCAGCGCGACGCGGGCGGCGCCGGTCTTGCCGGCCATCGGCCACATGTCGGGGTCGCGGGTGAGCGTGCCCTCCGGGTAGAAGGCGACGCATTCGCCCCGCTCGATGGCGGCGACGGCGGCCCGGAAGGCGTCGAGTGCGTTGGTCGTCTCGCGGTAGACGGGGATCTGGCCGGTGCCGCGCAGCATCATTCCGACGAACGGCGTGCTGAACAGTCCGGCTTTGGCGAGCAGCCTCGGCACACGTCCGGTGTTGTACTGGTAGTGCGCGTACGACAGAGGGTCCAGGTACGAGTTGTGATTGACCGCGGTAATGAATCCGCCATCGGCCGGGATGTGTTCCATTCCCCGCCAGTCCCGCTTGAACAGAACCACCAGGGGCGGTTTCGCGATCACCGCCGCCAGGCGGTACCAGAAGCCGATTCTGCGGCGGGACACTCGGACGCCTTCCTCTAGGACTGAGCTGCTGCCCGGCTCTCGGCGGTGCTGCTTCGCCCCGGGCCCCTGCTGTTGTGGAGAACACCGTACGCCTCACCCGTGGGGGCGGACCTCCGGGTTGTCGTACCGGCAGGCGAGAATAAGTGCTGATGCGTACGGAGGGGGAGATCGCCGCGAACACCGACCCGCCCGGCCCCTGGTTCCTGGTCGTCCCGCTGAAACCGCTGGCCCGGGCCAAGAGCAGGCTGGGTCCGACGGTGGGTGGGGATCTGCGCCCCCGCCTTGCCCTGGCGTTCGCCCAGGACACCGTGGCCGCGGCGTTGTCCTGTCCGGCGGTGCGCGGTGTGGTGGTCGTCACGGACGATCCGGTGGCCGGGGCGGCGCTCGCGGCGCTCGGCGCGCGCACCGTGGCCGACACCCCGGGGGCGGGCCTCAACGCGGCGCTGGAGCACGGTGCGCGTTCGGTGCGCGGCCTCCGGGGCGGTGCGGCGGTGGCCGCGCTCAACGCGGATCTTCCCGCACTTCGTCCGGAGGAATTGGCGCGCGTGCTCGATTTTGCCGGTGCTTTTCCTCGCGCATTCGTCTCCGACGCCCAGGGAATCGGAACCACATTTCTTTCCGCGGCGCCCGGAGTGGAATTGCGCCCGGCCTTCGGGGGCCCTTCGCGGGCCCGGCATCTGGCGTCGGGCGCGGTGGAGGTCGCACCGGCCGGCCTCGACTCGGTCCGCAGGGACGTGGACACGGGTGAGGATCTGCGGGCGGCGCTGGCCCTGGGCGTGGGACGGTTCACGGCGGGGCTGACGGCCCCGGTGGCACCGGCCGCGGACCGATAGGCTGCCGTCCATGCAGGCGACCTCGTTCACGTACGACTCCGAGACCCGGACCGGCAGTGTGCTGCTCGACGACGGCACCCCGGTGGACTTCGACGCCCCGGCGTTCGACGCGGGCGGCCTGCGGCTGCTCCGCCCGGGCCAGCGGGTGCGGATCGAGACCGAGGGCGAGGGCGCCTCGCTGCGCATCACCCTGGTGACGCTGCAGACGCTCTGATCAGTCGCCGGACAGCCCGCGGGCCGGGCTCCCCGAGGGGAGCCCGGCCCGGCGCGTATGAGGAACGAGCGGTGCCCGGTCTCACTTCTTGCGTGCGGTGACCTTCTTGGCTGTGGTCTTGCGCGCCGTGGTCTTCTTCGCGGGCGCCTTCTTCGCCGTGGTCTTCTTGGCGGGGGCGGTCTTGGCCGCCACGGCCTTCTTGGTGGCGGCTGCCTTCTTCGCCGGGGTCGCCTTCTTCGCGGCCGACGTGGCCTTCTTCGCCGTGGCGGTGGTCTTCTTCGCCGGGGTCGCCTTCTTCGCGGCCGACGTGGTCTTCTTCGCCGCCGACGTGGCCTTGCGCGCCGTGGCCTTCTTGGCGGTGGCCTTCTTGGCCGCGGCCTTCGCCGTCGTACGGGTGGAAGAACCGCCCGAGAGGCTGCCCTTGGGGGCCTTCTTCACGGCCACGTCGTTCTTGGGGAGCTTCTTGGAGCCGCTGACCAGGTCCTTGAAGCCCTGTCCCGCGCGGAAGCGGGGAACCGAGGTCTTCTTGACCCGGACGCGCTCACCCGTCTGCGGGTTGCGGGCGTACCGGGCGGGGCGGTCGACCTTCTCGAACGAGCCGAAGCCGGTGACCGAGACACGGTCACCCGCGACGACCGCGCGGACGATCGCGTCGAGTACCACGTCGACGGCGTCTGCGGCCTGCTGGCGGCCGCCGACCTTGTCGGCAATCGCTTCTACGAGCTGCGCCTTGTTCACGTCTTCCCCTTCGGAGACATTGCCGGAACGAAACTGTTCAGGCTTTTTCGCACGTTAGGCAGATATATACCGCAAATCAAACACGAAACGGGCTAATCACCCTAGTGCCGCAACGAAGTCGACCGCTGCGCTGTCCGCAGAGTCAGTCACCTTCGGGGAATCGGCCCTCATCGAGGTCCTTCATCAACCGGTCCAGACGCCGTGCCGCGCCCGGGAGATCGTGCTTAGCCGAGGCCGTGACGACCATCAGCTTCCGGGACAGCGCCATCCTTACGCCCTCCGGGACTTGCAGCGAGCGCACCTTTGCGTGCGCTTCCTTCAATCGGTCGGCGACTTGGCCGTAGAGCTCGAGTTGGCTGTCGCGTTCCATGCACCGATTGTGCCATCTGGGGCGAGTTGTCGCCCGAGGGGGTCTCAACAAGCGACTGCGCCCCCTACCTGGAGGCAGGGGGCGCAGTTCGGGAAAAGCGCTGCTCAGACGTCAATCGTACGCGGCTTGTGGGACGGCCTGACCGCCTCGTAAGTCGCAATGTCCGCTTCGTTCTGAAGGGTGAGGCTGATGTCGTCCAGCCCGTTCAGGAGCCTCCAGCGGGCGTTCTCGTCGAGCTCGAAGTCTGCCGTGATGCCTTCCGCGAGGACCTGGCGCTTCTCCAGGTCGACGGTGACCTCGGCCGCCGGATCGGCCTCGGCCAGCTCCCAGAGCCTGTCCACGACCGCCTGGTCGAGGACGACGGTCAACAGACCGTTCTTGAGGGAGTTGCCCCGGAAGATGTCGGCGAACCGGGAGGAGACGACGGTCTTGAAGCCGTAGTTCTGCAGGGCCCAGACCGCGTGCTCTCGGGAGGAGCCCGTACCGAAGTCGGGACCGGCCACCAGGACCGAGGCACCCTTGCGCTCGGGGCGGTTGAGGACGAAGTCCTCGTCCTTGCGCCAGGCCTCGAAGAGCCCGTCCTCGAAGCCGTCGCGGGTGACCTTCTTCAGCCAGTGCGCCGGGATGATCTGGTCGGTGTCGACGTTGCTGCGCCGCAGCGGGACGACCCGGCCGGTGTGTGCGGTGAATGCTTCCATGGCTCTCAGACTCCGGCGGGCGTGCGGACGTCGGACAGATCGGCGGGCGAGGCCAGATGGCCCAGCACGGCGGTGGCGGCGGCGACCTGCGGGGAGACCAGATGGGTGCGGCCGCCCTTGCCCTGCCTGCCCTCGAAGTTCCGGTTCGAGGTGGAGGCGGAGCGCTCGCCGGGGGCCAGCTGGTCGGGGTTCATGCCGAGGCACATCGAACAGCCCGCGTGCCGCCATTCGGCGCCGGCGGCGGTGAAGACCTTGTCCAGGCCCTCCTCGACGGCCTGCAGGGCGACCCGGACGGAACCCGGGACGACCAGCATCCGTACCCCGTCGGCGACTTTGCGGCCGTCCATGACCGAGGCGGCGTTCCGCAGGTCCTCGATGCGCCCGTTGGTGCAGGAACCTACGAACACGGTGTCCACGTTGATCTCGCGCAGCGGCTGGCCGGCGGTCAACCCCATGTACTCCAGCGCCTTTTCGGCGGCGAACCGCTCCGAGGCGTCCTCGTACGAAGCGGGGTCGGGGACGTCGGCCGACAGGGGCGCGCCCTGCCCGGGGTTGGTGCCCCAGGTGACGAACGGCGCGAGCGCGGCGCCGTCGATGACGACCTCGGCGTCGAACACGGCGTCGTCGTCGGTGCGCAGCGTCTTCCAGTACTCCACGGCCGCGTCCCACTCCGCGCCCTCTGGCGCGTGGTCGCGGCCCCGGAGGTAGTCGAAGGTGGTCTCGTCGGGGGCGATCATCCCCGCGCGGGCGCCGGCCTCGATCGACATGTTGCAGATGGTCATCCGGGCCTCCATCGAGAGCTTCTCGATGGCGGAGCCGCGGTACTCCAGGATGTAGCCCTGGCCGCCGCCGGTGCCGATCCGGGCGATGATGGCCAGGATCAGGTCCTTGGCGGTGACGCTGTCGGGGAGTTCGCCCTCGACGGTGATCGCCATCGTCCGGGGACGGGCCAGGGGCAGCGTCTGGGTCGCCAGTACGTGCTCGACCTGGCTGGTGCCGATACCGAAGGCCAGCGCCCCGAAGGCGCCGTGGGTGGAGGTGTGGGAGTCCCCGCAGACGACCGTGGTGCCGGGCTGGGTCAGGCCGAGCTGCGGGCCGACCACGTGCACGACGCCCTGCTCGACGTCTCCCAGCGGGTGCAGCCGGACGCCGAAGTCCGCGCAGTTCTTGCGCAGGGTCTCCAGCTGGGCGCGGGAGACAGGGTCGGCGATCGGCTTGTCGATGTCGAGGGTCGGGGTGTTGTGGTCCTCGGTGGCGATGGTGAGGTCGAGTCGCCGTACCGGGCGGCCGGCCTGGCGCAGACCGTCGAACGCCTGCGGACTGGTCACCTCGTGCAGCAGGTGCAGATCGATGAAGAGGAGGTCGGGCTCGCCATCGGCGCGCCGGACGACGTGGTCGTCCCAGACCTTCTCCGCGAGTGTCCTACCCATCGCTTTCCCTCCGGCCGGCATCTTCGCCGGCCCAACTAGAGATTCGGATGCCGCCGTCCGGACCCCCGAGCGGGGCGGTGGCCGTGGGCCGTTGTACGACCGCACGTACAGGTTCGCAACTTCCGGGGAAAATTGAACTTGCGTTTCACAGAGTGAGACGCGAGTATCGTCGTATGGACAACTCTAGCGGCGTCGGCGTTCTCGACAAGGCAGCTCTGGTATTGAGCGCCCTGGAGTCCGGTCCGGCCACCCTCGCCGGGCTGGTCGCGGCGACAGGGCTCGCACGGCCCACGGCACACCGACTGGCCGTGGCACTCGAACACCACCGCATGGTGGCGAGGGACATGCAGGGCCGGTTCATTCTCGGCCCCCGGCTGTCGGAACTCGCGGCCGCGGCCGGCGAGGACCGCCTCCTGGCGACGGCCGGCCCCGTACTCACACACCTGCGCGACATCACCGGCGAGAGCGCGCAGCTCTACCGCAGGCAGGGCGACATGCGCATCTGCGTGGCGGCGGCGGAGCGGCTCTCCGGTCTGCGGGACACCGTGCCGGTCGGCTCCACGCTCACCATGAAGGCGGGCTCGTCCGCGCAGATCCTGATGGCCTGGGAGGAGCCGGAACGGCTGCACCGCGGACTGCAGGGCGCCCGCTTCACGGCGACGGCGCTCTCCGGCGTGCGCCGTCGGGGCTGGGCCCAGTCCATCGGCGAGCGGGAGCCGGGCGTGGCCTCGGTCTCGGCACCGGTCCGCGGACCGTCGAACCGGGTGGTCGCCGCGGTGTCCGTCTCCGGACCGATCGAGCGCCTCACCCGCCACCCGGGCCGGATGCACGCCCAGGCGGTCATCGACTCGGCCGCCCGGCTGAGCGAGGCCCTGCGCCGTACGAGCTGAGCCACCCGCCGCACCCACACCGGCCGCCCCAGCGTCGTGGCGGCCCAAGTCACCTTTCGCACAACCGAGATGGGCATACCCCGCGAAGCCGGTCGGCGGCGGGAGCCGTACTCGTCGCGCACACGCAGAAGGCCCTCCACCGAGGTGAAGGGCCTTTGTATGGTGCTGTTGGTACCCCCGACCGGATTCGAACCGGCGCTACTGCCGTGAGAGGGCAGCGTGCTAGGCCGCTACACAACGGGGGCGTGTTCACTGCTGACTTGCGCTGGGCTACCAGGACTCGAACCTAGAATGACGGTACCAGAAACCGTAGTGTTGCCAATTACACCATAGCCCATGGTGTGACAAGTACCCCCGACCGGATTCGAACCGGCGCTACTGCCGTGAGAGGGCAGCGTGCTAGGCCGCTACACAACGGGGGCCCTAGCGATCCTCACCAGGCGTCAGCCGGATGTTGTCACCGCGAGAACGTGGGTGCGACCCTGATGTTCGTGCGGGATGGATCTGTACCCCCGACCGGATTCGAACCGGCGCTACTGCCGTGAGAGGGCAGCGTGCTAGGCCGCTACACAACGGGGGCCTTGTTACTTGATCTTGCGCTGGGCTACCAGGACTCGAACCTAGAATGACGGTACCAGAAACCGTAGTGTTGCCAATTACACCATAGCCCACTGAAACGCAACCCCTTCGGGCCTTGTTTCTGTCTGCGCTCCCGGCCGGATCTTTCGGCCCGCTCGGGCGGCGCAGGAAGAACATTACCTGAAGGTGTCCGGCGCTCCAAAACGGGTATCGCCCGCCAGCAGGCCGGGAAGCTCGTCCAGCCCCGTGATGCGGACGAGTTCGGGGCGCCCTCCCCTGCCCCGGCGGTCCAGCCAGATCCCGCTCAGGCCCGCGGCGACGGCACCGGCGGCGTCGATGTCGGGCTCGTCCCCGACGTAGGCCACTTCGTGCGGATCGAGCTCCAGCGCCTCGCAGGCCGCGTGGAAGGCCCCCGCGTCCGGCTTGGAGATGCCGAGCTCGACGGCGCACACCACCGCCTCGAAGCGGTCCCGCACCCCGAGCGCACGCAGCTTGCGGTCCTGGTTGTGGATGCTCGAATTCGACAGGACGGCGTGCCTGAACCCGTCGGCCAGCCGGTCCAGGACAGGCACCGTGTCCGGGAACAGCGCCCAGGCGGACTCGTAGTGGGCCGCGTGCCGGCCGAACCACTCATCGGCCTCGGCGTCGCTCAGCCACCGGCCGAGGAACGTCCGTACCCGCTCCCGCCGCTGGCCCTGGAAGTCGACCTCCCCGGCCGCGAACCTGGCCCACTGCACGTCGGTGACGGCCTTCCACACGTCGAGGGCGTGGTCCACGGACGTGTACTCGCCGGGCAGGCCCTCGGACTCCAGGTGCATGCGCATGCCGACGCGGTCTGCACCGGAGTAGTCGAAGATCGTGTCGTCGATGTCCCAGAGAACCGCTCGGATCGGCATACGGGCCAGGTTAGCGGCGTATCCCCCGTACGACGACGGGGTGGCCGCCCCGGCTCGGGCGGCCACCCCGTCGTGGGAACCGGACGTTACGCGGCGAGCCTCGCCAGCGCGGCGTCGATGCGGGCGATCGTCTTCTCGCGGCCCAGGATCTCCAGGGACTCGAAGAGCGGCAGCCCGACCGTGCGGCCGGTGACGGCGACACGGACCGGGGCCTGCGCCTTGCCGAGCTTCAGCCCGTGCTTCTCACCGGCGGTGAGGACGGCGGTCTTGAGTGCCTCGGCGTTCCACTCGGCGGCGGTCAGCTCGGCGCGCGCCGTGACCAGCAGGGCGTCGGAGCCCTCCTTCATGGCCTTCGTCCAGGACGCCTCGTCGTGGACCGGCTCGTCCAGGAAGAGGAAGTCCACGTTGGCGGTGATGTCCGAGAGCACCGTGACGCGTGTCTGGGCGTGGGGAGCGATCTCCGCGAACCGCTCCGCGTCGAAGGCCTCGGGCGCCCAGGGCGCGAAAGGTGCCTTCAGCCACGGGCCGCAGGCCTCGGTGAAGGTCTTCACGTCGAGCATGCGCAGGTGCTCGGCGTTGACGTGCTCGGCCTTCTTCAGGTCGAAGCGGGCCGGGTTGGCGTTGACGTCCGCGATGTCGAACGCGGCCACCAGCTCGTCGCGGCCGAAGATGTCGCGGTCCTCGGCGATCGACCAGCCCAGCAGCGAGAGGTAGTTGATCAGGCCCTCGGCCAGGAACCCGCGCTCGCGGTAGAGGTTGAGCGAGGCCTGCGGGTCACGCTTGGAGAGCTTCTTGTTGCCCTCGCCCATGACGTACGGCAGGTGGCCGAAGGCGGGGGTGTCCTTGGCGATGCCCAGCTCGATGAGCGCCTTGTAGAGGGCGATCTGGCGCGGGGTGGAGGAGAGCAGGTCCTCGCCGCGAAGGACGTGGGTGATCTCCATCAGGGCGTCGTCGACCGGGTTGACGAGCGTGTACAGGGGAGCGCCGTTGGCCCGGACGATGCCGTAGTCCGGGACGTTCTCCGGCTGCACGGTGATGTCACCGCGGACCAGGTCGGTGAAGGTGACGGCCTCGTCGGGCATCCGGAAGCGGACGATCGAGGTGCGGCCCTCGGCCTCGTACGCCGCCTTCCGCTCGTCGCTCAGGTCGCGGCAGTGGCCGTCGTAGCCCGAGGGGCGGCCGGCCGCACGGGCGGCGTCGCGCCGGGTGTCGAGCTCCTCGGTGGTGCAGTAGCAGTGGTACGCGTGCCCGGAGGCCAGGAGCTTCTCGGCGACGTCCTTGTAGAGGTCCATCCGCTGCGACTGACGGTAGGGGGCGTGCGGGCCGCCGGTCTCGGGGCCCTCGTCCCAGTCGAGCCCGAGCCAGCGCATCGAGTCGAGCAGCTGCGTGTAGGACTCCTCGGAGTCGCGCGCCGCGTCGGTGTCCTCGATACGGAAGACCAGGGTGCCCTGGTGGTGCCGGGCGAACGCCCAGTTGAACAGGGCGGTGCGGACCAGGCCCACATGGGGGTTGCCGGTCGGGGAGGGGCAGAAACGGACGCGGACGGGTGCGACTGGTGCGTTAACCACGCTTGATCACCTTGTTGGTGAGAGTGCCGATGCCTTCGATGGTGACGGCGACCTCGTCGCCGACGTGCAGGGGTCCGACACCTGCGGGTGTTCCGGTGAGGATCACGTCGCCCGGGAGCAGCGTCATGGCCTCCGAGATGTGGACGATCAGGTCCTCGACCGAGCGGATCATGTCGCTCGTCCGGCCGAGCTGTCGTTGCTCGCCGTTGACCGTGGTCTGGACGGCCAGGTTGCCGGGGTCGACGTCGGTCTCCACCCAGGGGCCGAGCGGGCAGGAGGTGTCGAAGCCCTTGGCGCGGGCCCACTGGCTCTCGCGCCGCTGCACGTCGCGGGCGGTGACGTCGTTGGCGCAGGTGTAGCCGAGGACGACGTCCTTGACGCGCTCGCGCGGAACCTCGCGGCACATACGGCCGATGACCACGGCGAGTTCGGCCTCGTAGTGCAGTTCCTCGGAGAAGGAGGGGTACTCGATGGCGTCGCCCGAACCGATCACCGAGGTGGTGGGCTTGAAGAAGGCCACCGGCACGTCCGGGACCTCGTTGCCCATCTCGGCGGCGTGTTCCGCGTAGTTGCGGCCGATGGCCACGACCTTGTTCGGGAGCACGGGCGGGAGCAGCCGGACCTTCTTCAGCGGGACCTTGGTCCCGGAGAGCTCGAAGTCGGCGTACGGGATGCCCTTGATGATGTCGAGGACGAGGCTGTCGGGGCTGTCGCCCTCGACCGCGCCGAAGGCGACATTGCCGTCGATGGAGAACCTGGCGATGCGCACGGGATGCTGTCGCCCCTCACTTGCTGGTGCTGGCTGGCTGAAGACTGACGCTCCAGGCTAGCGCCTCGCCCGGCACCGGAGAGGGCGACAGCCTCGCGCGTCAGGAGCCGGCCGCGACCGGGGCTTCCATGAGGATGGTGCGGCGGGGGTTGGCCGTCCGGGTGGGCAGGTCGACGGAGTGCTCGGGCTGCTCCGGCGTGTGCAGCGCCTCGGCGCCGTCGAGGTGCGCCAGCGTGGTGCGCCGGGGGTTGGCAATGTTGCGGAACGTCATCGTCGTCTTCATCTGCCGCATGGACCCTTGTCGCCGGGGCGCCACCCGGAGGGGCGCCGGTTTGTCGGACTCGCTATCCCTGTAAAGCGCCAGGCTAAACATCCGATTCCCGGACCGAGCCGGAGAGAGACGTCGATCATCATGTGAGTTTCCTCACGAAGTTGCCGACAAAGCGCCCATTGCGGGCGGCTGACCGGCGGAAGCAAACCAGACAATACGTCACTGAATCTGGCATTCCGCTCCCGATCATGCCGTCTGGGACACCGCCCGCCTCACCGGACAGCACCCTTATTCGACCGCTTTGACCATGAACACGCTGCACGCCTTGTCACATGGTCATCACACGGTGTCATCCAGGTCACAGCCAGGTACGTGGGCCTTGTTGGAGATCCTCCACTGTGCTGGAATTCCACGCACCGCCGCGGGTTTCAGGTCCCAGCGCGCAGGGGCGCAACGCAGCGCCGAGTGGCGGCGGGAGGGGGAAGTACGCCGGTCATTCACGACCACCTTGGGGCGCGTCCAGCGCCCCACGACGCCGACACCGTTCTGCCGCGCCACGCGCGGAGGGACGCCTGGTCCAGAGGTTGCGACGCTAGTGCAGGGACGTTTCAAGAGGGATGGCATGGGGTCGCCCCAGCCCCGCCAGGGCCGAGGGGAAACTCCGGCTGATCAGGAACCGCGCGACGGGAACTCCCGCGGCTCCGCACCCCAGCACGCCCAGAATCCCGGCAACGGCGGCGACCGCTCACAGCGGTCCGGCACGCCCGGTGCCGACGCCGCGGACCCGGCGGCGCCCCTCAAGTCGGCCGGCCCCGGCAGCACCGGCTCACGCGTGGCCCTGCGCAACTGGCGCATCAGCACGCGTCTGGTCTCCCTGCTCGCCCTCCCCGTGGTCGCGGCGACCACCCTGGGCGGTCTGCGCATCAACGAGTCCATGAACGACATGGACCAGTTGGAGCACATGCAGCTGCTCACCAAGATGACCAAGCAGGCGACCGCGCTCGCCAACGCGCTCCAGGAGGAGCGCGACAAGTCGGCCGGCCCGCTGACCAACGGCGTGAAGGCCACCGACTTCAAGGTCACCGAGCCCCGCAAGCGCACCGACCGCGCGAAGGCCGCCTTCCTCGACGCCACGGACGAGATCGGCAACACCCCCGGCGACGCCGCGCTGGACAGCATCCACGCGAGCGTCAGCCAGATCAGCACCCAGCTGGGCAACATCACCAGCATCCGCAAGGACGCCTACGCCGGCGACAGCCCGAGCCTCAACACGGTCGACCGCTACAGCCAGCTGATCACCTCGCTGCTGAGCCTGTCCCAGGACATGGCACAGGCCACCAGCAACCCGGAAATGATCAAGCGCACACGTGCGCTGGCAGCCTTCTCCTCCTCGAAGGAGTACGCCTCCGTCGAGCGCGCCATCATCGCGGGGGCCCTCCCCGGCGGTGACAGCGGGGACACTCACCTGAACGACAACGACCAGGCGTTCGGCCGCAACGCGCTCAACAAGGGCGCCACGACCCTTCAGACCTTCCAGTCGACCTACGAGTCGACGGGCAAGAGCTCCACCGATCTGCTGGCGCCGCTGGACAACGGCAACCCGGAGATCAAGGCCGCCGACATGTACGCGAAGAAGGTGCTCGACAGCCCGCTGGGCATGGAGGGCAGCAAGCCGCGTACGTACATGGACTGGTACGACCAGAGCTCCAACAAGATCCAGGCCATGAAGACCATCGAGGAGACCCTCCTCGGTGACATGGAGAGCAAGGCCCGCGAACTGCGTGACGAGTCGCAGCGCGACGCCATCCTCAACGGTGCGATCATCCTCCTCGTCCTCGGTGTGTCGCTGGTGGGCGCCTTCGTCGTGGCGCGGTCCATGATCCGCTCGCTGCGCCGCCTGCAGGACACCGCGACCCGGGTCGCCCAAGACCGCCTGCCCGAGCTCGTCAGGCAGCTCTCCGAGACGGACCCGCAGGATGTCGACACCTCCGTCGAGTCGGTCGGTGTCCACTCCCGTGACGAGATCGGCAAGGTGGCCGCGGCCTTCGACGACGTGCACCGCGAGGCGGTCCGACTGGCCGCCGAGCAGGCGCTGCTGCGAGGCAACGTCAACGCGATGTTCACCAACCTCTCGCGCCGCAGCCAGGGCCTCATCCAGCGTCAGCTCTCGCTCATCTCCGAGCTGGAGTCACGCGAGGCCGACCCGGACCAGCTGTCCTCGCTCTTCAAGCTCGACCACCTCGCGACCCGTATGCGCCGTAACGGCGAGAACCTCCTCGTCCTCGCGGGCGAGGAGCCCGGCCGCCGCTGGACGCGTCCCGTGCCGCTGGTCGACGTCCTCCGTGCCGCCGCCTCCGAGGTGGAGCAGTACGAACGCATCGAGCTGGCCGCGGTGCCCGCCACCGAAGTGGCCGGCCGCGTCGTCAACGACCTCGTGCACCTCCTCGCCGAGCTGCTGGAGAACGCCACGTCGTTCTCCTCCCCGCAGACGAAGGTCCGGGTCACCGGTCACGCGCTGCCCGACGGCCGTGTGCTCGTCGAGATCCACGACACCGGCATCGGCCTCTCCCCCGAGGACCTGGCCGCGATCAACGAGCGGCTCGCCTCGCCGCCCACCGTGGACGTCTCGGTGTCCCGCCGCATGGGTCTGTTCGTGGTCGGCCGGCTGTCCCTGCGTCACGGCATCCGCATCCAGCTGCGCCCCTCCGACTCCGGTGGCACGACCGCGCTGGTCATGCTGCCCATGGAGGTCGCGCACGGCGGCAAGCAGGCACCGTCCAAGCAGGGCGCGCAGAGCGGTGCCCCGGGCGGTCTGCTCGCCGGTGCCGGTTCTCCCGCCGCGGGCGGCCAGCGCCCCGGCCTCGCCGGCTCCGCGGGGGCTCCCGCCAAGGGTCTGGGTTCGGCCGCCGCGCGCGGGCAGGTCGGTTCCGGCTCCGCGCCGCGCGCCGCACTGCCCTCACGTGACGCCGGACCGCGTCAGCCGCAGAACGGCGGCCAGCAGGGCCCCGGCCTGCCGAACCAGGGCCGTCCCGAGGCGCCGCGCCAGGGTGGTGGACTCTCCGGAGCCTTCGGTGGTGCCCGGATGGGCGCACGGGGCCCGCAGGACCCCTCGGGCGGCGCGGACTCCAACCGGACCAACCTCTTCGGGCACACCGGATCGCAGCCCGGCAGGCAGAGCGGCCCGCCCGCACGGCAGGCTCCGCAGCCGCAGCAGGCCCAGTTCGGCCAGGGCGGCCCGCAGCAGCAGCAAGGTGGCCCCGGCCGCCAGCTGCCGCCGTCCGGCGGACCGCGGGCCGAACTGCCCGGCGGCAACCCGCAGCAGCAGGCCCCGAGCTGGGGCGCGGAGGAGCAGGGCGCCCCGCGGCGTCCGCAGCAGGATGCGGCGCGCGGTCACGAGGAGTCGTCCGACACCGGAAGCTTCGCGCGGCCGGGCAGCTCCGCCCCGAACCAGCGGTTCAGCCCGCCGAACCAGCGCCCGCCGATGAACGACCGTCAGGGACCCGGCGCCACCGCCGAGTTCGCCCGTCCGGACTTCTCGGCGCCGCAGGCACCGCAGGCCCAGGACCCGGCGAGCACCGCCCAGTTCGCCCGCCCGGACTTCAACGCCCCGATGCCTCAGGACCAGGGCTACGGCGCCCAGGCCCCGCAGCGTCCGCAGACGCCCGCACCGCGCCGGCAGGACAACGGCGACTTCGGCGCCCCGCGCCCGCCGGTGCCCGCCGCGGGCGAGCTGCCGCGCCGTCCGGAACTGCCCCAGCAGTACGAGGGGCTCCCTCCGGCCGGCCCCGGTGAGCTTCCGCCCGCCGGCCCGGGTGACGGGCGTACGCCGCTGTTCGACACGCTGGAGACGAACTGGTTCCACGGCACGCAGCAGAGCGGCCAGCAGCCGCCGGCCGCCGCGCCGCAGGCACCGTCCGCTCCGCAGTCGACCGACGGCCAGGCTCCGCCCATGCCCCGGCGTGGCGCGTCCGACACGGCTGCCACCAGTTCCTGGCGCGCCTCGCCCAACGACGAGCTGGGGCGGCAGGCCGAGCGGGTCAAGAAGCCCGCCGCGGGCGGTATCACCACATCCGGACTGCCCCGCAGGGTGCCACGTGCCAATTTGGTGCCGGGCACCGCTCAACAGCAGAATCATCAGTCCGGACCCCAGGTTTCGCGTGCGCCCGATGACGTACGCGGCCGTCTGACCAATCTCCGCCGGGGCATCCAGCAGGGACGACAGGCCAACAACGGCTCGTCTACCGGCAGTTTCCAACTCGGCCCCACTCACCAGCAGGAGCGTTAGTTGAGCCCCATGAGTCAGGCCGCGCAGAATCTGAACTGGCTGATCACCAACTTCGTGGACAACACCCCAGGGGTGTCCCACACGGTGGTGGTCTCCGCGGATGGCCTGCTGCTGGCGATGTCCGAAGGTTTCCCGCGCGACCGCGCCGACCAGCTGGCGGCTGTCGCCTCCGGTCTGACGTCGCTGACCGCGGGCGCCTCTCGCATCTTCGAAGGCGGCGCCGTGAGTCAGACGGTCGTGGAGATGGAGAGGGGTTTCCTCTTCCTCATGTCCATCTCGGACGGATCCTCGCTCGCCGTCCTCGCCCACCCGGACGCGGACATCGGCCTGGTCGGATACGAGATGGCACTTCTCGTCGACCGCGCGGGAACCGTCCTGACCCCTGATCTCCGCGCCGAGCTACAAGGCAGTCTGCTCCACTAGGCGGCCATGCGGCAGACACCTGACACGATCACCCCAGGTACTACTCAAAACCCTCACCCACCAGGCCGCACGAGCTTCCCACCGGCCACCTTCAGACGGCAGATCGACCCCCTGCTGTCACGCCCGGAGGATTTATGACCCCGCCACCCGCCTCACCGGATCCGTACGGCGCACTGCACCACGCGTCGTACGACGGTGAAGGCGACCAGCCGCTGGTCCGTCCGTACGCCATGACCGGCGGCCGGACCCGGCCGCGCTACCAGCTCGCCATCGAGGCACTGGTCAGCACCACGGCCGACCCCGCGAACCTCGGGAGCCTGCTTCCCGAGCACCAGCGGATCTGCCACCTCTGCCGTGAGGTCAAGTCGGTGGCCGAGGTCTCGGCCCTGCTGTCCATGCCCCTGGGTGTGGCACGGATCCTCGTGGCGGACCTGGCGGAAGCCGGCATGGTGGCGATCCACCAGCCGGGCAACGGAGAGACCGGCGGCGCGCCGGATGTGACACTGCTCGAAAGGGTGCTCAGTGGACTTCGCAAGCTCTAGCGGCGGTACGGGTACGGCCCGCGCAACCACCTCGGCGAAGATCGTGGTGGCAGGGGGCTTCGGCGTGGGTAAGACCACGTTCGTCGGTGCCGTCTCGGAGATCAACCCGCTGCGCACCGAAGCCGTGATGACGTCCGCCTCCGCGGGCATCGACGACCTGACCCACACCGGGGACAAGACCACCACCACCGTGGCCATGGACTTCGGACGCATCACCCTGGACCAGGACCTGATCCTCTACCTGTTCGGCACCCCCGGACAGGACCGCTTCTGGTTCATGTGGGACGACCTGGTACGCGGCGCCATCGGCGCCGTCGTCCTCGTCGACACCCGCCGCCTCGCCGACTGCTTCCCCGCCGTCGACTACTTCGAAAACAGCGGCCTCCCCTTCGTCATCGCCCTCAACGGCTTCGACGGACACCAGCCCTACACCCCCGACGAAGTACGCGAAGCGCTCCAGATCGGCCCCGACGCCCCGATCATCACGACGGACGCGCGGCACCGCGCGGACGCCAAGAGCGGCCTGATCACGCTGGTCGAGCACGCCCTGATGGCCCGGCTGAAGTAGCCGCAAGTCGGTATCGATCTACGGAAGTTGCAGTAGTCACACGGGGGCGGCCTGTGTCCTTTGACACGATCCGCCCCCGTGTTCATAACATTTCGACAGTGAATCGCGCCCTCGCCACCACCCGGCGCGTACGAACGGTACCGCTGTGCTCATACGAGCCTCGCCTTTTGACGGGGCTCGCTCTTTATGCCCGTTTTATCTTCGGTGCGCCTTACTCGGAATCTCATATTCCGACTGTTTGGAACGCGACCCGTCCGCGTGCTGCAATGCCTCGAACTACCGAGCAGTACGGCCCCCTGAACGATAATTCCGGCACAACGTAGGTGCCGACGCCGAGAGGTTGTTGGTCGAGTGAGGCGAAGCAACGAGAGCCCCGCTGCGCAGCCGGAGCGGGGCAACTTCACCCCGCCGCCGCGCGCCGCGGTGTCGCCTTCGGGCACGTCCGAGGCGCAGTCGGCGGGTGGCAGCACCAGTCGGCTGTCACCGCGCAACTGGCGGGTGCCCACGCGGCTGAACGCGATTCTCCTGATACCCGCGCTGGTCGGCCTGGTCATGGGCGGCTTCCAGGTGAAGGGGTCGGTCGACACCTGGAACGAGGCCCAGGACGCCGAGAAGACGGCTCTGGTCGTCCGCGCAGCCGCGGCGTACGGACAGGCGCTGCTGAACGAGCGTGACCTCACCGCCCAGCCGCTGCTGTCCAACAAGCGCACCGCCGCCGAGGTCGAGGACGTGCGGGCCACCACCGACGCCGCCGCCGCGAACTTCGACGACGCGGTGAAGGACATGCCGGAGAAGCAGGGGCTCGACCGCCGCCTGAAGCTGTTCAAGGTCGAGGAGCCGCTGCTTCCCGAGCTGCGCAAGGCCGCCTACGCCGAGGCCATGGACCCGGTGAAGACGGAAGAGGGCTACACCAAGGTCCAGCACTCGCTCATGGAGTTCTCCAACGAGCTGGGCCTGGGCACCGGCAACATCACCAGCTACGGCCGGACGGTGTACGCGATCGAGCTGGCCAAGGCCGCAGAATCGCTTCAGCGCTCGATCGGCATGCACCTCCTCGTGCGTCCGAGCCAGGAGGAGCGCAAGTTCAACGGCCAGGTCACGGCGTTCAGCTCGTACAACTACCTGGAGCAGATCGCACTCGGCGAGTTCGTCTCCGGCGGTACGGGGGCCGACGCGGCCCGACTCAAGGAGGTCATGGCCGGCAAGGCCGCCGAGGGCGCCAAGCAGCTGAAGGCGGCCAAGGCACAGGCCGCTGCCGCCGGAGAGCCCTTCGTGTCGCCCCCGAGCATCGACGGTTCGGTCTTCGACGGCATGGCCCAGCAGATCGGTCAGGGCAAGCAGCCGGACGAGCTGAAGGCCAAGGGCATCACCCCCGAGACCTGGATGGCGGCTTCCACCGCGAAGTTCGACGGCTACACGACGGTCGAGAACGAGCTCGTCGACAAGGCCGTGGCCGAGGCGGCGGAGATCTCGACCGACGCCAGGAACGACGCCATCGTCAACGCCGCGATCGTGATCGTCTCGCTGCTGGCCGCGTTCGTCATCGCCGGGCTCATGGCCCGCCAGATGAGCCGCTCGATGCGCCAGCTGCGTACGGCCGCCTTCGGTATCGCCGAGCAGCGGCTGCCGATGCTGGTCGACCAGCTGTCGCGGACCGAGCCCGGCCGGGTGGACACCCGGGTGCAGCCCATCCCGATCAACAGCCAGGACGAGATCGGCGAGGTCGCCCGCGCCTTCGACCAGGTGCACCGTGAGGCGGTCAGGCTCGCGGCCGAGCAGGCCATGCTGCGGGGCAACGTCAACGCGATCTTCACCAACCTGTCGCGCCGCAACCAGTCGCTCATCGAGGGCCAGCTGACCCTCATCACCGACCTGGAGAACAACGAGGCCGACCCGGACCAGTTGGAGAGCCTCTTCAAGCTGGACCACCTGGCCACCCGTATGCGCCGCAACGGCGAGAACCTCCTCGTCCTCGCGGGCGAGGAGCCCGGCCGCCGCTGGAACCAGCCGGTTCCGCTGGTCGACGTGCTGCGCGCGGCCTCGTCCGAGGTGGAGTCATACGAGCGCATCGAGCTCACCGGTGTACCGGAGAGCGAGATCCACGGCCAGGCCGTGACCGACCTCGTGCACCTGCTGGCCGAGCTGCTGGAGAACGCGACCACCTTCTCCTCGCCGCAGACCAAGGTCCGCGTCACCGCGACCCGGCTGCCGGACGGCCGCGTCATGGTCGAGATCCACGACAAGGGCATCGGCCTCACCGCCGAGGACTTCGCGGACATCAACCACAAGCTGGCCAACCCGCCGACCGTGGACGCCGCGGTGTCCCAGCGAATGGGCCTGTTCGTGGTCGGCCGGCTGGCCGACCGGCACGGCGTCCGCGTCCAGCTGCGCCCCTCGGGCGAGCAGGCGGGCACCACGTCCCTGGTCATGCTGCCGGACGCCATCACCCACGGTGGCGGTGGCGGATCGGCCGCGGAGGGCGACTTCACCGTCTCCTCGATCATCCCCGAGCAGCAGCAGGCACCGGCGTTCGACCCGATGCCGCAGCCCCTCCCGATGCGTACGGCGGCCGAGCTCGGCTTCGACGACTCCCGCTACGACACCCCGGCGGCGGACTCCCCGCAGCTGGACCCGGTCAACCGTTCGCTGATGCGCGAGGAGCGTCGTGCCGCTCTGGAGGCTCAGACGGGCGGCGAGCACCAGGCCTTCACGGGCAACGGCGGCGGGCAGCAGCACTACGCACAGGAGCAGTACGGCCAGGGCCAGTACGCCCAGGAGCAGTACGCACCCGAGCAGTACGCCCCGCAGCAGCAGGACTACGCGCAGCCCGCCCACGAGGGCGGCTTCGAGCCGTACCCCGCCGGGAACGGGTACCAGGAGCAGCAGCAGAACGGCTATGCGGAAGGCGCGTACCCCGCTCAGGACGGCCGGCAGGATCAGTACACCGACCCGTTCGCGCCGCAGAGCGACCAGTCCCAACAGGGCGAATGGTCGGGACAGGGCTCTTATCAGGGAGCCTTCGAGACCCCGTCACAGCCCGAAGCGGAAGCCGCGCCGAGCACTCCCGCGGAGACGCGGGAACACGTAGGCTTCGACCGCCCGGGTCCCACCCACAGCCCCGGTCAGGATGTGACGGACGCGGGTCTCCCCCGCCGTGGCGCGGGCCAGCAGCACTGGCAGCCGACCGGCCGCGGAAACGGCCGGCCCGCCGCGCCGGAACAGCGGCCGCAGGCGCCGAAGCCGGAACCGAAAGCGGACGACGCCGACGGGAACGGCAGCGAGGACTGGCGCTCCGCGAACGACGAGCGCTGGGAGCGGGCCGAGAAGCTCCGGGATCCGAAGGCGGGCGGAATCACCCCGTCGGGTCTCCCCCGGCGCGTGCCCAAGGCCAATCTGGTCGAGGGCACGGCTGAGCAGACCCAGCAGGGCGGCCCACAGGTCTCCCGCGCTCCCGAGGACGTGCGGGGCAGGTTGAGCAACCTGCGACGCGGCGTCCTCCGGGGACGTACCGCAGGGTCGGACACAAGCAACACCTACAACCAGGAGCGTTAGTGTGAGCCCGATGAGCCAGGCGGCGCAGAATCTGAACTGGTTGATCACCAACTTCGTGGACAACACCCCTGGGGTGTCCCACACGGTGGTGGTCTCCGCCGACGGACTCCTGCTGGCGATGTCCGAAGGTTTCCCGCGCGACCGCGCCGACCAGTTGGCGGCTGTCGCCTCCGGTCTGACGTCGCTGACCGCGGGTGCCTCCCGGATCTTCGAAGGCGGCGCCGTGAACCAGACCGTTGTGGAGATGGAGCGAGGATTCCTCTTCCTCATGTCCATCTCTGACGGATCCTCACTCGCCGTTCTCGCCCACCCGGATGCCGATATCGGCCTGGTTGGGTACGAAATGGCACTTCTCGTGGACCGTGCAGGAAGTGTCCTCACCCCGGATCTCCGCGCCGAGCTGCAGGGAAGTCTTCTTAACTAATAGACGGACAGTGCGTTTCTCGTCACCGCGCCATAGGGTGCGGTGGCGCGGCACCACTGGGATGGCGACCGGCAGGCGGAGGAGGAAACGTGGCAACACCCACAGGCGGGCACCCGTACCAGGGCGGTCAGCGGGTTCCGGGTGAGCAGGGTGACGATCGTTTCAACAACCCCTCCATGCCCGGCAGAGAGGGTCCGCAAGACTCTTATCAGCCGTACCAGCCGTACCAGCCCCCTCAGCAGTCGTACCGGCAGCCCCGACAGGGCTCGCAGGACGACGACTGGTGGGACCACGTCCAGCAGCCCGCTTCGGAGTGGCCGCCGCAACAGCCTCACTACGAGCAGCCGCGGCACGAACAGCAGCCGCCGCAGCGGTACGAGGCTCCTCCGTCGCGCATCCAGCCGGTCCAGCGGCAGGCCCCCGCGCCCGCCGCGCCCGCGGCGCACAACCCGCTGGTCCGTCCGTACGCCATGACCGGCGGCCGGACCCGGCCGCGTTACCAGCTCGCCATCGAGGCACTGGTCAGCACGACGGCCGATCCCGCCCGGCTGCAAGGGCAGTTGCCCGAGCACCAGCGGATCTGCCGGCTCTGCATCGAGATCAAGTCGGTGGCCGAGATCTCGGCCCTGCTCTCGATTCCCCTCGGCGTTGCCCGGATCCTCGTCGCCGACCTGGCCGAGGCCGGACTCGTCGCAATCCATCAGCCCGGCGGCGACGAGACCGCCGGCGGCCAGCCAGATGTGACACTGCTCGAAAGGGTGCTCAGTGGACTTCGCAAGCTCTAGCGGCGGAGCAGCCCGCTCCACTACCTCGGCGAAGATCGTGGTGGCAGGGGGCTTCGGCGTGGGTAAGACCACGTTTGTCGGTGCCGTCTCGGAGATCAACCCGCTGCGCACCGAAGCCGTGATGACGTCCGCCTCCGCGGGCATCGACGACCTGACCCACACCGGGGACAAGACCACCACCACCGTGGCCATGGACTTCGGACGCATCACCCTGGACCAGGACCTGATCCTCTACCTGTTCGGCACCCCCGGACAGGACCGCTTCTGGTTCATGTGGGACGACCTGGTACGCGGCGCCATCGGCGCCGTCGTCCTCGTCGACACCCGCCGCCTCGCCGACTGCTTCCCCGCCGTCGACTACTTCGAAAACAGCGGCCTCCCCTTCGTCATCGCCCTCAACGGCTTCGACGGACACCAGCCCTACACCCCCGACGAAGTACGCGAAGCTCTCCAGATCGGCCCGGACACCCCGATCCTGATCACGGACGCGCGGCACCGCGCGGACGCCAAGAGCGCGCTCATCACGCTGGTCGAGCACGCCCTCATGGCCCGCCTGCGCTGAGCCCCTCGCCGCACGGCGAAGGCCCCGTACTCCTTCGAGGAGTACGGGGCCTTCGTCCGTCAGGGGCGGCTTCACCCGTCAGGCGCTTCGTCCGCCGGGCCCGGAGGGCCCTGGAACGGCCTCAGCGGCCGTTCTCAGCCCTGCCAGCTGTGCGGGGCACGGAATCCGGGGGTGCGCTCCAGTCGGCGCCATCCGGCGGTGTCACGGCCTCGGTGGGCCGGTGCGTCGGTCCGGTGGGCGGCCCGGGCGAGCAGGACCGCGGTGATGGCGGCGAGCTCCTCGGGGCCGGCCTGGCCCTTCTCGACGCGTAGGACCGAATCGGCGGTGGTGACGTTCATGGGGTCTCCGGCTTCTGTGCGGGTGGTCGCGGGCGTGGGCGGGGTGGCCGCTGCGGCCGCGACTACTGCGGCGGGTTGCCGTGCTTGCGGGACGGCAGGTCGGCGTGCTTGTTGCGGAGCATCGCGAGCGAGGCGATCAGCACCTCGCGTGTCTCGGCGGGGTCGATGACGTCGTCGACCAGGCCGCGCTCGGCCGCGTAGTAGGGATGCATCAACTCGGCCTTGTACTCCTTGACCATGCGGGCACGCATGGCCTCGGGGTCCTCGGCCTCCGCGATCTGGCGGCGGAAGATGACGTTGGCGGCACCTTCGGCGCCCATCACCGCGATCTCGTTGGTGGGCCAGGCGTAGGTGAGGTCGGCCCCGATGGACTGGCTGTCCATGACGATGTAGGCGCCTCCGTACGCCTTGCGGAGGATCAGCGAGATCCTCGGCACGGTGGCGTTGCAGTACGCGTACAGGAGCTTCGCACCGTGCCGGATGATCCCACCGTGCTCCTGATCGACGCCGGGCAGGAAGCCGGGTACGTCCAGGAGAGTGACGATGGGGATGTTGAACGCATCACACATCTGGACGAATCGCGCGGCCTTCTCGGACGCCTCGATGTCCAGCACACCGGCGAGTGCCTGGGGCTGGTTGGCCACGATGCCGACGACCTGGCCGTCGAGCCGGGCCAGGGCGCAGACGATGTTGCGGGCCCAGCGCTCGTGGATCTCCAGGAAGTCGCCGTCGTCGACGAGCTCCTCGATGACCTTGTGCATGTCGTACGGGCGGTTGCCGTCGGCCGGGACCAGGTCGAGCAGGACCTCGCCGCGCCGGTCGGCCGGGTCGTCGCTCGGGACGACCGGCGGGTTCTCCCGGTTGTTGGAGGGCAGCATCCCGATCAGGTAGCGGACCTCGGCGATGCAGGTCTCCTCGTCGTCGTACGCGAAGTGCGCGACGCCCGAGGTCTCGGCGTGCACGTCCGCGCCGCCGAGCCCGTTCTGGGTGATCTCCTCGCCGGTGACCGCCTTGACGACGTCCGGGCCGGTGATGAACATCTGCGAGGTCTCGCGGACCATGAACACGAAGTCGGTCAGCGCCGGGCTGTAGGCCGCGCCGCCCGCGCACGGGCCGAGCATCACCGAGATCTGCGGGATGACACCGGAGGCGCGGGTGTTGCGCTGGAAGATCCCGCCGTATCCGGCGAGCGCGGACACGCCCTCCTGGATACGGGCGCCGGCGCCGTCGTTCAGCGAGACCAGCGGGGCCCCGGCCGAGATGGCCATGTCCATGATCTTGTGGATCTTCGTGGCGTGGGCCTCGCCCAGCGCTCCGCCGAAGATCCGGAAGTCGTGCGCGTAGACGAACACCGTCCGGCCGTCGACCGTGCCCCAGCCGGTGATGACACCGTCGGTGTACGGCTTCTTGGCCTCCAGGCCGAAACCGGTCGCCCGGTGCCGGCGCAGCTGCTCGACCTCCTTGAACGATCCCTCGTCAAGGAGCAGCGCGATGCGCTCCCGGGCCGTCAGCTTGCCCTTGGCGTGCTGCGCCTCGGTCGCCCGGTCGCTCGGTCCACGCCGGGCCTGCTCGCGCAGCGCCAGCAGTTCGGCCACGCGTCCACGCGTGTCGCTCGGCTCGCCCGGGATTTCGTCCACAACGGTCATGCATCGACCCTACGAAGCCGACCGCACAATTCCGCCGTCCACATTAAACAGTCTCCTGCCCGGTTTCCTGGTGGCACCCGACAGAATGAGAGCACCGTGCAGCCCATCTGTCAGCTGAGCGGGCTCCGGCTTTGTAGATCCTGTACAAACCCTTAGATGTGGCCCCGGACACATCGGCGCCCGCGCGCCACGCCGCGGACCCACCGGGGACACCACAATGGCAGAGCCCGGCGCCGGGACAGGGGGCGGACGGCGACGGCGTACGGGGCGGGCCGAGGGCGGCGCCGCCCGGCCGCACCACGCCCGCCACACCGCACGGGCCCGGCGGCACCCACCGTGCGGGACCGGTCGCCCGCGACGGGTTCGGAAGCTGTTCACTCCGCGCATCCGGACCTCGACCGGGAGTCGCGAAAACCCTTTCCGTGGCGTCGAGTTGTGAAGATGGGAGCCTCTTGAGAGCGCTCTCAGTCATAAGTCTTGACGCTTGCGGGAGCCGTCGCGAGAGTAGGGCGCACCGCAGACGACCCCCACCGCCACACCTCCCCGCACCACCCCCCACACCTGTGTCTGCGGTCCCCCCACACCTCGGGAGTTCCTTCGTGATTTCACGCCGAATGTTCCTGACGGGCGCCGCCGCCTCCGCGACCGCGCTCACCTACCCGCTCTGGGGCAGCGCCCTGAGCCCGCGCACGTCGGCCGCCGCCGCAACCTGTGAACTGGCTCTGGAGAACCGCTCGTTGCCCGGCACGGTGCACGCGTACGTCACCGGGCACGAGCAGGGCACCGACCGCTGGGTCCTGCTCCGCCCCGACGGCAGCGTCTACCGCCCGGACTCCCCCGGCGCTCCGCAGACCCCGCTGCCCGTGGACTGCGCCATCCCGCTGAAGGCCGCGGGCGCCGGACCCGTCGTACTGACCCTGCCGCAGATGTACGGGGCCAGGGTCTACTTCGTGCGGGACGACAAGCTGGACTTCTACCTGAACCCCGGGCCGTCCCTGGTGGAGCCCGCCTTCGCGACACCGACCGACCCGAACTACGGCAGGACCTGGTCGTTCTGCGAGTTCACCTTCAATCCCCAGCAGCTGTACGCGAACATCAGCTACGTCGACCTGGTGACCGCGCTGCCGATCGGCCTGACCCTGGAGGGCGACACCACGCACACGGTGGCCCCGCTCCCGGACGGCGCGGTCCAGCGCATCGCCGACGACCTCACCGCCCAGGCCGCCTCCGACGGACAGCCCTGGGACAAGCTGGTCACCCGCGGCTCGGACGGAGAGGTACTGCGGGTCGTGTCGCCGCAGAACCTGATGGCGCCGTTCTTCGACCGGCCGGACGAGATGCCCTTCCGGGACCTGTTCACCGCGCAGATCGACGAGGTCTGGGAGAAGTACCGCTCCACCGACCTGCGGATAGACATGCAGGGCGGCCGGGGCACGCTGGCGGGGCGGGTCAGCGGCGACACACTGACCTTCGAGGGCGGTCACACCTTCGTCAAGCCGACGTCGAAGGACATCTTCACCTGCAACCACGGCCCCTTCACGAACAACCCGGGTGACTCCGACGACAAGAAGGCGCTGCTGGCGAGGATCGCGGCGGGGTTCAACCGCTCGATCATGCTCAGCCACCCGCAGCAGCCCAACGGCACCTCGGTGGCGGACTACTACAAGGGCGGCGTGACGAACCACTGGTCGCGGGTCGTCCACGCGAACTCCCCCATCGGATACGCCTTCCCCTACGACGACGTCCGCCCGGACGGCGAACCGGACGTCTCGGGTGCGGCGCACGACGGGAATCCGCGCCGCTTCACGGTGAGCGTGGGCTCCTGACCCTCTCCCCGCGCCGGGCCGTCCACCGCACACCGCGGCGGGCGGCCCGGCCGCGTCCGGCACCCGTACGGCCCAGTCCGGCCTGCGGGGCCGGGCAGCGGGAAGGATCGTCGGAAGATGTCCTCATCCGACGCACTGCCCGCCGGGGAGCCCGGTGAACGGGTCCTCCTCCAGGACCTACGCCTGATCGACGGCACCGGGCGCGCCCCCGTGCCGGATGCCGCGCTGCTGATCGAGGGGACGGCGATCCGGTGGGCCGGCCCCCTCGCACGTCTGCCCGCGGAGCTCGCCCCGCCGAAGCGGCTGAGCCTCGGCGGGCGGACCGTCTGCCCCGGTTTCATCGACGCGCATGTGCACTTCGCCCTGCCCGGCCCCGCCGGCAACCCCCTCCAGGGCCTCTACGAACTTCCGACCTACCGTGCCCTGAACGTGCTGGACCGGCTGCGCGTCACCCTGGAGAACGGGGTCACCACCGCGCGGGACCTGATGGGCCTGGACGCCGGGTTCCGGCAGGCGGTCGCGGAGCGGAAGATCGTCGGGCCCCGGCTGCTGGTCTCGGTGACCATGCTCAGCCAGCGCGCGGGACACGCCGACTTCACCCTGGCCGCCGGGATCGACGGACTCGCCGTCGCCGTCGCCTTCCCCGGGAGCCCGCCCAGCCTGGTCGGCTCGGTCGACGACATGCGGGCCCGGGTCCGCGACCTGGTCGCGTCAGGCGCCGACTGCGTGAAGCTGGCCACCAGCGGAGGCGTCACCTCACCTCACGACCAGCCCGAGTGGCTGGGGCTGCGGCCGGAGATGATCAGCGCGGCCGTCGAGGAGGCCCGCTCCTACGGAGGTCTGCCCGTCGCCGCGCACGCCATCGGACGGCCGGGGATCGAGGCGGCCGTCCGGTCCGGCGTCACCAGCATCGAGCACGGTTACGCCCTGGACGACGAGCTGCGGGCGGAGATGGTGGAGCGGGGCCAGTACCTGGTGCCGACGCTGCTGGAGACCACCCAGGACCTCGATCCGGCGCGCACCTCGCCCTCCGCGTACGAGAAGGGGGTGCGTTGGCACCGGATCGCGCAGGAGTCGGTGGCCAGGTCGGCCGCGGCCGGCGTCCGCATCGCGATGGGGACGGACAGCGGTCTGGCGGTCGGGCACGGCCAGAACCTGCGGGAGCTGGGGCTGCTGGTGGACATCGGGGGCCTCACCCCGATGGCGGCGATCGTGGCCGCGACCGGCGAGGCGGCCCGGCTGTGCGGTGTCGGCGAACTCACCGGCACCCTGGAGGCGGGCAAGGCCGCCGACCTGGTGATCACGGACGTCGACCCCCTGGCCGACATCAGGGCGCTGGGCGAGCCGGCCCACATCCTGGCCGTGGTGAAGGAGGGTCGGATCGCCATCGACCGGGCCGGTGTCCTCGGCACGGGGTCACTGCCCGCGCTGCGGCCCTGACGCCCGGCGGACCGGCTCCGGCGAGTGCCCCCGCTCCGTGGATCCGTGGAGCGGGGGCACCGGGCTGCCCGGGGCGGGTGCCACCGGGCGCGTGCCGCTCCGGGACCGTCAGCAGCCGCCGCAGTTGTAGTACGTCACGTCCCAGTGGTTGCCCTCGTCGGCGTAGACGTTGCCGGAGCCGGACTGGTACTGGGGAGCGCCGTCACCACGGACTCCGATGTAGGTGAACACGCCCTTCACGTAGTTCGTCAGGCAGGTGGTCTTGGCGAAGTCGAGCTTGTAGCCGTTCCAGTGCGAGTACGTGCCGGAGGCGTGGCCGGTCTCGGTACCGCCGGTGATGTTGAGCGCGCAGCCCGTGGCGCTTTTCAGCGTCTGGGCGCCCTGGGCACTGGCGAGGTTGAGCTGGTCGAAGGACGTGCAGGTGGAGACGTTCCGGTTGGAACAGCCGCCCGAGGACGACCAGGTGACCCCGGACGAGGTGAAGCGTGAGGTCGCCTGGGAGTGGGTCAGCTTGGTGGCCGCGTGCGCCTCGGTCGCACCGCCGCCGAGGACGCCGACGCCGGGCGCGAAGAGGGCGCCGAGGACGAGGGCCGTAGCGGTCAGGGCCGAGCGGAGTCTGGGACGGGTCAGCATGGGGGGATCCTCCTGCTCATGACAATTTTTGGGGCAGGGAGATAGTGCCCGAGCTCTACGCGCGTCCGCCAGGGGGCGGCGCGGACCACTCCACTTCGGCCACGACTTCCGGACCGGCCTGGACCCTTGATGTTGAACATTGAACAAAAAGGGTCTACAGTCAATCTCGTTGAAGGTTCAACAAGAACCTCGACGGCCTGTCGTCACAGAACACGCCGGACGCACGTACCGAGGAGGAGCCATGGCTCTGTTCAACCGCAAGAACGCCGCCCCGTCCACCACCGCCACCCTCGCCGTCGACCCGGCGCTGGCCGCGCTCACCGGCACGTACACGATCGACCCGGCCCACAGCAGCATCGGCTTCACCGTGCGGCACGCCATGGTCACCAACGTGCGCGGCTCCTTCGCCGAGCACGAGGGCACCCTCACGCTGGACGGCGCGGACCCGGCCGGGTCCTCCGCCTCGATCGACGTCCGGATCTCCAGCGTCGACACCGGCATCGCCGACCGGGACGGCCACCTGGTCAGCGGCGACTTCTTCGACGCCGAGAAGTTCCCCCTGATGACGTTCCGCTCCACGCGGGCCGAGCAGCTCGGCGGCGACTCGTACCGCGTCACCGGCGACCTGACCATCAAGGACGTCACCCGTCCGCTCGCCATCGACCTGGAGTTCAACGGCTCCGCCACCGACGTCTACGGCAACGAGCGCGTCGGCTTCGAGGGCAGCGCCGACATCCTGCGCTCCGACTGGGGCCTGACCTGGAACGCCGCCCTGGAGACCGGCGGCGTGATGGTCAGCGACAAGGTCAAGCTGAACTTCGACATCTCCGCGATCAAGGCCGCCGCGCAGGTCTGAGCCTTCCGGACCGAGCGCGCCCGCCGGCCCTCCCCCACCGGGGAGGACGGCGGGCGCCCGGCTGTGCCCGGTCACCGGACGCGGCGGACCTTCAACGCGTTGTCGGTGCGCGTGGTGGGGTTGCCGTCGGGGTCGTTCTGGACGCGCTCGTGCTCCTCGCTGAGCAGCACCTCCCACTCCCCCTCCGGGAGTTCGAGGGAGGCGAGGACCTCGTCCGTCGTCGGCAGCTCCATGTCCGCGTGGTCGTGCTCCCAGGAGGGGAAGCCGGCGTGGCCGACGATCAGGAGTACGCCGCCGGGTGCGACCGCGGCGGCGGCCTCGCGCAGGATCCGTTCGCGCGGCAGGTCGCCCATCGAGTGCAGGAACTGCGCGGAGACCAGGTCGTACTCCCCCTCCGGGAACGAGGCCCCCAGGTCGTGCCACTGCCAGTGGATCAGGTCCGCGACACCGGCGTCGGCCGCGTGGACGGCCGCCCGGTCCAGGGCGACCCGCGAGATGTCGGTGGCGGTGACCCTCCAGCCCCACCGGGCGAGCCGGACGGCGTCGGCGCCCTCGCCGCAGCCGAGGTCGAGGGCGCGGCCCGGCGTGAGGCCCTCCACCTCGCGGACCAGGACCGTGTTGGGGTTCCCGCTCCAGATCCGGTCGCTCTCTCGGTACCGGTCGTCCCACATCTCGGCGTCGGTGCGGGTGCTGTCGGTGGTCATCGAGTCTCCTGCAGTCCGTGACGGCGGTCTCCGAGCACACGCTCGGAGACCTGGCGCTCGGCCTCGGCCGAGAAGGGGGTGCGGCGCGCCTCGACCGCGCGGCGCGTGTCGTCGGTGACGAGGTCCATGTTGATCATCGATGCCGACCTGAGCCCGGCGGCCGCCGCTCCGACGACCTGCCCCATGAGGTCGGCGACGTTACCGGCCACCCACACGCCGGGCACATCGGTGGCGCCTGCCGGGTCGGCCGCGACGTACGTGCCGACGACGTGGTCGCCGATCACCATCTCGGTCGGCACCAGGCCGAGGCCCTCCAGGACCGCCGACCGCGCGGTGAAGCGGGGCTGGACGACGACCGCCTCGCGCGGGATCACCGCGCCCCCGGCCAGCCGCACACCGGTGACCTTGTCCTCGGCCACCTCCAGCGCGGCCACCTCACCGTCCACGACGGAGATGCCCCGCGCGGCGAGCTGCTCGTACTCCTCGTCGCTGAAGTCGGCCTGCTCGTGGCGGAAGAGCACCACGTCGTCGGTCCACTGCCGCCAGAGCAGTGCCTGGTGCACGGCCATGGGGCTGAGCGCCAGCACGCCGACCGGCCTGTCCCGCACCTCCCAGCCGTGGCAGTAGGGGCAGTGCAGCACCTCCTTGCCCCAGCGCCCGGCCAGGCCCTCCAGCGGAGGCAGCTCGTCGACGATCCCGGTGGTCACGAGGAGTCGACGGGCGTGGACGGCGCTCCCCTCCGCCCGCACGACGCGGAAGCCGTCGGACAACCTCTCGGCCGAGACGACGTCGCCCCGGACGATCTCGGCGCCGTAACCCGCCGCCTCGGCCCGCCCGACGGCCAGCAGCTCCAAGGGCGGGACGCCCTCGCGCCCCAGGTAGTTGTGCGCGTGGGAAGCGGGCGCGTTGCGCGGGCTTCCCGCGTCGATCACGAGCACGGAACGCCGCGCCCGGGAGAGGGCGAGCGCCCCGCTCAGCCCGGCGGCCCCACCGCCGATCACCACTACGTCGTACCGCTGGTCGGTCTCGCTCATGCGGAACACCTCCTGTTACGGGAGATGGTGCGCGCGCGGCGCCGATTCGACAAACCTGCTTGCCGAAGTGGCAAACTCGCCCGGATGGCGCCCCTCCTCCCCGGGCTACGGGGATGGCTCAGCCCCCGGAGCCGACCACGGCGGTGACGCGGATCTCCACGCGCATGGCGGCGAGCCCGAGGACCGTGACGCCGGTCTCGGTCCAGATCGGCGCGCGGCCGTCGAGGCGACGGCGGAACTGCTCGGCCATGACCGCGTTGTGGTCGTCGCCGATGGCGTCATCCCCCGGCGCGACCTTGTGGTACGAGTTGACGTGGATGACGTCCTTCCACGTCGCGCCGACCGTGGCGAGCGTGCGCTCCACGTTGTCGAAAGCCTGGATGATCTCGTCCTCCAGCGAGTCGGGGATCACCAGGTCGTCGTCCACCCCGGCCTGGCCGGAGGTCTCGACCCGGTCGTCGACGCGGACGGCCCCGCTGTAGCCGAGGGCCTCGTACAGCTTCTCGCCGTAACCCGGAGTGACGCCGAAGGTGACGGTGCTCATGATGTTCCCTCTTCCTGTCCACGGGGCGCGTTTCCCGTTGAATGACTTCACGCGTAAAGTGAGACTAGCAAGCGATGACTTCAAGCGCAAAGTGATGGCGAACTTCGCCGGAGGGGCGGGAAGATCCATGAGCAGCACGGGAGAACCCATGAGCGGCACGGGCGAACACGAGGACGACGAGGAGCTGCGATGGCTCGACGAGCAGGAGAAGGCGGCATGGACGGGGCTGATCTCCCTCGTCCTGCTACTGCCCGCCAAGCTGGAATCGCCGCTACGGCAGGAACACGGCCTCACCCTGTTCGAGTACCTCGTGCTCAGCCACCTCTCCGAGGCGCCGCGGCGCAAGCTGCGGATGGGAGAGCTCGCCTTCCTCGCCAGCGGGTCGCTCTCCCGCCTGTCCAACGTCGTCAAACGCTGCGAACAGCGCGGCTGGGTCCTACGGACACCCGACCCGGCAGACGGCCGTTACACCCTCGCCGAACTCACCGACGGCGGCTTCGACATCGTGCGCCTGGCAGCGCCCACCCACCTGCGCGCCGTACGCCGCATCGTCCTCGACTCGCTCAACACGACCGATCAGAAGGCCCTCGCCCGCGTCGCGCGGAGACTCCGCATCGTCCCCGACGACTTCGGCTGACAGCCGTCCCACGCGACGACCCGGGACGAGCGGCGCCGAGGTCCGTTTCGGAGTGTCGGGCGCCCGGTGCGAAGGAACGCAAGCCGGTTTCGCCGACGGGGCTGAGTACGATCGCCCGTGCCGGCCCGAGGACGTGAGCGGCTGCCGCCGCGCGGCGCCGGAAGGGTGGGCACATGCGCCGACTGCTGCTGCTCGCACCGCTGTTGGTGCTCACCGCCGGCGCGAGCGACCGGCTCTAGGGCCAGCGTCCGCGCACGGCGGAGGAGGTAGGACGCTCCGCCTCCGGCATCGACGGGGTGGAGGTGCTCCGGGTGACGGGCACCTCCACACATGACGGGGACGGCGTCGACCTGGTCGTCCGCACGTCCGGCTCGGCGCACAGGGGATGGATCGACACCCAGGAAGTCACCGTCGAGCGCTGTTTCGGGATACGGGTGTCGCCCAGGTCGCAGTGGCGTGAGGATCCAAAGGATGCGGACTGCCCGGACGGCCCTCCGCCGGCCTTCGCCCAGCCGCCCGAACCGGCCCGGCTGCCGTACGAGGAGCTCCGCGCGAGACTTCCCCGGGTGCCGGAGGGCGGCCGGGTGGACGAGGCGGAGGTACGCCGTGGGATCGCCGCCCTGGACCTGCCCCCGGAGATCCGTACCGAGGTGAAGGGGGACGGCGGACGGGTCGGTGTTCTCCTGTACGTGAGGGGCGACGGCTTCGACGCGCAGGACTGCCTGCTCGGCCGGGTGGGTCCCGGCTCCACCGACGTCCGGGTGCCGCCCCGGGTGCAGCGGATGCCCGGGGAGGGCGGGTGCAGCGTCGGCAACGCGCTGGATCCGGCAGCCTCACCGCACTGAACGGGACGCCCGGCCCAGCGGTTCGGGATCGACCGTGACGCCGCCCACCGCGGCGGTGGTGACCGTCGGCACCGGGGGCACTTCCGGGCGACGGAGATCCGGCGTGTCCACCGGCAGTGACGGTATCGACGTGAGCGTGTCCACCGGCGTCGGTAGCGAGACAGGTTGGCCGGATCCGATCGATACTTCCACCCCCACCGCGCCCGAAGGCTCGTGGGAGCACGGCGGACTCAGCGGAACGGACCGCGACGCGTCCTGCCCCGTACCGGCGTCGCGATGCGGGTCCGGCGAGGGCATCTGCGTGTGAGGGCGTGCCCGAGACGCTCGGGGAGCGGGGAACTCGGCGGCCGGAGCGGGGCGCGGCGCCACGGCCCCGTGCCTGCTCCCCGGAGGCCGGACGTCCGGCTGGTCGAAGGGCCCCGCCGGCATCACCGCCGCCGCCACGGCGAGCGTCACCGCAGCCGACGTCACCCCCGCGGACGGGGCGACGTCCGCGCGGGGAAGCCTGCGCGCGCACAACCACACCGCCGTGGCCAGTGCGAGGGTCCCGGCCAGGGCGTCACGCAACGACCGTCTGGCCCGGGCGAGCAGCGACTCGGTGGCCCGGTAGCTCAGCCCCATGGCCCGGGCCACCTGCCCGACGTCCAGATCCCGCGCCTGGAGCAGCAGCGCCTGCGCCTGGCGGGCGGGCAGCAGTTCCGCGCTGCGCCCGGCCAGCCATCTGGCCTCCGCCCGGTCGCATACCGCCTCCTCCACGGGGGAGGGCTCGGCCGGAGCGGTGGAGAGGCTCTTGCTCAACTCCCGGTCGTGGGCGACCTGCCGGTGCCGGTCGGCGCATGCGCGTACGGTCGCGCGCCTGAGCCACGAGCGCACCCGGCCGTACTGGACGTCAGGGTCCTCGACCGCGCGGACCATCGCTTCCTGGACGGCGTCCTCGGCCTCTTCGGCGCTCGACGAACGGCGGCGCGCGATCTCCAGCAGTTCGTCACGGTGACTCCAGACGAGCTCCCACCGGTTGCCCGGGCCGCCTGGACGGCGAGCGGTACGCGGGTCGCTCACGTTCGAAACCCTCTGGTCCGTGGTGTCAGGTCCGCTGTGTCCGCCTCGGTTCCGCACGGCCCCTGTGCCCCGCGGCCGGTGGCCGTCGGAGCACGGGGCGTACGGGCTCGGCGCAGGATCAGGCCGAGAGCGTGGCGGCGGAGCCGAGACCGGCGACGCCGAGCACGTCGCCGCCGAGGGCGCCCGAGAGACCACCGGGGAGCAGCGACGCGCCCGGCAGGTCGGCGCTGACCGCACCGGCGACGCCACCGACGAGCGGAGCCTGGACGGCAGCCGCGCCGGAGAGGCCACCGGACACGGCGTCCAGGTCGCTGTCGGAGATTTCCTGGGTGTGTATCTGGGGGACGGAGCTCATGATGTGAATTCCCTTCGCATTGATTCCGAACGGCCGGGCCGACCCCGTCAAGACGAAGGGCCCCCGCCGATGTCGCGGCCACCGAGGGCTCACCGTTCGCCCTGAGGCGGTGAATTCGCCTGCGGCCGGCGCGATGTGAGGGATGTAAGCACGTCAGGGCGTTGCGGGGCCACCCTCCACCGGTCCGGCGAATGGTTGTCGGGCGAGGAATCGCCGACACGGTCACATCAATCCGTGGACCGGTACATTTTCTTCACCCGTCCGACCGACGGACGTTTCGCAGGACGAATATTCGATCCGCCGCGAAGGGGACATTGTCGGTCGCCGACGTGGAGGATCCGGTCCGCGCGCGAAAAGCGGCGGGAGCCGTCTCGCCTCCTGCGGACACGATGTGCAGATCCGCCGCAGACGGCCCCGGCGCGCCTCCCGGAAGCACCGTCCGGGCGGGCTTCACGCCACCGGGGCCCCGAATACGGATCGTCACGGTGCAGGCTGCGCCCCGGCCGTAGGGCGACCCGGCCGTCGAGCACCCGGCGAGACGGAAGGGAATGGGCTGCCCTGCTTCCGGGGGGAAGCCCCGGAACCCTCCACACGCACCTCCGGACCGGTGTCGTCCCGTCGGTACGTCGAATGTCTATCGCGCGTCGGCGCTCCGGTGTACGTTCTCGGGTCGACAGGCCTTGGGAGCGCTCCCATGAGCCGATTCCGCTTCGCACGAGGAGGAACGCCATGAAACGCCTGCTCGCCTTACTGGCGACCTGCGCGACAGTCCTGGGCCTCACGGCGGCAGCCGGCCCCCAAGCGGCGGCCGCCACCGGGTGCAAGGTCGAGTACAGCGTCACCGGCCAGTGGGCGGGAGGCTTCCAGGCCGGGGTGAAGGTCACCAACCTGGGCGCCCCCGTCACCGGATGGACGCTCGGGTTCGCCATGCCGGACGCGGGACAGAGGATCACCCAGGGCTGGAACGCCACCTGGTCCCAGTCCGGCCCCACCGTCTCCGCCGTCGGCGTCGACTGGAACCGCACACTGGCCACCGGCGCGGCGGCCGACCTGGGATTCACCGGTTCCTTCACGGGTGGCAACCCGAGACCTACGGCCTTCACGCTCAACGGGGTCGCCTGCACGGGTTCGCTCGAAGAGCCCCCGCCGGCCCCGGCGGACGGCACCCCGGTGGGCGTCAACGGCCAACTCCACGTCTGCGGCGTGCACCTGTGCAACCAGTACGACCGCCCCGTCCAGCTGCGCGGCATGAGTACGCACGGCATCCAGTGGTTCGGCACGTGCTACAACGCGGCGTCCCTGGACGCGTTGGCGAGGGACTGGAAGTCGGACCTGCTGCGCATCGCCATGTACGTACAGGAGGACGGCTACGAGACCGACCCGGCGGGCTTCACCAGTCGAGTGAACGGCCTCGTCGACCAGGCAGAGGCCCGCGGCATGTACGCGCTGATCGATTTCCACACCCTGACGCCGGGCGACCCGAACTACAACCTCGACCGCGCGAAGACCTTCTTCGCGTCCGTCGCCGCCCGCAACGCCGGCAAGAAGAACGTGATCTACGAGATCGCCAACGAGCCCAACGGCGTCAGCTGGTCGGCCATCAAGAACTACGCCGAGCAGGTCATCCCGGTCATCCGGGCCGCCGACCCGGACGCCGTCGTCATCGTCGGTACCCGCGGCTGGTCCTCACTGGGCGTCTCGGACGGCTCCGACGGGAGCGAGGTCGTCAACAACCCCGTCAACGCCACCAACCTCATGTACACGTTCCACTTCTACGCCGCGAGCCACAAGGACGCCTACCGCGCCGCAGTGAGCCGGGCCGCCTCGCAACTGCCGCTGTTCGTGACCGAGTTCGGCACCGTGAGCGCCACCGGCGGCGGAGAGATGGACCGGGCGAGCACCACGTCCTGGCTGGACCTGCTCGACCAGCTGGGGATCAGCTACGCCAACTGGACCTACTCCGACGCCCCCGAGAGCAGCGCGGCCCTCCGGCCCGGCACCTGTGACGGCGGCGACTACAGCGGCAGTGGGGTGCTGACCGAGTCCGGGGCGCTGCTCAAGAACCGGATCAGTACGGCCGACAACTTCCCCACCGGCTGACCTCGTCCGGGCCCCGCCCTCGGCGGGGCCCGGACGCGCGCTCCCTCCGCTCAGGAGGCCTTGCTCAGGACGAGGCCGCTGCGCCAGACGACGGCGAGTTCGGGCAGCGGCACGGCGAGCACCTCGCTGAGCCGGACGACGGTGCCGAACGCGGGTGTGGGCAGCCGGCCGGTCTCGATCTTGCGGAGGGTCTCCGGCGAGATCCCTGCCGCCAGGGCCACCTCGGCGAGGCCGCGTCCGGCCCGGGCGGAGCGCAGCGCGGCTCCGAGGCGCCGGCCCGCCTCGATCTGTTCGGGGGCGAGCGGATGACGAACCATGCGCTCATGCTAGAGCGGCACGCGATCCGGCGGCAACCACCCCCTGGTATAAATATACCTACCAGCGTCGCGGAGGATCGAGGAACGCAGTGATCGAGCACAAAACCCCCCAGGACATCGAGCGGATGCGCGTCACCGGACAGTTCGTCGGCGAGGTGCTGGCCGAGCTCGCCGCCCTGGCCGCGGTGGGGGTCGACCTGCTGGATCTGGAGCATGAGGCCCGCCGCCGGATCAAGGAACGCGGCGCGCAGTCCTGCTACTGGGACTACGAGCCCTCGTTCGGCAAGGGCCCGTTCCGCAACGTGGTGTGCCTCTCGGTCAACGACGCCGTGCTGCACGGACTGCCGCACCGCTACAAGCTGCGCGACGGGGACCTGCTGACCATGGACATGGCCGTCACCATCGACGGGTGGGCCGCGGACTCGGCCCGGTCCGTCGTCGTCGGCACCGCGGCCGAGGAGGACCTTCGGCTGATCGAGGCCACCGAGGTCGCCCTGGAAGCCGGCATCGAGGCCGCCAGGCCGGGCAACAGGCTCGGGGACATCTCGGCGGCCATCGGCTCGGTCGCCGCGGAGTACGGCTACCCGGTCAACCTGGAGTTCGGCGGACACGGTATCGGCCGCACGATGCACGAGGACCTGCACATCCCCAACGACGGCCGCCCCGGACGCGGCTGGAAGCTGCGCCCCGGCCTGACCATCGCGATCGAGCCCTGGTTCGCCGCCGGCACCGACAAGATCGTCTACGACCCGGACGGCTGGACGATCCGCTCCGCCGACGGCTCGCGTACCGCTCACTCCGAGCACACGGTCGCCGTCACCGAGACCGGCCCGCTGGTGCTCACCCGCCCCCCTCGGAGCGACGAGGCGCCGCAGGACCGGAGGCGGTGAGCGGCCCCTTACGGGTGCGCGCCCCGCCCCCTGGTGTTCGGGGCGAGGCGGGTGGGTGAGAGGGCGGTGTCCTCCTCGCCCGGTTCCAGCAGGGTGGCGGCGGCGCCGACGACGAGGGGGTCCGGCCTGCCGACGGCGCCCGGGTCCTTCGCCGTGTAGTCGATGCGGGCCAGGAGGCTGCGCATCGCTTCGAGGCGGGCCCGGCGCTTGTCGTTGCTCTTCACCACCGTCCACGGCGCGTACTCGGTGTCGGTGGCGCGGAACATGCGGATCTTGGCCGTGGTGTAGTCGTCCCAGCGGTCCAGGGAGTCGATGTCCGTGGGCGAGAGCTTCCACTGCCGCACCGGGTCTATCTGCCGGATGGCGAAACGGGTGCGCTGCTCGGAGCGGGAGACGGAGAACCAGAACTTGACCACGATGATCCCGTCGTCGACGAGCATCTCCTCGAAGGCCGGGCACTGGTCCAGGAAGCGTTCGTACTCGGGCGGGGTGCAGAAGCCCATCACGCGTTCGACACCGGCCCGGTTGTACCAGGAGCGGTCGAAGAAGACGATCTCACCGGGTGCGGGCAGATGGGCCACGTAGCGCTGGAAGTACCACTGCCCCCGCTCGCGGTCCGTCGGCTTGTCCAGGGCGACTATGCGGGCGCCGCGGGGGTTGAGGCGCTCGGTGAAGCGCTGGATGGTGCCGCCCTTGCCCGCCGCGTCCCGCCCCTCGCAGACCACGACGACCCGCGCGCCGGTGTCCTTGGTCCACCGCTGGAGTTTGAGCATCTCGATCTGCAGGATGCGCTTGATCCGCTCGTACTCCTTGCGGCGCAGCCTGCGGTCGTACGGGTAGTTCTCCCGCCAGGTCCTGATCGGCCTGCCCTCGTCGTCGAGCAGGATCGGCTGCTCCGGCCTGGTGGCGTCGACGGTCAGGCCGTGCAGAAGCTGCTTCTCCAGGCGGTCACGGTCCACGCGACAAGAGTGGCACCCGTTCGCGTCCCGCGCCACCAGGTGGCGCGGGACGTCCGAGCCGCCTGGTTCATCGCGTCCGCGAACAGCGGGACGACCTTGTCCCGCGCGCTTGCCACCCCCGGGTCGGGACCCATCGGGCACCTAAGTAAGGTGACCCTAACAGTGCCAGGTCAGCGTCCCGCTGCTGCGCCCACACGAGGTACGGAGAACCCCTTGTCGAATGCCGCGCCCGCACCGGCACCGGCCGCCCCCGTCGACACCGCGGACCCGCTGGCCGGAGCCGTGCCGCTGGAGTCGGCGGAGCAGCTGCGCGAGATCCTGGGCGAGCCGTGGCCGATCGTCATCGACAAGGTGCACGACGAGCTCACCGAGGCCGACCTCGCCCTGCTGGCCCGCTCCCCGTTCTGCGCCGTCTCCACCTCGGACGCCGACGGCAACTGCGACACCTCCCCGCGCGGCGGGGAGCCCGGCTTCACCAGGGTCCTGGACCCCCGCACCCTGGTGATGGCCGACCTGCCGGGCAACCGGCGCGGGGACAGCTTCCACAACATCCTGTCCAACCCGCACGTGGGGCTGCTGTACCTGATACCGGGTGCGATGACGGTCCTGCGGATCAACGGCCGGGCCCGCGTCCTCAGGGACGCTCCGCTCTTCGACGAGATGAAGGTCAGGGGACGGCGTCCCGACCTCGCCCTGGTCGTGGACATCGACGAGATCTACCTGCACTGCCCGGCCTCGCTCAAGCGCTCGGGCCTGTGGGCTCCGGAGAAGTGGGAGGGCGCGTCCGAGTAGGCGCGCGACCTCGCCGCCCCGCCCCGCTCGCACCCGATGAAGCGGGGCGGGCCTCAGAATCCGCCGCCTCCGTCGAACCCTCCGCCGCCGCCGAAGCCGCCGCCGTCACCGAAGCCGCCGAAGCCCGAGGAGTCGAAGTCGGAGCCGGAGAAGTCGCCTCCGCCCCAGTCGCCTCCCCCGACCCCGCCGAAGTCACCGCCGCCGTACTCCGCCGCGTACGCCGGGGTGGAGAGCATCGAGCCGAGCATGGTGCCGACCAGGAGGCCGGGCAGCAGGCCGCCTCCGAAGTAGCCGCCGGCCCAGGGGCCGTAGGCCGGGCCCGCCTCCCAGTAGGGGCGGCGGCTGCCGTCGCCCACGTCCACCGTGCGGCTCATCGGGTCCTCGCCCTCCCGCAGCCGCACCTCGTCCGCGCCGCAGACCGGGACCTCGCGGGCCGCTCCGCCGGACGGCGTCCATGTGACGTCCGCGACGGAGGGGCCGTGGCGCGGGTCGAAGAAGCAGGGCGGGCGGCGGTCCGGCAGTTCCCGGTGCTTGCGGCGCGCCTCCAGGACCGCGAGGGAGAACCGGCCGTCCTCCAGGGCCTGGGTGACCCCGCGCACGTCGGAGGGGTGGCGGGCGCTGCCCATACGGGACTTGGCGTCCTCGTAGGAGTCGAGCGCGCGCTCGTAGTCGGCGCGCATCGGGTCGTCGGCTCCCGGCTCCGCCGGATGGAAGTCCAGCCGGTCGAGTGCTTCGCCGTACGCGGTGATGTCCTCGTCCACGACCACCCGGAGCTTGTCCAAGGCGGCCTGCTCCTCCTCCTCCCGGCGCCTGCGGTTGCGGCGGACGACGGTGAACGCGGTGGCGCCGCCGACGGCCACGACGCCGCCGAGGACGATGAGGCCGGCCACCGGCATCCCGCTCGTGGAACCGTCCCCGGCGGTGCCACCCGACCAGGAGTCCGGGGCGCTGCCCTTGGCCTGTTCGAGGGCCCGGTCGACGAACGCGTTGAGCTGGGTCGCGGCGTCGGTGTCCGCGCCGGGGGCCTTCACGGCCGTGGTGAGGTTCTCCACGGCACGGGTCGGCATCACCTGCGGGTCGGCACCCGCGTCGAATCCGTTGCCGAGGCGGACCGCGTAGACGCCGGTGATCCCGGTGTCGCTGCGCAGGTTCCGCAGGAGGTTCTCGGGCGGGTACTGGGACGTCGCGGGCAGCACGGCCACGAAGACCGGCTTGTCGGCGTCCTTGATCTTCTTCTCCAGCGCGGCCTCCTGGGAGGCCGGGAGCTGCCCTGCCGCCGCCGGGTCGACGTAGACCGGGCCCTGGCGCAGGGCGCGGGCCGCGTCGCCGATCGTGGAGGGGGCGGCAGGGGCAGCGGGGGTCATCGCCAGCACGGCCGCCGAGAGAATCAGCAGCAGGCAGGCCCACAAGGGAGCGAACAGCCTTTTCCGCATACTCCGAAAGTAACCCGGGCGGGCGAAGGATGCGTCGCCCGCCCGGGTCCCTCCCGTGTTGTTACGCGGCCCGTGTTGTTACGCGGCGCGGTACGCCGTGCGCAGCTTGGACACCGCGCCGGTCAGATCACCGGTGAGCAGCAGGTGGTCCGCCTCGGCGAACGGCTTGGACACCGCGGCGGCCGGCTCGCCGCCTGTCTTCTGCTGGACCAGGAACCTCGCCCGGTCCACGATCTCCTTGCCCGCGGCGGTCCTCCCGAGACCCGCCCGCTCGGCGAGCCGCGCGGCGACGGCGAGGGCGGTCAGCGCCGCCTCACCGCCCGAGGGTGGCTTCCGCAGGGTGGTCAGTCCCCAGCCGTAGGGGAACTGCGGGTCGTAGGCCGCGTCACCGACGTTGATCGGCAGCTGCGACTCCGACCGCGGCCAGGTCACCGGCAGCTGCCCGGTGAAGGCCCGCTTGCCGTAGAGGACGTCGGCGACGCCGTCGCCCTCGGTGCCGGGCAGCCAGGAGGCGACCAGCGCGTCGATGTCGCCGAGCCGGTCGCCGATGAGCTGCGGACGACCGGAGACGACGAGTACGGCGCACTCCATGGCGGCGCAGACCGTGTCGACGGCCTTCTTGTCGGCATCGGTGAGCTCCAGGTCGTGGCCGTTGCCCACGTCTCCGATGCCCTCGGCGTAGGGCTTCTCACCGACGACCACGACTCCGGCGTCGTACCCGCCGGTCGGGGCGGAGGCGTCCTCGGAGAAGGTGGCCGACGAGGTGTTCCTCTCGATGCCCTCCAGGATCGTCGTGCCCGTGGTGGTGGCACCGGAGGCGCCCTGCCAGCTCACCGTCCAGCCGCCGGCCTGGTTGCCGAGGTCGTCGGCGTTGGAGCCGGCGACGTACACGTTCTGGGACGCCTTGAGCGGGAGCACGGCGCCGTCGTTCTTCAGCAGCACCTGGGACTTGGCGACGGCCTCGCGGGCGACCGCGCGGTGTGCGGCCGATCCGACCTCGTCCAGGTTCGACGTGTCCGCGTACGGCTTCTCGAAGAGGCCGAGGCGGAACTTCTGGGTCAGGATCCGGGAGACCGCGTCGTCGATCCGGGCCTGGCCGATGCGGCCGGCGGCGACCTCGTCCTGGAGCGTCTTCGTGAAGTCCTGGTACGCGGTCGGGACCATGATCATGTCGAGCCCGGCGTTGACCGAGGTGCGGACGTCGCTCGCGTAGTCACCGGGGATCTGGTCGATGGCCTGCCAGTCGCTGATGACGAAGCCCTCGAATCCCATCCGGTCCTTGAGCACACCGTTGATCATCTCGGCGTTGGCGTGCATCTTGACCGGTCCCGCGTCGTCGCCGAGGACGTCCAGCGAGGAGTAGGACGGCATGACCGTGCCGACGCCGCGCTTCACGGACTCGGCGAACGGCGCGAGGTGGACGGCTTCGAGCTCCTGCCGGGTGACCTTCGTGACGCCCTGGTCGATGGTGTACGAGCCCGTGGTGGACGAGCCGAACTCCGTGCCGCCGTCGCCGACGAAGTGCTTGGCGCTCGCCAGCACCTTGTCGGCGCGGGCCAGGTCCTTGCCCGAAGGGCTGCCCTGCATGCCGGTGATGACCGTCTCCATGGCCTCGACCAGGGCGGGGTCCTCGCCGTACGCCTCGTAGGAACGGCCCCAGCGCTCGTCACGGGTGACGCACACGCAGGGGGCGAAGTCCCACGGGATACCGGTGGCGCGGACCTCGTTCGCGGTGACCGCGCCCGTCCTCTCCGCGAGCTTCGGGTCACGGCCGGCGCCGATGCCGATGTTGTGCGGCATGATCGTCGAGCCGATCACGTTGTTGTGGCCGTGCACCGCGTCCACGCCGTAGATCAGCGGGATCTGGAAGCGGGTCGTCTGGGCGCGCAGCTGGTAGGCGTCGACCATCTTCGCCCAGGCCTCGGGCGTGTTCGGGGTGGGTACGGAACCTCCGCCGGAGAGCAGCGAGCCGAGGTCGTACGCCGCGATGTCGCCCTGCGACCGGAGCGCGTTGCGCTCGGCCTGCGTCATCTGGCCCGCCTTCTCGGCGGGCGACATCCGCGAGAGGAGGTCCGCGACGCGCTTGCTCACCGGAAGCTTCGCGTTCTGGTACGCCAGACCGTGGGCGTCGATGACGACCTGCGGGTCCTCCTTGGGCGCCTTGGCCCCGGTGACGGTGAGCTCCAGCGGGATCGTCTCCGCCGGCTCGGCGCCCCTGTCCCTGGTGGTGGCCACGGAGACGGTGTGCGTGGTGCCGGACGCGGTGCCCGCGGGGAAGGTGTGGGTCCCGGTGACCGGCGTGTAGTCCTTGCCGGGCTCGGCGCTGCCGCCCTTGGTCGTGTACGCGACGGTGACGGGCTCCTCGATGGGGACGGAGCCGGTGGTGGCGACGGAGATCCTGATGTCCGCCCTGCCGCCCTCGGTGACGGGGTGGACCGCGGAGTCGATCACGACGCTCGACTTCAGGGCCGGGTCGGCCTTGCCGTACAGCTCGACCGCGTCCATGGCGAAGGAGCCGGGAGCGCCGGTCGGCAGGGTGAGCGCGTAGCCCCACATCTCGTTCAGGCCGAGGACCTGGTCGATGCCGCCGACGGGCTGGTAGTCGGTCCGGTAGACGAAGTCCGCGAAGGGGATCTCGACCTGGTGCCAGCCCTCCCAGTCGTCGGTGAAGGAGGTGGTCCACAGCTCGGAGGCGCCGCCGTTGGCACCGCCGTCCTTGATCTCGAAGTTGATCCGCTTGCCCGAACCGGGCGGCAGCGGCGCGGTGTTCTGCCCGTACCACCAGAAGCGGACGCCCTTGTGGGCGGTCCAGTCCTTCGGGGGCTGGTCCACCGCGAACTCGTGGCTGAGTCCGCCGTAGGCGCTGATGTCGTAGGTGCCCTGGAGGACCTTGGCGCCCTCGGGGGCGTCGGCGCGCTCCTCGAACTTCAGGGCGGGGTGGTCGTCCGCGTCGCCGCCCCAGGTGAAGAGCGAGTCGGCGGGCGGGTTGCCGAGCGGCACCTCGCCCTCGAAGCGGTCGACGAGGACGGGTGCGGGTTCGTCAGCGTCGGCGGCCGCGCTGGGGACGGCCCCGGCGAGGAGTGAGGCGAGGACGGCGGCGGCTGCGAGGCCGGCGGTCACCGGTCTCGCCCGGTGGCCTGCGCGGACGTGCGGCGTACGGGGCATGGACGGCTCTTCTCTGCTCCGGTGACGGTGACGGTGAGGGGCGGCGGGCGCGACCAGGACGACGTCGTACGGGAGGGCTGTCGTGTCAGTCCCGTACGGGCCGGTCGGTGCGGGCGTTCCGGGTGAGCCGGATCGTGTCGCGGTACCACTTGGCGCTGTCCTTGAGCGTCCGCGCCTGCGTGTCGTAGTCGACGCGGACGATGCCGAACCGCTTGTCGTACCCGTACGCCCACTCGAAGTTGTCCATCAGCGACCAGGCGAAGTAGCCCCGGACGTCGGCGCCCTGGCTGCGGGCCTCGGAGACGGCTGCGATGTGGTCGGCGAGATAGGCGGTGCGGCCGGTGTCGGGCACGGAGCCGTCGGCGGCGACGGTGTCGTCGAAGGCGGCCCCGTTCTCGGTGATGACGGTCGGCAGCGCGTAGTCGCGCTGGAGCCGCAGCAGCAGGGAGGTGAGTTCCTCCGGGGTGATCTCCCAGTCCATGGCGGTGCGGGGCAGGTCGCGTTCCACACCCCGCACGACGGGGAGGCCGTCGGCGCCGGTCGGCGAGCCGTCCTCGGTGACCCCGGAGAACAGGGCGCCGCGGTAGAAGTTGACGCCCAGGACGTCGAGGGGGGTGGCGATGGCGGCCAGGTCGCCTTCCTGGACGGGCAGTTCGATGCCCTGGGCCGCGAGGTCGTCGACGACGTCCTCGGGGTAGCGGCCGTGGACGATCGGGTCGAGGTAGAGGCGGGTGCCCATGCCGTCGGCGCGGCGGCAGGCGTCGCGGTCGGCCTCGCTGTCCGTCTCCGGGGTGGCGGTGCCGAGGTTGAGGGTGATGCCGAGCTCCAGCGGGCGGCTCCCCGCCGCCTCACGCATCTGCCGGGCGGCGAGGCCGTGGCCCAGGAGCAGGTGGTGGACGGCGCCCACGGCGTCGCCCATGTCGGTCCGGCCGGGGGCGTGCGCCCCGTAGGCGTATCCGAGCATCGCCGAGCACCAGGGCTCGTTGAGGGTCGTCCAGTGCTCGACCCGGTCACCGAGCGCCTCGTACGCGAGCGCGGCGTACTCCGCGAACCGCAGCGCGGTGTCACGGGCCGGCCAGCCGCCCGCGTCCTCCAGCTCCTGCGGCAGGTCCCAGTGGTAGAGGGTGATCCAGGGGGTGATGTCCCTGCCCCGGAGCTCGTCGACCAGCCGCTTGTAGAAGTCGAGGCCCTTGGCGTTGGCGGGGCCGCGGCCCCCCGGCTGGATGCGCGGCCAGGCGAGCGAGAAGCGGTAGGTGTCGACGCCGAGGCCGGCGATCAGCTCCACGTCCTCGGGCATCCGGTGGTAGTGGTCGCAGGCGACGTCGCCGTGCTCCGCGTTGTGCACGGCGCCCGGCACACGGCAGAAGGTGTCCCAGATGGAAGGGGTGCGGCCGTCCTGCGACGCGGCGCCCTCGATCTGGTACGAGGAGGTGGCGACGCCCCAGCGGAAGTCGGCGGGGAGTCCCTGGACGGCGGCGGGCTGAAGGCTGCTGCGGGGCGTGACGAGGTTCATCGGGACTCCGTAACTCCGTTGTGCTGCGGGGTGGTGAGCGGCGGGCGGACGGTCAGTGGTGCAGCCAGCAGGCGACTTCGCGGTTCTGTCCCGCGTCCGGCGGGGCGAGGACCGGGACCCGCTCGGAGCACGGCTCGAAGGCCTTGCCGCAGCGGGGGTGGAAGGCGCAGCCGGCGGGCATCGCGGACAGGTGCGGGGGTGAGCCCGGGATGCCGGTGAGCTCACGCCGGGGGCCGTGCAGCGCGGGGAAGGAGTGCAGCAGGCCGTCGCTGTAGGGGTGTCGGGGGTCGCGGTAGATCTCTGCCGCACCCGCCTGCTCCACGATCCGGCCGCCGTACATGATCGCGATGCGGTCGGAGAACTCGATCAGAAGCGAGATGTCGTGGGTGATGAACACGACGGAGAAGGAGAGCTGCTCCCTGAGCTGGACGAGCCTGCGCAAGATCTGACGCTGCATCACAACGTCGAGTGCGGTGGTCGGTTCGTCCATGATGACGATCTCGGGCTCCAGGGCGAGCGCCATCGCGATCATCACGCGCTGGCGCATGCCGCCCGAGAGCTGGTGCGGGTAGGCGGCCAGGCGGTCGGCCGAGATCCCCACCAGTTTGAGCAACTCCGCTGCCCGATCGGTCCGTTCGGCCTTGCGCATGCCGGGGCGGTGCGCCTTGAGCACGTCGGTGAGCTGGCTGTGGACGGTGTGCACCGGGTTGAGCGAGTTCATCGCCCCCTGGAACACGATCGACAGCTCCTGCCAGCGGAAGGCGCGCAGCTCGTCCGGGGAGAGCGAGAGGATGTCGACGGGCTCGGCGCCCGGCCGGTGGTAGCGCACGCCGCCGCCGGTGATCACCCCGGGCGGGGAGAGCAGCCGGGTGACGGCGTAGGCCAGGGTGGACTTGCCCGAGCCCGACTCGCCTGCCAGACCGAGGACTTCGCCGCGGTGCAGGGTCAGGTCGATGTCCCGGAGCGCGTGCACGCCGCTCGCGCCGGTGCCGTAGTCGACGTTCAGGCCGCTGATGGTGAGGATCGGCTCGGCGGTCATGCGGAGTGCTCCTTGCTGGACGTGCCGGACGGCTCGGGCGCGGGGGCTCCGGTGCGGCCGGGAGGCGTGGCCGCACGTGCCACGGGGGTGAAGCCGACCCGCATCCGCACCTTGCGGTCGGCACCGCCGGCGGTGCGCAGGCGCGGATTGACGAACTCGTCGATGCCGAAGTTGATCAGGGCGAGCGCGGTGCCCAGCAGGGCGATGCAGAGGCCGGCCGGGACGAACCACCACCAGGCTCCCTGGGCCAGCGCCTGGTTGGACTGGGCCCAGAAGAGCACGGTGCCCCAGTTCCAGTGGGAGATGTCGGCCACGCCGATGAAGGCGAGGGTGATCTCCGAGAGGATCGCGAAGATGACGGTGCCGACGAAGCCGGACGCGATCACGGCGGTGAGGTTCGGCATGATCTCGAAGAGGATGATCCGCCAGGTCGACTCGCCGGTGGCGCGGGACGCCTCGACGTAGTCGCGGCGCCTCAGGGACAGCGTCTGGGCGCGCAGGACCCGAGCGCCCCAGGCCCAGGACGTGAGCGCGATGACGGCGGCGATCAGCAGGTCGCCGGTGTCCTCGACGAAGCTCGCGATGATGATGATCAGCGGCAGTCCGGGGATCACCAGGAAGACGTTGGAGAGCATCGAGAGGAGCTCGTCGGCCGCGCCGCCGAGGAAGCCCGCGCTGACGCCGATGAGCACCGACAGCACGGTGGCGAGGAATCCGGCGAGGAACCCGACGAGCAGCACCCCGCGGGTGCCGACGAGGATCTGCGAGAGGACGTCCTGCCCGGTGTGGGTGGTGCCGAACCAGTGCTCGCCGGACGGCGGCTGGAGCAGCTGGTCGCTCATCGCGTCCGGGTCGTACGGGGCGAGCCAGGGGCCGATGACGGCGATCAGCAGGAAGAACGCGAGGATGGCCAGGCCGGTGCGGGTCTTGCCTCCGCGCAGGAAGCGGAACCGGGCCCGGCCGGCCGCCGCGGGGGTGGGCGGATCGTCCAGTACGGCGACGTCGGTGGCTGCGACGGACATGGTGTCACGCCTCCTTGCGGGTGCGGGGGTCGAGGAGGGCGTAGGCCATGTCGGCCAGCAGGTTCGCGGCGAGCACCGAGAGCGTGATGATCAGGAAGACGCCCTGCATCAGGGGGTAGTCCTTCGCGCCGACCGCCTGGAGGAGGCGGAAGCCGATACCCGGGTAGTTGAAGACCATCTCGACCAGCAGGGTGCCGCTCACGATGAAGCCCAGGGAGAGCGCGAAGCCGGAGATGTTGGGCAGCACCGCGTTGCGGGCCGCGTAGGCGAACATCACCCGCCGCTCGGAGAGCCCCTTGGCCTGCGCCACCATGACGTAGTCCTCCGAGGAGACGGTCACCATCATGTTGCGCATGCCGAGGATCCAGCCGGCCACGGCGCTGAGCACGATCGTCACCCCGGGCAGCACACCGTGGTACAGGGCGCTGGAGATGAACGGCCAGTCGAAGGCCGGGACCAGGGAGCTGTCGTAGCCGCCCTCGAAGGGGAACAGCGGCCACTTCACGGCGAACAGCGCGATGGCGATGAGGCCGAGCCAGAAGTAGGGCACGGACGAGATGAAGGTGGTGACGGGCAGCAGGCCGTCCAGCCAGGAGCCGCGCCGCCAGCCGCTGTAGACGCCGATACCGGTGCCGAGCAGGAAGCTGATCAGGGTCGTGATGCCGACCAGGGCGAGCGTCCAGGGAAGCGCGTCGGAGAGCACCTCGCTCACCGGGGTCGGGAAGTAGGTGAAGGACAGGCCCAGGTCGCCGTCCAGCAGGCTCGACCAGTAGTCGGTGTACTGCGACCAGAGCGACTGGTTCTCGTCGAGGCCGAACAGTGCCTTCAGCGAGGCGATCGCCGTGGTGTCGAGCTGGCCCTGGTAGCGGCTCATCAGGGCCTCGACCGGGTCGCCCGGCATGAGGCGCGGGATGAGGAAGTTGATCGTGATGGCGGCCCACGCGGTGACGGCGTAGAAGGCGAGACGCTGGAGTACGTACTTCACTTCGCAGCCCCCTGCGCGGTCGTGCCGTCGTACAGCCAGCACGCGGCCCACTGGCCGTCCGCCAGGTCGAAGCGCGGCGGCAGTTCGGTGCGGCAGCGCTCCATGGCCTTCGGGCAGCGGGGGTGGAAGCGGCAGCCGTCGGGCGGGGCGATCAGTGAGGGCGGCTCGCCGCTCCCCGCCTCCTCCTGGTCCTCCTCGTCGGCGACCCGGTCGGGGTCGGGCGCGGAGGCGATCAGCAGCTGGGTGTAGGGGTGGGCGGGGTGCTGGGTGACGGTCTCGCTGTCCCCGCCCTCCACGATCCGGCCGGCGTACATCACCAGCGTGGTGTCGGCGAAGTACCGTGCGGACGCGATGTCGTGGGTGATGTAGAGGATCGCGAGGTGCAGCCGCTCCTTGAGGTCGCGCAGCAGGTTGAGGACACCGAGCCGGATCGACACGTCGAGCATCGACACCGGCTCGTCGGCCAGCAGCACCTGCGGGTCGGCGCCGAGCGCGCGCGCTATCGCGACGCGCTGGCGCTGCCCTCCCGACAGCTCGTGCGGGAACTTGTCCAGGAACTGATGAGGAGGGGTCAGCTGGACGCGTTCCAGCAGGGCGGCCAGGTTCTTCTCCAGGTCCGTCTCCCCGCTGCCCGCCCGGCCGTGGATCCTCAGCGCCCGGGTGAGGTGGTAGCGCACGGTGTGCACCGGGTTCAGCGAGGCGAACGGGTCCTGGAAGATCAGCTGGACCTGCTTCACGTATCGGACGAAGGACCGGCCACGTCCCGCCTTCACCGCCGTACCGCCCAGGTGTACCGCGCCCTCGGTGAGCGGGTACAGCTGGGCGAGCAGCCGTGCGACGGTGGACTTCCCGGAGCCCGACTCCCCCACCAGGGCCGTGACGGTGCCGCGCCGGAGCTTCAGCGAGACGTCGTCGACGGCGTGGACGGTACGACGTCTGCGGGCGAGGATGTCGCCCGCCGTGCGGCGTACGGGGAAGTGCTTGGTGACTCCGCGTGCTTCGAGCACCACGTCGTTCGCGGTGCGCACGTCTGCGGACTGTTCGGTGGTCATGGCCGGTTCTTCCCCGTACTTACTTGGCGGGCTTCAGGTTCAGCACGACTTCCAGCGCATCGGGCTGGGTGTGCTGCGGGGCGGCGTAGGGGTCCTGCTCCGTCGGCCAGCCGACCCAGTTCTTCGTGGAGTACTCGGCGCCTATCGGGGCCGCGGCCGTCGGGATGACCGGCGCCTGCTCGACCATGATCTTCTGGAGGGTGTCCATGGACCTGGTGCGGGCGGCGTCGTCGGTGGCATTGGCGTACTCCTTCAGCGCCGCGGTGGCCTCGGGGCTCTTGAAGCGGCCGAAGTTGCCGAGCTGGGAGGTCTTGCCGACCGGCTGGAGTATCGCCCCGTCCATGATGTTCTGGTACATGTCGTAGGGCGTGGCACCGCTGTTGGTCCAGTGCAGGGTGGCGTCGAAGTTGCCGGTGGCGACGTCGGTGCCCCAGGCCTCGGCGGTCTGCGTCTTGACCTTGGCCTCGATCCCCAGCTGCTTGATGTTGTCCTTGATGATGGAGAGCCCGGTGATGTAGTCGTTCCAGCCGGCCGGGTCGGTGAAGGTGAGCTCGACCGGCTTGCCGCCCGGGTCCTTCAGGACGCCGCCGCTGAGCTTGAATCCGGCCTCGTCGAGGATCTTCTTGGCCCCGGCGACGTCGGGCTCAGTGGTGGCGCTCTTGTACTCGGGGGCGAGGAAGGGCTCGCCGGCGGGCAACGGTATGCCGGTCGGGTTGCTGATCTCCGGGTAGAGGGTGGCCTGGGCCTGCACGTGGATCGCCTTGCGGTCCACGACCATGGCCATCGCCTTGCGCAGCGCGGGGTTGTCGAACGGCTTGCGGGCGGTGTTGAACCACAGGCCGTGGATGCCGAGGCCGGAGGGGAACCACAGCTTGTGGTTCTTCGGGTCCTTGGCGACGTACAGCTGCTTGTAGTTCGGCATGAAGACGAACGACCACTCGACCTTGCCGTTGGCCAGCGCGGTCGTCGCCGCGCTGTTGTCGTTGTACGCGGTGTAGCGCAGCTCCTTGACCTTGGTCTCGCCCTTCCAGTAGGTGGGCGTCGCGGTCAGGGTGGTGGTCTGCGGGGTGAACGTCTTCAGCTTGTACGGGCCGGAGCCGACCGGGGTGCGGTTGGGCCAGGTCTCCGGGTTCTCGACCTTCTCCCAGATGTGCTTGGGGACGACGTAGGTCGTGATGATCTTGTTCTGGTTGACGAACTGCGACTCCTTGAAGGTCAGTACGACCTTCTCGCCCTCGACCGTGATCCCGTCGTACGGGATGCCGTTGCCGTTGAGCGCCGGGTGCTTCTTGAGCAGTTCGAAGGTGAAGGCGACGTCGGCCGCGGTGAGCGGCTTGCCGTCGGCCCACTTGGCGCGCTTGTCGAGCGTGAAGGTGAGCTTGGTGAAGTTCGCCTCCCAGTCCCACGCGGTCGCCAGCCACGGGTCCGCCTTGTCCGTGGGGCGGATCTGGTTCGTCATCGCCAGCGGCTCGTAGATCATGAAGCGGTAGCCGAGGGTGGCGCCGGCCGAGGTCGCGAGGAACGGGTTGCTGTTGTTCGTCTGCGGTCCGTCCGGCTTGCCGAGGGTCAGTACGCCGGAGGCACCCGCTCCGCCCCCCTTGTTGGCGCCCGAGTTGGCGGACGAGCAGCCGGCGGCGAGCGCGACCACGGCAGTGGCGGCTGAGAGCGCTCTCAGGGTGTGACGACGGCGTACGGACATGGCGACTCCAGGAGGACTGCGGGTCTGGGAGATCCGGCGGGTTCGGGGATGCGGGCGGGTGACCGGCAGGGCCGGGACCGTTACGGCGCCGATCGGCGCACGACCAGTTCGGTGGGCAGCACGACCGGTCCGTCCGGTACGGCGGTGCCGCCGAGGTGGGAGAGCAGCAGGTGGGCCGCGGCCTCGCCCATCCGCCGCGTGGGCTGATGCACGGTGGTCAGCGGCGGTTCGGTGTGTTCGGCCATCGGGATGTCGTCGAAGCCGACCACCGCGACATCGTCGGGCACGCGGCGGCCGGCGGCCCGCAGGGCCCGCAGGACCCCCGCCGCGCTGATGTCGTTGAGGGCGAAGACGGAGTCGAACTCCACTCCCCTCGCCAGGAGTTCCTCCACGGCGAGACGCCCCCGGCTCTCGGTGAAGTCCCCGTCCACGACCAGCTCGGTGGGCAGGACCGAACGGAAGCCGGCGAGCCGGTCGCTCACGCAGCCGAAGTGCCTCGGCCCGGTGACGACCAGGGGTCTGGTGCGCCCCGCGGCTCGCAGATGGCGGGCGGCGGAGGCACCCCCTTCGTGATTGGTGGTCACGACGGACGCGAATTCGGGGTGGTGGCCCCGATCGTCGATCAGCACGATCGGCAGACCCGAGCGGTGCAGTGCGGTGAGCTGGTCGAGGGTGTTCTCCGGTTCGACGACGACGAGTCCGTCGAAGGCGCGCGCCGACACCTGGGTGGTGAAGCGCTCGACGGACTCGGCACCCCGGTTGCAGGTGAAGAGCAGCAGCCCGTAGTCCGCCGCCTCGACGGTGTCCACGACGCCCTGGAGCACCTCCCCCATCCACGGCCAGGTGAGCGTGGGCACGAGCATCCCGACCGTACGGCTCCTGCCGCGGGCCAGCCCGACGGCTCCCGAGCTGGGTACGTAGCCGAGGTTCGCGATCACTTCACGAACGCGGGCGGCCGTCGAGCCGTCCACTTCGCCCTTGAGGTTGATGACCCGCGACACGGTCGTCTTGCTGACGCCGGCCTCGCGGGCGACATCGGCGATGGTGACACGCAACGGAGCCTCCAGGGACAAGGCAGGACAGGGGGTTCGGTACCGGTTCCGGAACCGGTACCGGCGTTGCGGCTGGAGTTAACCCCGCCGGAACAGGGGCGTCAATACTTCACGCCGAGATTGGTCCGTACCCATGATCGAAGCGGGTCCGGCGGGGCTTCCGTTCACCTCTTGAACGAGCTGCCCTCTTGACGCGGACACGTAACAGCAGTTCACTCACGGCTCGTTCGGAGGCACTTCCCCCACGCCCCTGCCGAGAAAGGCAGCAGCCCATGATTCGGACAAGCAGAGCGGCGAGAGTCCTCGTCGCGACCACCCTCGCGACCGCCGGCCTCGCCGGGCTCTCCTCCGGTACCGCACAGGCCGCCGGTGAGACCGTGAACATCGTGCTGACCACCACGGACGACTCGGGCGGCCGGCACGTCACCCGCGGACTCCAGGCGCAGACACCGGTCGCCTTCGGCGACGGCAACGGCGGCCAGGGCACGAACATCACCGTCGACGAGAACACCCGCTACCAGACGTTCACCGGCGGCGGCGCCTCGTTCACGGACACGGCTGCCTGGCTGATGAAGGGCAGCGGGGCGCTGAGCCAGGCGACCCGGGACGCGACGATGAAGAAGCTCTTCTCGCCCACGGAGGGCATCGGGCTCTCCTTCGTGCGCAATCCGATGGGCGGATCCGACCTGGCCCGGTTCGGCTACACCTACGACGACATGCCGGCCGGGCAGACGGACCCGGGTCTCGCCAACTTCTCGATCGCACATGATCTGCAGGACGTACTGCCCCTCACCAAGCAGGCGGAACAGCTCAACCCCGCCCTGACGACGGTCGCCTCCCCGTGGACGGCGCCGGCCTGGATGAAGGACAACGGGCAGCTGAACGGCGGCTGGCTGAAGGCCGAGAACTACGGTGCCTACGCGGACTACTTCGTGAAGTACCTCCAGGCGTGGAAGGCCCAGGGCGTCCCGGTCGACTACGTCACCGCGCAGAACGAGCCGACCTGCTGCTCCGGCTATCCGTCGATGAGCTGGAACGGCTCGGGGCTCGCCTACTTCACCAAGAGCGAGCTGCTGCCGAAGCTGCAGTCCGCGGGCCTGGCCACCAAGGTGCTGGCGCACGACTGGAACTGGGACAGCTACGACGCGTACGCCGCGCCCACCGTCGACGACCCGGCCGTACGCAGCCACCCGAACTTCGGCGGGGTCGCCTGGCACGGCTACGGCGGCGACGTCTCGAAGCAGACGGCGGTGCACGACCGGTACCCGCAGACGGACGCCTTCCAGACCGAGCACTCGGGAGGCACGTGGATCGCCGACCAGCAGCGCGAGGACATGCTCAACATCATCGACTACACCCGCAACTGGGCGAAGTCGGTCACCAAGTGGTCGCTCGCCGTCGACCAGGACCGCGGCCCGCACAACGGCGGCTGCGGCACCTGCGACGGGCTGGTCACCGTGCACAACGGGGACGGCAGGCACGGCCAGGTCGACTACACGATCGAGTACTACACGATGGGCCACCTGACGAAGTACGTCCGGCCCGGCGCCGCCCGCATCGCCTCGACCGGCAGCTCGACGGTGCCCAACGTGGCCTGGCGCAACCCGGACGGCTCGAAGGCCCTGATCGCCTACAACGGTTCGGCGTCGGCGCAGCAGGTCACCGTCAACTGGGGCGGGCAGAAGTTCACCTACGCCCTGCCCGGACGCACCTCGGCGACGTTCACCTGGGCGGGCACCCAGTCGGGCTCGTCGGGCAGCAGCGGCGCGCTCACCGGCGTGGGCGGCAAGTGCCTGGACGCCACGGGCAGCAGCGGCTCGGACGGGACCCCGGTCCAGATCTGGGACTGCACCGGCGCGGCCAACCAGAAGTGGACGGTCCCCGGCGACGGGTCAGTCGGGGTGCTCGGCGCCTGCCTGGACGTCACCTCCGGCTCGACGGCCGACGGAGCAAAGGTCCAGCTGTACACCTGCAACGGCTCGGGAGCGCAACGCTGGACGTACGACTCCTCGACCGGTGACGTCGTCAACACGGCGGCGGGCAAGTGCCTGGACGTGACCGGCCGGTCATCGGCGAACGGGGCGCGCCTCCAGATCTGGACCTGCACCGGAGCCGCCAACCAGAAGTGGCGGCTCCGGTAGCCGGCGGGGTCAGTCGGTGGGCTCGACGCCCGCGCGCAGCAGGCCGTAGGTGTACGCGTCCTCCAGGGCCTGCCACGACGCGGCGATGACGTTCTCGGCCACGCCGACCGTGGCCCAGTCACCGGATCCGTCACCCGTGGTGATCAGCACCCGGGTGGTGGATTCGGTGCCCGTCCGGCCCTCCAGGATGCGGACCTTGTAGTCGACGAGCTCAAGCTTGGCCAGCTGCGGGTAGATACGCTCCAGGCCGACGCGCAGCGCCCTGTCGAGGGCGTTGACCGGGCCGTTGCCCTCGGCGGTGGCGACGATGCGCTCGCCCTTGGCCCAGAGCTTCACGGTCGCCTCGTTGGCGTGGGTGCCGTCGGGGCGGTTCTCGACGATGGCCCGCCAGGACTCGACACGGAAGTAGCGGCGGGGCCTGCCCTCGACCTCGGTGCGCAGCAGCAGTTCGAAGGACGCGTCGGCGGCCTCGTAGGTGTAGCCCTTGAGCTCGCGCTCCTTGACCCGCTCGACGACACGTCCGACGAGCGCGCGGTCGCCTCCCAGGTCGATGCCGAGCTCCTTGCCCTTGAGCTCGATGGAGGCGCGGCCCGCCATGTCGGAGACGAGCATGCGCATGGTGTTGCCGACGCGCTCCGGGTCGATGTGCTGGTAGAGGTCCGGGTCGACCTTGATCGCGGAGGCGTGGAGTCCGGCCTTGTGCGCGAAGGCGGACACACCCACGTACGGCTGGTGGGTGGAGGGCGTGAGGTTGACGACCTCGGCGATGGCGTGGGAGATGCGGGTCATGTCGGCGAGCGCGCCCTCGGGCAGCACGGCCTTGCCGTACTTGATCTCCAGCGCGGCGACGACCGGGAAGAGGTTGGCGTTGCCGACGCGCTCGCCGTATCCGTTGGCGGTGCACTGCACGTGCGTGGCGCCCGCGTCCACGGCGGCCAGGGTGTTGGCGACGGCACAGCCCGTGTCGTCCTGGGCGTGGATGCCGATCCGGGCGCCGGTGTCGGCGAGCACAGTGGAGACGACGGCCTGGATCTGGGCGGGGAGCATGCCGCCGTTGGTGTCGCAGAGGATGACCACGTCGGCGCCGGCCTCGGAGGCGGTGCGCACGACCGACTTGGCGTACTCGGGGTTCGCGCGGTAGCCGTCGAAGAAGTGCTCGCAGTCGACGAAGACGCGGCGGCCCTGTTCCCGGAGGTGGGCGACGGTGTCGCGGACCATCTCCAGGTTCTCGTCGAGGGTGGTGCGCAGGGCCAGTTCGACATGGCGGTCGTGCGACTTGGCCACCAGCGTGATCACCGGGGCGCCCGACTCCAGCAGCGCCTGGACCTGCGGGTCGTCGGCGGCGGATCCACCGGCCCTGCGGGTGGCTCCGAACGCGACGAGCCGGGCGTGCCGGAAGTCGATCTCCTGTCGGGCGCGCGCGAAGAACTCGGTGTCACGCGGGTTGGCGCCGGGCCAGCCGCCCTCGATGAAGCCCACGCCGAAGTCGTCCAGGTGCCGGGCGATGGTCAGCTTGTCCGCGACCGTCAGGTTGATGCCTTCACGCTGCGCACCGTCGCGCAGGGTGGTGTCGAAGACGTGGAAGGTGTCATCGGGGGCCGTTGCCTTGGTGGTCATGCTGATCTGACTCCTGTCGGGTGAGCGGATCCGGACGAATCGGCTCCACTTGCCCCCATCCTCTCGCGGGCCTCGCCCCGGCCGTGGTGTGGGCCGGAAAACGAAAAAACCCCTCGCGGGTGCGAGAGGTCTGCGCGCGGGTCTGGGGCACGATGTCCGTTCCGTACGTGGTGGTACGGGACGGTCACTGCGGACCGGCGCGCCTGCTGCCGGTAATCATGGCGAACGAGGACACGGGAGCAGTCTGGCACAGCGGCGCCCCCGGGTCCCGGCCCGTCTCAGGATGCGGGCGTGACGTCCGTCGTGGGGGCGGGCCCGCCGTGGGGCGCGAGGGTCTCGTCCACGTGGTCGCGCAGCTGCTCCAGGACCTGGTCCCGCCCGGTGCCGGGGATGCCGACCGCGACGTGGACGCTGAACCCGTCCATCAGGGCGCGCATCCGCGTCGCGGCACGGCCGGTGTCCACGGCACGGAACTCGCCGCGCGCGACGCCGTCGGCCAGCAGCTCCACCAGGTCGCGGTGCCAGGCGTCCTCGATGGCGGCCTGCCGGGCACGGGCGTCGTCGTCGGCGCCCTGGGAGCGGTTCCAGACCTCCAGCCAGAGCGTCCAGTGCGGGTCGCGGTGGCCGTCGGGGACGTACAGCGCGATGTAGGCGTCGAGCCGCGCACGCACGGGGCCAGGGGCCGCGAGCAGGGACGCGCGTTCGGTACCGAGCCGGGCCTCGCTCCACTCCAGGGTCCGCAGCAGCAGCTCGTCCTTGGTGCGGAAGTAGTAGAGGAGGTGGCCGCTGCTCATCCCGACCTCGCGGCCGAGCCCCGCCATGGTGAGTCCGTCGAGCCCTCGCCGGGCGACGGTGGCCATGACGGCGGCGAGCACGTCCTCCCTCGGCGGGGCGATGTTGCGGCGGCGCGGGGCAGGGGTCACGGTGTCAGATCCTGGGCTGTTGCTGCGTGATGCAGTGGATGCCTCCACCACCGGCAAAGATCGTACGGGCGTCGACGGACGTCACCGTACGGTCGGGGAACAGGTCGCGGAAGACCGCTGCCGCCTCCTCGTCCCTCGGGTCGTCGAAGGCGCAGAGCACCACCCCGCCGTTGCAGAGGTAGTGGTTGATGTACGAGTGGTCGGCCCACCCGCCGTCCTCGCCCCGCGGGGCCGTGGGCGCCGCGATCTCCACCACCTCCAGCGGGCGGCCTCGCGCGTCGGTGGCGGCCCGCAGGATCGCGGTCGTCGTGCGGGTGATCTCGTGGTCCGGGTGGGAGGGGTCGGGCTGGACGTGGGCGACGACGACCCCGGGGCGGGCGAAGGCGGCGACGATGTCGACGTGGCCGAGCGTGCCGAAGGTGCCGTAGTCACCGGTCAGACCGCGCGGCAGCCAGATGGCCTTCTCGGTGCCGAGCCGGGCGTGGATCTCGTCCTCGACGGCCTGCCGGGTCCAGCCGGGGTTGCGTTCCCTGCCCAGCTGGACGGTCTCGGTGAGCAGCACCGTGCCCTCTCCGTCGACGTGGATCGCCCCGCCCTCGTTGACGAGCGGCGAACTGTGCACGGGGACGCCGGCGAGTTCGGCGACGCCCCGGGCGATGTGCCGGTCGTGCTCCCACCGGGCCCAGCTCTGTGCGCCCCAGCCGTTGAACGTCCAGTCCACGGCGGCCAGACGGCTGCCGTCGGTGACGAAGGTCGGGCCGATGTCCCGCATCCAGGCGTCGTCGAGGGGCCGGACGGTGGTCTCGATGTCCGGGCCCAGGAGCTCGCGCGCGCCGTCCTGCTGTCCGGGGCCGACGACGACGGTGACGGGCTCGAAGCGGCGTACGGCACGGGCGACGGCGGCCCAGGCCGCACGGGCCCCGTCGAGCTCCGCGCCGGTGGCGAAGGTCGGGTTGGGGCCGGGCCAGGCCATCCAGGTGCGCTCGTGCGGGGCCCACTCGGGCGGCATACGGAAGGTCACGGCGGGTCCTCGGCTCTTTCTAGAGGAAGTAGAGGCGGTTGAGGGTCACGGACTCGGCGGCCGGTGAGCGCAGGGGCTCCCCGTCGAGGGTGACGAGCCCGCTGTCACCGTTCACCTCGACCTTGCCCGTACGGGAGTTGAGGTGCAGGTCGGCGGGCCCGATGCCCCGCGTGCCCCGGACGGCGACCCGGCGGCGGCGGGTCGGCATCAGGTCGGAGCCGAGCTGGGTGGCCGCCTCCGCGACGAAGGCGACGGAGAGATCGGCGGGCGTGGCCCCGTACGCCCCGAACTGCGGCCCGAGGACCAGGGGTTCGCAGGCGTCGGTGGCGGCGTTGGGGTCGCCGGTGACGCCGTAGGCGGGGAAGCCGGATTTGAGGACCAGTTGGGGCTTCGCGCCGAAGAACTCGGGGCGCCAGAGGACGATGTCGGCGAGCTTTCCCGTCCCGATGGAGCCGATCTCGTGGGACAGGCCGTGGGCGATGGCGGGGTTGACGGTGAGTTTGGCGATGTAGCGCAGGACCCGTGCGTTGTCGTCGTCGGGTCCGTCGCCGTCCATGGGGCCCAGCTCGGCCTTCATCTTGGCGGCCATGGCGAGGGTGCGGCGCACGGTTTCGCCGGCTCGTCCCATGCCCTGGGCGTCGGAGGAGGTGATGCCGATGGCGCCGAGGTCGTGCAGGACGTCTTCGGCTCCCATGGTGCCGGCGCGGATGCGGTCGCGTGCCATGGCGGCGTCGCCGGGGAGGTCGGTCTTGAGGTCGTGGACGGAGACGATCATTCCGTAGTGCTCGGCGACGGCGTCGCGGCCGAAGGGGAGCGTCGGGTTGGTGGAGGAGCCTATGACGTTGGGGACTCCCGCCATCTTCAGGACGTTGGGGACGTGTCCGCCGCCGCAGCCCTCGATGTGGAAGGCGTGGATGGTACGCCCCTCCAGGACGCTGAGGGTGTCCTCGACGGAGAGGCATTCGTTCAGTCCGTCGCTGTGGAGTGCGACCTGGACGTCGTGTTCCTCCGCGACCCGCAGCGCGGTGTCCAGTGCGCGGGTGTGGGCGCCCATGTCCTCGTGGACCTTGAAGCCGCAGGCTCCGCCTTCGGCGAGGGCCTCGGTCAGGGGTGCGTGGTGGGAGGAGGAGCCGCGGGCCAGGAAGCCGATGTTGACGGGCCAGGCGTCGAAGGCGTTGAAGGCGTGGCGCAGGGCCCAGGGGGAGTTGACGCCGACGCCCCAGACGGGGCCGAACTCCTGGCCGATGATCGTGGTGACGCCGGAGGCCAGGGATGCCTCCATGATGCGGGGGGACAGGAGGTGGACGTGCGGGTCGACGGCTCCGGCCGTGGCGATGAGTCCCTCGCCCGGGACGATGGTCGTGCCGGTGCCGACGACGACGTCGACACCGTCGAGGGTGTCGGGGTTGCCGGCGCGGCCGACGGCGCTGATGCGGCCCTCGCGGATGCCGATCGAGACCTTGCGGATGCCGAGGACGGCGTCGATGACCAGGACGTTGCTGATGACCACGTCGCAGGTCCCGCGGACGGCGGCGGCCTTGAGGTGCAGGCCGTCGCGGGCGGTCTTGCCGAACCCGGCGAGGAACTCCTCCCCCGGCCGCTGGGCATCGGACTCGACGCGCACGGTCAGTCCGGAGTCGCCGAGCCTGACCCGGTCCCCGGCCCGCGGCCCGTGCACGGAGGCGTACTCGTACGGATCCATCAGCGCTCCTCCCCGGCTCCGAGGTAGCCGCAGGCCGCCGCCCTGCGCAGCGCCTCCTCCTTCGCGCCCGGCGCGTCCAGCCGTCCGTCCACGAGTCCGGCGAAGCCGATCGCGATGCGGGCACCACCGATGGGGACCAGCGGCGCCTCGGCGCTCTCCCCCGGGCCGAAGCGGACGGAGGAGCCTGCCGGCACGGCCAGCCTCATCCCGTACGCCGCCGCGCGGTCGAAGTCCAGCCGGGGGTTGGCCTCGAAGAAGTGGAAGTGGGACGTCACGCTGACCGGCACGGTCGCGGTGTTGCGTACGGTGAGCCGCACGGCGGGCTCCCGTCCGGGCGTCGTGGGGCCGGGGACGAGCGCACCGGGCGCCGCGTCGCCGAGCGTGCCGTCGCCGAGTGGCCGGGTGACCACCGCGAGGCGCGAGCCGTCGTCGAACACGGCCTCCACCTGGACCTCGGTGACGACCTCCGCCACGCCGGGCAGCACGTCGCCGGGCCCCAGCACGGTCCGGCCCGCCTCGATCGCCTCGGCCAGCCTGCGCCCGTCCCGGGCGGCCTCGCAGACGGCGTCCGCGATCAGCGCGGTCGCCTCCGGGACGTTGAGCCGCAGGCCGCGGGCTCGCCTGGCCCTGGCCAGTTCGGCAGCGCCGAAGAGCAGCAGCCGGTCGCGTTCGGTCGGGGTCAGTCGCACGTCACCGCACCTCCTGGTTAGAGCATCACTCTAACCAGGCTTCGAGCGGCGCTCGAACCCCGGGCCCCGCACCGGCCGCCGGGTACGACGAAGGCCGCGCCCCCGGCGTCGGTCTCCAGGGGGCGCGGCCTTCACGTGCGCCGGTCAGCCGAGCCGGTGCATCCAGCCGTGGGTGTCCTCGGCGATGCCCCGCTGGATGTCCAGCAGGCGCTCGCGCAGCTTCACGGTGACCTCGCCGGGCGTACCGTCGCCCTGGGTCCACTCGCCGTCCGCGGACTTCACGGTGCCGACGGGGGTGATGACGGCGGCGGTGCCGCAGGCGAAGACCTCGGTGAGGGTGCCGTTCGCGGTGTCGGCGCGCCACTGGTCGATGGAGACGCGCCCCTCCTCGGAGGCGTAGCCGAGGTCCTCGGCGACGGTGAGCAGGGAGTCGCGGGTGACGCCCGCGAGCAGCGAGCCGGTGAGGGAGGGGGTGACGATCCGCTTGCCGCCGCCCTCCCGCTCGTACACGAAGTAGAGGTTCATGCCGCCGAGTTCCTCGACCCACTTGTGCTCGACGGCGTCGAGGTAGGCGACCTGGTCGCAGCCCTTCGCGGCGGCCTCGGCCTGCGCGAGGAGGGAGGCGGCGTAGTTGCCGCCGGTCTTGGCGTCGCCCACGCCGCCCGGAACGGCGCGCACCCGGTCCCGGGAGAGCCAGATCGAGACCGGCTTCACACCGCCGGGGAAGTAGGCGCCGGCCGGAGAGGCGATGACGAGGAAGAGGTACTGGTTGGCGGGCCGCACACCGAGACCGACCTCGGAGGCGATCATGAACGGGCGCAGGTAGAGGGACTCCTCACCGCCGTGCTCCGGAACCCACGCCTGGTCCTGGGTGACGAGGGCGTCGCAGGCCTCGATGAACGTCTCGACCGGCAGCTCGGGCATCGCGAGCCGGGAGGCCGAGCGCTGGAAGCGCCGGGCGTTGGACTCCGGGCGGAAGGTGGCGACCGAGCCGTCGGGCTGCCGGTACGCCTTGAGGCCCTCGAAGATCTCCTGCGCGTAGTGCAGGGTCATGTTGGCCGGGTCCATCGAGAGCGGCCCGTACGGCACGAGCTGGGCGTCGTGCCAGCCGCGCCCCTCGGTCCAGCTGATCGTCACCATGTGGTCGGTGAAGTAGCGGCCGAAGCCGGGGCTGACCAGGATCGCCTCGCGCTCCGCGTCGGACAGCGGGTTCGAGGAGGGCTTGAGCTCGATCGTGGGCGTAGTCATGAGTGCGTGTCCTTCACCGGTCTCGTGTGTGATGGACCGCGCTCGCGCCCTCCCTCCCGGCGGCTGCCGGGCGGGTCGTAGGACGTCCGAGCTCTACCACGAGCCGCGGTCCCGCGTTCGATTATCTCCCGGGGGCGGCTCTGCACGAAATGACGTGTTTGGGGCAAGGCTCACAACGGCCGACTGCGGTGACGCGAGAACGCGGTCCAGGGGTCGATGGTTGCACCCGGGGACCGCGAGGTGAAGCCGCCGGGTGCGGTTGCGACCCGGCGGCTTCGAAGTGGAGGCGTCGGGTCAGCTCGCTACGCGTACCGCGAGCGCGTCGCCGATCTCGTCGGTGGTGCGGGCGTTCCCTCCGTCACGCTCCGCCAGGTCGGCGGAAACGGCCTCCTCGATGCGCACGGCCTCGGTCTCGTAACCGAGGTGGCGCAGCAGGAGGGCGACGGAGAGGATCGTGGCCGTCGGGTCGGCCTTGCCCTGGCCCGCGATGTCCGGCGCGGTGCCGTGGACCGGCTCGAACATGGACGGGAAGGCGCCCGTGGGGTTGATGTTGCCGGACGCGGCCAGGCCGATGCCGCCGGTCACGGCAGCGGCGAGGTCGGTGAGGATGTCACCGAAGAGGTTGTCGGTGACGATGACGTCGAAGCGCTCGGGCTGCGTGACGAAGAAGATCGTCGCGGCGTCGACGTGCAGGTAGTCGGTAGCGACCTGGGGGAACTCGGCAGCGACCCGGTCGAAGGTGTTCTTCCACAGGTGGCCGGCGTGCACGAGGACGTTGTTCTTGTGGACCAGCGTCAGCTTCTTGCGCGGGCGGGCCGCGGCACGCGCGAAGGCGTCGCGCACGACGCGCTCGACACCGTAGGCCGTGTTGACGCTGACCTCGGTGGCGATCTCGTGCTCCGTGCCGGTGCGCAGGGAACCGCCGTTGCCCGTGTACGGGCCCTCGGTCCCCTCGCGGACGACGACGAAGTCGATCTCCGGACGTCCGGCGAGCGGTGTCGCCGTGTTCGGGAAGAGCTTCGACGGCCTCAGGTTGATGAAGTGGTCGAAGGCGAAGCGGAGCTTCAGCAGCAGCCCCCGCTCCAGCACGCCCGACGGTACGGACGGGTCGCCGATGGCGCCGAGCAGGATGGCGTCGTGGCCCTTGAGCGCTTCGAGCTCCGCGTCCGGAAGGGTCTCACCGGTGCGGTGCCAGCGCTGGGCCCCGAGGTCGTACTCCCTGGTCTCCAGCTTCACATCCTGCGGGAGAACAGCGTTGAGGACCTTGAGGCCCTGGGTGACGACCTCCTGGCCGATACCGTCGCCGGGGATCACTGCGAGATCGATGCTGCGAGACATAGGGACAGACTAGCCGTCCGTCCCACCCCATGACATCCGTTGTCCACGATACGGACAGTCACTCCCGCGCACGGCGGATGTCACGAGGCGGGACCAGGCACCGTCAGTGGCCGGTCGACCCGCCGTTGTCCCGGCGGTCGAGGGCGCGCTGCAGGGCCGCGGCGGCGTTCCTGCGGTCCGAGTCGGTGGGACGGGCGGTGTGACGGACGCGGCGGACAGTGGTCTCGGCCATGAGGGATCGACTCCTTGGGATCGCGTGGATTTCTGGATCAGGACTTCGTGAGGGACGGCTTGCCGGCGCGTATCGGGATCGCACCGGATGCCGGGACCTGATTTTCGAGGTTCTCGAGGCGCCGCAAGGGCGGGGAGCGAATACCGCAGGGGTTGCCTGCTTCGGGGCACGCTCTCGACCGCCGTCGCTGGATCAGCGATTCGTTCGGCTCCTACAAAGCTAGGACAGTCCGGGCCATCTGTCTCTACAGATACTCGGACTTCCTACTATCTGAGACGGCGGCGCGAGCGGAGGGTGCTACACGAACCGCCCCGGACCCTCAGAGATCCACGGTCAGCTGCGCCTGGATGTGGGCACGCAGGACGCCGGCCATGTCCGTCCCGCAGCCGCCGAGCAGCCACTGGACCTGGAGTCCGTCCATCAGGGCGATCAGCTGCCGGCCCGCGTCGGCAGGAGCGACACCGTCCCGCAGCGCACCGTCCCCGCGCGCCTGTTCGTACGCGATCCGGGCGCCGGCGACGGAGTTCTCGTAGCGGCGTACGAAGTACGCGTGGGCGGGGTGGTCGGCGGCGGTCGCCTCGGCGGAGACCACCGAGAACAGCTCGACGATCCCGCGCCGCGTGGAGTTCAGCGAGGCAAGCTCGGCGAACCGGCGCAGCCGGTCCACACCCGTGGTGCCGCCGACCGAGAGCCACACGTCGTCCACGTCGTCCCGGTGTTCGAGCACCGCGAGCAGCAGGGCCTCCTTGGTCGGGAAGTGGTGCAGCAGTCCGGTGTGCGAGATGCCGCACCGGGTGGCGATCACCCGCAGCGACGCACCCCGGTAGCCGGCCTCGCCGAACAGGGACATGGCCTGGTCGAGGATCTCGCGCCGCTTCGCGCGGCCCTTCGCGTAGCCACGCCGCGCCTCGGCGGTCACTCGCCACTCTCCCGCTCCGCCGGCATCGGTTCCGGCCGGCACTTGGTCACATCGGATTTCGGTCCGGCCCCCGGAGATACCTACCAGGTGGTCGGGATTGACTCTATGGTGAATCCGAACCGTGTCGCGAAAGGACCCCCCGTGTCCCCCTCCCTGCCCTACCTCGACCCCTCGCTCCCCGTCGCCGAGCGGGTCGACGACCTCCTCGGCCGCATGACCCTGGCCGAGAAGTCCGGTCAGATGCTCCAGCTGAACGCCAAGGACGGGGTACGCCACCTCATCGAGGACCTGCACGCGGGTTCGATACTCCACGCGTCGCCCGAGCGGGTGCGCGAGGCGGCGGCGCTCACGGAGCGGACCCGGCTGCGCATCCCGCTGCTGGTCGCCGAGGACTGCATCCACGGCCACTCCTTCTGGGAGGGGGCCACGATCTACCCCACGCAGCTCGGTCTCGCCGCCACCTGGGACCCCGCCCTCGTGGAGCACGTCGCCAGGGCCACGGCGGTCGAGGTCTCCGCGACGGGCGTCCACTGGACGTTCTCGCCGGTGCTCTGCATCACCCGGGACCTGCGCTGGGGCCGGGTGAGCGAGACGTTCGGCGAGGACCCCTTCCTCATCGGCGAGCTGGCCTCGGCGATGGTGCGGGGCTACCAGGGCGAGGGCCTGGACGACCCGACGGCGGTCCTGGCCTGCGCCAAGCACTTCGCCGGCTACTCCGAGACGCAGGGCGGCCGCGACGCCAGCGAGGCCGACATCTCCCGGCGCAAGCTCCGCTCCTGGTTCCTCCCCCCGTTCGAGCGGGTCGCCCGCGAGGGCTGCCGCACCTTCATGCTCGGCTACCAGTCCATGGACGGGGTGCCGATCACCGTCAACGACTGGCTGCTGAACGAGGTGCTGCGCGGTGAGTGGGGCTACACCGGCACGCTGGTCACGGACTGGGACAACGTCGGCCGCATGGTGTGGGAACAGAAGGTCTACGCCGACCACACCCAGGCGGCGGCAGCGGCGGTCCGGGCGGGCAACGACATGGTGATGACCACCCCGCAGTTCTTCGAGGGCGCCCAGAACGCCGTCGCCGAGGGCACGTTGGACGAGTCGGACATCGACGCCGCGGTACGGCGCGTCCTGACCCTGAAGTTCGAGCTCGGACTCTTCGAGGACCCGCGGCACCCGGACGCCGCCCGGCAGGCCGAGGTCATCGGCAGCAGCGGGCACACCGCGCTGAACCTGGAGGCCGCCCGCCGCTCGCTGGTGCTGCTCACCAACGACGGCACGCTGCCGCTGGCCGGCGGGCTCGCGCCGGGACGGGACGGACGCGCCGCCGCCGGTTCCACGCCGCGCACGGTCGCCGTCGTGGGGCCCAACGCCGACGACGCGCAGAACCAGCTGGGTGACTGGGCGGGGTCGTCCGGCCAGGCCGACTGGCTGCCCGACGGCCACCCGCGCCCCATGATCCGTACCGTGCTCGACGGCTTCCGCGCGCACGTCCCCGGGGACTGGAGCGTCACCTACGCCCCCGGCGCCGAGATCCTGACCGTCGGGCCCGACCCGGAGGGCGCGTTCTTCCCGGACGGCCAGCCCCGCCCCGACGTCGTCGTGCCCTCGGAGCCGTCCGACACCCTGATCGGTGAGGCGGTCGCTGCGGCCGAGGCAGCCGACCACGTCGTCGCCGTGGTGGGTGACCGCATCGAGCTGGTCGGCGAGGGCCGTTCGACCGCGACGCTCGAACTCGTGGGCGACCAGGTGGCGTTGCTCGACGCACTGGCCGCGACCGGCAAGCCGTTGGTCGTCGTGGTCATCAGCTCGAAGCCGCTGGTCCTGCCGCCGTCCGCGCTCGGTGCGGCCGCGATCGTGCACGCCTTCAACCCGGGGATGCAGGGCGGCCGTGCCGTGGCGGAGGTGCTGCTCGGTCTCGTGGAGCCGTCGGGGCGGCTGCCCGTCTCGTTCGCCCGTCACGCCGGGCAGCAGCCGACGTACTACAACCAGATCCGGGGCCAGCACGGCAGCCGGTACGCCGACCTCACCCAGCGTCCCGCATTCGTGTTCGGCGAGGGTCTGAGCTACACGACCGTCGAGTACTCCGGCCTTGAGGTGCTGACGGCGAGCGTCGGCGAGAGCGACATCCTGCGGGCGCGCGTCACCGTGCGCAACACCGGCGCGCGGCCGGCCCTGGAGACCGTGCAGGCGTACATCTCCGACACCGTGACCTCCGTGACCTGGGCCGAGAAGGAGCTCAAGGCCTACCGCCAGGTGACGCTCGCCCCGGGCGAGGCGCGCGAGGTGCTGCTGGAACTGCCGGTCGCGGAGTGCACCCTCGTCGACGCGACGGGCCGCCGTGTCGTGGAGCCGGGCGCCTTCGAGCTGCTGGTGGGCCCCTCCTCGCGCGACGACGCCCTGCTGCGCGCGGGCTTCACCGTGAAGGGCTGAGGCCACCCGGGCCCGGAAAGCGAACCGCCTCCCGGCCGGCGGGGGAACCGGTCGGGAGGCGGAGTGCGGAGCGGGGCGCCCTGTACGGGCTCCCCGGGGGCGTCAGCCCTGGTGCGGGTAGGTGTAGTCGGTCGGCGCGACCAGCGTCTCCTTGATGGCGCGGGTCAGCGTCCAGCGCTGCAGGTTCTGCGGTGCGCCCGCCTTGTCATTGGTGCCCGAACCGCGACCGCCGCCGAAGGGCTGCTGGCCGACGACGGCACCGGTCGACTTGTCGTTGATGTAGAAGTTGCCCGCCGCGTAGCGGAGCTTGTCCATCGTGTACGCGGCCGCCGCACGGTCCTTGGAGATGACCGCACCGGTCAGCGCGTAGTCGGAGACCGACTCCATCTGCTCCAGCATCGCGTCGTACTTCTCGTCCTCGTAGACGTGGACGGCGAGGATCGGGCCGAAGTACTCCGTGGTGAAGACCTCGTTCGCCGGGTCGTCGCACACGATCACGGTCGGACGGACGAAGTAGCCGACGGAGTCGTCGTACGTGCCGCCCGCGACGATCGTGCACGTCGGGTCCGCGGCGGCGCGGTCGATCGCCGCCTTGTTCTTCGCGAAGGAACGCGCGTCGATGACCGCGCCCATGAAGTGCGACAGGTCGGTGACGTCACCCATGGTGATGCCGTCGACCTCGGCCGCGAACTCCTCCTTGAAGCCGGAGTTCCAGATGGAGGCCGGGACGTACGCGCGCGAGGAGGCGGAGCACTTCTGGCCCTGGTACTCGAACGAGCCGCGGGTCAGCGCGGTCTTCAGGACGGCGCGGTCGGCGCTCGGGTGCGCGACGACGAAGTCCTTGCCACCGGTCTCGCCGACCAGCCGCGGGTAGGTGCGGTAGTTGGCGATGTTGTTGCCGACCGTCTTCCACAGGTGCTGGAAGGTGGGGGTCGAGCCGGTGAAGTGGACACCCGCCAGGTCGCGGTGGTTCAGCGCCACCTCGGAGACGGCGATGCCGTCGCCGGTGACCAGGTTGATGACGCCCTTGGGCAGCCCGGCCTCCTCCAGGAGCCGCATCAGCAGCACGGCGGCGTGGGTCTGCGTCGGGGACGGCTTCCACACCACGACGTTGCCCATGAGCGCGGGCGCGGTGGGCAGGTTGGCCGCGATGGCCGAGAAGTTGAACGGCGTGATCGCGTAGACGAAGCCCTCGAGCGGGCGGTGGTCCATGCGGTTCCACACGCCGGGAGAGTTCGCCGGAGGCTGCTCGGCGAGGATCTGGCGCGCATAGTGCACGTTGAAGCGCCAGAAGTCGACGAGCTCGCAGGGGCAGTCGATCTCGGCCTGCTGGGCGGTCTTGCCCTGGCCGAGCATCGTGGAGGCGGCCAGCGTCTCGCGCCAGGGGCCGGACAGCAGCTCGGCCGCGCGCAGGATGATCGCCGCGCGGTCGTCGAAGGACATCGCGCGCCAGGCCGGAGCGGCGGCGAGGGCCGCGTCGACGGCGTCCTGGGCGTCCTGCTCGGTGGCGCCCGCGAAGGTGCCGATGACGGCCTTGTGGTTGTGCGGCTGCACGACGTCGACGCGCTCGCCGCCGCCCATGCGCTTCTCGCCGCCGATGGTCATCGGCAGGTCGACGGGGTTCTCGCCGAGCTCCTTGAGCTTCGCCTCCAGGCGGGCTCGCTCGGCGGTACCGGGGGCGTAGGAGTGGACCGGCTCGTTGACCGGCGCGGGGACCTGGGTGACGGCGTCCATGAGTGCCTTGTCTCCTTGGTTGAGGTGGATGGTCAGCCGGGCGGGTCAGCCCTGGTTCAGCCTGGGTGCGGCCTTGTGGGTCGAGGCCTCGGTTCAGCTCTCGGTTCAGCCCTTGGTGAGTACGGAGCGGCCGAAGAACAGCAGGTTGGCCGGCTTCTCCGCGAGGCGGCGCATGAAGTATCCGTACCAGTCGGTGCCGTACGCCGTGTAGACGCGCATCCGGTGGCCCTCGGCCGCGAGCCGGACGTGCTCGTCGCTGCGGATGCCGTACAGCATCTGGAACTCGTACTCGTCCAGTTTGCGCCCGGCCTGGCGTGCGAGCTCCTGGCCGATGGCGATGAGACGGGGATCGTGCGAGCCGATCATCGGGTAGCCGTCGCCGCGCATCAGGGTCTTCAGGACGCGGACGTACGCCTTGTCGATCTCCGGTTTGCTCTGGTACGCGACGGAGGCGGGCTCCTTGTACGCGCCCTTCACCAGGCGGACCCGGCTGCCCTCGGCGGCGAGGCGGCGGGCGTCGGCCTCGGTGCGGAACAGGTAGGACTGGATCACACAGCCGGTCTGCGGGAAGTCCTTCCGCAGCTCCGTGTGGATGGCGAACATCGAGTCGAGGGTGGTGTGGTCCTCGGCGTCCAGGGTGACCGTGGTGCCGATCGCGGCGGCGGCCTCCACGACGGGGCGGATGTTGGCGAGAGCCAGCTCGTGTCCGCCTTCGAGCGACTGTCCGAACATCGACAGCTTGACGGACATCTCGGCCCGGGTGCCGAGCCCGAGCTCCGCGAGGCGGCCGACCAGCTCCAGGTACGCGTCACGGGCGCCGGCGGCCTGCTCGGCGGTGGTGATGTCCTCGCCCACGACGTCCAGGGTCACCTCCAGGCCCTTGGCGGCGGCGTCCTGGATGACCGGGACCACGTGGTCGACCGTCTCACCGGCGATGAAGCGGTCGACGACCTGCTTGGTGCCCGGGGCGGCCGAGATGAAACGACGCATCTTGTCGCTGCGGGACGCGGCGAGAATCACGGGACCCAGCACGGGGCACCTCCACGGAGTACGAACGGGGCCGAACCGGCAGCGATGTGAACGGACCGGGACGGCACGGAGAACCAAGGTGAAATCTAGGGATCACCAAGGGGCCGTGCCATCGACAGCTGTCACGCATCCGTGTACTGGATCTCAGACATATGTCTGAAGAGGTGCGAGAATGGCCGGGTGAAAGGCGACTACCAGGAGCTCGTCGACGAGATCTCCGCGCTGCTCGGCGCACCCGCGACGCTGGAGAACCGCGATTTCGGCCTGGTCGCCTTCGGCGCGCACGACAGCGACGACGACACGGCCATGGACCCCGTCCGGACACGCTCCATCCTCACCCGCCGGTCCACCCCCGCGGTCCGCGCCTGGTTCGAGGGCTTCGGCATCACCCGGGCGACGGGCCCGGTCCGCATTCCCGCCGCACCGGAGGCCGGGGTCTTCCGGGACCGCATCTGCCTCCCGGTACGCCATCGGGGTGTCGTCCTGGGCTACGTCTGGCTGCTGGACGCCGAACCGGGACCGGCCGACGAGCGGCTGACGGCGGCGATGGACGTGGCGGCCCGGATCGGCGCCCTGCTCGCCGACGAGGAGCGGGCGGACACGGACCTCTCCCGCGAGTTCGGCGCGGTGCTCGTCGCCGGGCGCGGCTGGCAGCGGGACATGGCCGTCGCCGCGCTACGCGACGCTCTGGGCGCCGACGCGGACGGGGTGCACACCGTGGTGTGCGTGACCCCCTGGCCCGGCGAGACACCCTCCGTCCGTACGGTGCCGTCCGCCGCCGCCCTCGCCACGGTGGCCGGCACCGACGCTCCGGCCCTCGCCGCCCTGGTCCGCCTGCGCTCCCCCGAGGCCCTGGACCCGGCTGCGACGGCCGCGGAGCGGCTGCGCGTCGCGGCGGGGCCCGCCGCGACGGCGGGCCTCGCCGCGGCCCGCCGGGGGCTGGCGGAGCTCGCCGACTCCTGGCACGAGGCGCTGTCCGCCGCCCGGGCCGCCGCGGCGGAGTCCCGCTACGGCCCGGTGGCCGACTGGTCCGCCATCGGCCCGTACCGGCTCCTGGCGTACCTGCCCCGCGTCCAGGACAGCGCGCCCGACCACGCCGTTCGGACCCTGCTGACCCCGCCGCACACCGAACTGGCCCGCACCGCCGAGGTGTTCCTCGACCTCGCCGGCCAGGCGAGCAGGACAGCCGCCGAACTGGGCGTCCACCGCCAGACGCTCTACTACCGTCTCGCCCGGGTCCAGCAGCTCACCGGGCTGGACCTGAACGACGGCGAGGACCGGCTGCTGCTCCACATGGCACTGAAGCAGGCCCGGCTCCGAGCAGGCGGGCACCCCGGCCGCGGGAGCTGAACGGCAGTCATCCCGGCGGCACACGACCGCGCCCGGCGGGCAGAGCGTGCTCTGCCCGCCGGGCGCGGTCGTCGTAGGGTGTCCGGTCAGTCGGCGAGGTTCACCGAGCGGGCCGAGGCCGCGCCGATCTCCTCGGCGATCTCGCTGAGGACGGACTGCGGGATGGTGTCGTCGACGGTGAGGACGACCAGCGCCTCGCCTCCCGCGTCCTGCCGTGAGACCTGCATACCGGCGATGTTCAGCCCGGCCTCGCCGAGGATCTTGCCGACCGCGCCGACGACGCCGGGACGGTCCTCGTACCGCAGGACGACCATGTGGTCGGCGAGTGCCAGGTCGACGTCGTGGTCGCCGATCGCGACGATCTTCTGGAGGTGCTTGGGGCCGGCCAGCGTGCCGGAGACCGCGACCTCCTCGCCGCTCGACAGCGTGCCGCGGACGGTGACCACGTTTCGGTGGTCGGGCGACTCGGAGCTGGTGGTGAGGCGGACCTCGACACCGCGCTCCTGCGCGAAGAGCGGGGCGTTGACGTAGCTGACGGTCTCGTCGACGACGTCCTCGAAGACGCCCTTGAGCGCGGAGAGTTCCAGCACCTTCACGTCGTGCTGGGTGATCTCACCGTAGACCTCGACGTCGAGACGGGCCGCGACCTCGCCCGCGAGGGCGGTGAAGATCCGGCCGAGCTTCTCGGCGAGCGGCAGGCCGGGACGCACGTCCTCGGCGATGACGCCGCCCTGGACGTTGACCGCGTCGGGGACGAGCTCACCGGCGAGGGCCAGGCGGACGGACCTGGCGACGGCGATGCCGGCCTTCTCCTGGGCCTCGTCCGTGGAGGCCCCGAGGTGCGGGGTGCAGACGACCTGGTCGAACTCGAACAGCGGGGAGTCCGTGCAGGGCTCCTTGGTGTAGACGTCCAGCCCGGCGCCGGCGACACGGCCCTCCTTGAGGGCGGAGGCGAGCGCCTCCTCGTCGACGATGCCACCACGTGCGGCGTTGACGATGCGCACCGAGGGCTTGACCTTGTGCAGCGCCTCGTCGCCGATCAGGCCGAGCGTCTCGGGGGTCTTGGGCAGGTGCACCGTGATGAAGTCGGAGACCTCGAGCAACTCGTCGAGCGAGAGGAGCTTGACGCCCATCTGCGCGGCACGCGCGGGCTGCACGTAGGGGTCGTACGCCACGACCTTCATGCCGAAGGCGGACATGCGCTGCGCGACCAGCACGCCGATGCGGCCTAGGCCGACGACGCCCAGGGTCTTCTCGCTGAGCTCGACGCCCGTGTACTTGGAGCGCTTCCACTCGCCGTTCTTCAGGGCGGTGTTGGCCTGCGGGATGTTGCGCGCGGTGGCCACGAGCAGACCGCAGGCCAGCTCGGCCGCGGTGACGATGTTGGAGGTCGGCGCGTTGACGACCATCACGCCGGCCTTGGTGGCCGAGGCGACGTCGACGTTGTCCAGGCCGACACCGGCACGGGCGACGACCTTGAGCTGCTTCGCGGCGGCGATGGCCTCGGCGTCGACCTTGGTGGCGGAGCGCACCAGGATCGCGTCGACGTCGACGATCGCGGGGAGGAGTTCGGCGCGGTCCGCGCCGTTGCAGTGCCGGATCTCGAAATCCGGACCCAGTGCGTCGACCGTGGCGGGCGACAGCTCTTCGGCGATGAGTACGACAGGTTTCGAGCTCACGTGTGTCCTCACAAGTCCAGTGCGGACGGCCGTCCCGACGGCCGCAGGCGGTGGAGGGGCTAGCCGCGTGGAAGACGCACGACGATGTGGGCCCTGACGCGTTGATCGGTTGAGGGGAAGTGTAGTCATGCGGCCGGGCGCGCGGTATGCCGCGATGGCTGGATCACCCCCACGGGGTGGACGGTCCGTACAGGGGTACCGTGCCGTTTCCGCCACCCGCCTCCTGCCCGCGGTGACACGGGCTGTGAGGCCGGCCTTGCACCGGGGGCGGGTCCGGGTGGACCCGCCCCCGGGCGGGAACTCAGGCTTCGTCGTTGTCGACCCAGCTCATGAGCTTGCGCAGCTCCTTGCCGGTGGTCTCCAGCAGGGACTCGGCGTCGGCCTTCTTGTACTCGTTGTACTTGGGCAGGCCGTTGTGGTATTCGGCCATCCAGTTCTTGGCGAAGGTTCCGTCCTGGATCTCGGAAAGAATCTTCTTCATCTCGGCCTTGGTGGAGTCCGTGATGATGCGCGGGCCGGTGACGTAGTCGCCCCACTCGGCGGTCTCCGAGATGGACCAGCGCATCTTCTCCAGGCCGCCCTCGTACATGAGGTCCACGATGAGCTTCAGCTCGTGGAGGCACTCGAAGTACGCGATCTCCGGCTGGTAGCCGGCCTCGGTCAGGGTCTCGAAGCCGGCCTTGACCAGAGCGGCGGTGCCACCGCAGAGGACGGCCTGCTCACCGAACAGGTCGGTCTCGGTCTCCTCGGTGAAGGTCGTCTTGATGACGCCGGCGCGGGTGCCGCCGATTCCCTTCGCGTAGCTGAGGGCGAGCTCCAGGCCCTTGCCCGAGGGGTTCTGCTCGACGGCCACGATGCACGGCACGCCGCGGCCCTCCTCGTACTGGCGGCGGACCAGGTGGCCGGGGCCCTTGGGGGCGACCATGCAGACGTCGACGTTGGCCGGCGGCTTGATGAAGTCGAAGCGGATGTTCAGGCCGTGGCCGAAGAACAGCGCGTCGCCGTCCTTGAGATTGTCCTTGACGGACTCCTCGTAGACCTGGGCCTGGATCGGGTCCGGGACGAGGATCATGATGACGTCGGCCTCGGCCGCGGCCTCGGACGGGGTCACCACGCGCAGGCCCTGCTCCTCGGCCTTGGCCTTGGACTTCGAGCCCTCGTGCAGACCGACTCGGACGTCGACACCCGAGTCACGCAGCGACAGCGCGTGGGCGTGGCCCTGGCTGCCGTAACCGAGGACCGCGACCTTGCGGCCCTGGATGATGGACAGGTCGGCATCGTCGTCGTAGAACAGCTCGGCCACTGGGTCTTCTCCTTGGTGTGCAGGTGTTGCGTCCCACCGTACGGCGGGGTGCGTGGGATACGTTGCCGGGTCTCGCCATGCGAGCGGCCGGACGGCCGGGCAACCCGTGAAGGGTTACGCCGAGCGGTCGAGTGCGCGCAGAGAACGGTCGGTGATCGAGCGCGCACCGCGTCCTATGGCGATGGTGCCGGACTGGACGAGCTCCTTGATGCCGAACTGCTCCAGCATCTTGAGCATGGCCTCCAGCTTGTCGGCACCCCCGGTCGCCTCGATCGTGACGGCCTCGGGAGAGACGTCGACGGTCTTGGCGCGGAACAGCTGGACGATCTCGACGATCTGGGAGCGGGTCTCGTTGTCGGCGCGGACCTTCACCAGGACGAGCTCCCGCTGGATCGCCGCGGCGGGCTCGAGTTCGACGATCTTCAGTACGTTGACCAGCTTGTTGAGCTGCTTGGTCACCTGCTCCAGCGGCAGGCCCTCGACGTTCACGACGATGGTGATGCGTGAGATGTCGGGATGTTCGGTGGTACCGACCGCGAGCGAGTCGATGTTGAAGCCGCGCCGGGAGAACAGGGCCGTGATCCGGGCGAGGACACCGGGCTTGTTCTCGACCAGGACGGAGAGCGTGTGCTTACTGGACATGGAGTCTGTCTCTCTCTGTCTCTCAGTCGTCTTCGTTGTCGCCGAAGTCGGGGCGGACGCCACGCGCCGCCATGACCTCGTCGTTGGAGGTGCCTGCGGCGACCATCGGCCACACCATGGCGTCCTCGTGGACGATGAAGTCGATGACGACCGGGCGGTCGTTGATCGCGTTGGCCTCGGCGATGACCTTGTCCAGGTCGGCCGGGTCCTCGCAGCGGATCGCGTAGCAGCCCATGGCCTCGGACAGCTTGACGAAGTCCGGCACCCGGGTGCCCTTGGCGGGGACGCCGTCCGAGTCCGCGCCGCTGTGCAGCACGGTGTTGGAGTAACGCTGGTTGTAGAACAGGGTCTGCCACTGGCGGACCATCCCGAGCGCGCCGTTGTTGATGATCGCGACCTTGATCGGGATGTTGTTGAGCGCGCAGGTGGTGAGTTCCTGATTGGTCATCTGGAAGCAGCCGTCGCCGTCGATCGCCCAGACGGCGCGGTCCGGCATGCCGGCCTTCGCGCCCATCGCGGCCGGGACGGCGTACCCCATGGTCCCCGCGCCGCCCGAGTTGAGCCACGTCGCGGGCTGCTCGTACTGGATGAAGTGCGAGGCCCACATCTGGTGCTGGCCGACGCCCGCGGCGAAGATCGTGCCGTCGGGGGCGAGTTCGCCGATGCGCTGGATGACCTGCTGCGGCGAGAGGCTGCCGTCCTCCGGCAGGTCGTAGCCGACCGGGTAGGTGTCGCGCCAGCGGTTGAGGTCCTTCCACCAGGCCGCGTACCTGTCCTGGGCCGCGGCGCCGGGCCTGCCCTCGGTGTGCTCGGTCTGGACCGCCTGGACGAGGTCGGCGATGACCTCGCGGGCGTCCCCGACGATCGGGACGTCGGCGACGCGGTTCTTGCCGATCTCGGCCGGGTCGATGTCCGCGTGGACGATCTTGGCGTACGGGGCGAAGCTGTCCAGCTTGCCGGTGACCCGGTCGTCGAACCTGGCCCCGAGCGCGACGATCAGGTCGGCCTTCTGCAGCGCGGTGACGGCGGTGACCGAACCGTGCATGCCGGGCATCCCCACGTGCAGCGGGTGGCTGTCGGGGAAGGCGCCGAGCGCCATCAGCGTGGTGGTGACGGGCGCTCCGGTGAGCTCGGCCAGGACCTTGAGCTCGGCGGTGGCCCCGGCCTTCAGGACGCCGCCGCCGACGTACAGCACCGGCCGCTGGGCCTGGGTGACGAGCTTGGCGGCCTCGCGGATCTGCTTGGCGTGCGGCTTGGTGACCGGGCGGTAGCCGGGCAGGTCCATCGTCGGCGGCCAGCTGAAGGTCGTCTTCGCCTGCAGCGCGTCCTTGGCGATGTCGACGAGGACCGGTCCCGGACGGCCGGTGGAGGCGATGTGGAAGGCCTCGGCGATCGTGTGGGCGATGTCCTCGGCGCGGGTGACCAGGAAGTTGTGCTTCGTGATCGGCATCGTGATGCCGCAGATGTCGGCTTCCTGGAAGGCGTCCGTACCGATGGCGGCGGAGGCCACCTGGCCGGTGATCGCGACCAGCGGCACCGAGTCCATGGCCGCGTCGGCGATCGGGGTGACCAGGTTGGTCGCGCCGGGGCCCGAGGTGACCATGCAGACGCCGACCTTGCCGGTGGCCTGTGCGTAGCCGGTGGCCGCGTGTCCCGCGCCCTGCTCGTGGCGGACCAGGATGTGGCGGACGCGGGTGGAGTCCATCAGCGGGTCGTACGCCGGGAGGATGCAGCCGCCGGGGAGGCCGAATACCGTGTCGGCCCCGACTTCCTCGAGAGAGCGGATGAGGGACTGCGCGCCCGTGAGGTGCTCAACGGAGGCGGAGGACGGTCCGCCGTTACGGGCCCGCGGCTGCGGGTGCTGGGCCCCGGTGGCCTGCTCGGTCATCGGCATTCTCTTCTCGAAGCTGAGGGTTTATGCGGTGTGTTTGCGGGGTTTTGAGGGGCCCCGGTGCAACAAAAAACCCCTCGTGCCGTGAGGCAAGCGAGGGGAGCGCGCCGGTGCGGTCTGCAGGGTGTCCATGAGTGACCCTGCTTCAGCCGACGCGCTTTCCAAGTACGAGAATTCGGGTGCGCATGGCATTGACCCTCTCTCCGGCACGTATACGGTGTCAAGTGGGTGGGACGGGCGTCTCATCATGTGAGCGGCTCTGCAGCGGGATCGAGCCGCCCGCGAGCACCGGGCGAGCGGTCGGGGCGGCGCCGGGGACGGGGTACTTCCCGCGCACCAGGGTCCGCCGCAGACGGTACTCGTCCAGCGGCCCGGCGAAGGCCGTTCCCTGGCCGTGCGTGCAGCCCATGGCGCGCAGCGCGCGCACCTGCTCGGGCATGTCCACGCCGTCGGCGACGGACTGCATCCCGAGGTCGCCCGCGATGCGCAGGAGCCCACTGGTGATCTTGTGCAGCCTCGCCGACTCGACGACGCCCTCCACCAGGCACCTGTCCAGTTTCAGTACGTCGATGGGGAGCCGGCGCAGGGCGTTGACGGCGGCGTACCCGCTGCCGAAGCCGTCCAGCGCGATACGCACGCCGAGGCGGCGCAGGGAGACCAGCCGCTGCTCCAGCTCTTCGAAGGAGTTCCGCGGGTCGCTGTCGGCCACCTCGATCATCAGCGAGCCGGAGGGGAGGCCGTACCGGGTCAGGAGTGCCTCGACCGACCCCGGGGGCAGTGTCCGGTCCAGCAGCCGGGAGGCCGGCACCCGCACGCAGACGGGGACGGGATGCCCGGCCCCGGCGCGGTCGGCGGCCTGTTCGACCGCCTCCTCCAGGAGCCAGGTGCTGAGCTCGGCTGCGCGTTCGCTGTCGGCGGGCGCCCTGAGGAACTCGGCCGGGGTGAACAGGACGCCCTGGGCGGAGCGCCATCGCGCCTGCGCGGCGACGGCCGCCACGGTGCCGCTGGCGAGGTGGACGACGGGCTGGTGCAGCAGGGCGAACTCGCCGTCCCGCAGGGCGGTTCGCAGCCGCGCGGCCAGCTCGGACCTGCGCACGACGTCGGCCTGCATCTGGGGGGCGTACAGCTCGACCCGGTCCTTGCCGCCGGCCTTCGCGCGGTACATGGCGAGGTCGGCGTTGCGCATGAGGTCCTTGGGCGTGATGGACGGCTCGGCGAAGGCGACTCCGATGGAGGCGGCCACCCGGACCTCGCCGGTGCCGATCCGGTACGGCTGGGAGAGCCGCAGACGGAGCCGCTCGGCGATCTCGTGGACCTGGCACTCCCTTGCGGCCTGGTCACGGGTGCCGTCGCCGGCGATGAGCGCGGCGAACTCGTCGCCCCCGAGGCGTGCGGCGGTGTCGGAGCCGCGCACGGACTCCTGGAGCCGTCGGGCGGCCTGGACGAGCAGTTCGTCGCCCGCCTGGTGGCCGATGGAGTCGTTGACGGCCTTGAAGCCGTCGAGGTCGATGAAGAGCACCGCGGTGCCGGGGTCGCCGGCTCTCCGCCCGCCGAGCGCCCGGCCGACGCGGGTGGTGAACAGCGCCCGGTTGGGCAGGTCGGTGAGCGGGTCGTGTTCGGCGTTGTGCTGCAACTGCGCCTGGAGCCTGACCCGCTCGGTCACGTCCCGGCTGTTCAGCAGCAGACCGCCCTCGTGGCGGTTGACGGTGGACTCCACGTGGAGCCAGTCACCCGTGCCCGACCGGAAGCGGCACTCGATACGGGTGGTGGACTCGTCGCGGGGCGGGGCGGCGAGGAAGCGTCTCAGCTCGTGGACCACTGCCCCGAGGTCGTCGGGGTGGATGACCGACGCCAGCTCGGCGCCGACGAGGTCCTCGGCCTGACGGCCGTAGACCCCGGCCGCCGCGGGACTGACGTAGCGCAGCACACCGCTGGGCTCGGCGATCATGATGACGTCGCTGGACCCCTGGACCAGGGAGCGGAAGTGGTTCTCCTTCTGGGCCAGTTCGTGGGTGAGGGCGATGTTGTCGAGGAGCATGATGGCCTGGCGCAGCACCAGGGCGAGCACCACCGTGCAGCCGGTGAGGACCACGAGGCGGTCGACCCGGCGGCCCTCGACCACGTTGTAGAGGATGCCGAGCGTGCACACCGCGGCGGCGAGGTACGGCGTGAGCGCGGCGAGCGATCCCGTGACCGGGCGGCTCTGCGGACGCGGTTCGGGCAGGGCCCCGACAGCGTTGTCCTCGTCGCGACGGGCCCCCCAGGGTGCGTAGGCGAGGAGCAGGGAGCCGGCGAACCAGCCCGCGTCGAGCAACTGTCCCGAGTGGTACACCGAGCGCAGCAGCGGGGCGGTGAACAGCGCGTCGCACAGCACGGTCAGGGCGAGGCCCGCGATGGCCGTGTTCACCGCGGAGCGGTTCACGTTGACCCGCCGGAAGTGCAGGGCGAGGACCATGGAGACCAGCACGATGTCGAGCAGCGGGTAGGCCAGCGAGAGCGCCGCCCTGGCCACGCTCTCGCCCGCCGCGTTCACCGCGTGCGCGGTGTGGGCGAGTGCGAGGCTCCAGGAGAGCGTCAGCAGGGACCCGCCGATCAGCCAGGCGTCCAGCACCAGGCAGACCCAGCCGGCGCGGCTGACCGGTCTCTTGGCGAGGACGAGCAGGCCGACGATGGCGGGCGGCGCGAAGCAGAGGAAGAAGACGTCCGCGAGGGAGGGGGAGGGCACCGTGCGCCCCAGCACCACCTCGTACCATCCCCAGACCGCGTTGCCTCCGGCGGCCATGGCCGAGGAGAGCGAGAAGAGGAGCCAGGCCGGCCGGAACCGGATGTCGCCGGCGCGGGCGTAGCGGAAGCACGAGACTGCGGCGATCAGGGCGGCGACGCTGAGGCCGAAGTCCCCCATGAACAGGGCGACTCCGGGCGATCCCCAGCCGACGGCCGCCCCCACGCCGTATCCGGCGCAGACGGTGGCCAGGGCGAGTTGGGCGCGCAGCCCGGTGGTCCGCCCGGTGGCGGGCTGCCGGGCGAGCATGGCCCCGAGGGCGCTCACCGGGGAACTCCGCGGGTGGGCCCCGGCACCCTCGGTGCCGCCGGCCCCGCCCGTCGGCCCCGCCGCTTCGGATCGTCTCTCCACTGGCCGCACATCGCCCGTCGCCCCCTCGCGTTCGGCTTCCTCCCCCGACGCCGTCCCTTCCACGGCGCAGCCCTCTTCCGGACGATACACCAGAGCCGTCACTCAGGGACATAGCTTCTCTACTCTCCGTGACCACCTGGGGTGTTGTGGGAACTCGGTGCGGTCGGAGCCGTTCGGCGAGCGGTCAGCCGGTCGTGAGGACGAGGTTGGCGACCGGCTCCCCGGCGGCGTACCGGGTGAGCTGTCCGGTCAGCAGCCGCTTGGCCCGGGGCAGGAACGCGGAGGTGCTGCCCCCCACATGGGGAGTGATCAGCGTGTGGGGAGCGTGCCAGAGGGGGTGGCCGGCGGGCAGGGGTTCCGGGTCGGTGACGTCGAGTGCGGCACGCAGGCGTCCGGACTCGAGTTCGGCCAGCAGGGCCGCGGTGTCCACGACGCCTCCCCTGGCTACGTTCACGAGCAGTGCGCCGTCCCGCATCGCGGCGAGGAAGTCCCGGTCGACCAGGCCTCGTGTGGACGGGTTCAGCGGAGTGGACAGGATGACGACGTCGGCCTCGGGCAGCAGCGCGGGGAGGTCCCCGAGCGCGTGCACGGGACCGCGCCCGGTGGTCCGCGCGGAGCGTGCGACGCGCAGCACCCGCGCACACTCGAAGGGTTCGAGCCGGTCCTCGACGGCGGCGCCGATCGATCCGTAACCCACCACGAGAACGGTCTTGTCGGCGAGTGCCGGATAGAAGCCGGACCGCCACTCCTCCTCGTCCTGGCCGTGCACGAAGCCGGGGAACCCCCGGAGCGAGGCGAGGACGAGGGCGAGCGCGAGCTCGGCGGTCGAGGCCTCGTGCACACCCTTGGCGTTGCACAGCCGCACCCCGGAGGGCAGGAGGCCGAGCCCCGGTTCCACGTGGTCTATGCCCGCCGAGAGGGTCTGGACGACCTCGACCCGCTTCATCGCGTCGAGCGGACGGACCGCGACCTCGGGGCCCTTCATGTAGGGGACGACGTAGAACCCGCAGTCGGAGGGATCCGCCGGATAGTCCCGGCCGCCGTCCCAGAAGCGGTAGTCGAGGCCCTCGGGGAGCCCGTCCACCTCGTCGGCGGGGAAGGGCAGCCATACGTCGGTGGCAGATGAAGAAGTCATGGTCAGGAGGCTATGCGAAGGGCGAGGTACGGCAGAGGTTACTTTGGGGTGCTGGTGGTCCCATGATCGCGCAGCCGAGGGAGGGTTCGGGGAGTTGGAGCGCAGGACTATCGGTGCGGCGGCCCTGTCCGTGGGCGCGGTCGGGCTGGGCTGTATGCCGATGAGCTGGGCCTACAGCACGTCGCAGCAGCGCGGTGACCGCTCGGTGCGTACGGTGCACGCCGCGCTGGACGCGGGCGTCCGGCTGCTCGACACGGCGGACATGTACGGCCCGTTCACGAACGAACTGCTCGTCGGGCGGGCGCTCAAGGGCCGCAGGTCCGACGCCTTCCTCTCCACCAAGTGCGGCCTGCTCGTGGGGGACCAGCACATCGTGGCCAACGGGCGCCCCGGCTATGTGCGCCGGGCCTGCGACGCGTCGCTGCGGCGGCTGCAGACCGACGTGATCGACCTCTACCAGCTGCACAGGGCGGACCCCGAGGTGCCGGTGGAGGAGACCTGGGGAGCGATGGCGGACCTGGTGGGCGCGGGCAAGGTGCGGGCGCTGGGACTGTGCGCGGTGGGCGCGCGGGCCGGTCGCGGGCCGGGGGCGCGGATGCACGACGCGACGCTTCGGCAACTGGAGCGGGTTCAGCAGGTCTTCCCGGTCAGCGCCGTGCAGGCGGAGCTGTCAGTGTGGTCGCCCCAGGCGCTGGAGGACCTGCTGCCCTGGTGCGCGGCGAGAGGTGTGGGCGTGCTGGCCGCGATGCCGCTCGGCAGCGGCTATCTGACCGGGACGCTCAAGCCTGGCCACGGCTTCGAGCCCGACGATCCACGGGCCAGGCACCCCCGGTTCACCTCGGAGATGATGGCCGCCAACCAGCCGGTGGTGGCGGGGCTGCGCAGGGTCGGGGAGCGGCACGGCGCCACTCCCGCGCAGGTGGCGCTCGCGTGGGTGCTGCGCCAGGGCCGCCACGTGGTGCCCGTGCCCGGCGCGAAGCGGGAGCGGTGGGCCGTGGAGAACGCCGAGGCCGCGGGACTGGTGCTCGACGACCGGGATCTCGTCGAGATCGCCGGGCTGCCACGCGCCCGCGGGTCGTGGGACTGATCCGGCGGCGGGAGAATTGCCGGAGCTCGGGAACCCGAGGGAACGCTGCGGTGTGAGAACAGTGGTCGTGCGACCGTCGAAAGGATCGGTGCTGTGCAAAGTCCCGTACTGCGCAAGGGCGTGGTGGCCCTCTTCGCCTCGTCCTGCCTGTTGCTGTCCGGATGCTCGTCCGAGGACGGTCCGGCGGTGGGCGGGGGTGCCTCCGCGTCGCCGACGGGCACCGCGTCGGCTCCCCCGGCTTCGAAGAGCCCCACGGCGGACCTGCCTCCGGCCAGGGGATCGGTCGAGGTGGTGAAGACGCTCACCGACGGCCTGGCGTCCCCCTGGGGCCTCGCGGCGCTGCCCGGGGGCGACCTGCTGGTCGCCTCGCGTGACGAGGCGACGATCACCCGGATCGACGGCGAGAGCGGCGGGAAGACACTGCTCGGCTCGGTGCCGGGGGTCGCCCCGGCGGGTGAGGGCGGCCTGCTCGGCCTGGCTGTCGCCCCGACGTTCGGAGCGGACCACCTGGTCTACGCCTACTTCACCACCGAGTCGGACAACCGCATCGCACGCATGCAGTACGACGAGAAGAAGCCCCCCGGCCAGCAGCTGGGTGCACCGGACACCATCCTGCGGGGCATTCCGAAGGGGTCCATCCACAACGGCGGACGGATCGCGTTCGGCCCGGACCGCATGCTGTACGCGGGCACGGGCGAGACGGGCGACACGGGTCTGGCCCAGGACACCTCGTCCCTTGCGGGCAAGACCCTCCGGATGACCCCCGACGGCGAACCGGTGCACGGCAATCCCGAAGCGGACTCGGTGGTCTACTCCTACGGCCACCGCAATGTGCAGGGCCTCGCCTGGGACGGCCGAAAGCGCCTCTGGGCCGCCGAGTTCGGCCAGAACACCTGGGACGAGCTCAACCGGATCGAGCCGGGCAGGAACTACGGCTGGCCGAAGGTGGAGGGCAGGAAGGGCGAGTCCGGTCTCGTCGACCCGGTGGCCCAGTGGAAGACCTCGGAGGCCTCGCCGAGTGGAATCGCCTACGCCGAGGGATCGATCTGGATGGCGGGGCTCCGGGGCGAGCGGCTCTGGCGCATTCCTCTGTCGGGCAAGTCGGGCGAAGAGCCGCTGGCGGCCCCCCAGGCGTTCCTCGAAGGGAAGTACGGGCGGCTGCGCACCGTGCTCGCCGCGGGTGGGGACAAGCTGTGGCTGGTCACGAGCAACACGGACGGCCGCGGCACCCCGAAGGCGGGTGACGACCGGATCCTGCTCCTCGAGGTGCGTTGACGGCCGGCGACCGGCGGGGGCGGCGTGCCGGAGGCTGTCGTGCGGGGGGGGGTGGCACAACCGGTGGTCTCCTCCAGGACGCGGAAGGCGGGTCGGAGCACGGATCGCTCGTACCGTGCGCCCGGCCTCCCCTCCCGCGGCAGCTGCCAGCGCGTCGGGCGGGGGAGGCGGGGCCCCGGTCGTGGGAACCCAGGGCCCGCCCCGGGTGATCAGCTGCCGGCGGCGGCCGACGGCATGGCGACGAAGAGGTCGAGGTACATGCCCACGGAGATCAGTACACCGAGCACGCCGAGTGCGATGCCGGCCCAGGCCACCGAGCGGATCCAGCCCGCCTGCGGATGGACGGACGGTGTGCCGAAGGCGGGACGGACAAGGACGAAGACGCCGACGAGCAGGGCGAGGAGGGCGAACACTCCGTTGACGAGGGCCGTGCTGTGCCAGGCGTCGCCGTAGATCTCGGAGATCTGCTGGGCGGCGCTGCCGCCGCCGCCGGAGGTCTTGATCTGGCCGATCAGCGTCTCGCGCTCGGCGGCGACCCGGCCGGTCCACGCTCCGGAGAGGGAGACGACACCGAGCGCGGCGGCCACGACGGCGGCGGCGCCCGCGCCGGTCCCGGCGGATGCGGCGGCCTCGGCCTCGGCGTGCGCGTCTGGCTCCAGCTCGACTTCGAGACCGTCCTCGGCGGCGGCGTCGGTCGCGGCGACGTCCATCGCCGTCACGTCGGACGCGGTGACGCCCGGTGCGACGCCCTCCGGCACGGCGTCGCCCTCCGTGGGAGCGGCCTTCTTCGCCGGGCCCGGTACGACGGCGGTGCCGTCGGCCGTCTTCCTCTCCTCGGTGTCGTCGGTGGTCGGGGTGGAGGGGGTGGTGTTCATACGCCGCACGCTAGGGGTCCCGTATGAGAACCTCCTTAACGCCGAGCGCGCCACTCCGAGGCCAGGACGGACCAGATCTCCTCGTCGTGGCGCACACCCCGGTACAGGTAGGCCTCCCGGCGCACGCCGTCCCGCCTCATCCCGAGGCGCTCCGCGGCGGCGACGCTGCGGATGTTGGCGGCGGAGGCGATCCACTCCACGCGGTGCATTCCGCGTACGTCCACGGCCCAGTCGATCAGGGCCCGTGAGGCACGGTTGACCAGGCCCCGGCCCTGCCCGGCCGGCTCCAGCCAGCAGCCGATCTCGCAGTTGCCCGTCTCCGCCTCGAATATCCGGAACATGACGCCGCCGACGAGCGTGCCGTCCAGCCAGATCCCGTGGATGCGGCCGGTGTCGGCGGCCTGCTTGTCAGCGTAGCGCTGGAGCAGAGCGCGTGCGGAGGGGAGGTCCGTGGCGGCCGAGGCGAAGGGGATCCACGGGTCGACAAGGCCGCGTGCCCGGTCCATGTGGGCCAGGAACTCCTGCGCCTGCCAGGGTTCGAGCGGCCGGAGCTCCGCCCCGTCGTCATCCAGTGACACGGTGAACACCGTACGTCTCCTCGTTCGTCGTGATGCCTCAGCGAAGGCTCTGCGGGGCGGCCGGGGCTTCGACGCCCGTGCGCTCCCCCGGGATCCCCGCACTCGGGACCGGGCGTTCCGGCGGCTCGATGCTGAGACGCGGCAGGAGACGGTCCAGCCGGGCGGGCAGCCACCAGTTCGCGCCCCCGAGCAGGTGCATGAGGGCGGGGACCAGCAGGGTGCGCAGGACGAACGCGTCGAGTGCGACCGCGGCGGCGAGAGCGATGCCGAACATGGCGATGACACGGTCGCCGCTGAGCACGAAGGCGAGGAAGACCGAGATCATGATCACCGCGGCCGAGTTGATCACCCGGCCGGTCTCGGCGAGGCCCACCCGCACCGACCGGCAGTTGTCACCGGTCGCGAGCCACTCCTCGTACATCCGGCCGACGAGGAAGACCTGGTAGTCCATCGAGAGCCCGAAGAGGACCGAGACCATGATCACGGGGAGGAACGGCTCGATGGGACCCGCGCTGCCCAGCCCCAGCAGCTCGCTCCCCCAGCCCCACTGGAACACCGCTGTGACGACGCCGAAGGACGCGGCGACCGCGGCCACGTTCATCACGGCGGCCTTCAGCGGGACGGCGAGTGAGCGGAACGCCAGCAGCAGGAGCAGGCAGCCGAGCGCGATGACCACTCCGACGAAGAGCGGCAGCTTACCGACGATGATCTGCGCGAAGTCGTCGTAGCTCGCCGTCACCCCGCCGACATGTGTCTCCAGCGAGGTGGCCTCCCCCACCCGCGGCAGGACGTCGTCGCGGAGCCGGTCGACGAGCTCGCTGGTCCGCTGCGACTGCGGAGCCGACTCGGGAACGACGGTGACGAACGCCGTGTCACCGCTGCCGTTGTACGTCACGGGGCTCACCGAGGCGACGCCGTCGGTGCCGCGCAGTACGGCGGGCAGACCGCCCATCGCGAGCTGGTCGTCGGCGCCGTCGAGATGCGCGGCGACCGTCAACGGCCCGTTGACGCCGGGGCCGAACCCGTCGGCCAGCAGGTCGTACGCCTGCCGGGTGGTTGCCGTGGCGGGGTTGTTGCCCTGGTCGGACGTGCCCAGGTGCAGGGAGAGGGTGGGGATCGCCAGCACGGCCATGACGCCGGCTGCGACCGCGCCCAGCAGCCGGGGGTGCCTCTCGACGAAGGCGGACCAGCGGACGGCGAAGCCGGTGGCCCGCTCGGGCTGCGGCCCGGACTCGGCGAGCCGGCCGCGCTCACGCCGCCCGAGGGCGCGCATGCCGATGAAGGAGAGCAGCGCGGGCAGCAGCGTCACCGACGCCGCGACGGTCAGCACCACCGTGAGCGACGCGGCGATGGCGACGCCGTTGAGGAAGCCGAGCCGCAGGACCAGCATGCCGAGCAGGGCGACGCAGACCGTGGCTCCGGCGAAGACGACGGCGCGGCCCGTCGTCGCGACGGCGTCGGCCGCCGCCTCCGGCACGGACAGGCCGCGTCGCAGGCCTCGCCGGTGCCGGGTGACGATGAAGAGGGCGTAGTCGATGCCCACGCCGAGCCCGATGAGCATGCCCAGCATCGGTGCGAAGTCGGCGACGGTCATGACGTGGCCGAGCAGCACGATCGCCGCGTACGCCGTGCCGACGGAGACGAGGGCGGTGGCGATGGGCAGCAGACTGGCAGCGAACGATCCGAAGGCGAGGAAGAGCACGACCGCCGCGACGACGACCCCGACGGCCTCGCCCAGGTGGACGGACGGCGCCTCGGTCAGCGCGAGGGGGGTGCCGCCCAGTTCGACCTGAAGCCCGTCGCTCCCGGCCGCACGCGCCGTTTCGACGAGGGCCCGCACCCGCTCCGGCGGGATCTCGTCGGCCCGGTGGTCGAAGGTGACCGTGGCGTAGGCGGTGCGCCCGTCCTGGCTGATCTGCTCCTGGCCGCCGGTCGCTCCGTACGGGCCGGCCACGTCACCGACACCGGGCAGCGCGCCGATCGCACGCAGCGTCCCGGTCATCGTCCGCTCCACACCGGCATCGCGGACGGAGGCGGAGGCGGGGGTGTGCCAGACGACGGAGGCGGTGTCCCCTCCGATGTTCTTGAAGCCCGCCTGGAGGAGTTCACCGGCGCGGCCGGATTCGGTGCCCGGCACCTCGTAGTCGTTGGAGTACGCCGAACCCGCGAAGCCGGCCGCCGTGGCGGCGCCGCCGAGTGCGAACAGCCAGATGAGGACAGCGGCGAGGCGGTGCCTGAGGCACCAGCGTGCGATGGCGGCCAACGGACGTGCTCCTGGGGTTCGTGGGCCTCGCGGGACATGACGGGAACGTCCCACGAGGCCGCATGACCTGGAAGGCTCACTCTGTCAGCCATTAATGACCATATGCCGCTTTCGTGGTGATGGTCACACCGTTCGGATTCCGCCTTCGTCGGCGGGCCCCCGGCCACGGCCGCTCCAAGCCCCTCCCCCGGGGAAGCCGTCACCCGTCACCCGGAGACGCTCGGCCGGCCGTTCTCGATGTGTCCCATCAGCCGCCGCCGGAAGGATCCTCCGTCGGTCGTCACGTCGAGGTCGTACCAGCCGTGGGAGTCGGCCGCCGAGTGCACGACCGTGCGGCTGCGGCCGGGCTTGACCTCGACCCTCCGGGTCCAGTCCAGCAGGTCGTCCTCCTCGGCGTACGCCAGCGGCCGGACGGTGAAGGTCAGCGTGCGCCGCCCGGTGTTGCGCAGGGTGAGGTGCAGGTCGCGCTCGTCGGCGTCGATCCTGGAGGCGAGTTCGGCGGGGCTGTGGGCGGCCCCCTCGAACTCCCGCCGGAAGCCGTTCGGTCCGGTGACGGTGAACCTGTACCGCTCGCCGTCGAGGGGCACGGCCAGCCGCGCCGCCCTTCGGACGTCGCGGTGCTGCGGGACGGGGAACTCGCCGGCGTACGGGTACAGCGCGAAGTGTGCCCAGGAGCTTCCGCTGTTGCTGAGCGACACCCGCAGCCCGCCTTCCACCCGCACGGCCTGCGCGTCCGGCTGGTACGGGAGGGGCCTGGCCGGCCGGACGCCGGGCTCCTGGACGGGCATGTGCTGGGCGGCGGGCGGCTTCGGCTGCCAGCGCCCTCCGAAGGGCGGGACTCCACCCGGGTGTGCCACCTCCGGTTGCCGCCGCGCCCGCCGGAAGTCGAACGCCGAGGTGAGGTCGCCGGTGACCGTGCGGCGCCAAGCGCCGATGTTCGGCTCCTCCACACCCGTCCAGCGCTCCAGGAGACGGATCACCGACGTGTGGTCGAAGACCTCGGAGCAGACGTACCCGCCGACCGTCCACGGCGAGACGACCAGGAGCGGCACCCGCACGCCGAGCCCGGTGGGCTTGCCCTGCCAGCGCTCCTCGGCGACCTCCGCGGGAGGTACGGGTGGAGGCACGTGGTCGAAGAAGCCGTCGTTCTCGTCGTAGTTGATGAGGACGGCGGTGTGCCGCCACACGTCGGGATGCCTGCCGAGCGCGTCGAGGACCTTGTAGACGATCGTCGCGCTGTGCACCGGGGACGAGACGCTCGGATGCTCGGAGTCCACCGCGGACGGCACCAGGTAGGACACCTCGGGCAGCGTGCCGGCCGCGACGTCCGCGGCGAACTCGTCGGCCAGCGTCCCCGTCTCCACCCGGCGCAGTCCACGCTCGAACAGGCTCCGCTCGGCCCGGGTCAGCGCGGCGACGCCCTCCTCCAGCAGCCCCAGCAGCCGGTCCCGCTCCGGCCCAGCCCCGGCGTCCCGCACGGCCGCGTAGAAGGACTCCATGTAGGTGTGCCCGCCCGTCGCCGCCAGGGCCTTGCGCGCCAGGGCCTTGAACGTGCTGAAGAACTCGATCTGGTTGTCGGTGAAGTTCTCCCACTCGGTGTACGTACGCCAGCTGCGCCCGGCCTTCTCCAGCCGTTCCGCGTAGGTGCCCCAGCCGTACCCGGGATGCGTGCCCTCGTCGTACGCGTCGTTGCCGACGGCCCGCTCACCGTTCGCCTCGAAGCCCGTCATCCCGCTCCAGAGGTGGTTGCGGTTGGGGCTGGTCGAGGTGTGTACGGAGGAGTGGTAGGCGTCGCAGACCGTGAAGGTGTCGGCGAGTTCGTAGTGCAGCGGGATGTCCCGGCGGTCGTAGTACGCCATGGTCGCGGCCGTCTTCGCGGAGACCCAGCCGTTCATCCAGCCATCGCCCCAGGCCTTGGCGCCGCCGCTCCAGGAGTGGTCGAGGGCGCCGATGTACTGGAGGTCCTGCTTCTGGGCCGCCGCCGCGTCCCGGACGGGGAACGGCAGCACCGTGGTGCCGAGCGGCCCCGGCTGCTCGAAGACCGGCCTGCCGGAGGGCAGTTCGACCGCGTTGCGGTCACCGAACCCCCGCACCCCGCGCAGCATGCCGAAGTAGTGGTCGAACGAACGGTTCTCCTGCATGAGGATCACCACGTGCCTGATGTCCCGGAGCCCACCGGACCCCGCCGCGTGCTGCGGTTGCGCGGCCATCGCGGCCTGGAGCGACGGAGGCAGCAGCGAGCCCGCGGCAGCGGCCCCGAGAGCGCCGCCGCCGAGCGTGAAGAGCCGTCGCCGTGAAATGTCCGTAGCCAATTGAGCCTCCCGAAATCCAGTGGTACGTCCGGAAGGTAGACAAGCCAGGTGGCGCCGGGAAGGCGTCCGTACGGCCCGGTGGTGAATGTCCGGCGGGTGCCCCGCGGAGTGCGCCGGCGGACGGGGCGCCGCCCGGTCCGATCCAGTCCCCGGTACGCCGAAGGGGGCGGAACATCCGGTGGATGCTCCGCCCCCTTCGGCAGGATGCCCGGGTCAGCCCTCGACGCCGAGCTTCTCCAGGATGAGCTCACGCACGCGCGCCGCGTCCGCCTGGCCGCGGGTGGCCTTCATGACCGCACCGACCAGGGCGCCGGCCGCGGCGACCTTTCCGCCACGGATCTTGTCGGCGATCGCCGCGTTGGCCGCGATGGCCTCGTCGACCGCCGTGCCCAGCGCGCCCTCGTCGGAGACGACCTTCAGGCCGCGCTTCTCGACGACGGTGTCCGGATCGCCCTCACCCGCGAGGACGCCCTCGAGGACCTGGCGGGCCAGCTTGTCGTTGAGGTCGCCGGCGGCGACGAGCTCGGCCACCCGGGCGACCTGCGCCGGGGTCACCGGCAGCTCGTCCAGACTGCGGCCGGTCTCGTTGGCGTTGCGGGCGAGCTCGCCCATCCACCACTTGCGGGCCTGGTCGGAGGGTGCGCCCGCGTCCGTCGTGGCGACGATCAGGTCGACCGCGCCGGCGTTGAGGATCGACTGCATGTCGTGCTCGCCGACGCCCCAGTCCTCCTTCAGCCGCTTGCGGCGCAGCCGCGGCAGCTCGGGGAGCCCCTTGCGGAGCTCCTCGACCCACTCGCGGGACGGGGCGACCGGGACCAGGTCGGGCTCGGGGAAGTAGCGGTAGTCCTCGGCGTTGTCCTTGATGCGGCCGGCCGTGGTGGAGCCGTCCTCCTCGTGGAAGTGCCGGGTCTCCTGCACGATCGTCCCGCCCGAGTTCAGCACCGCGGCGTGGCGCTGGATCTCGAAGCGGGCGGCGCGCTCGACGGAACGCAGCGAGTTGACGTTCTTCGTCTCGGAGCGCGTACCGAACTCCTCGCGGCCGTGCGGGCGAAGCGACAGGTTGACGTCGCAGCGCATCTGGCCCATCTCCATCCGGGCCTCCGAGACGCCGAGCGCCTTGATGAGCTCGCGGAGCTCGGCGACGTACGCCTTGGCGACCTCGGGGGCGCGTGCGCCGGCTCCCTCGATCGGCTTGGTGACGATCTCGATGAGGGGGATGCCCGCACGGTTGTAGTCGAGCAGCGAGTGGGAGGCGCCGTGGATGCGGCCGGTGGCACCGCCGACGTGCGTCGACTTGCCGGTGTCCTCCTCCATGTGGGCGCGCTCGATCTGCACGCGGAAGATCTCGCCGTCCTCCAGCTGGACGTCCAGATAGCCGTCGAAGGCGATCGGCTCGTCGTACTGGGAGGTCTGGAAGTTCTTCGGCATGTCCGGATAGAAGTAGTTCTTCCGGGCGAAGCGGCACCACTCGGCGATCTCGCAGTTCAGCGCGAGCCCGATCTTGATGGCGGACTCGACGCCGATCTCGTTGACCACCGGGAGCGCACCCGGCAGACCGAGGCAGACCGGGCAGGTCTGCGAGTTGGCGTCCTGCTTGAGCTCGGTGGAACAGCCGCAGAACATCTTGGTCTTGGTGCCCAGCTCGACATGGACCTCGAGGCCCATGACGGGGTCGTACGTCGCGAGGGCGTCCTCGTACGACTCCAGGTCAATGACAGTCACGGTGAAACTTTCCCTCTCAGCCCAGCAGGACGTCGTCGTCGCCGAGACGCTTGAGTTCGCGGTAGAGGATCGCCAGACCGGTGACGATCGCTGCGGCCGAGACGGCTGCGTCGATCAGACGCAGCGTGTCGCTGTCCTGGCGGGCCATCCTCGCCTGCTTCACGACGCTGAGCGCGCCGAAGGCGGTGGTGCCCAGGGACACGTAGACGCCGGACTTGGACTTCTTGAAGTTCTTGGCCTTCTTAGCCATTGCGCTCATAGTGACGGAGCCTCCTCAAGCAGCGGGTGCCCCCACTTTTCCACGAAAGCGGCCTCGACGGCGGCTCCGACCTTGTACAGCCGGTCGTCCTTCATGGCGGGGGCGATGATCTGCAGACCGACCGGCAGGCCGTCCTCCGGGGCCAGGCCGCAGGGCAGCGACATGGCGGAGTTGCCGGCGAGGTTGGTCGGAATGGTGCACAGGTCGGCGAGGTACATCGCCATCGGGTCGTCGGCGCGCTCGCCGATCGGGAAGGCGGTGGTGGGCGTCGTCGGCGAGACGATGACGTCCACCTGCTCGAACGCCTTCTCGAAGTCCTGGGTGATGAGGGTACGGACCTTCTGGGCAGAGCCGTAGTACGCGTCGTAGTAGCCGGAGCTGAGCGCGTACGTACCGAGGATGATGCGGCGCTTGACCTCGTCGCCGAAGCCCGCCTCGCGGGTGAGCGCGGTGACGTCCTCGGCGGAGCGCGTGCCGTCGTCGCCGACCCGCAGGCCGTAGCGCATGGCGTCGAAGCGGGCCAGGTTCGAGGAGCACTCGGACGGCGCGATCAGGTAGTACGCCGAGAGGGCGAGGTCGAAGGACGGGCAGTCCAGCTCGACGACCGTGGCGCCGAGGGACCGGAGCAGCTCGACGGACTCCTCGAACCGCTGCACGACTCCGGCCTGGTAGCCCTCGCCCGCGAACTGCTTGACGACACCGACGCGCATGCCCTGCACCGAGCCGTTGCGCGCGGCCTCGACGACCGGCGGGACCGGGGCGTCGATGGACGTGGAGTCGAGCGGGTCGTGCCCGCCGATGACCTCGTGCAGGAGCGCCGCGTCCAGGACCGTACGGGCGCAGGGGCCCCCCTGGTCCAGGGAGGACGAGAAGGCGACCATGCCGTAGCGCGAGACGCCGCCGTAGGTGGGCTTGACTCCGACGGTGCCGGTCACGGAGGCGGGCTGGCGGATGGAGCCGCCGGTGTCCGTGCCGATGGCGAGCGGCGCCTCGAAGGAGGCCAGCGCGGCGGAGGAACCGCCGCCGGAGCCGCCCGGGATCCTGGTGAGGTCCCAGGGGTTCCCGGTCGGGCCGTAGGCGCTGTTCTCGGTGGAGGACCCCATGGCGAACTCGTCCATGTTGGTCTTGCCGAGGATGACGACGTCGGCCGCCTTCAGCTTCCTGGTGAGGGTCGCGTCGTACGGCGGGACCCAGCCCTCGAGGATCTTCGAGCCGACGGTGGTCGGCATGTCCCGCGTGGTGAAGATGTCCTTGAGCGCGAGCGGGACACCGGCCAGCGGGCCGAGCTTCTCGCCCGCCTCACGCTTGGCGTCCACGGCACGGGCCTGGGCCAGCGCGCCCTCGCGGTCGATGTGCAGGAAGGCGTGGACCTTCTCGTCGATGGCGTCGATCCGGGCCAGGTGGGCCTCGGTGACCTCGACGGCCGTCAGCTCGCCAGAGGCGATCCTCGCCGCGATCTCGGCAGCGGTGAGCTTGATGATGGTGCTGGAGTCCGTCATGGCTTTTAGTCCTCCCCCAGGATCTGCGGCACCTTGAAACGCTGCTGCTCCTGGGCCGGTGCTCCGGAGAGCGCCTGCTCGGTGGTGAGCGACGGACGGACCTCGTCCGCGCGCATGACGTTGGTCAGCGGCAGCGGGTGGGAGGTCGGCGGTACGTCTTGGTCGGCGACCTCGGAGACGCGGGCGACCGCGCCGATGATGTCGTCGAGCTGACCGGCGAAGTGCTCGAGCTCTTCGCCCTTCAGCTCCAGACGCGCCAGCCGGGCGAGGTGGGCGACCTCCTCGCGCGTGATGCCAGGCATGCAGCGATCCTCAGGGTTCGGTGTGTGGTTTTCGGCCCAATCCTATGGGGTCGCCGGGCACGTCCGCGGCGGGCCGATCGAGCCCGGTCTCCAATTGGAGACAAAGGGGAGGAACCGCCACCGCCCGTGCCGTTCCTCAGGCGGTGGCGGGGCCGGGATTGAGTGCCCGCCCCGCAGACCTGGGCGCCGGCTCGGGCGCCACCGCCGCCGGTGCCGCGGCCTCCAGCTCCGAAGGGCGCCGCCACCCGTGCTCGCCCCGGGCCAGGAGCCATGCCGTCGCCTCCTGCGGCGGCATGGCCGCGGCGACGAGCCAGCCCTGCACCGCGTCGCAGTGCAGGTCACGCAGCCGCTCCCAGGTCTCGTCGTCCTCCACTCCCTCGGCGACGACGATCAGCCCGAGCGAGTGGGCCAGGTCGATGGTGCAGCGGACGATCTCCGCGTCCTCGTGGTCCACGGCCAGCCGAGCCACGAACGACCGGTCGATCTTGAGCTCGCTGACCGGCAGTTTCCGAAGGTGGACGAGGGAGGAGTAACCGGTGCCGAAGTCGTCCAGGGACATCTTCACCCCGTGCCCGGTCAGTCCCGCCAGGGTGTCGGCGGCCCGCTGCGGGTCCTCCAGCAGGACGTGTTCCGTTATCTCCAGCTGCAGGGCGCCTGCCGGGACCCCGTGCCGCGCCAGCCGGGCCGCGACGCTGCCTGCGAAGCCGGGGGTGTGGACGTCGCGCGGCGACACGTTGACCGCGACGGGGACGAACAGGCCCTGCGCACGCCAACGGGCCACCTGGGCCAGCGCCGTCTCCAGCACGTACTCGGTCAGGTGGGGCATCAGCCCGGAGGACTCCGCGATCGCGATGAACTCGTCCGGGGGGACCCGCCCGCGATCCGGGTGCACCCAGCGCACGAGCGCTTCGAGGCCGGCGACCTGCCCGTCGAAGCGGACCTTCGGCTGGTAGTGGAGTTCCACCTCCTTGGCGTCCAGGGCGCGGCGCAGGTCGCCCAGCAGGCCCAGCCGGTCCGGGGTGTTGCTGTCCCGCTTGGACTCGTAGACCTCGACACCCGTGCGGTCCCGCTTGGCCTGGTACATGGCCACGTCCGCCCGTCTGAGGAGGCCCTCGGCGTCGAGCGCGTGATCGGGGTACACCGCGACGCCGGCGCTGGCCTCCAGCACCAGCGTGAGTCCGTCGAGGTCGAGGGGGGAGGAGAGCTCGGCGGCGAGATGCCGGGCGATCCGCTGGGCGCTGGTTGTCGAGTCCGCCGTCGGCAGCAGTACGGCGAACTCGTCACCGCCGAGCCGAGCGGCCTCGGCACCGCGTGGCAGGGCCAGCCGCAGCCGCTCGGCTATCTGGAGCAGCAGACGGTCCCCGGCGAGGTGGCCGAGGGTGTCGTTGACCGCCCGGAAGCGGTCGAGGTCGATCAGGACGAGGGCGGCCCTGGTGCCGGTGCTTCCGGCCTCCTCCAGCGCCGTCCAGGTCCGTTCCAGCAGCCACTGGCGGTTGGGCAGGCCGGTCAGGGGGTCCCTCAGCTGCTCCTCGGCGCGCGCACGGGCGATCCACAGGGTGGAGTCCAGGGCGATCAGCGGCACCGCGAAGAGGGGCAGCAGCACCGGCATGGCCCATGCCACCACACAGATCAGCGGTGCGATCCCGAGCAGGGCGACCGCGACGAGCCCCTGGCGCAGCAGCGCGGTGCGGGCGATGGTCGGCAGTCCGCCGGTCTGGGAGGCGCGGGCGTACCAGAGCAGGACGCGGGTGACGAGGAGGTAGACGGCGGCGGCGAGCAGCACCTCGGGCACCGCGGTGACACCCCAGTACAGTGGCCGCCAGGGCGTCTCCACGGTCGGCACCTCACCGAACGCCGACAGGACGAGCGCGGCGCCTCCCACGCCGAGGATGTCCACCGCACCCTGTAGCAGTCCCTGCCGCCAGCGATGGCGCCTGGCCATGCCGACGAGTACGACGACGACGAGGCTGACCAGCCCGGCGGACACCCAGCCGTAGAGCAGCAGCACGGCCAGCGTGAGGGCGGCGCCGGAGCCGGTGCCGCCCCACCAGCGGTCGCGCCCGAGGGCGACCAGGTGGCCTACGACGATTCCGGTGAGCAGCGCGAGCGACCATCCCGCGGTGCCGTCGGGGAACAGCGCGTGTCCGTCGCGGACCGTTCGGTAGAACCCGGTCGCGAGCTGTAAACCGGCGACCGCCATGACCATCACGCCCACTTTCGACGTGAGGCCCACGAAACCTTGCAGCCGCGACACCGGCGCGGCGCTCTCGGTCGGTTTCATTCCGTCCCTCTCACAGCCGGCGGTGCCGATGTCCCGCGGTGGCCCCCGCTCCCATGCCACCACGACCCGATTCCCACCACGCGGCCGGGCACGGCAGGTGCTCGTTCAACAGTAGGCCGCCGAGGGCCCGCGCGGGCAGCGCTCCGCAGGTCTTGCCCGAATGCGGACCTTGCGCCGCGCACTGTCGGGTATGCGCCGAACGGGTGGTGCGGTCGGGTCGGCCCGGCTCCCGCGGTCCTCTCCCGCCCGCTTGATTCCCCGCTCGGCGCCGGTCACGCGTCACCGGTGTCTCGATCGCGCCTCGATCAGGCCTCGGCAGCGGGGACCGCGGCCTCCCGGGCGGCGTCCGGGCCCTGTTCGAGGAGGACCGCGAAGCCCGCCTCGTCGAGGACGGGAACCTTCAGCTGCACCGCCTTGTCGTGCTTCGACCCGGGGTTGTCGCCCACCACGACGAAGGAGGTCTTCTTCGACACGGAGCCGGTCACCTTGGCCCCGCGGCTCTGGAGCGCGTCCTTCGCGCCGTCCCTGGTGTGCGTGGCCAGCGTGCCGGTGACCACGACGGTGAGCCCTTCCAGAGGGCGCGGCCCCTCGTCGGCGCCCGCTCCCTCGTCCTCCATCCGGACGCCGGCCTCGCGCCACTTGCGCAGGATCTCGCGGTGCCAGTCCTCGGCGAACCACTGCTTCACCGAGGCGGCGATGATCGGTCCGACCCCGTCCGCTGCGGCGAGCTCCTCCTCGGACGCCTCGTCGATGCGGTCGACCGAACGGAACTGACGGGCCAGCTCCACGGCGGCCACCGGTCCCACGTGGCGGATCGAGAGCCCGGTGAGGATCCGGGCGAGGGGGGCTTCCCTGGCCGCCGCGATGCCCTCCAGCATGGCCAGGGCGTTCTTCCTCGGCTCGCCCTGCTGGTTGGCGAAGACCGTGGCGGTCTTCTCCTCGCCCGTCCTCGGGTCGCGCTTGGGCAGTCCGCTGTCGGCGTCCAGGACGTACGCCCGGATCGGCAGCAGCTGCTCCACCGTCAGTCCGAAGAGGTCGCCCTCGTCGAGCAGCGGGGGCTCGGCGGGCTCCAGCGGTCGCGTCAGGGCTGCCGCGGAGACATAGCCGAAGTGGTCGATGTCCAGGCACTTGCGGCCCGCGAGATAGGCCAGCCGCTCCCTCAACTGGGCCGGGCAGGAGCGGGCGTTGGGGCAGCGGAGGTCGATGTCGCCCTCCTTCATCGGGCGTAGCGGCGTGCCGCACTCCGGGCATTCGGACGGCATGACGAACTCCCGCTCGCCGCCGTCGCGCAGGTCGACGACCGGACCGAGGATCTCCGGGATGACGTCACCGGCCTTGCGCAGCACCACCGTGTCGCCGATGAGGACGCCCTTGGCCTTCACCACGTTCTGGTTGTGCAGGGTGGCGAACTCGACCTCTGATCCGGCGACCTCGACGGGCTCCACCTGGGCGTACGGCGTGACCCTTCCGGTACGTCCGACGCCGACCCGGATGTTGACCAGCTTGGTGTTGACCTCCTGCGGGGCGTACTTCCAGGCGATCGCCCAGCGGGGCGCGCGCGAGGTGGAGCCGAGCCTGCCCTGGAGCGGGATCTCGTCGAGCTTGATGACGACGCCGTCGATCTCGTGCTCGACGGACTGGCGGTTCGCCCCGAAGTAGGCGATGAACTCCTTCGCCTCGTCGAGCGATCCGACGACCTTGTTGTGCCGGGCGGTCGGCAGGCCCCAGTCCCTCAGCAGGTCGTACGCCTGCGAGAGCCGGTCGATGCCGAAGCCGTCGCGGGCGCCGATCCCGTGCACCACCATGTGCAGCGGGCGGGTGGCGGTGACCTTGGGGTCCTTCTGGCGCAGTGATCCGGCGGCGGCGTTGCGGGGGTTGGCGAAGGGCTTGTCACCGGCTTCCACCAGCCGGGCGTTGAGCCCCTCGAAGGCCTCCATGGGGAAGAAGACCTCGCCGCGGACCTCGACGAGCGCGGGCACCCGGTCGCCTTCGAGGCGGTGCGGGATCTCGGCGATCGTACGGACGTTGGGGGTGATGTCCTCGCCCGTGCGGCCGTCGCCGCGGGTCGCCGCGCGGGTCAGCCTGCCGTGCTCGTAGGTGAGGTTGACCGCGAGGCCGTCCACCTTGAGCTCGCAGAGGAAGTGGTAGCCGCCGCTGCCGACGTCCTTGGCGACGCGCTCGGCCCAGGCCGCGAGCTCCGCGTCGTCGAAGGCGTTGTCCAGGGAGAGCAGGCGCTCGCGGTGCTCGACGGAGGTGAAGTCCGTGGTGTACGGGCCGGCGACCTTCTGGGTCGGTGAGTCCGGTGTGCGCAGCGCCGGGTGCTCGCCCTCGACTGCCTCCAGCTCACGCATCAGCCGGTCGAACTCCGCGTCGCTGACGACCGGCTGGTCCTTCACGTAGTACCGGAAGCGGTGGTCCTCGATCTGCTCGGCGAGGAGCGCGTGACGCTCCAGGACCTCCGCCGGCACACCGGTCAGCTGCTGCGCCTGCTGTTCGCCGGCCATCGTCCGTACCTCCCGTTACCCCGTTGACCCGATGCCCTTACTCAGGGTTGTCTGCGAGCGACTTCGCGGCCCGGGCGCAGTGGGCGAGCGCGGCGCGCGCGTAAGCGGGCGACGCCCCGGCGAGCCCGCAGGACGGGGTGATCACGACGGACTCGGCGAGAGTCCCCGGATTCAGCCCCAGCCTGCTCCACAACGTCCTGACCTCCTTGACGCTACCGCCAGGGTCCGACAATGCGGTCGAGGCGCCGTCGAGACCGGGAACCACGCCGAGGAAGAGCTGGGTACCGCCCTCGACGGCCTCCCCGATCGCCTCCTCCTCACGCTCGGTGAGCAGCGAGAAGTCGAAGGAGACCGCACCGGCTCCGGCACGGCGCAGCAGCGCGAAGGGCACCTCGGGGGCGCACGTGTGGACGACGGTGGGCGCCTCGCCGTTCACGGCGAGCAGCTCACGGAGCGCGTCCTCGACGACCTGGCGGTCCACCGCGCGGTAGGTGCGGTATCCGCTCGCCGACCTCACCCGTCCCAGCAGTACGGCGGTCAGGGAAGGTTCGTCGAGCTGGAGCACCACCTCGGCGCCGGGCACCCTGCGCCGCACCTCGGCCAGGTGGGAACGCAGGCCCTCGCCCAGGGATCCCGCCAGGTCACGGCATGCCCCCGGGTCGCCCAGCATGGCCTCTCCGCCGCGCAGCTCAAGTCCGGCCGCGAGGGTCCAGGGCCCGACGGCCTGGACCTTGAGGAGCCCCTCGTATCCCTGGGTGAACTCCTCCAGGGCGTCGAGGTCCTCGCCCAGCCAGGAACGGGCGCGGCGCGTGTCGCGGCCGGGCCGGTCACTGATCCGCCAGCCGCTGGGCTCGACATGGCCGTACATCTCCGCGAGCAGGCCGACGGTACGGCCGGTCATGTCGGCGCCGGGGCCCCGCGCGGGCAGCTCCGCCAGGTAGGGCACGCCCTGGCCGTCCGCGAAGGACCCGGTGACGGTCCTGGCCGCCTCCCGGGCGTCTCCCCCCGGCATGGAACCGATCCCGGTGGCTGCACTCGCGCTGAACCCGCTCTTCTCGCTCACGCGGAAAGCCTACGGGCCCGGCGGACCGGCTCTCAGCGGCCGGGGCGGACCGTCAGGTCGTTGACCTCGGCGTCCCGCGGCAGGTCGAGTGCCGTCAGGATGGTGGTGGCCACCGACTCGGGGTCGATCCACCGGGAGGCGTCGTACTCCTTGCCCTCCTGCTGGTGGACCTTGACCTGCATGGGGCTCGCGGTGCGGCCCGGGTAGACGGAGGTGACCCTGACACCGGCGCCGTGCTCCTCGTGGCGCAGCGAGTCGGCGAGCGCCTTGAGGCCGTGCTTGCTCGCGGCGTACGCGCCCCACTCGGCGTGTGCCGCGAGCCCGGCCCCGGAGTTCACGAAGAGGACGTGCCCCTGGGCGACGCGCAGCTGGGGCAGCAGCAGACGGGTGAGTTCGGCGGGGGCGATCAGGTTGGCGTTGAGCTGGAAGTGCCATGCCTTCGGGGTGAGTTCACCGATCGGGCCGAGCTCGACGACACCCGCGACGTGGAGCAGCGAGTCGAGGCGGTCGGGCATCGTCTGCTGGCCGAAGGCCCAGGAGAGCCGGTCGGGGTTGCCGAGGTCGCCGACGAGGGTGCGGGCACCGGGGTGGAGCGCGGCCAGTTCCTTGGCGCGCCCCGCGTCCCGGGCGACCAGCACGAGCTCGTCGCCGCGTTCGAGGAGCCGGCGGGCGACGGCCGCGCCGATACCGGAGCCGGCGCCGGTGATGAGGTGAGTAGGCATGCCCTCATGCTCGCACCACCGCGGGCGGACCGGCCTCCAGGTGCCGGGCCCCCGGTCACCGCAGGCCGGCCGACTCCTCCAGGTAGGCGAGCGCACCGACCGCGTCCTTCGCGAAGAACACCAGGCCGGTGAGGGGAAGGGGAAGGAAGCCCTCGTCCTCCATGCGCTGGAACTGCTGGCGCAGACCGTCGTAGAACCCGGCGGTGTTGAGCAGGACCACGGGCTTGGTGTGCTTGCCGTGCTTCTTCAGTTCGAGGATCTCGGTCGCCTCGTCGAGCGTGCCGGTTCCGCCGACCATGATCACGACGGCGTCGGCCTTCTCCAGGAGCAGCGCCTTGCGCTCGGCCAGGTCCCCGGCGATCACCATCTCGTCGGCGTTCGTCCGCGCCTTCGCCGCCAGGAAGTCCACCGACACCCCGACGAGCCGCCCGCCGGCCTCCTGGACGCCGTCGGCCACCACCTTCATCAGCCCGCTCTCCGAGCCTCCCCAGACCAGCGTGTGCCCTCCCCTGCCCAGCAGTTCCGCGAACTCGCGGGCGGGCGCGGTGTAGCGGTCGTCGAGGTCGGCGGCGGAGAGGAAGACGCAGATGTTCATGGAGCCACCGTACGACCGGTCCCGGACACGGGAAGAAACCGGCCTCCCGGACCGCTGAAGCACATATGACTTCCACCACCGGCCACACCATCACCGTCGAACCCGCCGCCGTGCACGTGCGCGCCGTGCACGACGGGCAGGTGCTCGCCGAGAGCCGTCGCCCGCTGGTCCTGCGCGAGACGGGCTGCCCCGTCCGCTACTACCTCCCGCCCGAGGACGTCCGCACCGAGCTGCTGACCGCGTCCGGCACCGGCACCCACTGCCCGTTCAAGGGGGACGCGTCCTACTGGTCGGTGCCGGGCGCGGCGGACCTCGTATGGGCCTACCCGGAGCCGATCGACCAAGTCGCTTCGATCAAGGACCACTTCTGCTTCCACGCCACGGAAATCGTCTCCGACTGACCGTCAGAAAGATTTCTCCGCAACGGCGATGAGTTCCGGCGGGGGCGGCAGTCCACCCTCGCATGGACAAGACTCTCTCCCGTGACGGCACGTCGATCGCGTATCGCCGCCGCGGCGACGGGCCGCCGGTGGTCCTGGTCGGCGGGGCTCTGGGCACCGCGGCCGACGAGGAGCCGCTGGCGGCTCTGCTGGCGCCGCGTTTCACGGTCGTCACGTACGACCGCCGGGGCCGCGGGGCCAGCGGCGACGGCGGGCCGTACACGGTCCGCCGCGAGATCGACGACCTGGCGGCGGTGACGGCCGCGGCGGGCGGGCGTGTCTCGCTCTTCGGCATGCTTTCGGGCGGGGCCCTGGCCCTGGAGGCGCACGCCGCGGGACTGCCGGTGGACCTGCTCGCGGTCTACGAACCGCCCTACACACCGGGTTCCGACGGCCTGCTGCACAAATCGCGCTGGACGGCGCTGCTGCACCGGCTGCTGGCCAGGGGTGACCGGACCGGTGCCGTCGAGCTGCACCTGACCCGGACCGGCGTCCCGGAGGAGACGATCGCCCGGATGCGCCGCGCGCCGATGTGGCCGGGCCTCGAAGCCGTGGCCCACACCCTCGCGTACGACGACGCACTGCTGGGCGACGGCTCGGTGCCCTGCGCACGCTTCGCGTCCGTCACCGCGCGCACCCTGGTGATGACCGGGGGTTTCAGCACCGCCCAGGCCCGGGGGACGTCGCTGGCCCTCGCGTCGGCCGTCCCCCGGGCCCGGCACCGCACCCTGACGGGCCAGACCGGCGAACCGGCACCGCACGTGCTCGCACCTGTCCTGGCGGACTTCTTCGCCCGCAGCTCGTTCCTGCGCGCGGCGTCCTGACGGGACGCCCTCGCGGGGGCGCCCCGGCCGGTCTCGGCGGGGCACGGACCCGGCCGGGTCGCCGCAGGGGAGCGACCCGGCCGGCCCGGACGTCCTCAGCCGGCCGCCGCGGCCCTCTCGCGCCGCACCGTCGTCGCGATGGTCGCCGATCCGACGACGCGCGTCCCGTCGTACAGCACGACCGCCTGGCCGGGGGCCACGCCCCGGACCGGCTCGGTGAACGCCACGTGGAGCGTTCCGCCGGTCAGCTCCGCCGTCACCTCGGTCTCGCCGCCGTGGGCGCGGAGCTGGGCGGTGTACGTACCGGGGCCCGCAGGAGCCGTTCCGCACCAGCGGGGCCTGATCGCGGTGAGCGCGGTGACGTCCAGGGCCTCGGCCGGGCCGACGGTCACCGTGTTGTCCACCGGCGAGATGTCCAGGACGTAGCGGGGCTTGCCGTCGGGGGCGGGGTGGCCGATGCGCAGTCCCTTGCGCTGGCCGATGGTGAAGCCGAAGGCGCCCTCGTGGGTACCGACCTTCGTACCCGACTCGTCGAGGATGGCGCCCTCGGCCGGACCGCCGAGGCGCCCGGCCAGGAAACCCTGGGTGTCGCCGTCGGCGATGAAGCAGATGTCGTGGCTGTCGGGCTTCTTGGCCACGGCGAGCCCCCGGCGCTCGGCCTCGGCCCGGATCTCGTCCTTGGTGGTCAGGGTGTCGCCGAGCGGGAACATGGCGTGGGCGAGCTGCTTCTCGTCCAGGACTCCGAGGACGTAGCTCTGGTCCTTGGCCATGTCCGACGCGCGGTGCATCTCCCGGGTGCCGTCCTCGTTCAGTACGACGGTGGCGTAGTGGCCGGTGCAGACCGCGTCGAAGCCGAGGGCCAGCGCCTTGTCGAGCAGCGCGGCGAACTTGATCTTCTCGTTGCAGCGCAGGCAGGGGTTGGGCGTGCGTCCCGCCTCGTACTCCGCGACGAAGTCGTCGACCACGTCCTCGCGGAAGCGTTCCGCCAGATCCCAGACGTAGAACGGGATGCCGATGACGTCCGCCGCGCGGCGGGCGTCCCGGGAGTCCTCGATGGTGCAGCAGCCGCGCGCGCCCGTACGGAAGGACTGCGGGTTCGCGGAGAGGGCGAGGTGCACACCGGTCACGTCGTGGCCTGCCTCGGCGGCACGGGCCGCGGCGACGGCGGAGTCGACGCCGCCCGACATGGCGGCGAGCACACGGAGGGGGCGCGGGGAGGTCTGAGTCATAGCTTCCCAAGAGTACGGGGCGCCGGGAACCGAATGCTCGCGGATATGCGTTGAGGAGCACATGGGGAACAACGGTAGTGCCGGGTCGCCGGGGAAAGGCCCTGGTCACGGCATCAGTCGACGGACGCTGCTCATCGGCGGCGGTGTCGCGGCGGCGGGCACGGCCGCTCTGGCCGTGGACGACGTCCGGCGCGTGTGGTGGCGGGTGCCGGGGGTCGAGAAGCCCCGCAAGGCCGGCGAGCTCGACTACGCCCCGGCCACGTGGGTCGCGGCCTCCGAGGGGAACTGGCGGCGCGCGGACCGCCCCGACGACTACGGCGTGGACCGGGTGATCGTCCATGTCACCCAGGGCAGTTTCGCCAGTGCGGTGAAGGTCTTCCAGGATCCGGCGCACCAGGCGGCGACGCACTACATCGTCGGGCAGGACGGCCGGGTGACGCAGATGATCCGCGAGCTGGACGTGGCGTACCACGCCGGCAACCGCTCGTTCAACGAGCGCAGCGTCGGCATCGAGCACGAGGGCTTCGTGGACCGCCCGCAGGACTTCACCGCGGCGATGTACGAGTCCTCCGCGCGTCTGACGGCCGCGATATGCAAGCGGTACGGCATCCCGATGGACCGCGAGCACGTCATCGGGCACGTCGAGGTGCCCGGCGCCGACCACACGGACCCCGGCCCGCACTGGGACTGGACCCGCTACATGAAGCTGGTGCGCGCGGCCTCCACCGCGGGGCCGAAGGCAGGCTGAGCCCTGCCGCGGGGGTCCTCACGGCCGTGCGGGCCGCCCGCTGCCGCGGGACGGCCCTCAGCTGAGTCCTGCCGTCCTGGCCCGGTCGACCGCCGGGCCGATCGCGCGTGCGACCTCCTCGACGTCCCGGCGGGTGGAGGTGTGTCCGAACGAGAAGCGCAGGGTGCCGCGCGCCAGCCCGGGATCGGTGCCCGTGGCCAGCAGCACATGGCTGGGCTGGGCGATGCCCGCGGTGCACGCGGAGCCGGTGGAGCACTCGATGCCCTGGGCGTCGAGCAGCAGGAGGAGGGAGTCGCCCTCGCATCCGGGGAAGGTGAAGTGGGCGTTGGCGGGCAGCCGGCCGCCCGGAGCCGGGTCGCCGCCGAGGAGGGCGTCGGGGACCGCCTTCAGCACGGCGGCCGCCAGCTCGTCCCGGAGGGCGCCGATCTCACGGGCGAACGTCTCGCGCCCGTCGGCCGCGTGCCGTCCGGCGACGGCGAACGCCGCCACTGCGGGCACGTCGAGCGTTCCGGAGCGCACGTGCCGCTCCTGGCCGCCCCCGTGCAGGACGGGCACGGGCGTCTGGTCGCGGCCGAGCAGCAGGGCGCCGATACCGAACGGCCCGCCGATCTTGTGCGCGCTGACGGTCATCGCCGCCAGCCCGGAACGGGCGAAGCCGAGCTCCAGCTGGCCGAAGGCCTGCACCGCGTCGGCGTGCATGGGGACGCCGAACTCGTTCGCGACGTCGGTGAGTTCACGTATCGGCATGACGGTGCCGATCTCGTTGTTGGCCCACATCACGGTGATCATGGCGACGTCGTCGGGATCGCGTGCGAGCGCCTCGCGCAGCGCGTCGGGGTGCACGCGTCCGTAGCCGTCCACCGGCAGGTATTCGACGGTGGCGCCCTCGTGCTCGGCGAGCCAGTCCACGGCGTCGAGCACGGCGTGGTGCTCCACCGGGCTGGCGAGGACACGGGTACGCCGGGGGTCGGCGTCGCGGCGGGCCCAGTAGAGGCCCTTCACGGCGAGGTTGTCGGCCTCGGTGCCGCCGGAGGTGAGGACCACCTCGCTCGGGCGTGCGCCGAGCGCGTCGGCGAGGGTCTCTCTGGACTCCTCGACGGTACGGCGGGCACGGCGCCCGGCGGCGTGCAGTGAGGACGCGTTGCCGGTGACGGCGAGCTGCGCGGTCATCGCCGCGATCGCCTCCGGCAGCATCGGCGTGGTCGCGGCGTGGTCGAGGTAGGCCATGGTGGATCCGATTCTACGAGCCCCCGGCGGGACGCGTGCCGGGCGCATGGCCTCACGGTCGGCACGGGCCCTCCGGACCGTGGCTGCCGGCACTCCGGTACGCCGCGGTGCGGGCGCCCGCACCGCGCCGGGAGGCGCTCGTACGACCGTCCGGGACCGTCCCCGCCGAAGCCGCTCTGCCCGCCCGGCCGGCGTCAGCGCATGAGCCCGTCAGCCCGCGAGGCTCCAGGAGACGGTTCCGTTCGCGGTGACGACGACGGCGAGGACGACCAGGTCGGCGATACCGAGACCCAGTCCCAGCAGGGCCCGCCCGCGTCGGGTGGTGGAACGGGCGAGGGCGATGAGTGCCATGACGATGGCAACCGGCCCGAGCAGGATGTTCATCACCAGCAGGCCGAGGAGGCCGAGCACGAAGGAGGCCACGGCCAGCCCGTCGGCCTCGCGGGAAGGCTTGCGGGCAGGGGCGGAGGACCCGCCGGCGGAGGGGGCTCCGACGGACGGGCTGCCACCGGCGGAGGCGCCCGCTGATCCGGCGCCGGACCGGGCGGCGTCGCCGGCAGGTGCCTCGCCCGACCGGGCACCGGCGGACAGATGGGCACGCGGGGTCGTGAGTGTCATGGTGCTTGCTCCTTCGTCAGCGGGTACGGCGGGTGAGGCGTTCACGGACACCGAAGACCGCCAGCCAGAGGCCGATCACGGCCGCGGCGGCCAGAGTCAGGGGAAGCGGAAGGTGGGCGACCGCTCCGAGGACAACCCCCAGCAGGAGCAGGGCGGCGACGAGGACGAACATGTCCGGGCCTTTCTGCGAACTTTGAGAGTACGACTGTTCACTGACTATGGAGTCTAGACCCTCCACCCCCTTCCCCGCATCGGAGAACGGTTGTTTACTGAATGGCATGAGTCACACCACCGGAATCCGTCAGGCCCAGAAGCTGAAAACACGTCAGGCACTGCTCGACGCGGCACTCGCGCTGCTGGAGCACCAGAGCCTGAGCAGCTTGGGTCTGCGCGAGGTGACCCGGGGCGTGGGTGTGGCACCGACCGCCTTCTACCGCCACTTCGACGGCACGGCGGCGCTCGGCGTCGCACTGGTCGAGGAGACCCTGGGCAGCCTGCACGGAATGATCGGCGCGATACTCGCCAAGACGGGCGACACCGAGGAACGACTCGACCGCAGCGTCGACCTGATAGCACGTCACGTCGCGGCGCAGCCGTCGCACTTCCGGTTCATCGCGCGCGAGCAGCACGGCGGTGTCGGCCGGGTCCGCGAGGCCATCGCCGCCCAACTGCGCCTGTTCGCCGAGGAAGTGGCCGAAGTCCTCGGCGCGGAAGCCGAGTCGGCCGGCTGGGACAGGGAGGACCTGCTGATGCTGGGCGGCCTGTACGTCGACCACATGGTGCTCACCGCGTCGGCCCTGCTGGACGCCGGCCCCGAAGGCGAGCAGGAGGTCGTCCGGGTGGCACGCCGCCGACTGCGCCTGGTCACGATCGGCAGGGCCCACTGGCTGGACTCACCGTGAGCACCGCGAAGAACCGGGCCGCCCTCGCGGCACGGCAGGCGGACCAGGACCCGCCTCCGTACGCCGGGTCGCCTCGCACGTCCGGCCGTCCCGCGCGGGAACACGCCGGACACGGGGGCACGTCAGGCGAGCGGGAATCGGACCAACCGGGCGGGACCCAGACGTGCGGGCCCAGACGCGCGGGGGCTCAGACGCGCGGGGCCCGCGCCAGCTGACGGGACTGGGCCACGAGGCGACCGGCACTGTCCCAGACGTCCGCGTCCTCCTCCAGGAACCCGCCCGCGAGGTTGCGGGTGGTGATGGAGACGCGCAACGGACCGGGGGCCGGGCGGCAGCGGATGTGGGTGGTGAGCTCGATGGTGGGCGTCCAGCCCTTCAGCCCGAGCTCGAACGAGGTCGGCGGCAGCGCGTCGACGGTGAGCAGCAGCGAGAACGGGTCGGCGTCGCGGCCGTCCGCGAGGCCGAACCAGCCCCGCATCTCCCCCTTGCCCGAGGGCGCGCCGATGGCCCAGCCGACCGTCGCGGGGTCCAGCTTGATGTCGAGCCGTTCGGTGATCGCGGAGCTGCCGGGGATCGCCGCCGGACCGTCACTCGGGCCGAGGCAGTGCTCAAGCGGCGGGATCGCGGGCGGCTCGGCCGACGTACGGATCTCGTCGGTCAGGGCGTCCAGGTCGCCGTAGGTCGCCAGCACCCGGATGCGCTCGATCTCCGAGCCGTCCTCGGCGAACTGGAAGAGCGAGGCCTGGCCCGTGGAGAGCGTGCGGCCGGTGCGGACGACCTGGGTGCGGATCACGGCCGGACCCGGGACGGACGCCGTGAGGTAGTGCGCGGAGACCGAGAAGGGATCGGAGTGCGGGAGCGCGTCGCCGAGCGCGCGGCCGAGCATGGCGAGGAGGTAACCGCCGTTGACGGCGTGGATGATCGTCCAGCCCGCGGAGAGCTCCGCGTCGTAGACGCCTTCCTCCCGGAGCGTGACCGCGGTGTCGCGGTCGAACTCGCTGTCACCGATGGTCGCCCGTACCGCCTGTACCGCGCGCGACTCCTGCGCTGCTGCCTGTGCCATGGCATGCACGGTACACCGATCGTATTACTGAGCGGTAGCTTTTTGTTTCGATCAGATGTCAGATGACGGCCGGGTCCTCCTCCGCCGTGGCCGAGCGCCTGTTCCAGGCTCGCGGGGCCCGCCAGTGGAAGCGCATGGCCAGCAGGCGCAGGACGAACCCGGTGACCACGGCGATACCACTGGTGTAGGCGTTGAGCACGTCGAAACGGATGCAGAGCACCACCATCACGGCCCCGACGATCGCGGGCACGGCGTAGAGGTCGCGGTCCCAGCGCAGCAGCGAGGGGACCTCGTTGGCCAGGACGTCTCGCAGCACACCGCCGCCGACCGCGGTGGCCAGACCCAGGGCGGCGGACGAGGTGAGGCCGAGGCCGTAGTCGTAGGCCTTGACCGTCCCGGCCACACAGAAGAGGCCGAGCCCCGCGGCGTCGAAGACGTTGACGCCGACCTGGATGCGCTCGACGTGCGGATGCAGGAAGAAGACCAGGGCGGCGGCGATCAGCGGCGTCAGGAAGTAGCCGAGGTCCGTGAAGGCCGCAGGGGGCAGCGCTCCGATCATCACGTCACGGAAAATCCCTCCGCCCAGCGCTGTCACCTCGGCGAGCACGGCGATGCCGAAGACATCGAAGTTCTTGCGTACGGCGAGCAGGGCGCCCGAGATCGCGAAGACGAAGATTCCGACGATGTCGAGCGCATGCTGGACGGAGGGGGTGAAGAGTTCGTTGAGCACCGGGCAATTGTGCCGGTACTACGCCTTCGGCTTGTCCTCCGGACCGGTGGACGGTGCGGCGGAACCCTTGCCGGCGTCGTCGGAGGTGTCGGCGGAGGCAGCCTCCTCGACCGCCCCCTCCGTGCTCTCCGCAGGCGCACCGGCCACCGGCTCGACGGCGCCAGGCTCGACGGCCGCCACCGGCTCGGTGGCCACCGCCGACTTCACCGTGATGACGTCGGTGACGAGCGGCGCGTCGCCAGGAGCCTGGTCCTCGCCGTTCTCCGGGTGGTGGCACGCAACCTGGTGCCCGGTCTTGAGCTGCAGCAGCGGCGGCTCGGTGGTCTTGCAGACCTGCGTCGCCTTCCAGCACCGGGTGTGGAACCGGCAACCGCTCGGCGGCGAGATCGGCGACGGCACGTCGCCCTTGAGCAGGATGCGGTCGCTCTTCGCACCGCGCCGACGCGGGTCCGGCACCGGCACCGCGGACATCAGGGCCGTGGTGTACGGGTGCATGGGCGCCGTGTACAGCGAGTCGCGGTCCGCGAGCTCGACGATCTTGCCGAGGTACATGACCGCGATCCGGTCCGACACGTGGCGGATGACCGACAGGTCGTGCGCGATGATCATGTACGTGAGCCCGAGCTCGTCCTGGAGGTCGTCCAGCAGGTTGACGACCTGGGCCTGGATCGACACGTCCAGTGCGGAGACCGGCTCGTCCGCGACGACGAGCTTCGGGTTGAGCGCGAGCGCGCGGGCGATGCCGATGCGCTGGCGCTGACCGCCGGAGAACTCGTGCGGATAGCGGTTGTAGTGCTCCGGGTTGAGCCCCACCAGCTCCAGCAGCCGCTGGACCTCCGCCTTCACGCCGCCATCGGGCTTGACGCCCTGGAGCCTGAAGGGGGTGCCGATGATCCCGCCGACGGTGTGGCGCGGGTTCAGCGAGCCGTAGGGGTCCTGGAAGATCATCTGGATGTCGCGGCGCATGGGCCGCAGCCGGCCCGCGGACATGTGGGTGATGTCGCGGCCCTGGAACTCGACCTTGCCACCGGTCGGTTCGAGCAGCCGGGTCACCAGCCTGCCCATGGTCGACTTGCCGCAGCCCGACTCGCCGACGACGCCGAGGGTCTCCCCGCGGCGGACGTCGAAGGTCAGCCCGTCGACGGCCTGGACCGCACCGACCTTGCGCTTCAGCACACCCTTGGTGATCGGGAAGTGCTTGGCGAGGTTCTCGACCTTGAGGATCGACTCCGACCCGGATCCGTCCGACCCGGCCGCGGGAGCCGCGGGAGCCTTCTTGTTCAGATCAGTCACAGCTTCGGCGCAATCTCTTCGGTCCAGATCTGTTCCCGCTGCTCACGCGACATGTGGCACGCGGAGTAGTGCCCGTCGCTGATCAGCTGCAGCTCAGGACGCTCGGTGCGGGTGATGTTGTCCGGCGGGACGTCGGCGTACGGGCAGCGCGGGTGGAAGGCGCAGCCGGACGGGACGTTGATGAGGCTGGGCGGCGATCCCTTGACCGGGACGAGCCGGTCGGTCTGCTCCCGGTCGATGCGCGGCATGGAGCCGAGCAACCCCCAGGTGTAGGGGTGCTGGGGCTGGTAGAAGACCTTCTCCGAGCTGCCGCGCTCGATGCAGCGGCCCGCGTACATCACCAGGAGGTTGTCCGCGATCTCGGCGACGACGCCGAGGTCGTGGGTGATCATGACGACCGCGGAGCCGAACTCCTTCTGCAGGTCGCGGATCAGGTCGAGGATCTGCGCCTGGACGGTGACGTCCAGGGCCGTCGTCGGCTCGTCGGCGATCAGCAGCTGCGGGTTGTTGACCAGGGCCATCGCGATCATGGCGCGCTGGCGCATACCGCCGGAGAACTGGTGCGGGTAGTCCTCGTAACGGCGGTGCGGTTCGGGAATCCCGACCCGGTCGAGCATCTCGATCGCGCGCTTCTTGGCCGTCTTCTTGTCGACCTTGTTGTGGACGCGGTAGGCCTCCACGATCTGCGCGCCGATGCTGTAGTACGGGTGCAGGGCCGACAGCGGGTCCTGGAAGATCATCGCCATCTTCTGGCCACGGAGCCTGCGTACGCGCTCCGCGCCGGCCGAGATCAGCTCTTCTCCGTCGAGCCAGATCTCACCCGCGATCCGGGCGCGGTCCGAGGTGTGCAGACCCATGATCCCCAGCGAGGTCACGGACTTGCCCGAGCCGGACTCGCCCACGATGCCGAGGGTCTGACCGGCCTTCAGGTCGAAGCTGACGCCGTCGACGGACTTGACCAGACCGTCGTCGGTGTCGAAGTGGACGCTGAGGTTGCGTACGGAGAGGAACTCCTTGCCGTCGCCGGACGCGTCCCGCGGGGCGGGGACCGTTCCCTGCGCCGGAGTGTCCTTCTTGCTTACGTCGCTCATGAGAGCCTCACCCGGGGGTCGATCGCGGCGTACACGAGGTCCACCAGCAGGTTGCAGATGACGATGAAGAAGGCGGCGACCAGCGTCACGCCCATGACCTTGGGCAGGTCGGCTGTGGTCACACCCTGGATGGCGAACGCGCCGAGGCCCTGGAAGGAGAACACTCTCTCGGTGATGACCGCGCCGCCGAGCAGCAGGGCGAAGTCCATGCCGAAGATCGTGATCAGCGGGGTCAGCGCCGCGCGCAGACCGTGCTTGACGACGACCTTGCGCTCCTTCAGGCCCTTGGCCCGAGCGGTCCGGATGTAGTCCTCGCCCATGGTCTCCAGCATTCCGGCCCTGGTGAGCCGGGCGTAGAGCGCGGAGTACAACAGGGCCAGCGTGCACCAGGGCAGGACCAGACTGCCCGCCCATTCGACCGGGTTCTGTGTGAACGGTACGTACTCCCCGTTGCCGAAGAGCGCCAGGACGACGAGACCGGTGAAGAACATCGGCAGCGAGACGCCGGCGAGGGCGACACCCATGGAGAGGCGGTCGAAGAACGAGCCCCGCCTCAGTGCGGAGAGCACACCGGTGGCGATACCCGAGATGACCCAGATGACCGCCGCGCCGACGGCCAGCGACAGCGTGACCGGGATGCGGTCGATGAGCTGCGGCCAGATCTCGGTGTGGGTCTTGAAGGAGTAGCCGAAGCACGGGGCATGGCAGGTGACGGGGTCAGGACCGAACTGGTACTGGGCGCCGACGACAATGCCCTTGATGAAGTTCCAGTACTGCAGGTAGAGGGGCTGGTCGAGCCCCAGGTTCTTCTTGACCGCGGCGATGACGTCGGGGTCAGGGCTCTTCCCGACGTACTGGGCGGCCATCGAGTCGAGGGTCTGCCCGCCGAGGCGGGGGACCAGGAAGAAGATCGCGAACGTGACTGCGCTGACCACCAGCAGCAGCAACACCGCGGCGAATACGCGTCGAATGATGTACGCAGCCACAGCCGTGCGGCGCCGGGCGGGCGGGCGGGGTGCCACCCGCCGGCCCGGCGCCTTCACCTGCCTTTCAAGGGATGCCGTCGATTAACAGGTGTTACTTGGTCGAGGTCATCAGCACGTAGTCGTACATGCCGAGGTACGCGTCCGTGACCGTGACGTTCGCCGCGGAGTCCGGGCGGTAGAGCAGGTTCTTGCGGTAGATGAGCGGGACGAGCGAGGCGCTCTCCATGACCTTCTGGTCGACGTCACCCCAGGCGGCGTTGCGCTCCGTGGTGTCCACCGTGCCGATGCCCTTGACGAGGGCCTCGTTGACGCCCTTGTCGTCGAGCTCCATCAGGTTCGTGCCACCGGACGGCTTGATGGCCGATCCGTTCACGATCTGGTCGAGGAAACCGAAGCCGGTCGGCCAGTCGGCACCCCACTGCATCATCATCATGCCCGCGTTGTTCTTGTGGACCCAGTCCGGGACACCCGCGAAGTCCGTGAAGTACTTGTCGGACGGGAACTGCTTGATGTCGGCGGTGATGCCGATCGCCTTCAGGCTGCCCTGGAGCTGCGTGGCGGCGGTGATCTCGTCAGGACGGTCCGAGCGGGCCGTGAGCGTGGTCTTGAAGCCCTTGGGCTGACCGCACTTGGTCAGGTGCTCCTTCGCCTTGGCGATGTCACCCTTGCTGCCCTCGGACGGGTACAGGTCGAACTTCTTGTAGCCGGCGACGGTCGGCGGGATGACCGTGCTGGCCGGGTCGCCCTTGACCGAGCCACCGATCGAGTCGATCAGGCTCTGCTTGTCGACCGCGTACTGCACGGCCTTGCGGCACTCGATGTTGTCGAACGGCTTCACGTTGACGTTCAGCGCCATGTACTGCAGCACGCCGGCGTACGGGTTGTCCGTCTTCGCCTTCTCGGCGGCCTTGACCAGGACCTTCGGCTGGGTCTTGGACTGCAGACCCGTACCGGCGATGTCCGCGGTGGTCACGTCGTTGAGCAGGTGGTCGTCGACCGTGGTGGGGTTGACGTTGAGCTTCAGCTCGATCTTGTCGGGCAGAGCCTTGCGGATCGGGTCCGTCTTCGGGTCCCACTCCGGGTTGCGGACGAGCGTCGCGCCCTTGCTCTCGTCGTACGCCGAGAACTTGTACGGCCCCGAGGAGACCATCTTCTGGACGTAGCTGGCGCCCTTGTCGGCCTTCTGCGGGACCGGAGCGGTCTGCGAGAAGGCGGCGAGGTAGTCCATGTCCGCGAACGGCTTGTTCAGCTTGAAGACGACCGTGTAGTCGTCCGGGGTCTCGATGGACTTGAGGCCCTCGGGCGACTTGTCCTTGTACGGACCCTTGTACTTGTCGCCGCCCTCCAGGTAGCTCTTGAAGTACGTCGGGCCGTTGGAGAGAGCCTCCGGCGCGAAGTTGGAGCGCTCGACGGCGTACTTGACGTCCTTCGAGGTGATCTCGGTGCCGTCCTCGAACTTCACGCCCTTGCGGAGCGTGTACGTCCAGGTCTTGGCGCCGTCGCTGGCCTTGCCGAGGCCGGTGGCGAGGTCGGGGACGATCTCCAGGCTCTCCTTGCCGGCGGCCGGCTTGAAGGTCACCAGCGAGCGGGCGTACAGGCGGGCGAAGTTCTGCACCCAGCCGTAGTAGGTGTTGCCCGGGTCCAGGGAGTCGGGGCCACTGGAGTGCTCGTAGGTGACCGTCCCCCCCTTCTTGTCCGACTTGTTGACGATCGACGTCAGACCGGCGTCGGCCTTGGCACTTCCGCCGCCACCCGCGCCGTCACTGCCCGAGTCACTGCCGCTGCAGGCCGACGCACCGAGCGCCACCGCCACGGCCACGGCTATCGCCGAAGCTGTCTTTCTGTTTCGCATGCTGAGGAAAGCCCCTCGTTCGAACGGTGCGGCAGGGCCGCGATTACTTGCCACGAGGGTCGAGTGCGTCACGCAGCCCGTCCCCCAGCAGATTGAAGGCCAGCACGGTGATGAAGATCGCCATGCCGGGGATGACCATGAACATCGGGTCCACCTCGTAGAGGTCGACCGCCTGCGTGAGCATTCCGCCCCAGGATGCCTGCGGCGGCGCGATGCCGACGCCCAGGAAGCTGAGGGACGCCTCGAAGAGGATGTTCGTGGGGATCAGCAGGGTCGCGTAGACCAGGATCGGCGCGATCAGGTTCGGCAGCAGCTCACGGAACAGGATGAACGGGCCGCGTGCGCCGAGCGACCTGGCGGCCTCGACGAACTCCCGCTCACGCAGCGACAGGGTCTGCGCGCGGACGATGCGGCCGATGTAGGGCCAACTGAAGAAGCCGATCACGAAGATCAGGACCGCGATCCGCAGCGTGAGCCCTTGGAGTCCGAACGCTTCGCCCTGCAGGGAGGCGGAGATGGAGATCGCGAAGAGCAGCAGCGGGAACGCCAGGAAGGTGTCCATCAGCCGGCTGATGAAGCTGTCCACCCAGCCGCCGTAGAACCCGGCGACGACACCCATGACGACGCCGATCACGACGGAGAGCAGCGTGGAGCCGACGGCGACCACCAGGGAGACCCAGGAGCCCTCGAGGATGCGGGCCAGGATGTCGCGGCCGGTCTGCGGTTCGACTCCGAGCGGGTGGTCCCAGCTGATACCGCCGAAGTCCCCCTTGGGCGCCAGCAGTACGGGGTCGACCAGGCCCTGGTTGAAGGCGTCGGGGTCGAGCCCGAGGAGCGACTGGAGCGGCTTGGAGAGCAGGGCGGTGAGGACCAGCAGCACGACAACGATGCCACCGGCCATCGCGGCCTTGTCCCTCTTGAAGCGGGTCCAGGCGATCCTGCCGAGCGAGCGGCCTTCGATCTGCTTGCGCCCGGCGCCTTCCAGCACCGCTTCGGGCTGCACATCCGCCCTGGTGGTCTCGATAGGTGCCGTCATTGCGGTGGAAGACCCCTCTCGGCCGACGGTGGCCGGCCTGTGACCGCCGCTGTAGCGGCTCTAACAAAACGTGACAGATGTGATCATGCAACACCGAACTGACCCCGTTTGAACCAGGGGTGCGCCGGGCAGGGAACACCTGCTGTGTGGAGTCTTCAGCCACTTTGCGATCACCCGCCAGACCTGACGGGGAATGTTTGCTCAAACGTGATGCTGTCAGAGGGCTTCCGTTATCCGGACAGTCGTGCTTCTTGAGCGGACACTCGGTCGCTAATCCGCCATAACGGACGCGGCACCCAAGGGTGTTGCCCACGCACGGAACGACCCAGGGCCACGGTGCCGGCCGGCACCTCCTCAGCCCGCCCGCGGGTCAGTACGCCTGCGGGGCCTGCGGATAGCCGTAACCCGTGGCGGCGGGTGCCGGTGCGTGTGCCTCGCGGTCGTAGAACGGCCGGGAGTTGGCGCGGAGCCACATCGCGACCGGATCGTACTCGTCGGACATCGAGACCGTGGAGACGGGCAGACCGTCGGGCACCACACCGATCGACTGCTGCATCATCGCGCGGACCGCGTCCACGGACGGGCGGCCGGTGTCGTAGAGGTCGAGCCCGATCGCGAGGTACGGAACACCGAGGGCGGGCTGCACCCAGGCCCGGCGCAGCGCGCGGACGGCCGGGGTGCGGTGGGCGTTCTGCGACAGCAGGGCGTAGAACTGCGGGATCTCGACGGCGGGTTCGGAGAGCCTCAGCGGGCCGGCGGGCATACGGTCCAGGCCGGTCGCGATGCGGCGCAGGTCGAGCCACGGGATGCCGAGGCCGCCGCCCGGCGCGTGCGGGTTGAGCCAGATCCCCCAGCGGTCCGGGAAGAGGGAGCGGGCGATGTCCCGGCCGGTCGTCACCTCGTGGGCCCTGTTCCAGCCGCTCGCCGAGAGCTCCTGGGCGGAGGTCACGCACGGGGCGTAACCGAGGCCGTCGACCTCCATGTTGCCGTACTGCGAGTCGGGTGAACCCGCCGTGCCGTGCCAGAGCAGCATCCAGACCTGGCCCTCGGCCAGCGACCTGAGCAACTCCTCGTACGCGTCGAGGCGCCCGGGGGTCACCTGGCGCAGCATGTGCTCGATCTGCCCGGCCGCCGCGGTGCCTGACGCACTCACCCTGGGTCCCGCCCCTCTTCGATCCGCTGTTCCGCCGTCCGCGTGCTTCACGGTGCCGTGCCGCCGCTCCGGGCCACGGGGCGGCCCCGCCATCAAACCAGCTTATGTGCCGCCCCTGACACCGGCTTGACGCCGGATGGTGAGGGGATCCCCCTCCTCCCTACCCCTCGCGCCGGTAGAACGGGCGCACCTTGTCCCGCATCCAGTCGCCGACCGGGTCCTGGGCCACGTCGAGGAGGACGAGGTTGACGGGCCACGGCACCTGGACGCGGCTGAGCGCCCGGCCGAGCGCGTCCAGCGGAGCGCTCTGCGCCGCGGCGTCCCAGGTCGTGGACTCCACGCCGACGAACAGGACCGGGTCGTCGCCCTCGATGCTGGCCAGCGCCCGGCGCGCGGTGCCGACCACGCCGGTCGCCTGGAACTCCGCGGACACCGCGGCCAGGAAGTCGACCGGGTCCTCCTTCCAGTCCGGTTCGTAGAGCCGGACCCGGCCCCCGCTCGCGGAACCGTCCAGCGGGGTGCGGCCCGCCCGGCAGAGCTCCGCGACCGCGGGCGGCGGCAGGGGCACACCCACGGCGCCGCCCGGGTTGACCGCGATACCGACCTGCGGGGGTAGGCCGCGGGCGAACTCCCGCGCGGGAGCCACGGTGAAGGAGAGGTGGGAGCCGACGCAGTACAGGAACTGCGCCTCGGAGCTGAACACCGGGACGAACGCGGCGCCGCCGATGTCGACCGTCGGCAGGTCGAGTTCGGCACTGCCGTGCCCGCCGCCGTTCGGAAGCGGCACCCAGAGCTGACTGCGGCCGAGCACCTCGACGAGCCGGCCCCCCGCGCCGGGTATGCCGAGTGCGGCGCCGAGCACCTCTTCGAGCTCGTTGGCCGGCCATCCGTTCGACGGATGGGGCGTGGCCTGGGCCGGAATGTCCACGGTGTCTGTGTCCTTTTCTCGCCATGCTGTGCGGCAGAAACCTTAGACCGGGTCGCACTCCGGCCGCAGGGCCGCAGGCGGGAGCGGTGCCCCGGCCGGCCGCAGCGTCCAGATTCCGGACAGCCGGCCGGAGCCGCGTGAACTGTGCGTATGCGAACGGTGACGTCCCAGGGCCCCCGCCGCCTCCCTCACTGGGCTACTCCCGCGGGAGCAGCGGCTCCGGGAACGAGATGCGGCCGACCGCCCCGGCGGCCTCACGGTCGAGCAGCACCGCCGAGGCGCAGCCCGGGGGCAGCAGACCGCTCTCGGTGTCGCGGAGCAGGCGGCCGACCGCGCGCCGGTGCCGGGCGAAGGCGTATCCGGAGACTCCGCGCCCGCGTTCCCGCTGCCCCTGCCGCGCCACCCCGGGGGCGACGTCGAGCAGCACGAGGTGGAGGGTGCGGCCCCGGCGCAGGGCCTCGCGTGCGAGCCAGCGCCGCACCCAGGCCTGCGTCCCGCAGTCGTGCACGACGCAGGACGCTCCCGAGCGCAGGGTCCGCCGCAGTCCGGCGTAGTGCGCGGCGCGCACCAGGGGCCGGTAGACGGCGTACGGGAGTAAGCGGGGCAGAGCAGCCGCCCAGCGGTCCCTGGTGTCCTGGGAGTCGATCGCGTGCTCCTGGACCGTGCGCCGGATCAGCGTCGACTTGCCACTGCCGGGCAGCCCGGAGACCACCACCAGGTCCCCCGCGGCGAAGTCCAGGCTGCGCGGGCCCCCGTCCTTCCCGCCCCGCAGGTCACGCACCACCGGTGCCCGCCCGCCCATCAGCTCCCGGGCGGGTACGCCCGGCTGCCTGGGCATCGCGCCGTGTGCGGCCCCCGCGGTCGTCGCGAAACGCTGCAACCTCATCGCCCTCCCCCTGCCGATTCACCCACCGACCTGCCCAAGAAGTGTAAAGAAAAGGCAATGCGGCACAACCGTTCCGGTCCGTACGTGTCGCCGCCGGCCGGCCGGGGACTCCGGCACGGACCGGACCTCCCCACTCTCCTCCGATGCGTGCGATGATGACCCCGCCAACTGGATAAAGGCCGTTCGAATCCGCGCGGGAGAGTTCCGGTCACTGTGTGCGCCGGGCGCCGAAGGAGCAAGTTCCTCCCTTGAATCTCTCAGGCCCCGTACCGCGTGGATGAGGCAGATCTGAAAAGCGGGCCGCTCTGCGGCCCCACCCAAGGTGCAAGCCGATCCCGAGGGGGCCGACCCTTCAGGACCCTTTCAGGGGCTCTCGGCGAACCTCTCAGGTTCCGATGACAGATGGGGAGGGATCACCCTCTGTCGTCATGCCCTGGAGCCATGTCCATGAGCACTGCCCCGAGCGCCCCCCGTCTCACCGCCCTCGACGCCCTGCACCGGTCGCTGGGCGCCACCATGACCGACTTCGCCGGCTGGGACATGCCGCTGCGGTACGCCAGCGAGCGCGAGGAGCACAACGCCGTGCGCACCACGGCCGGCCTCTTCGACCTGTCCCACATGGGCGAGATCACCGTCACCGGCCCGCAGGCCGCGGCGTTCCTCGGCTACGCACTGGTCGGCAACATCGCGACCATCGGCGTGGGCCGGGCCCGCTACACGATGATCGTCGCCGAGGACGGCGGGATCCTGGACGACCTGATCGTCTACCGCCTGGGCGAGGCCGACGCCCCGGAGTTCATGGTGGTCGCCAACGCGGGCAACGCCCAGCTGGTCCTGGACACCCTGACCGAGCGTGCGGCGGGCTTCGAGGCCGAGGTGCGGGACGACCGCGAGGCGTACGCGCTGCTCGCCGTACAGGGACCCGACTCCCCCGGCGTACTGAAGTCGGTCACGGACGCCGACCTGGACGGACTGAAGTACTACGCCGGCCTGCCGGGCACGGTCGCCGGTGTCCCGGCGCTCATCGCCCGGACCGGCTACACCGGCGAGGACGGCTTCGAGCTCTTCGTGGCCCCCGCCCACGCCGAGCGGCTCTGGAAGGCGCTCACCGAGGCCGGCGCGCCGTACGGCCTCATCCCCTGCGGGCTCTCCTGCCGCGACACGCTCCGCCTGGAGGCGGGGATGCCGCTGTACGGGCACGAGTTGACCACCGCGCTGACCCCCTTCGACGCGGGCCTCGGCAGGGTCGTGAAGTTCGAGAAGGAGGGTGACTTCGTGGGCCGCGAGGCGCTTCTCGCCGCGGCCGCCCGCGCGGAGAGCGCCCCGCCGCGCAAGCTCGTCGGCCTGATCGCCGAGGGCCGCCGGGTGCCGCGCGCCGGCTTCTCCGTCGTGGCCGGCGGGGAGGTCGTCGGCGAGGTCACCTCCGGTGCGCCGTCGCCCACGCTGGGCAAGCCGATCGCCATGGCGTACGTGGACGCGGCGCACGCCACGCCCGGTTCCGGGGGTGTCGGCGTCGACATCCGGGGCACGCACGAGCCGTACGAGGTCGTGGCACTGCCGTTCTACAAGCGCCGCAAGTGACGCCGAGCGGCACGGGGCGCCACGGCCACGTGACGCAGTCGTGTCTCACACCGTAAGACCACCGTTCATCAGCACTCCCCCGCGTACAGGAGAATTCAGGTCATGAGCAACCCCCAGCAGCTGCGGTACAGCAAGGAGCACGAGTGGCTGTCGGCCCTCGAGGACGGCGTGGCCACGATCGGCATCACCGAGTACGCGGCCAACGCGCTCGGTGACGTCGTCTACGCCCAGCTCCCGGAGGTCGGTGACACGGTTACCGCGGGCGAGACCTGCGGTGAGCTGGAGTCGACCAAGTCGGTCAGCGACCTGTACTCGCCGGTGACCGGCGAGGTCACCGCGGCCAACCAGGACGTCGTGGACGACCCGTCGCTGGTGAACTCCGCTCCCTTCGAGGGCGGCTGGCTGTTCAAGGTGCGCGTCGCGGAGGAGCCGAACGACCTTCTCTCCGCCGACGAGTACACCGCGTTCTCCGGCAACTGAGACCCCAAGGGACCCACTGATGTCGCTTCTCAACTCCTCCCTCCACGAGCTGGACCCGGACGTCGCCGCCGCCGTCGACGCCGAGCTCCACCGCCAGCAGTCCACCCTCGAGATGATCGCCTCGGAGAACTTCGCTCCGGTCGCCGTCATGGAGGCGCAGGGCTCCGTCCTCACCAACAAGTACGCCGAGGGCTACCCCGGCCGCCGCTACTACGGCGGCTGCGAGCACGTCGACGTGGTCGAGCAGATCGCGATCGACCGCATCAAGGCCCTCTTCGGCGCCGAGGCCGCGAACGTCCAGCCGCACTCGGGTGCGCAGGCGAACGCCGCCGCGATGTTCGCGCTGCTGAAGCCGGGCGACACGATCATGGGTCTCAACCTGGCCCACGGCGGTCACCTGACCCACGGCATGAAGATCAACTTCTCCGGCAAGCTCTACAACGTGGTCCCGTACCACGTCGACGACACCGGCGTCGTGGACATGGCCGAGGTCGAGCGCCTGGCCAAGGAGTCCAAGCCGAAGCTGATCGTGGCCGGCTGGTCCGCGTACCCCCGCCAGCTCGACTTCGCCGCCTTCCGCCGCGTCGCGGACGAGGTCGGCGCGTACCTGATGGTCGACATGGCGCACTTCGCGGGCCTGGTCGCCGCCGGTCTGCACCCCAACCCGGTGCCGCACGCCCACGTCGTCACGACCACCACGCACAAGACCCTCGGCGGTCCGCGCGGTGGCGTCATCCTGTCCACGCAGGAGCTCGCCAAGAAGATCAACTCCGCGGTCTTCCCCGGTCAGCAGGGTGGCCCGCTGGAGCACGTGATCGCGGCCAAGGCCGTCTCCTTCAAGATCGCGGCGACCGAGGAGTTCAAGGAGCGCCAGCAGCGCACCCTGGACGGTGCCCGCATCCTGGCCGAGCGCCTGGTCCAGCCGGACGTCACCGAGGTCGGCGTCAGCGTCCTCTCCGGCGGCACGGACGTCCACCTGGTCCTGGTCGACCTGCGCGACTCCGAGCTGGACGGCCAGCAGGCCGAGGACCGGCTCCACGAGCTGGGCATCACCGTCAACCGGAACGCCGTCCCGAACGACCCGCGGCCCCCGATGGTCACCTCGGGTCTGCGGATCGGCACGCCGGCCCTGGCGACCCGCGGTTTCCAGGCCGAGGACTTCACCGAGGTGGCGGAGATCATCGCCGCCGCGCTGAAGCCGGCCTACGACGCCGACGACCTCAAGGCCCGCGTGATCGCGCTCGCCGAGAAGTTCCCGCTGTACCCCGGCCTCAAGTAGGCCGTCCGCAGTTTGCACGCAGGGTGGGGGCACCGCGCACACTGAACACAGTGAGCGCGGTGCCCCACCCCTTTGCCCCGCGCCCCCGGGCCCACCGGCCCGTCCCGCACCACCCGGGCGGACAAAGACGTCCACCAACGCCTTAGGAGTACTCCCGTGGCCATTTCGGTCTTCGACCTCTTCTCGGTCGGCATCGGCCCGTCCAGCTCCCACACGGTCGGCCCGATGCGCGCGGCCCGCATATTCGCCCGCCGGCTCAAGAACGAGGGCCTGCTGGCCCACACGGCGTCGATACGCGCCGAGCTGTACGGCTCGCTCGGCGCCACCGGCCACGGCCACGGCACCCCGAAGGCCGTCCTGCTCGGCCTGGAGGGCGAGTCGCCCCGCACGGTCGACGTCGAGGGCGCCGACGCCCGTGTCGAGGAGATCCGCGCCTCCGGGACCATCAGCCTGCTGGGCATGCACGACGTCCCCTTCGACGCCGACGACCAGCTGGTCCTGCACCGCCGCAAGGCACTGCCGTACCACGCCAACGGGATGACCCTCTTCGCGTACGACCGCGAGGGCGCCCCGCTCCTGGAGAAGACGTACTACTCGGTGGGCGGCGGCTTCGTCGTCGACGAGGACGCGGTGGCGGGCGAGAACCCGATCGTGCCGGACGACACCGTCCTCAAGCACCCCTTCCGCACCGGCGACGAACTGCTGCGGCTCGCCCGGGACACCGGCCTGTCCATCTCCTCGCTGATGCTGGAGAACGAGAAGGCCTGGCGGACCGAGGAGGAGATCCGGGCGGGACTGCTGGAGATCTGGCGCGTCATGCAGGCCTGCGTGGCGCGCGGCATGTCCCGCGAGGGCATCCTGCCCGGCGGCCTCAAGGTCCGCCGCCGGGCCGCGAACTCCGCCCGGCAGCTGCGCGCCGAGGGCGACCCGCAGAAGCACGCGATGGAGTGGATCACCCTCTACGCGATGGCCGTCAACGAGGAGAACGCCGCCGGGGGCCGCGTCGTCACCGCCCCGACCAACGGTGCGGCCGGCATCATCCCCGCCGTCCTGCACTACTGGATGAACTTCGCGGCACACGGCTGCACCGAGGCCGAGAAGGACGACGGCGTCGTCCGCTTCCTGCTGGCCGCGGGCGCCATCGGCATGCTCTTCAAGGAGAACGCCTCCATCTCCGGCGCCGAGGTCGGCTGCCAGGGCGAGGTCGGCTCCGCGTGCTCCATGGCGGCGGGCGCCCTCGCCGAGGTCCTGGGCGGCTCCCCCGAGCAGATGGAGAACGCCGCCGAGATCGGTATGGAGCACAACCTGGGCCTGACCTGCGACCCGGTCGGCGGCCTCGTCCAGATCCCCTGCATCGAGCGGAACGGCATGGCGGCGGTCAAGGCGGTCACGGCGGCGAAGATGGCGCTGCGCGGCGACGGCAGTCACATGGTCTCCCTGGACAAGGTCATCAAGACCATGAAGGAGACGGGGGCCGACATGAGCGTGAAGTACAAGGAGACCGCTCGGGGCGGTCTCGCGGTGAACATCATCGAGTGCTAGGCAGATGGGCCCTGACCAGCGCCTTCGCGTCTTTCGGCGCTGTCAGGGCCTTCCCTGCTTACGCGGCGGAAAGTCCCTGAAACCTCCCCGGACAGACGTGAAAGTCCCTGAGAACTCCCTGGGATGTGCCTCTGGAAGGGGCTTTCGACCTGCGGGTTCGCGGCATGTGAATCAACACCGGATGTGCCGCTCACCCACCAGCTGATGCATCAGATCGTTCCCTCACCTCCACGACGGCGCAGACGCGACAGGCCCTGCTCTCCCCTCGCGATCTGGCGCACTTGGTCACGGGGGAGACAGACGAACTGCCATCTTGGCGACGAGTCCACCCACCACACCGGCGAACACGGCGTCACACGGGCGAAGCACGCAAAATTTCAGCCACCATCGAAAGAAGTCCCCCGCCGTTCGGGCACCGCGGACGCCCGAAGTGCGATTCTCATCCATTTACTTATCGCCCGGATGATCCGCAACCCGCAGGCGCACTCCATGCCTAAGGCGAGGGGTCAACAGCACCGATACCAACCCTCGGCATCGGATAGGGCACCAATCCAGACTGCCTCACCGCGTCTTACCGACGAATCGCTGATGAAGAATAGGTGAGTCCGAAAATACCCAAGACAAGCCAAAACGTGACCAACAGCCAGGAAGTCAGCAGCATCCGCGCTCATGCCCGCACGCCCGATTTCCGGGCGCGGATCCCGCCAGGCCGGCCGAAGTCGTTGACATGATCGAGACAGGACGCCGAGACTCACATCGGGCAGGGTAGGTTTCGGCCGCCAGTCGAATTCCGGAATGGACCTGCGGTGACCTGCAATGATGCCGGAAAACCCAGAAACCTCCCGCAGCTCCGTATTCGATTTCCACTGCACGACGAAGGCAGGCAGGAGGTGAGGCGTGCCATGGCACGCTTACAGGGTGTTCACCACACCGACGACTACTTGATGCACCTGATACTCCCGTCAGTGCATTCCAGGAGTTCGACCCCCCTCGCGCTACTGGAGACGGAGGGCGAGGCGTGCAGACATCGCCTCGCTCGGGACCGTTCGCCCTGACGCCGGCCGTACCGACACATGACCCGCGCGATCCTCATCACGTGAACGCCATTCGAGCCGAGTCCGGCGATCGACACCGGAAACGCACTCCTGCGGGTCGCACGGGAACCGGTCATGGCCGGCCGCGCGGAATGCGAGAGCCTGCCCAGCCATCCCGACCGACTGACGATCACCGCACGGGTACCGCGCCACCGCAGCTGGTCGCCGATCCCTCCGGGGCGAGTGCGCCTCGAGGCCGTGGACCACAGCCGGCGCGTTCCTGACCGCCCGGTCGGCCAGCGGCCCCAGCCGGGACTGCACACGGCACTTGCCGACGATCACGTCTATCACCTTCTGGTGATCACGCCCCGTCCACCTCGGCTCCCACTCCGGCGATGCCTCCTCGGCCCCACCGGACATCACCCCACGACGCACGTCAGGCAACGATCAGGCAATCCGAAGGACACTGCCCAGCCCGGCCGTACGGAATGAATGGGTCCCATGGAAATTGATCAGAATTGCGGCGAAGTGTCCCAGCCCGTCGATGACTGGGTTCCCAACTCGATCCAGGTCAGAATCCTGGAGGGTGTTGCGGCCGGCTTCACCAGCGGGAGGCTTTCGAGAGAGTTGTACCTCAGCTCGAAGACCATCGATTACCACATCCGCGTCATGTCGGACAAACTCCAGGCTCCGAATCGCGTCGCGTTGATTTCAAGGGCGTTCGTCCTCCAGATTCTGCGAACTGATGAGTGGCCCCCGCGCATCGCCTGGGAAGCAATGGATTAGCCCGTGCGAGCAGTCGCCGACAGCGCGGCGACCCGCCCCCGACCGACGTCCTACGGCACGTCCGGTGCTGTGCTGCGGCGTCGGAACGCTCCCGCCTCGGCCTGCCTGTGCCCATCGCCCTCCCCTTCTGGCTGGCCGGGCGCGCCACCGGGCGCCACCGGGCGCCGGCTCAACGACCGGACTCGAAGTACCGCCTCGGGTCCGCCCATCTGCAACTAATCCACAGAATTTTTCAAATACAGCGCGTCGCTGTCTTCTTTGGGGTTTTTCCCAAACCCGAATACACCCACATCGCATCGTTGACACCACCAGGACCGCCCTCCAGGATGGAAACCAATAGCTGCCACCCGATTTCGGCACCGCCCAGGATTCCGGATCAGGAAGGCGGCCACATCGCCTACTTGCCCCAGTACCGAATGACTCTCGCATACGCGAAGGTGCTGCACGGTTGATGAATGCGAAGAATCCGGCCCGGGAGATTCCTGCGGAACCAGGTCCCCTCGCACGACAGTGGCGAGCGTAGAACATCGTTCACCGCAGGCCATTCGTCAACGCCGTCGGCATCCGAGCTCTGGAGGAGTGCCCCATGTCGAATCTGGACGAGCTCACAAGTTCACCCCCAGCAGTGCTGGACCCTCAGGATGAGGTGAAGATAGTTGGCCAATACTACGACGACAAGACGGAACGACTCGTTCGTAAATACGGCCCTGGGCCCAGGATTCACTACCACGTGGGTCACTACCCTTCCTCGGAAGCGCCGCTGCGTGCTGACGATGTGACACCGGATGCCATTCGCGGCAGCATACGGCTCCATCAAGAGGGCCTACTGCGGTACGCAGCCAAGATCTGGGACGCCGAGCAGCGGCTTTCGGGCAGGATCCTGGATGTCGGCTGCGGCCTCGGCGGGGGATCGCTCTTCTGGGCTCAGGAATACGGCGCCGACGTCACGGCCGTCACCAACGCCCCGGAACACGCCCCCGTTCTCGACGGGTTCGCGCGGGAGTGCGGTGTGGGCGAGAGGGTCCACACGCTGGTGAGCGACGCGAAGCATATTCCCCTGGACAGCGGCCCGTACGACGCGGCGGTGGCCATCGAGAGCAGCGGGTACTTCGACCGTCCCCTGTGGTTCGAGCGTCTGGCGCGTGTACTTCGTCCTGGCGCGAGTGTGTGCGTTGAGGAAGTATTCATCACCCGTCCTCACGGGGCCGATGTGTGGGCCGACTACTTCTACACGAAACCGGCCACGGTGCTCGACTACACAAGGGCAGCTCAGGCCGCGGGTTTCGAATTGGTCGACGATGTCGATGCCACGTCGGAAACCGCACCGTTCTGGGAGGAGAGCGCCGCCTGGACGAAGGCGCTGCTGGACAGTGACAACAGCCTCTCACCGGTTGACCGCAGGCAGTTGAGGATATCTCTGCTGGCGAACCAGGCGCTCGGCGCTGAGTGGCGGGCCGGTGGCGTGCGCCTCGGCTTCCTGCGCTTCGAACTGAAGTAGGCCAGGAATCAAGCATATCCGCCGAGCCGCGCCCAGCTCACGGCATCTTGATGTGGCTTCCACAGCCGGCAAGGGGTCAAGCAGGCGCTGGGCTGGTGCTGTCCGGAACAGCCCAGCCCTGCGGCGGGATTCCGCCCGCCTTTCCACAGGTCCGCCGGGCTCCCGCCGCCTTCACAAGGATACGGAGTTTTCATGACACTCGAGCAGTCTCCCGCGCACAGCGACGTTCTCAACGTGTACGACGGATTCGGCCGGATCTACGGTTCCGCGTGGGGCCCCAACATCCACTACGGCTACTGGGAGAACGACGCCGATGAAAGTTCCGTCGCAACGGCCACGGACCGCCTGACCGATCTGATGATTTCGGGTCTCGCCGCACGGCCGGGCCAGCGAGTCCTGGACATCGGCTGCGGCATCGGCTATCCCGCCCAGCGGCTCGTCCGTAAGTCCGACGTGGACGTGGTGGGCATCACCATCAGCCGGATCCAGGTGGCGGATGCCACGAAACTCGCGGCGGAGGCCGGGCTCGCCGACCGGGCCACGTTCCAGTTCGGGGACGCGATGGACATGCCGTTCCCCGACGGCTCGTTCGACGCGGCCTGGGCGTTCGAGTCGATGTGGCACATGCCCGACCGCGGCCAGGTGATCTCCGAGGCCGCCCGCGTCCTGCGCCCCGGCGGCCGCCTCGCCGTCGCGGACGTCATCCAGCGCGAACCGATCACTCCTGAGGGCCGCGTGGTCCTGGACCACGTGGTCGAGCACTACGGGGTTCGCTCCCTGGGCACCGTGGACGAATATCGGACGGCGCTGGCGGACAACGGCTTCGTCGATGTCGAGATCACCGATATCACCGACAACGTCATCCGCACCCTCGGGCTCATGGCCGACGCCGTGGAGACGGTTCACGACGACCTCGCCGCACTGGTCGGCGAGGAACAGGCCACCTCGCTCCTCGACTTCATGCGCAAGTTCGGGTCCGTCCCGGAGAGCGGCTACCTCTTCCTGACCGCCGTCCGCGCCTGACCGCGACGACCGGCCTCGGCTTGCCAGGACGAATGGCAGGCCGAGGCCGAGGTACGTCCCTTCGCTTCCGGCCGGCGTTCGTCACGCCTCACAGGTCGGCGGCCGGTAGGGCGCGACGAGCGCGGGCCCCCGAACTACCGACCGAGATGTCTCACGCCTCCGTCACTCTGTTCGGGGGCCTTCCCGGTTGACGGTGCCGCAGCGGTCCGCCGGTCGTACGCGCATGGAGCCGGCCACCATGCTCATCGCCATCGGGACGACCGGCCGGTGCCCCGCCCGTCCGGATGGACGGGGACACCGGTGCACCTCCGCGCACACACCCCTTCGGCAACAGCTCCGACGCCGTGACCGACTCTGCCACGACGGGATCATCGCCCCGGCATCCGCGTCACCTCCGCTGCCGCACACGCAGTTCGGTCAGCGCCCGGAGCGGAAACACCGGCCGATGGCTCGGCAGCGGCCCTGGCGCCAGGGTCAGACCTGGCATCCGGGTGGCGAGTGCCTGTATCGCGATCTCCAGTTCCGAGCGGGCGAATCCGGCTCCGAGGCAGAAATGGATGCCGTGCCCGAACGCGAGGTGCGAGGCGGACCCGCTGCCCGGGCTGAACGCGGCCGGGCACATGGAGGACTGGCTGTCCCGGCCGGCCACTCCGTAGAGGAGGAGCAGTCGGCTCCCCGCCGGCAGGGAAACGTCCCCGACCACGACGTCGTCGACTGCGGTCCGGTACATGCCTGCCAGCGGGCTGTCGAACCGCAGCCCCTCTTCGACGAGATCCCGGGCGGAGATCGTCCCGTCGACCACCTCCGCCCAGCCACCGGGCGCCTGGAACTGCTGGAAGAGGATGGTGCCGAGTGCCTCGGCGCAGGTCATGTGTCCTGCGAAGATCAGAGTGGGGATCATGACGGAGGCCTCGTCGGCCGTGAGCGTGCGGCCGGCCTTGCCCTCGTGGAGCAGTTCACTGATCAGGTCGTCCTGCGGCGAGGCGAGCCGCTCCTGCACGAGTGCCCGGCAGAACGCTCCGAAGTCCATCAGCCCGCGAGCGTATTCGCGTAGCCCGTCGAGATCGGTGTTTCCCCGTACCATCATGAGTTCGATGCGTTGCTCGGACCATGTGCGGCAGCGGTCGAGGTACTCGTCCGGTATGCCGAGGCGCCGCCCGATCACCTCGAGGGAGTAGGGGACCGCGAACTCCGTGATGAAGTCGAACTCCTCCGCGACCGCGACCCGCTCGACGAGGCCGTTGGCGACAGCGCGGATCGTGGGTTCGAAGGCCCTGACCCTGGCAGGCGTGAACCCGACGTTCAGGACCTCCCTGATCCTGGTGTGCTCGGGAGGGTCGAGCGAGCCCACGGCCAGCGCGTCGGCGCCGCGCCACGTGCGCAGCATCCGGCTCACGTCCTCGGGCAGAGAGACCGCAGAACGCGGATTGTGGTCACGTGCCGAGAAATTCTGGTCGTCGCGCAGCACGGCAACCATGTCCTGGCGCCGGGTGACGCACCATGCGTCGAGCAAGGGTGCGTAGAAAACCGGTTCCGTCTTTCCGATGCCGGTCAGGAAGGAATACGGGTCGTCACGATGCGCACCATACGGATCGAACGACCTGTCCTCCTGCGGTTGCCCCGAATCAATGGACATCGGCCATTCCGCCTCTCAGGCTTTCCGTGAGTCATTCCCGGAAATGATCAGTGACATGGTGTGATGCCCCTCGGCATGGCCGTCCCCGACGAGGCGCGGCGTTTCGCATGGCCGTCAGTGGCCACGCCCGCCCGTCACACGGACGAGCCGAGAGGGTTCCCTGTTCCGGCTTCGGACCCCGGGGAGCGGGCCGCATCGAGCACGTCCAGCGCCCACGTCGGTCGACGGAAACCGATCCCTCCGCAGGAAGCCCTATCGACTGTCAGGCGCCGGCTCAACGGCCGCACTCGAAGTGCGCCCACCTTGGATGCGGCTCAGCGGCCATCAATCCGCAGCGTAGTCCACATCCTGCTCCGGGCCGCCTTCTTTGGGCTTTTTCCTAAACCCGAAGATGCCCACGCCACATCGTTGACACACCCGGGGAAGCCCCACCAGGATGACAATCAGAACGATCACGAAAATACCGGCGCATCACCCGGGTCCGCATTGCGCGTATACGCGGGATCTGCCGCACGGATCAGCCTGTAGCGATTTCAGGCGATCTCGCACTTCAGGACAGCGACTGAACGATTGTTTCACGCAGTCGTCCAGCACATCAATTCTTAGTCGTGCAATTCGCGAACCCCATGCGCGTCGCTTCTGATCCGGCGGAGGCCGTCAGTGAGTACCCCAGCTCAATTGCCTTTCGAGCAGACGAATGTGCTGCACCTCGCGCCAGGGCTTCGCACGCTCCGTTCCCAGGGTGCGGTCCATCGGGTTCGTACAGCCGGGGGCGACGACGCGTGGCTGGTGACCGGTCATGCCTGGGTGACGCAGTTGCTCGACGACGGCCGGCTCAGCCGCTCGAATCCCGATCCGCAGGCTGCGGCGAAGGACGGCGGTTCCGCGATTCTGGCGGGCCTGCTGGGCGATCTGGCGACCGACCACGGCCGGTTGCGAGCGCTGCTGGATCCGCACTTCTCACCCGACCGGATGCTGGCGCTGCGGCCCTACGTCGAGGAAGTGACCGGGCGGCTCCTGGACCAGGTCGCCGTCCAGGAGCAACCGGTGGACCTGCGCGAGGCGTTGGCGCTTTCGCTGCCGCTCCTGGTGATGTGCGAGTGGCTGGGCGTCCCCCAGGAGGACAAGGACCGGTTCGGCGGCTGGATCCAGGACGCCGCCGGCGTCGGGGACCCGGTCAGGTCCAAGCAGGGGCTGGGTGAGCTGTTCGCCTACTGCGGGCGCCTCGTCGCTGACAAGCGGCGTGACCCGGGCGATGACGCGGTCTCCAGAATCTGCGCGACCGAGGGGATCAGTGACGACGAGGTCATCGGACTGACGGCGTTCCTGCTGTTCGGTGGATATGAGACCACGGTGGCCCGCATCGGCACGTGCGTGTCGCTGTTGCTGGCCAACCCCGAGCAGTGGCAGGCCTTGCTGCGCGACCCGGGTCTCGTCCCCGGCGCGATCGAGGAGACACTGCGGATGTCGATGCCGAATCCGCACAACGGCGGCATGCCCCGGTACGCGCTGACGGACTTCGAGATCGACGGCGTCGCCATCCGGACCGGCGACTTCGTACTGTTGAACACCATCGCGGCCAACCACGACGAGGCGGTCTTCGACCGCCCGGACCGGATCGATATCACTCGCGACACGACGGGCAGCCTCGCGTTCGGACACGGTGCGTACCACTGTGTCGGCGCGACGCTGGCCCGGATGCAGCTGCAGGTGGTGCTCACCCAGCTCGTCGCGCGCTTTCCGACCATGCGCCTGGCTGTAGGTGTGGACGAGCTGAGGCTACGCCTGACCACGCTGATCGGCGGGTTGGTCCGACTTCCGGTGACATGGTGATTGGATCCTTATGCTGCACGAGATATCCAGTGGTGTAGTCACCAGGAGCCCCGCACAGGTCCGCCCGTACCTCCTGTTGATGCGGCTCGACAGGCCTACGGGATACGTGCTCTACCTGCTCCCGGGACTGTGGGCCGTGGCCCTCGCCTCCGGGCGGCGACCGGACCTGCTGACGGTGGTGCTTCTCGCGGTCGCCGCGGTGCTGGTGCGCGGGGCTGCCTGCGCCGTCAACGACGTGATCGACAGGGAGGTCGACGCCAGGGTCGCCCGCACGGTGTCGCGGCCTGTCGCCTCGGGGACGCTCGGCGTCAGGGACGCCCTCCTCTTCGCCGGCGCACAGGCCGTGGTCGCGCTGCTGATCCTGGCGGTGGTGAACGTGGAGACGGCAGTGGTCGCCGCTGCCTCGTACCCGCTGATCGTCGCGTACCCGTACATGAAGCGCGTCTTCTTCTGGCCCTCGGCGTTCCTGGCGCTGGTCATGAGCGTCTACGCGCTGATCGGCTGGACAGCGGCGACCGGAAGCGCCGACTACCGGCCCGCCGTGTACGGCCTGTACGCCGGAGGAGCCTTCTGGACCCTGATTCACGATGCCGTCTACTCCCATCAGGACAAGGAGTACGACCGCCGAATCGGCGTCAAGTCCTCCGCTCTGCTGTTCGGCAAGGCAACGAAGGCGTGGCTGGCGACCTTTGCCGTGTTCAGTGTCGGCGGCGTGCTGTGGGCCGGTTCCCAGACGTCCATGGGGTGGGCGTTCTACCTGATCGCCGCACTCGCGGGAGCCTTCCTGGCCTACCTCATCATTCGTGTGGACCTGGACGACCCGACGTCGTGCTGGGACACCTTCGTGTCCAACACCTACTTCGGCTGGCTCATTCTCGCGGCCATGCTCGCAGGACAGTTCACGTGAAAGGTGCGGTACGCATGACGGATTCGATGTGGCAGGGCAGCGGCGTCCACCTCGACGCCTACCTCGCCCGCGTGGGCTACCAGGGCGACGTGGCCGCCGACCTCTCCACGCTCCGCGGCCTGCATGCCGCACACGTCGACGCGATCGCCTTCGACAACCTCGACGCGCTGTTCGGCCGCACGGCCGTACCGCTCGATCTGGACAGTGTCCAGGACAAGCTGGTGCGGCAGGGCCGCGGCGGCTGGTGTCTGGAACACGTCGTGCTGATGGCGGCCGTGCTCGACCGCATCGGGTTCGCGTTCACGGCGCTGGCCGGCCGGACGCGCATCCGCACCGGGAGCAGGTTCGGTCCGGCCCTGCACATGGCCCTGTGTGTGGAACTCGACGGCGAACGCTGGCTCCACGACGTGAGTTTCGGTGCCTACGGGCCGCACGAGCCCATCCGCCTCGTGGAGAACGCGCGGCTGGACGGCGACTGGCCGTTCGACCTCGTCCGGGAGCCGTCCGGTGAACACGTGCTGCGCTTTCTGAGGCCCGAGGGACCGGCCGAGCTCTACGGATTCACCACGGACGTGCGCTATCCCTCGGACTTCGAGCTCCTCAACCACTTCTGCCTCACTCATCCGCGCTCACCGTTCAATCGCCAGATCGTCCTCCAGCGCACGCAGCCCCACGTGAGGCACCTCCTCGCCGGCCGCACACTCACGGAAATACGTCCCGGGAGGCCGGCGACCCTCCGGCAACTCGACGCGGACGAGATGGTGTCCGCTCCGGAGGAGATCTTCGGGATCTCCTTGGAGCCGGGCGACATCCGCACACTCCACAAGCTCGTGAGCGGCGCGTGATGCTCCGACCGCTGTTACGGCACACGCCCACCGTGAACGCTCTCGCCGAGATACGGGCCGGTGGGGTGGCCCACCGCGCAATCGGCGTGGCCGAGGCCGCCCCCGCCCCCGAGAAGGCCTTCGGCGTAGCGCTGTACCCGCACGAGATCGAATCTCTCAGGCCAAAGCTCGGTGCCGTGCGCGCCGGGCGGCTCTGACCTGGACCGAGGTCACGATGAACGACATACCCAACGAGGCCGATCCCGGTGCCACCGTGGCGCGGCGGCTGCGGTCGCTCCCGGAGCACGACCCGCACGACGCGGTGGAGAACGCCGTTCTCAGCAGGCTCGCGGGCAACTGGCACCGGCGTGCCACGGTCAAGCAGGAGGAGCCGAACCTGGACGACGTCTTCGAGGTGGACCGGCCGGACTTCCCCGACGCCTTGCTGCCCTTCCGCGAGCATCCCACCTACCTCGCGCTCGACGAGGGGATGAAGGCGCGGATCCTCGCGTGGGGCTGGATCTCGTTCAACAAGAACATCATGGACATCGAGCAGCACGTGGTGAACCCGGGCTTCGCCCTGGTCACGCAGGACGTCTTCGACACCGGCATCGACAGCGAGGCCACAACTCTCGCGGTCACCCAGGCCATGGTCGACGAGCAGTACCACACGCTGATGCATCTCAACGCGAGCGCCTTGACGCGCCGAAAGCGCGGCTGGCGGATGGCGGAGACGGCGCTGCCTCTGGCGTACAAGGCCCGCAGGCAGGCGCACCGGCTGGCCGCGGCCGGCACGGACGAGGAGCGGGCCCTGGTGTCGCTCGCCTTCACCACGGTCGCGGAGATCTCGGTCAACGCGCATCTGGACCTGATCGCCGAGAACCACGAGATCCAGCCCGTGAACCGTATGACGGCCGTCCTGCACAACCGCGACGAGTACTGCCACGCCTCGATCGCGGACACCCTCGCCCAAGAGGCTTGGAAGCACTTCTCCTCCGGGCAGCGCGGCTACTTCCTCGCCGCGCTGGCCGACGGGATGGAGGCCTTCGCCGCACACGACTTCACGACCTGGGCCAGGATCCTGGACCTGCTCGGCGTGGAGGGGGGCGAGGAGATGCTGCGGGACATCGGGAGCGCCGCCGGCGGCAAGCGGCTCCTCCAGGACTTCAGCGGGTTGCGGCAGCTGTGCCAAGAGCTGGACGTCCTGGACGCCCTCCCCTTCGACTGGTCAACGGTGTCGACCCGAACCCCCTGACCACCACCCACCCAAGGTGCTGACCATGCGCGTCCTGCTCATCGACAACTACGACTCCTACACCTACAACCTGTACCAGTTGCTGGCGAAGGTGTACGGCGTCGCCCCCGTCGTCGTACGCAACGACGCCGCGGACCCGGACCACTTCGCGCCGCACGCCTTCGACGCCGCAGTCATCTCACCGGGCCCCGGCCACCCGGCGGTACCGCGCGACTTCGGCCGCTCCCGCGATGTCCTGGAGAACTCCGGGCTGCCGGTCCTGGGGGTGTGCCTGGGACACCAGGGCATGGGTCTGCTGGCGGACGCGCCGATCGTAGCCGCGCCGGAGCCCCGGCACGGCTATCTGTCCACGATCCGGCACGGTGGCACAGGTCTTTTCGCCGGCGTACCGCAGGACTTCACGGCCGTCCGTTACCACTCGCTGAGCGTCGCCGAACCCGTGCCGACGCACCTGGAGGTCACAGCGCGCGCCGAGGACGGTGTGGTCATGGGCCTGGCCCACCGTGAACGGCCCTGGTGGGGCGTGCAGTTCCACCCGGAATCGATCTGCACGGAGCACGGTGCCCGCCTCGTGGCCAACTTCCGGGACCTTGCTCTGGCAGGGCGGGGCAGCGTCACCGGACCGTACGAGGGACGGGCCGCCGCCGCGTCCGTCCCGGTCGCGGCACCGGAGGCGTCACCGCCGGGGCTGCGCGCGGAGTACGAGATCCTGGACCGCGCCGTGGACGCGGAGGCCGCGTACCTGGCGCTGTACGGGACGAGCACCCGCGCCTTCTGGCTCGACAGCTCGCGCGTGGAAGCCGGCCTGGCCCGCTTCTCCTTCTTCGGTGCCGCCGCGGAGCCGGGAGCGGAGACACTGACCTACCGCGTCGAGGACGGGCACACCGTCGTGGACCACCCCGACGGCGCCTCGCGCCGGGAGGACGGCAGTATCTTCGACGCGCTCGACCGCCGCACCGGCCGCGTGGTCGAGGGTGCCGGGGAGCTGCCCTTCGACTTCACCGGCGGTTACGTCGGCTACTTCGGCTACGAGCTGAAGGCCGACCTCGGCGGGCAGCGCGCCCACCGGGCGGCGACCCCGGACGCCGTGTGGCTCCAGGCGGACCGCTTCGTCGCCGTGGACCACGCCGACAACCGTACGTACGTCGTCGCCGTCTGCGAGCAGCAGGACTCCGACGCCGCGCAGAAGTGGATCGGAACGGTGGTCCCCGTCCTGACCGAGCTCCCCGCCGCGCGCCAGGATGCCTACGAGCCACCGCCTCCCACCCGGCACGACGCCTCGGCGTGGCTGGCCCGCCCGCGCGCACGCTATTTGGCGGACATCCAGGAGTGCGACCGCAGACTGCGCGAGGGCGTGAGCTACGAGATCTGTCTCACCACCAATCTGCACCTGCCCGCACCGGCCGACGACCTCGTCTACTACCGGCGCCTGCGACGGCTCAACCCCGCCCCCTACTCCGCGCTGCTGCGCCTCGGTGACCTCGCCGTGTTCAGCTCCTCGCCCGAGCGGTTCCTCAAGATCGACGGCGCCCGTACGGTCGAGGCGAAGCCGATCAAGGGCACCGCGCCCCGGCACCCGGACCGGGACACCGACGAGGCCACGCGCCGTGCCCTGCGCACGGACCCCAAGACGCGCGCCGAAAACCTGATGATCGTGGACCTGCTCCGCAACGACCTGGGACAGATCTGCGAGATCGGCACCGTCACCGTCCCCTCGCTCATGGCGCTGGAGTCCTACGCCACCGTGCACCAGCTCGTCTCCACCGTCACCGGCACCCTGCGCGAGGACAGCTCCGCCGTGGACGCGGTCCGTGCGTGCTTCCCCGGCGGGTCCATGACGGGGGCACCGAAGCTGCGCACCATGGAGATCATCGACGAGCTCGAAGGCGAGGCCCGGGGCGTCTACTCCGGCGCCATCGGCTTCATCGGCTACGCGGGCACGGCGGATCTGAGCATCACGATCCGCACGGCGGTGCGCCACGACGGCGGACTGACGATCGGCGCGGGCGGCGCCATCGTGCTCGACTCCGATCCGGAGGCCGAGTACGAGGAGATGCTCCTCAAGGCCCGGACCACGCTGCGCGCCCTGCCGTAGCTCGACGTTTGTCCTCGCCTGTCACCCGACCTGCTGATCTGCGGTTCTTCCCGGGACGGAGCGGCGATTCCCGGGTGGCGGCGCTCGTCACCCACGTGCGGGTCCGGATCGCCGCGGGCTCCTGACGAGCCCCGCCGGAGCCTCCCCCGGCGGGCCGCCTGCCCTGCTCGCCCTGGCCCGTCCGCCGGCCGTGGCACGCGGGGCCCACGGCCCGCCGGTGCGGCTACGAAGCGGCGGGGGCGTCCCGGCGCAGCGCGACCACGTCGATCTCCACCAGGATGTCCATGAGGTCGGAGCCGACGGTCGTGCGGACCGGGTGGGGCGCGGTGAAGAAGGCGCGGTAGGCGGCGTCGTAGGCCGAGAAGTCACGCCTCAGGTGCTGGAGGTGGGCCGTCACCTTGACGACGTCCTGCGGGCCGAGCCCCTCCGCCCGGAGAACGGCGCAGACGTTCCGCAGGACCTGGGTGGTCTGTTCCGCGACGGTGTCCGCGACCGCGCCGGTCTCGGGGTCCTGCGGGCCGAAGCCCGAGGTGAACAGGTAGGGCCCGGCGGCGATCGCCTGGCTGTACGCCCCGGCGGGCACGGGCGCACGGTCGGTGCGGACCTCGTGACGGGCGGGGCCGGTTCCGGTCATCGGGTGAGGTCTCCTTCACGGGCGTTGACCTCCGCGTAGTGGCGGAGCTTGTCCTCGTCGACGGTGACGCCGAGACCGGGGCCGGTGGGGACGCGCAGGCTGCCGCCCTCCAGGGTGAGCGGCTCGATGATGTCGTCGGCGTGCAGGTAGTACATGGAGTCGATGGCGCGGGACAGGACGGGGGTGCTGCCGACCACGGCGAGGTGCGCCGCGGTCGCGATGCCCAGTTCACCGCCGCTGTGCAGGTTCATGCCCAGCCCGAAGGTCTCGCAGTGCGCCGCCAGGGACTTGGTGGGCGCGATGCCGCCCCACTTGTAGACGTCCCCGTGGATGACGTCGACGGCGCCCAGGCGCATCGCCGGCGCGAAGTCCTCGAAGCGTACGACGCACATGTTGGTGCAGAGCGGTATGCGGACCTTCGCCCGGACCTGGCTCATGCCCTCGATGCCGACGCAGGGGTCTTCCAGGTATTCGAGGTCCAGTTCCTCCAGGGCGATCCCGGCGCGGATCGAGTCGGGCACGGACCAGGCCGCGTTAGGGTCGACGCGCAGGTCCACGTCGGGCAGTGCGGAGCGCAGCTCGCGCAGGATGGCGACATCGCCCTGGACGTCCTTGGTGCCCTTGAGCTTGACCGCGCGGAAGCCCCCCTCGGTGGTGACCCGGAGGGTGTGCTCGGCGAGTGCGGCGGGCAGGTCGGCGGCGCCGGCCCCGGGGGCGTCGGCCCGGGTGATGAGCGCGGTGAGCGGGACCTCGTCGCGTACGGGGCCGCCCAGCAGGTCGGTGACGGACTGGCCGGTGGCCTTGCCCATGGCGTCCCAGCAGGCGACGTCGAGGGCCGCGACGGCGGCGTAGCCGAGGTAGCCGTAGAAGAACGGCACCATGTGCTGCTTGCGGTGGAAGGCCTCCAGGGCGAAGGGGCTCGTGCCGATGAGGTCCTCGGCGAGGATCTTGACGATCGCGGCGACGGGCCGCCCCCACATGGTCTCGCCCCAGCCCTCGACGCCGGTGTCGGTCCGGATGCGTACGACGGTGCGCGTCTCGCCCGTCTTCGTCTCGAAGGAGCTGGTGAACGGGTTGACCAGGGGCAGGTTCACGACGTGGACGTCGACATCGGTGATCTTCATGCTGTTCCTCGTTCGGTTTCGGGTGCCGCGGCCGGTGCGGAAGGGCGGGCGGCGGCGCGGTTCAGGGTCCGGTGCGGGTGGCGGCGTCGAAGGCGAGAACGGCGCGCGCGAGGCCGCGTGCGCGGTCGTCGAGCAGCCGTCGGCCGCTCACGGCGTCGGCGGACGACGCGTCGTCGGTCGAGCCGCCGACGCGTTCCCACTCCCCGTGCCGTTCGACAGTGAGCCCGGGGTAGGGCGGCCGGTCGAAGAGCGGAGGCGGGTCGACCGGGGCGCGTGAGGGCAGCGGCGTACGCACCAGGGCGGGGTGCGCGGCGAGCATGAGGGACGTCTCGAACCAGCCCGCGTGGCCGGGGGTGACGTCCGGCCGCCCGCCGTCCTCCTCCCCGCCGGTCACGGTCCAGTACGAGCAGGCCGCGACGGTGACCTCGGCGCGCAGGGCGAAGCGCTTGACGGCGAGCTTCATGATCTCGTCGTTTCCGCCGTGGCCGTTGACGACGAGGATGCGGCGGTGGCCGCAGGCCGCGAGCGAGTCGAGGATCTCGCCGAGGACGGCGCCGAGGGTGGTGGCGGAGAGGGTCAGCGCGGCGGCGAAAAGGTGGTGCGGGCTGTGGCCGTAGGGCAGTGTCGGCAACCGGACCAGGGACGGGGCCGCCGTCCCCCCGTCGCCGACGCCGTCCGCGTCGCCGCAGCCGTCCAGGAGGGCGAGGGCGCGGTCCACGACGGCCTCGACCAGGAGCGTGTCCGTGCCCATGGGCAGGTGTCCGGCGTGCTGCTCCTGGGATCCGACGGGGAGCAGCGCGATGGCGCCGGGTGCGGACTCCCGGGTCTCCCGCCAGGTGGTTTCGGTCAGATTCCGGTGACTCATACGGCTACCTCCCCGCAACACCCGCGTGGCAGAGTCGGCGTATGGCTCATGAACGTTCTCCCTTGCGATTGGTACCGGATCCCGTGCCGGGTCCGGAGGTGCGGGCCGGGTCCGGCACGCTGGGGGCCGTCGAGCTGCTCCCCGGCCGGGTGCGCGCCGCCCTGCTCGACCGCTCGGGCGTCGTGCTCGACCGGGCCGAGGCGGACTTCGACACGGGTTCCGCGTCCCCCGCCCCGGTGGACGGTGCCCTCGCCCGGGTGTCGGCCGTCTTCGAGGGGCGCGCGCCCTCGGGGATCGGGGTCGCGGCGGCGGGGTTGGTCGACCCGGTGGCCGGCCGGGTGATCGAGATCGACGAGGCGCCCGCGCTGCGCGGCTACCGGGTGGCCGACCGCCTGCGGGAGCTGACCGGCGCACCGGTGCGGGTCGAGCACCGCGCACGGGTCCAGGTGCTCGGGGACCGCTGGTTCGGTCCGGGCCGCGGGCGGCGCTCCTTCGCGTCGGTGTCGACCGGCGAGGTCCTGGGGGTGGGCATCCTGTACGAGGGTGAGGTCCTGGCTCCGGAGGGCGGCCGCAGCGGCGCGCACATGACGGTGTCGGCCAGTGGTGAGCCGTGCACCTGCGGGCGGCGCGGCTGCTGGAAGGCGGTGGCCACCACCCGCTGGCTGAGGCAGCGGGCCGAGGCGCTCGGCCTCGGGGCCGCGGGCGCCTCGCTCGGAGCGCTGGTGGCCTCGCGCGATCCGGCGGCGCGGTCCCTGGTGGCGGAGTACGCGGAGAACCTGGTGCTGGGCCTCGCGACCGTCCAGCAGCTCTTCGCCTGCGGGCTGTTCGTACTGCACGGGGAGGCCCGCGAGGGCGGTGAACCGTTCCGGGCCCTGGTCGAGGCGCGGCTGCGTTCCGACGCGCAGGGCGGCGGCGAGCTGCCCCGGGTCGTGGTGAGCGAGGCCGCGGTGGACGACGTCGCACTGCTGGGAGGGGCGGGGCTCGTCCTGTCGGGCAGGTAGTGGCGCGGTGGTCACGCGCGCTCCCGCTCCGAGGCGGCGGAGCGGGCGGCCGACTCCGTCTGGGGGGTTTCCGGGGCCGCCCGGCGGCGGGTCCTGCGCGCCTTCGCGGGGTCGGGGACGGGGACGGCGTCCAGGAGCTGCCGTGTGTAGGGGTGTGCGGGGTCGGTGAACACCTGTCGGGCGGTTCCCACTTCGACGATCCGGCCCTCGCGCATGACGGCGACCCGGTCGGCCACCTGGCGTACGACGGCGAGGTTGTGTGACACGAACACGTAGGTGAGTCCGAGGCGTTGCTGGAGCTCGGCGAGCAGGTCGAGGACCCGGGCCTGGACGGACACGTCGAGCGCGCTGGTGGGCTCGTCGAGGACGACGAGGCGGGGTTCGAGGCCGAGCGCGCGTGCGATGGATATCCGCTGGCGCTGTCCGCCGGAGAACTCGTGGGGGTAGCGGTCCAGGATCGTGTCGTCGAGCCCGACGTCCTGGAGGAGCTCGCCCACCCGCTGCCTGGTCCAGGCCCTGCCCCGGCGGCCCCTGGCCCGCGGGTCGTGGGTGACGAGTGGTTCGGCGACGATGTCGACGATCCTCAGCCGGGGGTTCATGCTCGAGTAGGGGTCCTGGAGCACCACCTGCATCTGGCGGCGGACCTCGCGCAGCGCCTTGGCGTCGAGGCCGAAGAGGTCGGCGCCGTCGAAGCGTACGGTGCCCGAGGTCGGTTCGAGCAGGCGCAGCAGCAGCCGGGTCAGCGTGGTCTTGCCGCAGCCTGACTCCCCCACCAGGGCGAGGGTCTCCCCTTCGTGGACCGTGAGGCTCACGTCGTCGACGGCGATGCTTCCGGGACGGCCACCGAACTCCTTCCGCAGAGCGTCGAGTTCGAGCAGAGGCGGAGCTGTGGCGGTCATCCGGCGGTCTCCAGTCGGGGTGTCGCTTCGAGCAGTTGACGGGTGTACGGGTCCGCCGGGCGGGCGAAGACGTCGTGGACGTCCCCGCTCTCGACGGCCCGCCCGTGGTGCATGACCACGACGCGGTCGGCGGTCTCGGCGACGACGCCGAGGTCGTGGGTGATGAGGACGACGGCCATGCCGTGCCGTTCCTGGAGCCCGACGAGGAGGTCGAGGATCTGGCGCTGCACGGTGACGTCCAGGGCCGTGGTGGGTTCGTCGGCGATGAGGACGCGGGGGCGGGCGACGAGTGCGGCGGCGATCATGACGCGCTGGCGCAGCCCGCCCGAGAGTTCGTGCGGGTACTGCCGGTAGCGGCGCTCGGGGTCGGGGATGCCGACCTCGTCGAGGGCGGCCAGGGCGGCCGCCCTGGCCTCGGCCCTGCTGTGGGCACCGTGGTGGCGCAGGACCTCGGCGACCTGGTTGCCGACGCGTTGCAGGGGGTCGAGGCTGGTCATCGGATCCTGGAAGATCATCGAGATCTCGGCGCCGCGGATGCGGCCCAGTTCGCGCTCGCCGCGGCCGAGGACGTCCCTGCCGTCGAGGAGGATCTCGCCGCCGGCGTAGACGCAGGGCGGTTCGGGGTTGAGCCGGAGGGCGGACAGTGCGGTGGCCGACTTGCCGCTCCCCGATTCGCCGACGACGGCGAGGGTCTCCCCGGGTGCGACGGCGAGGCTGACGCCGCGCACCGCGTGGACGGTCGTGGTGGCGAGCCGGAAGTCGACGCGCAGGTCGTGGATCTCGAGGACCGGGGACGGCGCGGTGGGCCCGTGGCCGGAGGTGGTGGATGTCATCGGCGGTAGGCCTTCGGGTCCGCGACGTCGCGCAGCGCGTCGCCGGTGATGTTGACGGCGAGGGAGGTGAGCATGAGGGCGATGCCGGGGAAGACGGCGACCCACCAGGACGTGCCGAGGTAGAGCTGTCCGTCGGCGAGCATCGAGCCCCAGGTCACTGTCTCCTTGGGTACGCCGAGGCCGAGGTAGCTGAGGGATGCCTCGGCGACGACGGCCGCGGCGACGTGGAGCGTGCCGATGGTGGCGAGCGGTGCCATCACGTTGGGCAGCAGATGGCGTCGCATGATCGCGGTGTGGCCGACCCCGATGGCGTGGGCCTCGGTGATGAAGTCCCGGGACCGCAGGGACAGGACCTCGGAGCGGACGACACGGGCGTACGACACCCAGCCGGTCACGCCGAGGACGAGGACGACGTACCAGAGGCCCGAGCCGAGGAAGCCGACGACCGCGAGGGCCAGCAGGATCGCGGGGAAGGCCAGTTGGACGTCGGCGAGGCGCATCAGGACGCGGTCGGGCAGGCCGCCGAAGTAGCCGGAGGCGAGGCCGACGACGGTGCCGATGACTCCGGCCAGCAGGGCCGCGCCGGCGCCGACGAGCAGCGAGACGCGGGTGCCGTAGACGACGCGGGAGAGCAGGTCGCGGCCGAGCTGGTCGGTGCCCAGGAGATGGGCGCCGCTGCCGCCCTGCTGCCAGGCGGGCGGTCGGAGCCGGACCAGCAGGTCCTGCGCGGCGGGGTCGGCCGGCGCGATGAGCGGGGCGAAGAGCGCGCAGACCACGACGAGCACGAGGAAGGCGAGGGCCGCGACGGCGAGCCGGTTGCGCAGCAGGGTCCGCAGTGCCGCGGCCCGTTGGGCGGGGGCGGTCGGGGCGCGGGTGTCGGAGAGTGCCGGGTTCGGGGAGACGGTCGTCATCGGGAGGTCCTCACCCTCGGGTCGAGGAAGCTGTAGGAGAGGTCCACGAGCAGGTTCACGACGACGAAGGTCGCGGCGAAGAGCAGCACGGTGGCCTGGACGAGTGGGAAGTCTCGGTTGGAGATGGCCTCGATGGTGAGCTGTCCGACGCCGGGCCAGGAGAAGACCTGTTCGGTGAGGATGGCGCCGCCGAGGAGGCTGCCGACTTCGAGGCCCACGACGGTGACGACGGGCAGCGAGGCGTTCCGCAGCCCGTGGGTGAGGACGACCTTGACGGGGCCGAAGCCCTTGGCCCGTGCGGTGCGGATGTGGTCGGCGCCCAGTACGTCGATGAGCGAGGAGCGCAGCAGCCGGGCGACGACGGCCACCGAGTACACGGCGAGGGTCACGGCCGGCAGCACGAGGTTGGCGAAGGTGCCGTAGCCCGAGGCGGGCAGGGCGTGCAGGCCGACCGCGAAGACCAGGATGAGGAGGATGCCGACCCAGAAGGGCGGGGTGGACTGGCCGAGCAGGACGCCGGTCATGACGGTCCGGTCGGCGGCCCTGCCGCGGCGCATCGCGGCGTAGGTCCCGGCGGGCAGGGCGACGACGAGGGTGACGACGAGGGCGCCGGCGGCCAGGAGGAGGGTCGCGGGGATGCGGTCGGCGAGGACGGCGCGCACCGGCTGGTTGTAGAAGAGGGAGTCGCCGAAGTCGAGGCGCGGGATGCCCCACAGGTAGTCGAGGTACTGCGTGACCAGGGGGCGGTCCAGGCCGAGGCTGTGGCGCAGGACGCTCTCCTGCTGGGCCGTGGCGTCCGGCGGTAGGAGCACCTTGACCGGGTCGCCGGAGAGCCGTACGAGGAAGAAGGCGACGGTCGCGGTGCACAGCAGGACGAGCAGTGCGGTGCCCACGCGTGCCGCTACCGTCCGCAGGAGGAGGAGTGCCTCGCGCCGGGGTGCGGCGGGGCGTTCGCTCTCCTCGCCGGGGGCGGGCGGTGTGAGGAGCTCGGTCATCGGGAGACCTCCGCGCTCGCCATGTCGAGGACCCCGGCGAATCCCGGTGTCCAGCGGGGGCGTTCGTTGCGTGCGTAGATGTTGTCGATCTGGAAGAGGGGCACGAACGGCGCCTCGGCCTTGACGAGCCGCTGGAGGTCCGAGAAGGCCCGTCGCCGGGTTCCGGGCTCGACGGAGAGTTCCTCGAGGTCGACGAGCCGGTCGGCCTGTGCGTTGTGCCAGCGGCTCTGCCGCCGGTCGCTGCGCACGTTGGACTGGATCATGCTCTCGCCGTCGAGCGTCCAGACGGTGGACGCGGCCAGGTACATCGGCCCCAGCGCTCCGTGGTTGTCGGAGGTGAGGCGCTGGGCGTAGGTGCCGGGGTCGAGCAGGTCGACCCGGGCGTGGACACCGGCTCGGTCGAGGAGTCCGGCGATCGCCTCGGCGACGTTCGCGTCCACGTTGGAGGCGGTGAGGGTGGTGCGGAATCCGTGCGGGTGCCCTGCCTCGGCGAGCAGGGCCCGGGCGGTCGCGACGGACCGGGTGAAGGGCTCGACGGCGTCGTCGAAGCCGAACGCGCCGCGCGGGATCATCGCGGGGACCTCGGTGGCCTTGCCTCCGAGGACCGCCTTGATGAGCAGGGGCACGTCGACGGCGTGGTTGAGCGCCCGCCGCACCCGGACGTCCCTGAGCGGCCCTTCGGTGAGGGTGTCCAGGGAGAGGTACGAGGTGCGGATCCCGGTGTGGTGGTCGAGGCTCACGCCGGTGTAGCCGTCGAGCTGCTGGGCCGCGTCGGGGGTGAGCCCGGCGACGAGGTCCACGCCTCCGCTCTGCAGGGCGGCGAGCGCGGAGGACGCGTTCGGTGCGGGGGTGAAGACGAGTTCGTCGAGCGCCGGCCTGCCCTGCCAGTGCTTCCCGTAGGCGCGCATCCGCAGTTCGTGGTCGCGCTTCCAGCTCACGAAGGTGAAGGGGCCGGTGCCCACGGGGTGCGCGGCGAAGCCCTCGTCGCCGACCTCGTCCAGGTAGCGCGGCGGGACCACGACCCCGCCGAAGAGCGACACCTTGTCGGGCAGGATCGGGTCGTGGACGGTGGTGTGGAGGTCCACGGTGAGCGGATCGACCGCGGTGACGCCCTCGACGTAACGCAGTTCCACGATGGGTGACTTGGTCGCCGGGTCCAGCAGGCGTTCGATGCTGGACTTCACGGCCGCGGAGTCGCAGGGCTCGCCGTTGTGGAAGGTGACTCCGGGCCGCAGCCGGAAGCGCCAGACACGGGGCGAGACGGCCTTCCAGGACAGGGCCAGCCGGGGGCGCAGGCTGTTGTCGCGGCCCCGGACGGTGAGCGTGTCGAACATGTTGATCAGGGCGTTCATCGACATCATGTCGCCCTGCTTCTGCGGGTCCATGGTCTTGGGGTCACTCGTCTGGGAGACCCGAAGGACGTTGCCCGCGCCGGCCGCCGGGTCGGTGCCGCAGCCGGTGAGCAGTCCCGGTGCGGCGACCGCGGGGAGCAGCGCGCTGCCGTACCTCAGGACCGTCCGGCGGGAGGGACGACTGCGTTCCCGAGTCCACCCTCCACGTATTCGTTCCATGAGACAACACATCCGTTCCGGCAGATGGAATGCAGTGGGGGTAAGCTAGGCGACATGGGGAAACAGGTCAATAGCCGTTCGAGCGAACAGCCGCCTGCGGGCCAGGCTGTCGAACACTCCGTCATGGGCCCTGTGGACAAGGCGATGGAGGTCCTGTCCGCGCTGACGGAGACGGGTGCGCCGCACCGCCTGGCCGATCTGGCCCGGCGTACGGGACTCACCAAACCCACCGTGCACAGGCTGCTTCGCGGCCTCGCCGCGTCCGGCTTCGCGGAGCCCGGGGAAGGAGGGAGCTACCGTGCGGGGCCCCGGCTGCTCGGCCTCGCGGCAGCCGCTCTCGAAAGCGGCCCCGGACTGCGCCTGATCCGGCCCGTGCTGGCCGAACTCCGCACGCGTACGGGCCTGCTCGCGCACTACGCCGTGCGCGACGGGACCGCCGCGGTCTGCCTGGAGGCGTCCGAGCCCGCCCGGGAGTACGCCCTGGAACTGCGCCCGGGGTCCCGCGCGCCCCTGCTCCTCTCCGCGCCGGGCCTCGCGATCCTGGCCGCCCTGCCCCCCGCCGACACCGAGCCGGCCTTCGCGGCCCAGGAGGAGGCGGGCCACCACCTGCCGGTGCCGGCCGCGACCCTGCGGGAGGAGATCGCGGCGGCGGCGGAACGCGGGTACGCCCTCGACGACCAGTACGAGCAGGAGGACCGCCGCGCCCTCGCCTCGGCCGTGACCGACGCCGAGGGCCGGGTCGTCGGGGCGGTCGCGCTCACCGGTCTCGTGTTCACGCTGGACCGGGCCGGTGTCGAGCTGTACGGCCCGATGGTGCGGGCGGCGGCGCGCTCGGTGTCGGCCGGGCCGGGCCCGGGCGGGCGGGCCCGCCTCACGGTGGCCCACGGCGGGGCACGGAGCGGGGACCGGTGAACACAGGGGCGAAGAGGACGGGAGATCCGCGGGTGACAGGTGAGGGCGAGCGAGCGGCACTGCTGGCGGACGGCCGGGGGCGGCGCCTCTACTCGGGCGCCGCCTGGTCGGTGGGCACCGCGCGGGGCCCGGTGGACCGCGGATGGCTGGGCAGCAGGAGCTGGGGCGGGGCCGAGCTGGACGGCACGGACCTGTGGGACCTCGCCTCCGTGACCAAACCCGTCGTGGGCCTGGTCGTCATGGCGCTCGCCGAGCGCGGCGCGCTGCCCCTGGACGGCACGGTGGGGCAACTCCTGCCGCGCTACCGGGAGACGGACAAGGCGCCGCTGACCGTCACGGAACTCCTGGCCCACACGTCGGGCATGCCAGGACGGGTTCCCATGTACCGCGACCACCCCACCCGGGAGTCCCTGCTGAACGGGCTCGGGACACTGCCGCTGCGGTCCCGGCCCGGCGTGCGGGTGGAGTACTCCTCGCAGGGCTTCATCCTGCTCGGCCTGATCGCCGAGCAGGCGTCGGGCCAGGGGCTGGACGCGCTGGTGGCCGAGCTGGTGTGCTCCCCGCTCGGCCTGGAGGACACGTGCTTCACCCCCGGTCACGCGGAGCGCGCACGCGCCGTCGCGACCGAGCACTGCCCCTGGCGCGGCAGGACGCTGGTGGGCGAGGTCCACGACGAGAACGCGGCAGTGCTCGGCGGGGTCGCGGGCCACGCGGGGCTCTTCGCGACCCTCGCCGACACCGAGCGGCTCACGGTCGCCCTGGCGGGCGGCGCGCGCGAGCTGTTGCGCCCGGAGACCTTCGCGCTGATGACGGCCCCGCACACGGACGGGCTGAATCTCCGCCGCGCCCTCGCCTGGCAGGGCCAGGACCCGGCCGACTCCCCGGTCGGCCCCTCCTTCGGGCCGACCTCGTACGGCCACACCGGATTCACCGGCACGAGCCACTGGGTCGACCCCGCCACGGGGCGCTACGCGGTGCTGCTCACGAACCGGGTCCATCCGACACGGGAGGGCGACGGCATCACCGGGCTACGGCGGGAGTTCCACTCGCTGCCGGTCTGAGCCGTGGGGCGCGGCAGCCGTGGCCCGCACGGGCCCGGCCGCCGCGCCCCCGTCAAGCCCACCCCGGAGCCGGACTCCGCCCGCCCTCGCCGGCGGCGCGCTCGGCGCAGCACGCACCGTCAACTGGACTGGTATGGGCGGTTTTTCGCCACAGTGCGACCGTGCTGGCATATGCCTTCCCACAGGCATCCACAAGAGGTTCACTGAGGGTGACTCAAGGTGACGCGGTCGCCCATCCGGCTCGCCGATCCTCTTCCGACGAAGGGCAGCGATGCGAAAGATCGTCCTGCCGGCGCTCCACATGCCCTTCCGAAGCGCCGGCTGCAATCCGGCCATGGCCGACACCAGGGACACCGTCTGGCACTGGGCCGGGGAGAACGGCCTCGCCCTCTCCCCCGCCGCGCGCAGCGGGATGCTCCGCAGTCGGCCCGAGCTCTGGGCCTCGCTCGCCCTCCCCGTGGCCTCGCGGGAGCACCTGGACCTCTGCTGCCAGTGGCTCTTCTGGGTGCTCCTGGTCGACGACGAGTTCGACGACGGGCCCGCCGGCCGTGACCCCCGCACGTGCGGGCGGGTGATCGCCCGGCTGGTGGACGTCCTCGACGGCGCCGTACCGCACAGCGCCATGGAGTACGCGCTGGAGGACCTCCGGGAGCGGACCGGCCGGGGCCGGTCGCCGGTCTGGACCCGGCAGTTCCGCCGCGACACCGCCTCCTGGCTGTGGACGTACTACGCGGAGTCCGTCGAGCGGGCGGCCGCGGGAGAGCCGGCCAGGGCCGACTTCACGGACCACCGCCGCGACTCCGGGGCCGTACGCCTGTTCCTGGACCTCCAGGAGGTCGCCGCCGGCACGGACCTCCCGGAGTCGGCCCGGGGCCTGCCCTCGTACCTCGCCCTGCGCAACGCGGTCACCGACCACGCGGGGCTGTGCAACGACATCTGCTCCCTGGAGAAGGAGGCCGTGCTCGGGTACGGGCACAACACCGTCCTCCTCCTTCAGCGGGACCGGGGCTACACCCTCCAGGAAGCGGTCGACGAGGCGGGCATACAGCTGTCGCGCACGACCGAGCGGATCCGGCGCGCGGAGCGGGACCTGGCCGCGGAGATCGCCGCGGCGCACATCGAGGGCCCCGTCAGGGAGGCGCTGCGGGGCTGCGCGCGGGACTACCGCGGCCTGGTGCGCGGCAACGTCGACTACCACGCGCGCGCCGAGCGCTACACCCGTCCCGATCTCGTCCGGGCCGAGCGGCAGGACCGCCTGTCCCCGCACTTCACCGCCTGACCCGGCCCGGCCCCACCACCGACGGCCCGGCCCACCCCAGGTGGCCCGGCCGCCGTAACCGTCCGGCTTCCGCCGGTCCGGTGCGGTCACACCTTGTTCTGCGAGGCCCAGAACTCGTCGAACGTGAGCTCGCCGTCACCGTTGGTGTCGTGGGCGTTGATGACGGCCTGCGCCACGGTCTCGGTGACGTACGGGTCGCCGAGCTGAGCCATCGCGCTCTTGTACTCGGCGGCCGTGATGCTGCCGTCGCCGTTCTGGTCGAAGCGCTCGAATGCCTTGCGTGCCGACTCGATGTCCGCCACTGTTCCGCCCCTTCGTTAAGCGTTGTTGACGGGGTCAGATTATCCGGCGGTACGGCCGGACGGTCCGGCGGGCGACCCCGGACGGGGCGGCTGAGGGACGGCTGTCAGCGGAAGACACCGGTGTGGCCGAGCGAGTAGCGGCCCGGCTGCGGATAGACGGCCAGTCCGTGGGGACCGCTGCCGACCGGGATCCTGGCCAGCTCCTTGCCGTCGGCCGTGTCGATGGCGTACACCTCGGCGTCGTAACGCCCGGAGAGCCAGAGGACCTTGCCGTCGGCCGAGACGCCTCCCATGTCGGGGCTGCCACCGCCGGGCAGGTGCCACTTCTTCGTGAGCCGGTTCGCCGCGAAGTCGAAGACCGACACGGACCCCTCGCCCCTGTTGGTGATGTACATCTCCCGGGAGTCCCTGCTGACGTAGAGCCCGTGGGCCCCCTTGCCCGTCGGCAGCAGCTTCGGCGCGGTGAACGCCTTGCCGTCGAGGACCCAGACGCCGTGCGACATCATGTCGGCGATGTAGAAGGTGCTGCCGTCCGGGGAGAGCTTCACGTCCTGCGGCATCGCGCCCTGCTGGGGCAGCTTCTGCTGTGCGACGACCTCCATCTTCTCCGTGTCGACCTTGAGGAGGTCGCCGGAGAACTCGCAGGAGACGATGAAGTACCTTCCGTCCGCCGAGAAGTCGGCGTGGTTGACGCCGGCGCAGTCGACCGGCAGCGCCTTGGCCGTCTTCATCGTGTGCGGGTCGCGGAAGACCAGCTCGCGGTCCATGGAGGCCATGACCACGGCGTACTTGCCGTCGGGGGTGAAGTAGAGGTTGTACGGGTCGGAGACGTCGAGCGTGCGGCCGGTCTTCCCGGTGGCCGGGTCGATGGCGGTGAGGCTGTCGCCCAGGTCGTTGTTCACCCAGAGCGTCTTCAGGTCCCAGGAGGGCACGACGTGCTGCGGCTGGTTGCCGACGGGAATGGTCTCGACGACCTTGTACGTCGCCGGGTCGATCACCGAGACGGTGTTGGAGTTGGTGTTGGGGACGTACACCCGGGACGGGAACCCCTTGACGGCCGGTGCCAGCTTTCCGGGCCGGTCCGCCGCGTAGACGTCCGAGGGATCGAGCACGGGCGGCATACCGGGCAGTCCCGGCGGGGTCGCGGACCGGGCGGCCCTGTCCGGCGGTGCGGCGGCCTCGGTGCGTGGGGTGCCGGAGCGCGTGCCGTCCGCCGGGGCGGCGCAGGCGGCGAGCGCGGCGACGAGCAGGGTCGCGGCGGCGATGGTGCGCGGGGAGGGAGGCATCAGGTCAACAGCTCCGTGGTGGTCACCGCGCGCAGTTGGCGCCGGTCGATTTCGGTGAGCAGGAGGGGCAGGGCGGCGATGGTGTCGCGGTAGCCGAAGTGCAGGCTCACCACGGAACCGTTGCGGAGTTCACCGGCGACCTTGCGGGTGACCGCGGCGACCCCGGGCGAGGTGAAGTCGAGGGAGTCCACGTCGTAGGACAGGACGTGCGGGTATCCGGCACGGCGGGCGAGGTCCTGCACCAGCGGGGTGGCGTACTGGCCGCGCGAGGGCCTGAACCAGGTGCCGATGGACCCGGTGAGCCTGCGCAGGCGCTGCGCGCAGCCGGCGATCTCCGCGTACGCCCGCTCCTCGTCCATCGCGTTGACGTCCAGGTGGCTCTGGGTGTGGTTGCCCAGGTCGTGGCCGCCGTCGAGGATCCGGCGGGCCATGCCGGGGTGCTCGTCCAGCCAGCTGCCGACGGCCAGGACGGTGACCCGGGCGCCGGCCCGCTCGGCCTCGGAGAGGACGGCGCGGGCGAGGGCGGGATCGCCCTGGCCGTGGAACGTGAGGGCGACGCGGGGGCGCCCGCGGGGGCCGTGCGTGATCTGGACCGGCTGCCCGGGGAAGCGGCGCGGGACGGCGGCCGGGCGCACCGCGCCTTGGGCCTTACGGGCGGGTTGGGCGCCCGGGTCGTCGGCCGCCGCGGTCCCGGTCGGCGCCGGCTGTCCGGGCCCGGCGTCGGCGCAGCCCGCGCCTGCGGCGCCCGCCAGGAGGGTTCCGGCCGCGGCGCGCAGCGCGCTGCGGCGTGGCACCGGTGTCCTGCGACCGCCCATGGCCGTCCACCTCGCGGATCGGTTCGGGTGCCGTTCGCCCGAGACCTCACACACATTAGGGCGAAATGGGCGGAATATATGGCCGGACACCTTCACGATGTCATCACCGAATCGCCAAGTGAAGTCGGCACAGAAACAAAGAAAGCCAGGCGCGTGACCCATCACACCTGGGATTCATAACCGTAATGGACAGATCTATTGCCAATTATCCGTTTTGACACTTTGGTACCGGGGTCGCCCGTCTGCCATAGTCGGTGGCACGACCTCCTCCGACCCGAGCCAGGTCCCGCGAGCGGCCGTGGACACACCCCCCATTCCACGGCCCCCGCAGAAGCCCCCGACGCGCCGCACCCCGGCCGGCCGGGGGCTTCTGCGTGTCAGCGGTCGACGGTGCGCATCTCGAACCAGGTGGTCTTGCCCCGCGGTAAGAGGTCGACGCCCCAGCGGTCGGAGAGCTTGTCCACGAGAAAGAGCCCCCGGCCGCTGACATCCATCTCCCGGACCGGCATCAGGCACGGCAGGCCGCGCGACGGATCGCGCACCTCGATCCGGATCCAGCCGCGGCGGCGCAGCATCCGCAGCCCGAAAACCCGCGCTCCGGTATGCCGCACCGCGTTGCCCACGAGCTCGGAGACGAGCAGCACACCGTGTTCGACGGTCTGCGGCGGAAGCTGCCACTGACGGAGCATCACGCACGAGGTGATGCGGCGGGCGGCCGCGGCGGACTCAGGACGGGAGGGCAGCCCGACTTCGCCCTCCGTCGGATTCCCGAACAACTCCAGCGCCTTGAACGCCTGTTCGTCATCGACGCCAGGCATCCAGCGCGCCGCGGTCGCACTGCCGTGCGGTCGCGGCTGTTCCACACCCTCCAGGCCCGCCATGCCCACCATCATGGCCGCACACAACGCGCTCCGTGACCGTTCCGATGGAATCCCTTCCCCGGAACCAGTCATTCCGATTTGGTTCTCCGGCATATGCCAGTGGCAGAACATGGGTTCGTACAGCCACTTCGACCTGGGGGGACGGTCGCGGACCGGGTAATTGCACGGCCGCTCCGGGTGCTGGACCTTAAGACTCTCTTAAGGTCCAGCTAATCCGCCCGCACGGATGAACACGCGTCGCTCTGTGCGCAACTGGCGTTCGATCAGAGGAATCTGGCCTTGCCCGGCCCCTCCTCCACGAAGCTGCGCATGCCGCGCTCCCGGTCCTCCGTGGCGAACAGGCCCGCGAACCAGTTCCGCTCGATCGTGAGGCCGGTGTCGATGTCCGTCTCCAGACCGGCGTCCACGGACTCCTTGGCGGCCCGCAGCGCCAGCGCGGGACCCTGGGCCAGCCTGGCGGCCCACGCCCTCGCCTGCTCGTACACCTCGGCGGCGGGCACCACGCGGTCCACCAGGCCGATCGCCAGCGCCTCCTCCGCCCTGACCTGACGGCCCGTGAAGATCAGGTCCTTGGCCCTGGACGGGCCCACGAGCCGGGCCAGACGCTGGGTGCCGCCGGCTCCGGGGATCAGCCCGAGCAGGATCTCCGGCTGGCCGAGCTTCGCGTTGTCGGCGGCGATCCTGAAGTCGGCGCAGAGCGCCAACTCGCAGCCTCCGCCCAGCGCGTAGCCGGTGACGGCCGCGACGACGGGCTTGGGGATGCGCGCCACGGCGGTGAAGGACTCCTGCAGGGCCCTGGAGCGCACGACCATCGCCGCGTGGTCCATCGCCTGCATCTCCTTGATGTCCGCGCCCGCCGCGAACACCTTCTCGCCGCCGTAGAGGATGACGGCCCGCACATCCTCACGCCGGGTCGCCTCCTCCGCGAGCTCGCGCAGCCGGTCCTGGACGGCGACGTCCAGGGCGTTCATCGGCGGACGGTCCAGCCGGATCGTGCCGACGTTGTCGCTTACTTCGAGGGTTACGGTCATGGGGAGCAGGTTAACCGGCGCTAACAGAAGCGGGCCCGGTGCTGTTGGTCACAGCACCGGGCCCGCCTCACATCCGCCGTACGGCGGGAACTACTCGACCCACTCCGACCAGTCCATGTTCCAGCCGTTGAGGCCGTTGTCCGGCTGGATGACCTTGTCCTTGGAGTTCTTCACGATCACCACGTCGCCGATCAGCGAGTTGTCGAAGAGCCAGGCGGCGGGGGTCTTCCCGTCCCAGCCGCCGCGCACGTCCCGCAGGCCGACACAGCCGTGGCTGGTGTTGGTAGAACCGAAGATGCCCGACCCGCCCCAGTAGTTGCCGTGGATGAAGGTGCCCGAGGTCGAGAGCCGCATGGCGTGCGGGACGTCCTTGATGTCGTACTCGCCGCCGAAGCCGACGGTGTCACCGTTCATCCGGGTCACCTTTAGCTTCTCGCTGATGACCATCTGCCCGTTGTACGTGGTCGTCGACGGCGCGCCCGCGGATATCGGGATGTCCTTGATCTGCTCGCCGTCCCTGACGACCTTCATCCGGTGCGACTTCGCGTCGACCGTGGAGACCTGGCTGCGGCCGACGGTGAACTTCACGGTCTTGGCCTGCTTGCCGTAGACACCCGGCCGGCCCTCGACGCCGTCCAGGTCGAGGCGCAGGGTCACCTTCGTGCCCGCCGCCCAGTACTTCTCGGGGCGGAAGTCGAGGCGGTCGTTGCCGAACCAGTGGGGCTCGATCTCCACGGCCGGCTCGGCCGTGACGGTGATCGCCTTCTCGACGTCCTCGGGGGCGGTGATGCCCCGGGTGAAGTGGATCGACACCGGCATGCCGACGCCCACCGTGGAGCCGTCCTCCGGGGTGTACTGCCCGATGAAGGTGTTCTGCGGGACCAGCGTCGTGAAGGTGGTGTCCTTAGCCGACTGGCGGCCCCTGGCGTCCTTGGCGACCGCGTGCACCGTGTACTTCGTGGCGGCGGCCAGATGACGGTCGGGCGCCCAGCTCAGGCCGTCCGCCGCGATCCTGCCCCCGACCTCCTTGCCCTTGGGGTCGGCGACCTTCACCGCGCTCAGCTTGCCCTGCGCGGCCGAGACCTTGAGCGCCCCGCTGGTCGCCACGTCGGCGGCGCCCTCCTTGGGCGCGATGGTCACCACCGCCTGCGAGGCGCTGGTGTCGTCGACCTTCGCGCCCGCCCCCTTGCCGTCCGCGGCTCCGGTGGTCTCCGCTCCGCCGCACGCGGTCACCAGCAACAGCGATCCCACTGCCAGTGCCAGGAGTCCGGGGGCTCTGCGCCCGCGCCGTTCCCCGCCCGTGCCGGTCCCTGCCTCCGATATCGGATGCCCGTTCAATGTGGTCGTCTCCCCTCGCGCGGCCTGGCCCCGCCATGGCCCGCACTCCCCGCGCTGTGCACGCACGCTCACGGCAAGACAATCACACCGCACGCGGGGGGAACTCCCCCCGGGATGTCACTGTTCCGTCCCAAGTCCGCCCGAGCCTCGGCCCGGTGGTCCCGGAGAGCCGTTCTCCGGGACCCGCGCAGGTCGGACCGGTGGTCAGCGCAGTGCGGAGCCCGCCTTCCACCGGGGCCAGTCGAGGTTCCAGCCGCCGAGCCCGTTGTCCGGTGCGACGGTCCGGTCGGTGGAGTTGACCACCTCGACCACGTCGCCCACGAGCGTCCGCTCGAAGAACCAGCCCGCCGGGGTCTCCGAGCTGCCGCCCTTCACGTCGCGGAGCCCGATGCAGCCGTGGCTGGTGTTCTCCGAGCCGAAGATGTCGGGCGACTCCCAGTAGTTGCCGTGCAGGAAGGTGCCCGACTTCGTCAGCCTGATGGCGTGGGGTACGTCCTTGATGTCGTACTCGCCGCCGAAGCCGACGGTGTCACCGTTCATCCGGGTCACGTCGTGCAGCTCGGAGACGACCATCTTCCCGTTGTACGTCGTCGTCTTCGCCGCGCCCGCCGTGATCGGCACGGCGCTGACGAGCTCGCCGTCGCGGCGCACCTCCATGGTGTGCGCCCCGACGTCCACCAACGACGTCTGCGAACGGCCCACCCGGAAGGCCACCTTCTTCCGCTGGCTGCCGTAGACGCCGGGCGCGCCCTCGACGTCGCGGAGGCCCACGTCGACGGTGACCTCCGTCCCCGGCTCCCAGTAGTCGGCGGGGCGGAAGTCGAGCCGGTCCTTGCCGAACCAGTGGCCGGCCACCTCGACCTCGGGCTCCGTGGTGATCCGGATGGCCCTCTCCACCGCGGCACGGTTGCTGACCGGCCGGCTGAAGTCGAAGGAGACGATCATCCCGGTGCCCACCGTGGACCGGTTCTCCGGCTTGAAGTAGCCGATGAAGCGGTCCTCGGGGACCAGGGTCGTGAAGGTGGTGCTGCGGGCGGAGCGGTGGCCGTCCCCGTCGACGGCGACCGCCTCGACGCTGTACTTCCCCGCCAGCCCCAGCCGGTGGTCCTTCTCCCGGGGAGCCCAGGAACGGCCGTCCTCGGCGATACGCCCCGGCACCTCCCGGTGCTCGGCGTCCTCGGTGCGTGTCACCTTCACCCGTTCGAGCCGGCCGTCGGGGACGGTGACCTCCAGCCGGCTGTCCGCGCCGACGTTCTCGGCACCGTCCTTGGGAACGATCCGGATGGCGTCCCCGGGTGAGCGGTCGTCCCCGAAGAACGACGTCGTACCTGTGCAGCCCGTCAGTACGGCCAGCACGGTGACCAGTCCTGCCCATGTCAGCACGGCGGTCGAACCCGCCCGTGCTCTCTTCGCTACGTGGTTCACGCTTCCCCCAACGACAGGGGTCCTCCGGGGAAACGTGAGTGCGGGCCCGCCGGTGGGCAGAACAAGGGGTGAGGACACCATCAGGAAGGCCGCCGCAGGGACGCGGCGTACTCCTTCTGCGGGTGGCCGCTCCGACGAGCCGCAGGAGGCCGACAGGTGTCGAGCACAGCCGAGCAGGAGGAAGCACCGCGTACGACGGGGAGGGTCCTGGCCCACCGGCCGGCCCCGGGGAGCGGGCCGGACGAACCACCCGTATGGCCGGGGGCCCCGATGCCTCTGGGTGCCCGCTTCAGGGTCGGCCCGGACGGTGTGGCGGGCACCAACTTCGCCCTCTGGGCCGGCGGCGCCGAGGCCGTCGAGCTCTGCCTCTTCGACGAGCGGGGCCGTGAGACCCGGCTGCCGCTGACCGAGCTGACCCACGAGATCTGGCACGGCTTCGTCCCCGGCGCGGAGGCGGGACAGCGGTACGGCTACCGGGTGCACGGCCGCTGGGACCCCTGGACCGGGGCCCGCTGGAACGCGGCCAAGCTGCTCCTCGACCCGTACGCACGCGCGGTGGACGGTTCGTTCACCCTGCCGCCCGAGGTGTACGGCCACGTGAGGGACTGGCCCGACCAGCAGGTCGCCGACACCGTGCGCGACGACCGCGACTCCGCGCCCTTCGTTCCCAAGGCCGTCGTCGTGCACGACGACGACGACTGGGCGGAGGACCGCAGGCCGAAGACGCCGTGGGCGGACTCCGTCATCTACGAGCTGCACGTCCGCGGCTTCACCAGACTGCACCCGGACATCCCGCCGGAACTGCGCGGCACCTACGCCGGGCTCGCCCACCCCGCCGCCATCGGCCACCTCAGGCGCCTCGGGGTGACGGCCGTCGAACTGCTCCCGGTCCACCAGTTCGCCCACGAGGACCATCTGCTGCGGCGCGGACTGCACAACTACTGGGGCTACAACTCGATCGGCTACTTCGCCCCGCACGCCGGCTACGCCGCGAGCGGCACGGCCGGCGGGCAGGTCGGCGAGTTCAAGCAGATGGTGCGCGCCCTGCACGACGCGGGGATCGAGGTCATCCTCGACGTGGTCTACAACCACACCGCGGAGGCCGGCGAGCTCGGCCCGACGCTGTCCCTGCGCGGCATCGACAACCGCGGCTACTACCGCCTCGCCCCGGACGCGCGCCGCTACGCCGACTACACCGGCTGCGGCAACACCCTGCACGTGGTGCAGCCGCAGGTCCTCCGACTGATCACGGACTCGCTGCGGTACTGGGTGACGGAGATGGGGGTGGACGGCTTCCGCTTCGACCTGGCGGCGGCGCTGGCCCGCTCCATGCACGACGTGGACATGCTCTCCCCGTTCCTCGCCGTGATCGCCCAGGACCCGGTGCTGCGCCGGGTCAAGCTGATCGCGGAACCGTGGGACGTCGGCAACGGCGGGTACCAGGTGGGCGCGTTCCCGCCGCTGTGGACCGAGTGGAACGACCGCTACCGAGACGCCGTACGGGACTTCTGGCGCGGTGCGCTGCCCGACGTGCGCGACATCGGCTACCGGCTCACCGGGTCGAGCGACCTGTACGCCTGGGGAGGCAGGCGGCCGTACGCCTCCGTCAACTTCGTCACCGCCCATGACGGCTTCACCCTGCGCGACCTGGTCAGCTACGAACAGAAGCACAACGAGGCCAACGGCGAGGGCAACCGCGACGGGACGGACGACAACCGCTCCTGGAACTGCGGGGCCGAGGGCGGGACCGACGACCCGGACGTCAACGCACTGCGCCGCGGGCAGCTGCGCAACCTCCTGACCACGCTGCTCCTGTCGACCGGTGTGCCCATGCTGGTCGCGGGCGACGAGATGGGGCGTACGCAGGGCGGCAACAACAACGCCTACTGCCAGGACAACGAGGTCAGCTGGCTGGACTGGTCCCTGCTGGAGCAGCCCGAGTGGCGGGAGCTGACCGAGCTGACCGCACGGGTGCTGGCCCTGCGGCACCGCCACCCGGTGCTGCGGCGACGCGCGTTCTTCGCCGGGACGCCCCAGGCCCCGGACGGCCTGCGGGACCTGGCGTGGTTCACCTCCCAGGGTACGGAGATGACGGAGGCCGACTGGTACGCGCCGGCGGCCACGCTCGGCCTCTACCTGTCGGGGCGGGACATCCCGGGCCGTGACGCCCGGGGCGGGCAGATCACCGACGACAGCTTCCTGGCCGTCCTGCACGCGGACCACCGGCCCACCGACTTCCGCCTGCCCGGTCCGCCCTGGGCCGAGGCGTACGAACTGGTCCTGGACACCTCGCTCGACGAACAGTCCACGGCCCCCGGAACCGCACACCCGGGCGGCTCGGTACTCACCGTGCCGGGGAGGTCGCTGCTCCTGCTGCGCGTGACGGGGTGAGGGGGTTCAGCCGAGGATGCCGCGCTCGTAGGCGACGGCCACGGCCGCGGCGCGGTCCTTCGCGCCGAGTTTGGCGAAGACATGGGTGAGGTGCGTCTTCACGGTCGCCTCGCTGATGAACAGCCCGGCCGCGATCTCACGGTTCGACGTACCGCGGGCGACGAGGCCGAGCACCTCGCGTTCGCGCGCGGACAGCGACTCGTTGCCGGGACCCGCCGGGGCGCGCACCCGTGCGACGAGGCGGGAGGCGACGGCGGGTGAGAGCACGGTGCGGCCGTCGGCCGCCGCGCGTACGGCGGTGAAGAGCTCCTCGCGGGGAGCGTCCTTGAGCAGGTATCCGGTCGCACCGGCCTCGATGGCGGGGAGGGTGTCGGAGTCGGTGTCGTAGGTGGTGAGGACGAGCACCCTGGACCGGGCACCCAGCCGGGTCAGTTCGGCGATGGCGGCCACGCCTCCACCGCCCGGCATCCGCAGGTCCATCAGGACGACGTCGGGGTCGGTGCGGCGGACGAGGGCGACGGCGGCCACCCCGTCGGCGGCCTCGCCGAGCACCTCGAAGCCCGGCGCCGAGGTGAACACGGAGCGCAGACCGTCCCGTACGACCGGGTGGTCGTCGACCACGACGAGGGTGATGGTGCGCGCGGTGTCCGGGGCATCGGTCATGTCGCGCCCAGCGTACCGGCCCTCAGACACGGCGGACCAGGGGCAACCGGGCGGAGACGGCGGTGCCGAGACCGGGCTCCGCCTCCACCGTGACGCGCCCCGCGACGCGTTCGGCGCGCGCCCGCATCCCGCCGAGCCCGAAGCCGCCGGTGCCGCCGGGCGGGGGCAGCGCGGCGGGGTCGAAGCCGCACCCGTCGTCGCGTACGTCCAGGGTGATCTCGCCGTCCATGTACGACAGGGTGACGCCGGCCCGGGTCGCCGAGGCGTGCCGCGCGGTGTTGGCCAGGGACTCCTGGGCGATACGCAGCAGGGTGGCGCCGACCTCGTCGTGCAGCGGCTCGACCGATCCGGTGACGGTGAACTCCGCGCGCACCCCGGTCCGCTCCGCCCATCGCGTGACCGTCTTCCCGAGTGCTCCGGGCAGGTCGTCGTGCTCCAGCGCCGCGGGAACCAGGTTCTGCACGGAGCGGCGGGCCTCCCCGAGGCTGTGCCGTGCCAGGCCCGCCGCCCGGTCGAGGTGCTCACCGGCCAGGGAGGGGTCCGCGGTGGAGGTGGCGGCCTGGAGCTGGGCGATGATCCCGGTCAGGCCCTGCGCGAGGGTGTCGTGGATCTCGGCTGCGAGCCGGCGCCGTTCGTCGGCCACCCCTGCCTCCCTGGCCTGGAGGAGGAGTTGGGCGTGCAGCCCGGCGTTCTCCTCCAGGGCCTGCGCGAGGCGGGTGTTGGCGCGTTCCAGTTCGGTGATCGTCTCGCTCTGGTGCCGGGTCCTCTCCGCCTCGCGGTCGCTGAGGTTGCCGAACACCAGGGCCAGCGAGGAGTGCAGGGCGAACAGCGCGCCGAAGGCAGCCCAGTTGGTGAGGGAGGCGGGCGGCATGCCGCCGCCGGACTGCGAACCGGCCATGGTGGCGGCGGTGCACAGCAGCCCGGCGCGCATGAGCCGTCTCGGCAGCAGCTCCCCGACGTCGAAGTAGCCCACGATCGCGTAGATGGAGAAGAACGGGTTGCACCAGCACAGGGCGAAGGCGATCAGGGTCCGCAGGACGTAGTAGACCCGGGCCGCGGGCGACCGCACCGGGACCTTCGGCCGGGTCCGGCCCCACCACACCTGGAGGGTGCAGGCCGCCACGACGAGCGCCCCGGCCGCGTACCCGTCCCCCCGGGACATCCCGACGAGGCCGGCGGAGAGCACGGCCATCAGCGAGGCGACGCAGAGCAGCGTGTACGGCCCGTAGCGGTAGAACTGCCCCCAGCGCTGCTCGACCGTGGTGCCGCCGCCCATCGTGCCGCTCCCCCTCCTTCGACCCGCGCCGCCCGTCACGCCCCTGGTCGAGTCTCCCCCGCCCGGAGCCCTGGTCACTCCCAGCGGAAGAGCCGGGTCGACACGACGCCGAGCAGCGCGGCCCACACCAGCATGACCGCGAGGTGCGCGAATCCGGGCCAGTCGCCCGAGGCAGCCTGGTCGAGGGCCTGCGACGCGGCGCCGAAGGGGGTGAACTCGACGATGCGGCGGAGCAGGTCCGGCATCGTCGAGACCGGCACCCAGACCCCGGCGGTGAACATCATCAGGAGGTAGGCCACCGAGCCGACGGCGGTCACGACCTTGGACGTGCGGGACAGCGCGCAGATGGTCGCGCCGAGGCCGAGGACGCAGACGACGGCGAGGAGCAGGGACAGCAGGTAACCGGCCCCCTGTTCGGGCAGTCGCACGCCGAAGGCGATCCTGCCGACGGCGATGACGAGCACGGCGGAGCCGAGGGACGCCACGCCGTGCAGCACGATCTGCGCGGTCAGCAGGGCGGAAGGGCGCACAGGCGTGGCCGACATCCGCCGCAGGATGCCGCGTTCGCGGTATCCGGTGAGGACCGGCGGCATGGCCTGCAGCCCGGCCATGATCATGGCAAGCAGGACGGCGACCGGTACGTACAGGTCGATGACGCTGCGGCCGCCGAGGGCGTCGTCATTCTCCCGGAAGGAAGGGATGAGGCCGAGGATCGTCATCAGGGCGGTCGGGAAGACCAGGATCCAGAACAGGCTGCCCGGCTCACGCAGGAAGAGCCGTGTCTCCGCCCTGAGGACGGCGGCGGTCGGGGCGGGACGGGGCGCGGCGGCGTTCGTGCGGACGGTCGCGGTCATGGTCATGAGGCCTGTTCCGTGAGGTCGAGGAAGACGTCGTCCAGGCCGGCCTCGGCGACGCGCAGTCGCCGGGCCGTGACGCGGCGGCGGGCGAGGAGTGTGATGACGGCGTTGGCGGTGTCGTCGGTGCCCTGGATGACCACCCGGGCGCCGGGTTCGGTCACCTCGACGGAGACGGCACCGGGCAAGGTCGCGAGTTCGGCGTACGGCAGCGGCTCGGACGGGGTGAAGGAGATGGCGGTCGATCCCGCCGCCCCTGCGACCAGTCCGCCGGGGGTGTCGAGCGCGACGAGACGGCCCTTGTCGATGACCGCGACGCGGTCGCAGAGCCGCTGTGCCTCCTCCATGAAGTGGGTGACCAGCAGGACGGTCACACCGCTGTTCCGGATCTCCTCGACGATCCGCCAGGTGTCGCGCCGGGCACGCGGGTCGAGGCCGGTGGTCAGTTCGTCCAGCACGACCACGCGCGGGTTCCCGATGAGCGCGAGCGCGATGGACAGCCGCTGTTTCTGGCCACCGGACAGCTTGGCGAAGCGGCGGTCCAGATGGCCGTCGAGACCGAGGCGTCCCGCGAGGTCACGCCGGTCGGCGGGGGCCGGGTAGAACGCGCTGTAGAGCTCCAGGGCCTCGCGTACGGTCAGCTTGGGCTGGAGCTCGCTCTCCTGGAGCTGGGCGCCGAGCAGCGCGGTCACCTCGTCCCGGTCGACAGCCGGGTCCAGTCCCGCGACCCGGACCGTGCCGGCGTCCGGGACCCGCAGTCCCTCCACGCATTCGACGGTGGTGGTCTTGCCCGCCCCGTTGGGGCCGAGGATCCCGAAGATCTCCCCCTCCTCGACGGCGAAGCCCACGCCGTCGACGACCGTGCGCCCCCCGTAGGCCTTGCACAGCCCGTTCACTTCGATGATCGCCATGCCCGCAAGTGTTCCGGCGGGCGGGCCGGGCCGGTATCCGCCGTACCGCTCCGGCGGGCATCGGCCGATCGGTTGACGCACCGCTGCGACCCGGACGATCCGACCGGAAAACCAGGTGAGCGATGTCAGTGGTGAACCATAGGCTCGCTCCTGATGCCCGAAAAACCTGCAGAGCACACGGACCGGTCCGCCGTGCGCTCCCTCCTGCGGCTGTGGCCCTATGTCAGACCGGTGCGTAAGCGCTGGCTCGGTGCCGCCCTCGTGGCGGTTCTGGCCTCCTGTCTCGCCCTGGTGATCCCCCTGGTCCTGAAGTGGATGGTGGACGGTCCCGTCGCCCGGCGCGACCCGGGCGGGGTGTGGCTGGGAGCCCTCTGGCTGCTGCTGCTGGGGATCGTGGAGGCCGGGCTGTTCGGGCTGCGCCGGTGGCTGGTGGCCAGGCCGCTGGCGGGTGTCGAGGCGTCGATGCGCGCCGACCTCTACCGCCATCTGCAGCGCCTGCCCGTGGAGTTCCACGACCGCTGGCCCTCGGGGCAGCTGCTCTCGCGGGGCACGACGGACCTGATGCTGATGCGGATGTTCCTGGCCTTCCCGCTGACCTTCCTGCTGGTCAACGGCACCACGATCCTGGTCGGTTTCGTCATCCTGTTCGTTCAGGAATGGTCCCTGGGGCTGGTGCTGCTGGCTCCCGCGGTGCCTCTGATGATCCTGTGCTCCGTCTTCGAGACGAAGTACTCCTTGGTGGCCCGCAGGGCCCAGGACCAGGTCGGCGATCTCACGACGGTCGTCGAGGAGAGCGTGCTCGGTATCCGTATCGTCAAGGGCTTCGGCCGCAACCGCAGCCAGGCACTGGCCTTCCGCGCCCTCGCCCGGCGGCTGCGCGGCACGGAGCTGGGCAAGGCGCGGCTGCTCGCCGGTATCTGGGCGCTCATCACCGCCATCCCCGAGCTGGCCATCGGAGCGGCCCTGGTGCTCGGCACGGTCCAGGTGGCGGACGGCGAACTGTCGGCCGGCACGCTGGTGGCCTTCCTGACGACGGCTCTGGCGCTGCGCTGGCCGGTCGAGTCCATCGGGTTCCTGCTGGCGATCAGCCAGGAGTCGGCGACGGCGGCCGACCGCTTCTTCGAGGTGATGGACGTCGCCGAGGAGCCGGCACCCGGAAGTCCGGACGGCGCGGCCGGGAGGACCGTTGGGAGCGGGAAGGACGCGGGGGCCGGGGCGACCCGGGGTGCGGACGGCATGGTCTTCGAGGGGGTGGAGTTCCGCTATCCGGACGCCGAGCCCGGCTCACCGCCCGTCCTCGCCCGGATCGACCTGCGGATCCGGCCCGGTGAGACGATGGCCCTGGTGGGGGCGACGGGTTGCGGGAAGACGACCCTGACCGCGCTCGTGCCGAGGCTCCACGACGTCACAGGCGGCCGGATCCTGCTGGACGGCGAGGACATCGCCTCCATGGAGCGCCCCCGGCTGCGTGAGCTGGTGTCGGTGGCCTTCGAGGAGCCGACCCTCTTCTCCGCCACCGTCGGACAGAACGTGCTGATGGGTGCGGAGGGCGCGGGCGAACAGGATCTGCTCCGGGCCCTGTCGGTCGCACAGGCCGACTTCGTGCACGACCTCCCGCAGGGCGTGGACACCCAGGTCGGGGAGCAGGGGCTCAGCCTGTCCGGCGGCCAGCGGCAGCGTCTCGCGCTGGCCCGTGCGGTGGTCGGAGCACCCAGGTTCCTGGTGCTCGACGATCCGCTCTCGGCCCTGGACGTGCACACGGAGACCCTGGTGGAGGCGGCCCTGCGCCGCGTGCTGGAGGAGACGACCGCCGTGGTCGTCGCCCACCGCCCGTCCACGGTGATGCTCGCGGACCGGGTGGCGCTGCTGTCCGAGGGCCGGATCAGCGCCGTCGGCACCCATCAGGAACTCCTGCGGACCAGCGCCGAGTACGCCTGGCTGATGTCCGGTGCCCGTGAGGACGCCGGTGTTCTCGTCCCCGAGGAGGGCGGCACCCGATGACCAGTACGACTGCCGACGGCCCCGCCGTCGCCGACGAGGACCTGCCCGGCGAAGGACCGGGCCGGGTCCCGGAGGACGGGGATCCCTTCGACGGGGACTCCCTGCCCACCCCCCGGGGCGCCACCCGCGCGCTGCTGACGTCCCTGCTCGGCCCGATGCGGGCCAGGGTGGTCGTGGCCTGCCTCCTGCTGCTGGTCCAGCAGGCCGCCGTGCAGGCGGGGCCGCTGCTCGTGGCGTACGCCATCGACAGCGGTGTGCCCGCGTTCCGCGACCACGACTACGGCCCGCTGGCCGCCGTCGGGGCCGGGTACGCGGTGTGCTCGCTGGGCGCGGGGCTCCTTCAGTACGCCTTCATCAGGGCGGCGGCGAGGATCAACCAGGACGTGCTGCTGGACCTGCGCGGCCGCATCTTCCGTCACGCGCAGGCACTGAGCGTGGACTTCCACGAGCGCTACACCTCGGGACGGCTGATCTCCCGGTCGACGACGGACGTGGAGTCCCTGCGAGAGCTGCTCAGCGAGGGACTGCAGGAACTCATCGGCGTGGTCCTGTCGTTCGTGTCGATCTCCCTCATGCTGCTCTGGCTCGACCTCGGCATCGGAGCCATCGCGGTGGCCTCCTTCGTCCCCCTGTACCTGCTGGTGCGGAACTACCAGCGCCGGGCGGCCTCGGCCTACTCGGCGCGCTCGTCGGCGATCGCCGCTGTCATCGTGAGGTTCGCCGAGACGATGAACGGGATCCGCCCCGTGCAGGCCTTCCGCAGGGAGCGCGTCAACGACCGGGACTTCGCCGTGCTCAACCACCGCCACGAGCGGACGAACGGCGACGCCCTCCTGGAGATGGCCCGTTACGTCGTCGGCTCCCGGCTCGTCGCCAACACCGCGGTGGCCGCGATGGTCCTGTGGGGCGCCCAGCGGGTGGCGTCGGGCACCCTCGCCCTCGGCGTGCTGGCCGCCGCGGTGCTCTATCTGCGCCGGCTCTACGACCCGATCGACCGGCTCGCGATGTTCCTCAACTCCTACCAGTCCGCGTCGGCTTCGCTGGAGAAGATCGCGGGGCTGCTGGCCCAGACGCCCACGGTCCCCGAGCCGCTCGCCCCGAGGGCGCTGCCGCCCGCCGCCGGTGGGCACCCGGGCCGCGAGGTCACGTTCGACGACGTGCGGTTCGCCTACCGGACGGGTGGCGAGGTCCTGCCGCGCTTCGGTCTGACGATCCCGGCGGGCCAGACCGTGGCCGTGGTCGGCTCCACCGGTGCCGGCAAGTCGACGCTCGCCAAACTGCTGGCGCGCTTCTACGACCCGACGGAGGGCAGCGTGCTGCTCGACGGCACAGATCTTCGCGACCTGGCGACGGACGAGCTGCGGCGGGGCGTGGTGATGGTGACCCAGGAGGCGTTCCTGTTCTCCGGGACGATCGCCGAGAACATCGCGATCGGGCGTCCGGACGCGACGCCCGAGGAGATCGAGCATGCGGCGAAGGCCATCGGGGCGCACGACTTCATCAGCTCCCTGCCCGACGGCTACGACACCGACGTACGCAAGCGGGGCGGCCGGATCTCCGCCGGGCAGCGACAACTCGTGGCCTTCGCACGCGCGTTGCTCGCGGATCCCGCGGTACTCATCCTCGACGAGGCCACGAGCTCGCTCGACGTGCCGGGCGAGCGGGCGGTGCAGCGGGCGATGGACACCGTGCTGCACGGTCGCACGGCTGTGGTGATCGCCCACCGGCTGTCGACCGTGGAGATCGCGGACCGGGTCCTGGTGATGGAGCGGGGGCGCGTGGTGGAGGACGGCTCCCCGGCCGAACTCATCGGCGGGACGGGCAGGTTCGCGGGTCTGCACCGCGCGTGGCGGGAGAGCCTGGCCTGACGGCCTCGGCGGGTGCCGCCGCCCGCGCGGAAGGCCGTGCCGGCCCGTGGTCCACGGCTCCGTTCGCCACGGACCCGCGCCGACGACCCGCGGTGCGGCCGTCGCGGGTGGCGCCGTGGGCCTTCGGGCCACCGGGACGGCGCGGAACTGGCCACAGTTCCGCGCCGTCTCAGCCCGTGGTCCGCCCTCCGTTCGCGCATTCCTGTTCGAACGACGGAAATTCGAACGGAATCTCAACGCACCCTGCGATTTCAGGCCCCACGACGGTCCGCGACCTCCCATACAGCACCGGTATGACACACAACGAAACGTCCGCTTAACGAACACCGCACTTCCGGCAACGGACGACTTCCGGCCAATCTGTTGACGCGGTCCTGACACGCACACACTTCTGCTGGCACTCTTCCCCCGTTCCGCGCACCGCCTGCTCTGCCGGTCGGCTCACCCAGTCGGCCGTGAACCCCCCTCGCAGAAGGAGTCCGCGTGAGACCCACGCCCAGCCGTCGTACCACCGCGACCGGCGCTCTGATTGCCGCAGCAGCACTCCTCGCCGTCGGAATGCAGGGCGGTGCCGCAACGGCCGCCTCCGACAGCGCGACCGCGGCCCCCGCCGCCGCGGTGAAGGGCGCCGATCCCGGCGCGCTCCCCGCGAAGCTCTCCCCCGCCCAGCGCGCGGAGCTGCTCCGTGAGGCCAACTCCACCAAGGCGGAGACCGCCAAGGAGCTCGGCCTCGGGTCCACGGAGCAGCTCGTGGTCCGGGACGTCGTCAAGGACGTCGACGGCACCACGCACACCCGCTACGAGCGCACGCTCGGCGGGCTCCCCGTCCTCGGCGGCGACCTGGTCGTGGCCGAGTCGAAGGCCGGAGCGACGCAGGGCGTCACCAAGGCCTCGAAGGCGACCGGAACGCAGCTGAAGGCGGTCGGCACCACGGCGGACGTCGCGCCGGCCACCGCCGAGAAGCAGGCACTCACCGCGGCCAAGGCGGACGGTTCGAAGAGCACCGAGGCCAGCAAGGCCCCGCGCAAGGTCGTCTGGGCGGCGAGCGGCACCCCGCAGCTCGCGTACGAGACCGTGGTCGGCGGCCTCCAGCACGACGGCACGCCGAACGAGCTGCACGTCGTCACGGACGCCTCGTCCGGCGCCAAGCTGTACGAGTGGCAGGCCATCGAGACCGGCACGGGCAACACCCAGTACAGCGGCCAGGTCACGCTGGGTACCTCGGGCAGCTCGGGTTCGTACAACCTGACCGACGCGGCGCGCGGCAGCCACAAGACGTACAACCTGAACCGCGGCACCTCGGGCACCGGGACCCTGTTCTCCGGCGCCGACGACGTGTGGGGCAACGGCAGCGCGTCCAACACCGAGACGGCAGCCGCGGACGCGCACTACGGGGCCGCGGAGACCTGGGACTTCTACAAGAACGTCATGGGCCGCACCGGCATCAAGGGCAACGGCGTCGGCGCCTACTCCCGGGTGCACTACGGCAACAGCTACGTCAACGCGTTCTGGTCCGACAGCTGCTTCTGCATGACGTACGGCGACGGCAGCGGCAACCTCGCGCCCCTGACCTCGCTGGACGTGGCGGCCCACGAGATGACGCACGGCGTCACCTCCAACACCGCAGGCCTCAACTACAGCGGTGAGTCGGGCGGTCTCAACGAGGCCACCTCCGACATCTTCGCGGCGGGCGTGGAGTTCTACTCCAACACCACCACGGACCCGGGCGACTACCTCGTCGGCGAGAAGATCGACATCAACGGCGACGGTACGCCGCTGCGCTACATGGACAAGCCCAGCAAGGACGGGGCGTCCAAGGACTCCTGGTACTCGGGCATCGGCTCGGTCGACGTCCACTACTCCTCGGGCCCGGCGAACCACTTCTTCTACCTGCTCTCCGAGGGCAGCGGCGCGAAGACCGTCAACGGGGTGTCCTACAACTCCCCGACCTCCGACGGCCTCCCGGTGACCGGCATCGGCCGGGACAAGGCGCTGCAGATCTGGTTCAAGGCGCTCACCACGAAGTTCACCACGACCACGAACTACGCCGCGGCCCGCACGGGCACCCTGGCGGTTGCCACCGAGCTGTACGGCGCCACCAGCGCCGAGTACACCGCGGTCGCCAACGCGTGGGCCGGCATCGCGGTCGGCTCCCGTCCCGGCGGCGGCACCGACCCGGGTGGCAAGGTCTTCCAGAACACGACGGTCAAGGCCATCGCCGACCTCAGCACCACCAACTTCCCGGTCGTCGTCAGCGGCGTCACCGGCAACGCGCCGAGCACCCTCTCGGTGGCGGTCAACATCACGCACACCTACCGCGGTGACCTCGTCCTCGACCTGGTCGCCCCGGACGGTACGGCGTACCGGCTGAAGAACTCCTCGTCGAGCGACTCCGCGGACAACGTGGTGGCGACCTACACGGTCAACGCCTCGTCCGAGGTGGCCAACGGCACCTGGAACCTGAAGGTCCAGGACGCCTACTCCGGCGACACGGGCACCTTCAACAGCGTCAAGCTCACCTTCTGAGCACCGTCCGGGGACGCCGAGCAGGCGTCCCCGGACGGCGCACCGGAAGAATCCGACGGCCCCGGGGAGCTCGCTCCCCGGGGCCGTGCTGCGCTGTCCCGGGGTTCAGCCCGGAAGGTTCTGCTCGGCCCAGACGACCTTGCCGGTGGTCGTGCGGCACGAACCCCAGCTGCGGCAGAGCAGGTTGATGAGCTGGAGTCCCCGGCCGCCCTCGTCGCTGACGTCCGCGTGCTGGATCTGCGGCAGGTCGGGGCCGGTGTCGGCCAGCTCCACCACGAGACGCTCGTCGCGCAGCAGCCTCAGCCGGCCCGGCCCGCCGCCGTACCGCAGGGCGTTGCCGACCAGTTCGCTGACGACCAGTTCCGTCACGTCCGCCAGGTCGGCCAGGTCCCAACGGGCGAGCTGCTCCGTGACCAGCTTCCGGGCGACGGAGGCCGGATTGCCCTCAGCGGGCAGGTCCCACTCCCGCAGCCTCTCCTCGGGCGACAGCTCGTGGCCGCCCGCGACCAGCAGCACCGCCTCGTCGAACCGGCCGTCGTCGTGCCGCGGCGCGGTCAACGGCCCTCCGCTGTCCAGCAGTTCGAGCGGCATCGCGGCCACAGCCGTACGCAGCCCCTCCAGCTGTACGTCCACGTCGTCGGTCCGCGTCTTGATCAGCCCGTCGGTGTAGAGGACCAGCCGGCCGCCGACCGGACCGCGCAGCCGCAGCGGGTCGTACGGGATGACCCCGGCCCCCAGCGGCGCCCCGACCGGTACGTCGAGGTAGCGGGCGGTGCCGCCCGCGTCCACCAGCAGCGGCGGCGGATGGCCCGCGCTCGCGATCGTGTAGCTGGAGTCCGCCGGGTCGTAGACCGCGCACAGACACGTGGCGACCTGGTCGTCCTCCAGGTCCCGGGTGGCGAGGTCGAGCCGGGCCAGCACCCTGTCGGGGGCGATGTCCAAGGTCATGAGGGTGCGGGCGACGGCCCGCAGCCGTCCCATCGTGGCGGCGGCGGGCAGCCCGTGGCCGGTGACGTCGCCGACGACCAGGGCCGTACGCCCGCCGGGCAGCGCCACCACGTCGTACCAGTCGCCGCCCACCCCGTGCGCGTCGAGGGCGGGCACGTAGTGGGCGTGCACCCCGAGCCCCGGTGTGCGGGGGGTGGCACGCGGGAGCAGGGAGCGCTGGAGCGAGACGACATGCTCGCGCTCACGTCCGTAGAGCCGCGCGTTGTCTATGAAAACCGCTGCCATGGAGGCCAGTTGGCCGGCCAGGTCCAGGTCGGCCCGGTTGAACGGCGGACTGTCCCCGGCTCGTACGAAGTCGGCGGACCCGAGCAGCACACCGCGCGCGGTCAGCGGCACGGCCATGTAGCTGTGGACGCCCTGGCGCCGCATGGCCACCGCCGCGCTCGCCGTGGGCGTGACGCTCTCGTAGTCCTGCGAGGTCATCCGGCTGACCAGCACCGGCCGTCCGTTGCGGAGGCACTCGGTGGTCAGAAGCGTCTCGCGGCGCTCACGGAGGTCGACCACCTCGCCCACGGGTGACGGCTCCAGCCCCTTCAGCCAGTCGACGGTCCGGACCGCCATGGCGCGGGTGACGGGCACCGCGGCGCCGGTGACCCGCTCGCCCTCCTCGCCGCGCAGCACGGACTCCAGCAGGTCCACGGCGGCACCGTCGGCCAGCCTCGGGACGCTGTAGGCGGCCAGTTCCTCGGCCGTGCGCTCCAGGTCGAGGCTCGTACCGATCCGGGTGCCCGCCGCGTTGAGCCAGCGCATCCGGGCAGCGGTGGTGAAGCGGTCACCGCGCGGGCCCACCGGCTCGGACCGGGGGACGGGCAGGCGCCGTGAGGTGCCACCCCGCGCGGCCAGCCGACGGGTCAGGCGCCTCGCTCGGCCTCCGCCGCGGTTCACCGTGCCGACCTCCACTCGCGTCCGGGGGAACGCCTCGCTCGTCGGTGGCTGCGGGACAGCACCGGCAGGGGTGTCATGTTAGCGAGATCACGGCGAAAACACCCCTGCCGGTTTCACGGTGGGACCGCCGGGCAGCGCCGTGGGCCCGGCGCGCACACACGCGCCGGGCCCACGGGAGGGGAACGGTTCAGCGCAGGAGTACGCCTCCGCCGTCACCCGTGGACGCGTTCGGCACCGCGACCAGGCCGAGCTCCGCACCCGAGGCGAGCAGCGGGTGCGAGGGCAGGACGCGCACGGTGTAGCCGTACGGGCCCGTGCGGTCGAGGGCGAGCGGGCCCTCGTACAGCCAGCGGTCCTCCAGGTCGTGGCCGCCGGCCGGCTTGAGCGGGTACGTCTGGGCCTCCGCGATCGCGTCCCCGGAGTCGACCCGCCCGGCGACCACCTGCACCTCGACGTCGTCCGGGTCGAGGCCGCCCAGGGAGATCCGGACCCGGAGCGCCAGGGTGGACCCCAGCTCGGCGGAACCGCCGACGACCGTGTCGGCCGTGGCCTCCACGTGGTCGACCGCCACCTGCGGCCAGGCCGCGCGGATCCTGGACTTCCAGGCGGCGAGCTCGCGGGCGGCCGCGGGCTGGAGTGCCCGGCGGGCCAGCGCGGCGGGGGCGTAGAGCCGCTCGACGTACTCGCGCACCATGCGGCCCGCGAGGACCTTGGGGCCGAGGGTGACCAGGGTGCGGCGGACCATCTCGATCCACCGCTCGGGCAGGTCATCGGCGTCGCGGTCGTAGAAGCGCGGGGCGACCCGGTCCTCGATCAGTGAGTAGAGGGCGTTCGCCTCCAGTTCGTCGCGCCGCTCCTCGTCGGTGGCGGAGCCGTCGGCGGTGGGGATCGCCCAGCCGAAGTCGGGCTCGAACCACTCGTCCCACCAGCCGTCCCGCACGGACAGGTTGAGACAGCCGTTGAGCGCCGCCTTCATCCCGCTGGTCCCGCAGGCCTCCAGGGGGCGCAGCGGGTTGTTGAGCCAGACGTCGCAGCCCGGGTAGAGCTTCTGCGCCATGCCCATGCCGTAGTCCGGGAGGAAGACGATGCGGTGTCGCACCCGCGGGTCGTCCGAGAACCGCACCAGTTCCTGGATCAGCCGCTTGCCGCCGTCGTCGGCGGGGTGGGCCTTGCCCGCGACGACGATCTGGATCGGGCGCGTCGGGTGCAGCAGCAGCTCCCGCAGCCGGTCCCGGTCGTGCAGCATCAGCGTCAGGCGCTTGTACGAGGGCACCCGGCGGGCGAAGCCGATGGTCAGCACGTCGGGGTCGAACACGTCGTCGATCCAGCCGAGTTCGGCGGTGCCGGCGCCCCGCCGCCGCCAGGAGGCGTAGAGGCGCTTGCGCACCTCGGCGACGAGCTGCTCGCGCAGCCCCCTGCGCAGGTCCCAGATCTCACGGTCGGGCACGGAGTTCACGGCGTCCCAGCGCCTGGGCGTGCCGGTCTGTCCGCTCCCGTCGCTGTCCGTGGCGCCGAGCTCGGCTCCGGCCAGGGCGTTCTCCGCCCGTTCGGAGCCGAAGGCGCCGGCTCCGAGGCGCAGCACCTCGGGTGCGACCCAGGTCGGCGCGTGCACGCCGTTGGTCACCGAGGTGATCGGCACCTCGGAGGGGTCGAATCCCGGCCACAGCCCGGAGAACATCTCCCGGCTGACGGCTCCGTGCAGCGTGGAGACGCCGTTGGCGCGCTGGGCCAGCCGCAGTCCCATGACCGCCATGTTGAAGAGGCCCGGCTCACCGCCCTCGTGGGTCTCCATACCGAGGCGCAGGATCTTCTCCACGCCGACGCCCGGCAGCTCACCGTCGTCACCGAAGTGACGGGCCACCAGCTGGCGTTCGAAACGGTCTATCCCGGCGGGCACCGGGGTGTGTGTGGTGAAGACCGCACCGGCCCGCACCACCTCCAGGGCGGCGTCGAAGTCGAGCCCGGAGTCGACGAGTTCCCTGATCCGCTCCAGTCCGAGGAATCCGGCGTGCCCCTCGTTGGTGTGGAACACCTCGGGGGCCGCGTGCCCGGTCAGCCGGCAGTAGGTGCGCACGGCGCGCACCCCGCCGATGCCCAGCAGTATCTCCTGGAGCAGCCGGTGGTCGCTGCCGCCGCCGTAGAGCCGGTCGGTGACGTCGCGCTCGCCCGGCGCGTTCTCCTCGACGTCCGAGTCCAGGAGCAGCAGGGGGACGCGGCCGACCTGGGCCTGCCAGACGGAGGCGTACAGCGAGCGGCCGCCGGGCAGTGCGAGCACCACCCGGCTGGGGGTGCCGTCGGTCTCCCGCAGGAGGGTGAGCGGCAGCTCGTTGGGGTCGAGGACGGGGTAGTGCTCCTGCTGCCAGCCGTCACGGGACAGGCTCTGGCGGAAGTATCCGTGCCGGTAGAGCAGCCCGACGCCGATCAGCGGCACGCCCAGGTCGCTGGCGGCCTTCAGGTGGTCGCCGGCCAGGATGCCGAGTCCTCCTGAGTACTGCGGCAGCGCGGCGGTCACCCCGAACTCGGGCGAGAAGTAGGCGATGGCCGCGGGGAGCTCCGCGCCCTGGGCGAGCTGGTTCTGGTACCACCTCGGGCCGCCGAGGTACTCCTGGAGGTCGCCGGACACCTCGGTGAGCCGGCGCAGGAAGTGCTGGTCGCCGGCCAGCTCGGCGAGGCGGGCCGCGGAGACGGCGCCGAGCAGGCGCACGGGGTCGGCGTCCGCGGGCCGCCAGCCCTCCGGGTCGGCAGCCTGGAACAGCTGTTGGGTGTCCGTGTGCCAGGACCAGCGCAGGTTGCGGGCGAGGTCGCTGAGCGGTCGCAGGGGTTCGGGCAGGACGGGACGCACGGTGAACCGACGAATGGCCTTCACGTATCCCACCTTTAGCAGGGGACCTGTGGATCCGAGGGGACGCACGACGGTGGGCGCCCTCTCCGTCACCCTCGACGGTAGCGGTGTGCCGCCGTACGCGGCCACGGCGCGCGACCGGCTCAGTGGGTCCGGCGCGCCGCGGTACGCCCGCCCCCGTCACCGGCGTCGCGGCGTGCGCGCCGCCTCTCCGCCGCCGCACGGAGCGCACCTTTCACACGGGCCTCGTGCGCCCCCTCGGCCACCGTGACCCCGTGGGTCAGATGCGCCAGTTCCGTACCCATCTGTCACGGGCGATATGGCTGATTTACCCACCTCACGCGGCCTTGTGGCGCCCCGCACCACAGGACAGGCTTCGGTGGTGCCCGCGTTACGGCCGGGGGACCGGCGCGCGGCCCACAGCGCGTGCACCGGTTGTACCCAGGAGTTAACACGCCGTCGGGTTGGCCGCCCGAAAACGGTGGGAAGGCTTCCCCGGTGACAGTCCCGCGCTGCACACCCAGGTGCCCCCGGTCGGAGCCCGAATCCCCCGCGCACCTGCCATTCGAGTGCCATTCGAGTGAACGCGGACAGGAGCGGCCATGCCCACAGCCCGCCAGCCGACGACCGAGCAGCTACAAAGGACGCAACCCCACCATCGCGGCGCGCGCGGTCAGCCCCTCACGCCCACGTCGCGCACCGTGCATGCCGAGCTCCGACCCCCAGGTGATTCCATGATCGGTCGCATTCCCGTCCTGGACGTACGTCCTCTCGTCGACTGCGGCAGACGGCCGGCCAAAGCCGTCGCCGGCGAGACCTTCGAGGTCAGCGCCACGGTCTTCCGCGAGGGCCATGACGCGGTGGCCGCCAACGTCGTCCTGCACGACGCGAACGGACGGCCCGGCCCCTGGACGCCGATGCGCGAGCTCGCCCCCGGCACGGACCGCTGGGGTGCCGATGTCACCCCCGGTACCGAGGGCTCCTGGACGTACACCGTCGAGGCGTGGAGCGATCCGGTCAGCACCTGGCGCTCCCACGCGCGGATCAAGATCCCGGCGGGCATCGACACCGCCCTCGTCCTCGACGAGGGGGCCGAGCTGTACGCCCGCGCCGCCGAGGGCGTGCCCAAGAAGGACGGCCGCGAGGCGGTGCTGGCCGCCGTCGACGCGCTGCGTGACACCGGCCGGCCCGCGGCCGCCAGGCTCGCGGCCGCGCTGGCCCCCGAGGTGGACGAGGCGCTCGGCCGCCACCCCCTGCGCGAACTGGTCACCGCCTCCCGCCCGCTGCCTCTGAACGTCGAGCGCCGGCGCGCACTGTACGGCTCCTGGTACGAGCTCTTCCCGCGCTCCGAGGGCGCCCGGCAGGAACCGGTCGCGCCGCCGAAGCCCGCGAGGAAGCCGAGGGCGGCGAAGACCGCGAAGACGGCCGCCGCCACGCGGAGGAAGAGCCCGGCGGTCACCGCGGACATCCCCCCGCAGCCGGCCACCCGGCTCGTCAGCGGAACCTTCCGCACCGCGGCCGAGCGGCTTCCCGCCGTGGCCGCGATGGGCTTCGACGTCGTCTATCTCCCCCCGATCCACCCCATCGGCACCACCCACCGCAAGGGCCCCAACAACAGCCTCACCCCCGGCGCAGACGACCCGGGCGTGCCCTGGGCGATCGGCTCGGCGGACGGCGGCCACGACGCGGTGCACCCGGATCTCGGGACGCTGGAGGACTTCGACCACTTCGTCGCCACGGCCCGCACCCTGCGCATGGAGATCGCGCTGGACTTCGCGCTCCAGTGCTCTCCGGACCACCCCTGGGTGACGGAGCATCCGGAGTGGTTCCACCACCGCCCGGACGGGTCGATCGCCTACGCCGAGAACCCGCCGAAGAAGTACCAGGACATCTATCCCGTCGCGTTCGACGCGGACATGGCCGGGATCGTCCGGGAGACGGTGCGCATCCTGCGGTTCTGGATGGAGCACGGGGTGCGGATCTTCCGCGTCGACAACCCGCACACCAAGCCGGTCGTCTTCTGGGAGAAGGTGATCGCCGACGTCAACGGCACCGACCCGGACGTGATCTTCCTGGCGGAGGCCTTCACCCGCCCCGCGATGATGCGCACACTGGCCTCGGTCGGCTTCCAGCAGTCGTACACGTACTTCACCTGGCGTAACACGAAGCACGAACTCACCGAGTACGTCACGGAGCTCTCGGGCGAGAGCTCCTCGTACATGCGGCCCAACTTCTTCGTGAACACGCCCGACATCCTTCCCGGTCACCTCCAGGACGGCGGCCGTGCCGCCTTCGGGACCCGGGCCGTGCTGGCCGCGACGCTGTCCCCCTCCTGGGGCATGTACGCGGGCTTCGAGCTGTACGAGAACACCCCGGTGCGTCCCGGGAGCGAGGAGTACCAGGACTCCGAGAAGTACCAACTCAGGCCCAGGGACTGGGAGTCGGCGGAACGTGAGGGCCGCTCGCTCGCACCCCTGATCACCTCGCTCAACCGGATCCGGCGTCGCCATCCGGCGCTCCAGCAACTGCGCGACGTGCACTTCCACTCGGTCGACAACGAGGCGCTGATCGTCTACAGCAAGCGCTCCGGTGCGGACGTCGTCCTGGTGGTCGTCAACCTCGACCCTCACCACACCCAGGAGGCCACGGTCTCGTTGGACATGCCGCGTCTCGGCCTCGACCGGCACGAGAGCGTGCCGGTGCGCGACGAGCTCACCGGCGACACCTATCACTGGGGCAGGACCTTCTATGTGCGTCTCGAGCCGGGTGTGACACCCGCGCACATCGTCGCCCTGCGACCGTCCCCGCCGACCGGAGGGTCACCCACGCCATGATCGTCAATGAGCCTGTCCACGACCTGTTCGAGGACACTCCCGCCAAGGACCGCGACCCCGACTGGTTCAAGCGCGCCGTCTTCTACGAGGTACTCGTCCGCTCCTTCCAGGACTCCAACGGGGACGGTGTCGGCGACCTCAAGGGCCTCACCGCCAAGCTGGACTACCTGCAATGGCTGGGCGTCGACTGCCTCTGGCTGCCGCCGTTCTTCAAGTCCCCTCTACGGGACGGTGGTTACGACGTCTCCGACTACACCGCCGTGCTGCCCGAGTTCGGCGACCTCGCCGACTTCGTGGAGTTCGTCGACGCCTCGCACCAGCGCGGCATGCGCGTGATCATCGACTTCGTCATGAACCACACGAGCGATCAGCACGACTGGTTCCAGCAGTCCCGCAGCGACCCTGACGGGCCGTACGGCGACTACTACGTCTGGGCCGACGACGACAAGCAGTTCCCGGACGCGCGGATCATCTTCGTCGACACGGAGACGTCCAACTGGACCTTCGACCCGGTCCGCAAGCAGTACTACTGGCACCGCTTCTTCTCGCACCAGCCCGATCTCAACTACGAGAACCCGGCCGTGCAGGAGGAGATCATCTCGGCGCTGCGCTTCTGGCTGGACCTCGGTATCGACGGCTTCCGCGTCGACGCCGTGCCCTACCTCTACCAGCGCGAGGAGACCAACTGCGAGAACCTCCCCGAGACCCACGACTTCCTCAAGCGGGTCCGCAAGGAGATCGACGCCAACTACCCGGACACGGTCCTGCTGGCGGAGGCCAACCAGTGGCCGGAGGACGTCGTCGACTACTTCGGCGACTACACCGCGGGCGGCGACGAGTGCCACATGGCGTTCCACTTCCCCGTGATGCCCCGCATCTTCATGGCCGTCAGGCGTGAGAGCCGCTACCCGGTCTCGGAAATCCTCGCGAAGACCCCGGAGATCCCGTCCGGGTGCCAGTGGGGCATCTTCCTGCGCAACCACGACGAGCTCACGCTCGAGATGGTGACGGACGAAGAGCGCGACTACATGTACGCGGAGTACGCGAAGGATCCGCGTATGCGGGCCAACATCGGCATCCGCCGGCGCCTCGCCCCGCTCCTGGACAACGACCGCAACCAGATCGAGCTGTTCACGGCACTGCTGCTGTCCCTGCCCGGCTCCCCGATCCTCTACTACGGGGACGAGATCGGGATGGGCGACAACATCTGGCTGGGCGACCGCGACGCCGTACGCACCCCGATGCAGTGGACGCCCGACCGCAACGCCGGCTTCTCCTCCAGCGATCCGGGGCGGCTCTACCTGCCGACGATCATGGACCCGGTCTACGGCTACCAGGTCACCAACGTCGAGGCGTCCATGGCCTCGCCGTCGTCGCTGCTGCACTGGACGCGGCGGATGATCGAGATCCGCAAGCAGAATCCGGCGTTCGGCCTCGGCTCGTACAACGAACTGCCGTCGTCGAACCCGGCGGTGATCGCGTTCACCCGGGAGTACAAGGACGATCTCGTGCTGTGCGTCCACAACTTCTCGCGGTTCGCGCAGCCGACGGAGCTCGATCTGCGGGCCTTCGACGGGCGTCATCCGGTGGAGCTGATCGGCGGGGTGCGCTTCCCCGCCGTCGGTCAGTGGCCCTACCTGCTGACACTCGCCGGGCACGGCTTCTACTGGTTCCGGATGCGCAAGGACGCCCCGATCGGCTGACCGCCGGTGACGGGCGGCCGACGGCGCCCCGGCTCCCGGGGCGCCACCCGCGGGGCGGTTTCCGCCGCCCCGCACGGGGGCACTCTCCCCCGTATCGAGCTCTCCAGGGCTCCGTCGAGCCCTCCGGGCCCATTGATCGAGTCCGTACGGACTTTTCCTCACCCGACACGTCCCGCACAGCCGGACAGCCATTGCCGCAATCCGGGACACTCTGCGCATCCTGTGGTGTGCCCGGGGAAAGGACGCGATGCCATGTCGGAGGCTGCATCCACTCGAGTCGCCCTGGCGAAGAGCACAACATCGAGAAAGACGACAAGAAGACTTTCGACGAGCACCACGAGCACGACCGCTCTGCTGCCGTCACTCGCGCCACTCCTCCACGAGTGGGTGCCCCGGCAGCGGTGGTTCGCCGGAAAGGGACGGCCCGTCACCGGCTTCTCGCTCGTGGCCGCGACGGAGATACTGCCACTGGACCCCGCGAGCACGGGCCCCGGGCTGCTGCATCTGCTCGTCAGGGTCCACCAGCCGGGCAACCGGCCCGCGCAGTCGCAGGGCGACTGCTACCAGCTGCTGCTCGGCGTGCGCACGGCCCTGCCCCAGCGGCTGGCCGACGCGCGGATCGGCCAGGTCACCGAAGGGCCACTGGCCGGGCGCACCCTGTACGAGGGGCTGCACGACCCTCGTGTCGCCGACCTCCTGCTGGAACGGTTCCGTAGCCCCGGGTCGCTCGGACCGCTCCGCTTCGACCGTGCCGAGCCCATCCCGCCCGCTCTCGCCCCACGCGTCCTGGACACGGAGCAGTCCAACTCCTCACTCGTGTACGGGGACGCGTTCATCCTGAAGATCTTCCGGCGGGTCTTCCCCGGCATCAACCCCGATCTGGAACTGCCGCTCGCGCTGGGCCGCGAGGGCTGCGGGCGGGTACCGGCACCGGTCGCCTGGTTCGAGGCGACGACGGACTCGGAGCCGCTCACCCTGGGCGTGCTGCAGCCGTTCCTGCGCGGCGCGCAGGACGGGTGGCGGCTCGCCCTCACGGCCCTGGCCGAGGGGCGCGACTTCGTCACCGAGGCCCATGCGCTGGGCCGGGCCACGGCCGAGGTGCACACGGCGCTCGCCGCGGCGCTGCCGACGCCGTCCCTCGCCCAGGACCGGACCAGGGACCTGGTGGCCGGGATGGTCGAACGGCTGGAGGCGGCCGCCCAGGCGGTGCCGGCACTCGTCCCGTACGTACCGGGTCTGCGCACCGCCTTCGACGCCGTCGCCGCGCTCGGGGAGACGGAGCGCGGCTGGACGGTGCAACGGGTCCACGGCGACCTGCACCTGGGTCAGACCCTGCGGGCCGACGACGGATTCTGGTCGCTGATCGACTTCGAGGGCGAACCGGCCAGACCTCTGCCCGAGCGCAGGAGCCCGCAGCCGATCGTGCGCGACGTCGCGGGAATGCTCCGCTCCTTCGACTACGCGGCCCGCTCGCACCACCCGTGGAACCCGGAGTGGGCGGCCCGCTGCCGCACCGCCTACTGCGAGGGCTACGCACGGGCGGCCGGCTCCGACCCTCGCTCGGAGCCGGAACTGCTGCGCGCCCACGAGACCGACAAGGCGGTGTACGAGGTGCTGTACGAGGCCCGGCACCGCCCCGACTGGCTGCCGGTCCCGATGGCCGCCATCCAGCGCCTGGCCGCCGCGCCTGTATGACCTCCGCATCCCCCGTCCACCCTTCGAGTCCTTCGAGGAGGCAGTCTCCGTGACCGCCCGCAAGCCGTCCCGCAAGTCACCCGAGCCAGTCCAGGCCCCGCCCGCGGCCGAGCCGGTGAGCGCCGAGGTCGCGGCGGCCGTCCCGGCGAAGCCCCCCGCTCCCGTACCGGCGACGGCCGAGTCCACCGTTGCCGTACCGGCGGCCGACGCCACCGCCCCGGCCCCGGCCAAGCGCGCCCGCGCCAAGCGGACCACCGCGGCCGCCGGCACCACCCCCCGCCCGCGGCGCGGCGGCGGCAGCAGGAACGCGCTGCCCGCCACCGCCCTGCACGACGCGGACCGGGGCCGGCTGCTCGCAGGTGAGCACCACGCCCCGCACGACGTCCTCGGCGCGCACCCGGTCACGGGCGGCGTGGTCTTCCGCGTGCTGCGCCCCTACGCCCGCACGGTGAGCGTGCTGACCGGCGGCAGCAGTGCCGAGCTCCAGAGCGACGGCGACGGCTTCTTCTCCGGTGTCCTGCCGCTGCCCGCCGTGCCCGACGACTACCGCCTGCGGATCGCCTACGACGACAACACGATCGAGGTCGACGACCCGTACCGGTTCCTGCCCGCGATCGGCGAACTGGACCTGCACCTGATCGGCGAGGGCAGGCACGAGGAGCTCTGGAAGGCGCTCGGCTCGCAGCCGATGGAGCACCACGGCGTGACCGGCACCCGCTTCACCGTCTGGGCGCCGAACGCACGCGGGGTCCGCGTCACCGGCGACTTCAACTACTGGGACGGCACCGCCTTCCCGATGCGCTCGCTCGGTGCCACCGGCGTCTGGGAGGTGTTCCTGCCCGGCGTCGGGGACGGCGCGGTCTACAAGTACGACATCTGCCGGCCCGACGGATCGCACACCCAGCGGGCCGACCCGATGGCCCGTCACACCGAGGTGCCGCCCGCGACCGCCTCGGTGGTCACGGCCTCGCACCACGAGTGGCAGGACGCGGACTGGATGGCACACCGGGGTGACCGCCCGGTGCACGAGGCCCCGTTCTCCGTCTACGAGCTCCATCTGGCCTCCTGGCGACCGGGGCTGACGTATCGCCAGCTGGCTACCCAACTCCCCTCGTACATCCGCGAGCTGGGGTTCACCCACGTCGAGCTCATGCCCGTGTCGGAGCACCCGTTCGGCGGCTCCTGGGGCTACCAGGTCACCGGCTTCTACGCCCCGACGTCCCGCATGGGCACCCCGGACGACTTCCGCTTCCTGGTCGACGCACTGCACGCGGCGGGCATCGGCGTCCTCATGGACTGGGTTCCGGCGCACTTCCCGCGCGACGACTGGGCACTCGCGGAGTTCGACGGCCGCCCGCTGTACGAGCACTCCGACCCGTCCCGGGCCGCGCACCCCGACTGGGGCACCCTGGAGTTCGACTACGGCCGCACGGAGGTCCGCAACTTCCTGGTGGCCAACGCCACTTACTGGTGCGAGGAGTTCCACATCGACGGCCTGCGGGTCGACGCGGTGGCCTCGATGCTCTACCTCGACTACTCCCGCGAGGACGGCCAGTGGTCGCCGAACGAGTTCGGGGGCCGGGAGAACCTCGACGCGGTGGGCTTCCTCCAGGAGATGAACGCGACGGTCTACCGCCGCAACCCCGGCGTCGTCACGATCGCCGAGGAGTCGACCGCCTGGGAGGGCGTCACCCGCGCCACGGACCAGGGCGGCCTCGGATTCGGCCTCAAGTGGAACATGGGCTGGATGCACGACTCGCTGGTCTACGTCTCCAAGGAGCCGGTGCACCGCAAGTACCACCACAACGAGATGACGTTCTCGATGGTGTACGCCTACAGCGAGAACTACGTGCTGCCGATCTCGCACGACGAGGTGGTGCACGGCAAGCAGGCGCTGGTCGCCAAGATGCCGGGCGACTGGTGGCAGCAGCGGGCGAACCACCGCGCCTACCTAGGCTTCATGTGGGCCCACCCGGGCAAGCAACTCCTCTTCATGGGACAGGAGTTCGCGCAGGGTGCGGAGTGGTCCGAAGGCCACGGACCCGACTGGTGGCTGCTGGACGAGACGTACGAGGCATCCGGCGACCACCGCGGCGTACGCACCCTGGTGGGCGACCTGAACGCCGTCTACGGCGCGCTGCCCGCGCTGTGGCAGCGCGACACCGACCCGGCGGGCTTCGAGTGGATCGACGGGGGCGCGGCGGAGGACAACGCGTTCTCCTTCGTGCGCTACGACGCCGACGGCTCACCGCTGCTGGCCGTCTCCCACTTCTCCCCGGTGGTGCGCCACGACTACCGCATCGGCGTCCCGGACGGACCGGAGGCCTGGGTGGAGATCATCAACACGGACGCGGCCCGCTACGGCGGCAGCGACGTACGCAACGAGGAACCGCTGAAGCCGGAGGCGGTACCGGCCCACGGCAGGGAGACGAGCGTGACGCTGACGCTGCCGCCGCTTGCGACGGTGTGGTTCAGGCCGGCCTGACGGGCGCCTGCTGCTCCCGGGGCCCGCATCACGAACACGTGGTGCGGGCCCCGCGCTGTCCAGGAACCGGCGTCGGGCCATCAGCCGCGCGTCATGGGGGTGCAGCAGGTAGGACCGGCGTCCCTCGGGCTGCGCCCCGAGGCCCGGTCGGTGAAAGCAGGGGAACCGGTCCGCCGCCACCGGTTCATCCATCAGGAGAAGCAACGCCAGTACGGCGGTGTGCCCCTATTTGAACGTGTACGAGCAGGGCTTGGTCGCGCCACCGCTCTCGTTCTCGACGACCGATCTACCGTCGACGATGATCGAGCACCCTGCGGAGACCAGCCTGCCGTCGGCCGCGGTCATGGTGCCGGGCGAGACGACCACCAGACGGCCGACTCCGCGCTCCGCGCTCCGCGGGGCGATGGTGGCCGCCTTCGTCCACGGCAGGTCCACCTCCGCGGAGTCCGAGTCGTCGAGGGTGTACATCACCTTGCTCCGGCCCACCCACTCGACCTTGATCGTCACCTCGCGCGACTCGCCCTCCTCCGACGCGTCCCCGCCGGACTCCTCCGACTTGGAGGGCGCCTGAGCGGCGGGGCTGCCTCCCTTGCCCGCATCGGCCGGCTTCTCCTCGCCACCACCGCAGCCCGTCAGCAGAGCGGCCGCCAGAACGAAGGCCGTCGCGGTGAGTGGGCGCAGCCCCCGGCGGACAGAGCCGGCCCGGGTTCGATGCGGCCGAGCCGGGCGGGCAAGTACTAGGCAGGCGGGCGAGGTTGCGGTGTCCGTCGCCGGGTCCCCCGCTGCCTGCTGCTGCGGCACGGCGGGAGGAGGGGCCGCTTCCTGCGAGGTGGGCGGCCCACCCTGTCAGCGGCCTGCCGGCAGTACGTCCTCCAGCTCCTGGAGCAGGCGGCGCTTCGGTCGCGCGCCCACCATCGACTTCACGGGTTCGCCGCCACGGAAGACCATCAGGGTAGGCATCGACAGCACCGCGTAACGGCTCGTGATACCCGGGTTGTGGTCCACGTCGATCTGGACGACCTTGATCCGGCCGGCCTCCTCCCTGGCGACGGCGCCCAGCACCGGGGCCAGTTGGCGGCACGGTCCGCACCAGTCGGCCGTGAACTCGACCAGTACGGGGATGCCCGATCCCAGGACCTCCGCGTCGAACGTCGTGTCGGTCACCTCGGCGACTCCTTCGGCGTGAATCATCCGTCGTCCTCCCAGCTCAGTTCGCATCGTGGCGCGGGGCCGCCAGGCAGGTCGGCCGACGCCTCCAGTTCGGCACGGGCCAGTTGCGCGCCGACCTCCGTCCGGACACTCCGCAACTGGTCGATGAGTGAGTCCAGTTCACCGATCTTGCGCCGGTAGACGGCCATCGAGGCGGGGCAGGCGTCGCCCGCCGGGTGGCCGGCGCGCAGGCAGTCGACGAAGGGGCGGGTCTCCTCCAGGTCGAACCCGAAGTCCTGGAGGGTCCGGATCTGCCGGACCAGCCGCAGGTCGCTCTCGTCGTAGGCGCGGTAGCCGTTCTCCGCACGGCGCGCGTGCAGCAGGCCCCGTGACTCGTAGTACCGCAGCGTCCGTGTCGTCGTCCCGGCGCGCTCGGCCAGATCCCCGATTCGCATACCGCGACGGTAATCCTTGACGCCGACGTCAAGGCAAGGGCGGAAGCCGGAGGGGCGCCCGCCCCCGACGTGGGTGCGGCCGGTACGGGAGCCCCGTACCGGCCGCGTCGTCGCGTACGCGTACTACGCCTTGGCGAGCGAGGGCTGCTCCTCGCCGCCTTCCCTGGCGTCCGGGATGTGCGGCTCGCCACCGTGCCCGTCGTCCGTCATCGTCTTCTCGTCGAACGGCAGGGCTCCGGAGAGGACCTGGTCCACGCGGGCCCGGTCGATCTCCTTGGTCCAGGTGCCGACGAGCACCGTGGCCACCGCGTTGCCCGCGAAGTTCGTCAGAGCGCGGGCCTCGCTCATGAAGCGGTCGATGCCGACGATCAGCCCGACGCCGTCGACCAGGTCCGGGCGGTGCGACTGGAGGCCGCCCGCGAGGGTGGCCAGGCCGGCGCCGGTGACGCCCGCGGCGCCCTTCGAGGCGATCACCATGAAGACCAGCAGCGAGATCTGCTCGCCGATGCTCAGCGGGTCACCGGTCGCGTTGGCGATGAAGAGCGAGGCCATCGTGAGGTAGATCGCGGTGCCGTCGAGGTTGAAGGAGTAGCCCGTCGGCACGGTGATACCGACCACGGGCTTGCTGACGCCCATGTGCTCCATCTTCGCGATCAGCCGGGGCAGCGCCGACTCGGAGGACGACGTGGACAGGATCAGCAGGAACTCCCGGCCCAGGTACTTGAGCAGCGACAGGATGTTGACCCCTGCCACGAGCCGCAGGATCGCGCCCAGGATCACGAACACGAAGAGGGCGCAGGTGACGTAGAAGCCGATCATGATGATGGCGAGCGACTTCAGCGCGTCGACGCCGGTCTCGCCGACCACCGCGGCCATCGCGCCGAACGCTCCGACCGGGGCCGCCCACATGATCATCGCGAGGATGCGGAAGACCAGGCGCTGGATGTGGCCGATGCCGCGCAGGACGGGCTCACCGGCCGAGCCCATGGCCTGCAGCGCGAAGCCCGCGAGCAGGGCGATGAGCAGCGTCTGCAGGACCTCGCCCTCGGTGAAGGCCGAGACCATGGTGGTCGGGATGATGCCGAGCAGGAAGTCCACGGTGGACTCGCTGGCGCCCGACGCCTGCTCCTCGCCCGCGGCCCGTGCGGCATCGGTGAGGTGGAGGGTGGAACCGGGCTCCAGGATGTTGCCGACCACCAGGCCGATGGCCAGGGCCACCGTCGACATCACGAGGAAGTAGCCGAGGGCGAGTCCGCCGACCGCGCCGACCTTGGCGGCCTTGCGTACGGAGCCGACGCCCAGCACGATCGTGCAGAAGATGATCGGCGAGATCATCATCTTGATGAGGTTGACGAAGCCGGTGCCGATGGGCTTCAGCTCGACGGCGAAGTCGGGTACCACCAGGCCCACGGTGATGCCCAGCAACACAGCGGCGATCACGGCCAGGTAGAGATAGTGCGTACGGTCCCGTCGTGCGGCTTTCTCTGCCACGGGGGTCTCCTCGGTGTGCGGGGGCTCCCCCGTCCCTGGGGGCCCCGGTGACTATTCACGCCCCTGTGACGGCCGTCACCCTTGTGTTCATATCGTTCACGGATGCTTTCGAGCCACCTTGGGCCGGTGCCCGCCGCCAGGCAGACTGTGGGGTATGCGCCTGCCCCGTACCCTGCCCCGCAGCCTGGCCGGCCAGCTGTTCGCGATGCAGGCCCTGCTCGTGGCCGCGGTCGTCGCCGGATGCGCCTTCTTCGCGTACGCCTCCGGCCGGGCGCAGGCCGAGGAGACCGCGGCCCGTCAGGTGCGGGCAGCCGCTCTCGCGATGGCCGGATCACCGTCCGTACGCGAGGCGATCCGTACCCCGGACCCCTCCGCCGTACTCCAGCCGTACGCGGAGCGGGTCCGCGCGGACACCGGGATCGCGTTCGTCACGATCATGGATCCGGCCGGCGTCCGCTGGACGCATCCCGACCCCTCCCAGATCGGCAGGAGCTTCATCGGGCACACCGAGCGCGCCCTGCGCGGCGAGACGTTCGAGGAGACCTACACCGGCACGCTCGGGCCCTCGATACGGGTCGTCACGCCGATCCGCGACGGTGGCAGGATCGTCGGGCTGGTGAGCGCGGGCATCACGGTCGAGCGGGTGTCCACGCAGGTGCGGGAACAGCTCGGCGCCCTGGGGACGGCCGCGGGAGCCGCACTGGCGCTCGGCGCGCTCGGGACGTACGTGGTCAACGCCAGGCTGCGGCGGCACACCCACGGGATGAATGCCGGCGAGCTCAGCCGGATGCACACCTATCACGAGGCCACGCTGCACGCGGTGCGCGAGGGGCTGCTGATGCTGGACGGCAGACGCCGCGTCGCCCTGATCAACGACGCGGGCCGGGAGCTGCTGGGGCTGGCGCCCGGTTCGGTCGGGCGCAGGGTCGACGAGCTCGCGCTGCCCGCGCCGCTGACCGGGGCGCTCCTGGCGTCCGAGCCGCGGGTGGACGAGGTCCATCTGACGGCGGACCGGGTGATCGTCGTGAACACCAGTCCGGTGGTGGGCGGTGAGCGGCGCGGCACCGTCGTGACCCTGCGGGACCACACGGAGCTGCAGGCGCTGTCGGGCGAGCTCGACTCGGAGCGGGGCTTCACCCAGGCGCTGCGCTCGCAGGCCCACGAGGCGGCGAACCGGCTGCACACCGTGGTCTCGCTGATCGAGCTGGGCAGGGTCGACGAGGCCGTGGAGTTCGCGACCGCCGAGCTGGAACTCGCGCAGGTCCTCACCGACCGGGTGGTGGGGGCGGTCGCGGAGCCCGTGCTGGCGGCGCTGCTGCTGGGCAAGGCGGCGCAGGCCAACGAGCGGGGTGTGGAGCTGGCGCTCGCGGAGGACAGCCTGATCGACGACGGGGCGCTGCCGCGCTCGCTGGCACCCCGGGACCTGGTGACGATCCTCGGCAATCTGATCGACAACGCGGTGGACGCGGCGGCCGAGACGGCGACGGGCGCGGCGAGCGGCGGGCCCGTGCCGGCGCAGCGCACCGGGACGGCGCGGGCCCTGGTCACCGTGACCGCGCTGACCGAGGCGGACGAGCTGCTGCTGCGGGTCGCGGACACGGGCTCGGGCATCGGCCCGGACGACGCGGACGAGGTGTTCCGCCGCGGCTGGACGACGCACGGCACGGGTCGCGGCCTGGGGCTGGCCCTCGTGCGGCAGGCGGTCCACCGCAACGGCGGGACCGTGACGCTCGGGACGGCACCGGGCGGCGGAGCGGAGTTCACGGTGCGGCTGCCGCTCACGGGGCGCGCCGCGGAGACGGAGGTGGTCACGGCATGATCCGGGTGCTGGTGGTGGAGGACGATCCGGTGGCGGCCGACGCCCATCAGCTGTACGTCGGCCGGGTGCCGGGCTTCGAGGTGGCGGCCGTCGCCCACTCCCGTGCGGAGGCCGCGCGGGCACTGGACCGGACGGAGGTGGATCTGCTGCTGCTCGATCTGTACCTGCCGGACGGACACGGCCTGCAGCTGCTGCGCTCGCTGCGGGCGGCGGGGCACGGCGCGGACGTCATCGCGGTGACGTCGGCGCGGGATCTGGCGGTGGTGCGCGAGGGAGTGTCGCTCGGCGTCGTGCAGTACGTGCTGAAGCCCTTCACCTACCCCACGCTCCGGGACCGGCTGGTGCGGTACGCCGAGTTCCGCGCGGCGGCCGGCGAGGCGAGCGGCCAGGAGGAGGTCGACCGGGCGCTGGGCGCGCTGCGGGTCTCGGACCCCGCGACGCTGCCCAAGGGGCTGAGCGGTCCGACCCTGGAGGCTGTCACCCGGGCCCTGCGGGCGTCCCCTGAGGGCGCCACGGCCGCAGCGGCCGGAGAGGAGCTGGGGATCTCGCGGATCACCGCGCGCCGCTATCTGGAGCATCTGGTGACAGCGGGGCGTGCCGTGCGGCGTCCGAGCTACGGCCAGGTCGGGCGTCCCGAACTGCATTACCACTGGGTGGCTGAAACTCGCTGATGCCTCCGGCGGCCCTCCAGCAGACCGCTAGGAGGATCATACGAAGGGTGAACTGGTCGGAACAGCCTGTAGCCAGGCGGTTCCCGGCCTTCTACGGTGGGGCCGTGCACCCCACTCCTCCCTTCAACGCCCCCGCCGCGCGCCGACTCCGCGAGGCGCTGGGAATGGCTCCAGGACATGTTGCGTACGGCCTCGGCGCCCAGTACGGGCTGCGGATCACGGCTGAGACCGTGATGGCCTGGGAGCGCGGCACCGCCCTGCCCGGCGAACGCGAGCTGATGGCGCTCGCCGGTGTGCTGTGGTGTGGTCCCGGCGAACTGCTGGCCGCCGCGAGCACCTTGCGCGAGCACCGGATCGCCCGCGACCTGTCGGTGGAGGACCTGGCGCGGGCGCTCGGGATGACCGGCGCCGCGTACCAGCGGATCGAGGAGTCGGGGCGCTGGAGGGGTAACGAGCGCCAGGCGGTGGCGCTGTGCGACACGCTGGCCATGTCGGCGGCGCAGTTCCTGACCGCGACCGGCCGCAACGGCGAGCTGGCCGACCTGCTGACGAGGGCGGTGACGACGCGCTGGCAGGCGTACGTGCGCCCCGTGGACAAGCTCGTACCGCTGGACCGGATCCTGGTGCAGGACGTGCTGGAGCAGCTGCACAGCGACTACCAGGCACTGATGGTGTCGACGCTGAGCTGGAACACGACCGGCCGGGACCGGGCCGGCACCGCGGGCGAGGCGGGACGGGAGTTCCTCGACCGGGTGGTCGAGCAGTTCTGGAAGACCGCGGGCATCTGAGACGGCGGGAACTCACGCACGCGAGCGCCGTCCCGCCCGGGCGGGACGGAGGCGGCACCGCCCGGCCCGACGCGGCGTGGCGAGGGGCAGGACGGTCCACGTCGGGCCGGACGGGCCGCGGCGGGATCAGAAGACAGACTCGGCCTCGTACATCCGGTCGCCGGGGACCGTCTTCAGCCGCGTCACGGCGTCCGCCAGCGGGGCCATGACGATCTCGGTGCCGCGCAGCGACGTCATCCGGCCGAAGTCACCACGGTGCACCGCCTCCACCGCGTTCCAGCCGAAGCGGGTCGCCAGCACCCGGTCGTACGCGGTCGGCGTACCGCCGCGCTGCACGTGGCCCAGGATGACCGGCCGGGCCTCCTTGCCGAGGCGCAGCTCCAGCTCGACGGCCAGGCGGTTCCCGATGCCCTGGAAGCGCTCGTGACCGAACTGGTCGATCTCGCCCTTGGCGTACGGCATGGAGCCCGCGGCCGGGTGGGCGCCCTCGGCGACGCAGATGACGGCGAACTTCTTGCCGCGGGCGAAGCGTTCCTCGACCATCTTGACCAGGTCGTCGACCTGGAAGGGCCGCTCCGGGAGGCAGATGCCGTGGGCTCCGCCGGCCATGCCGGACTCCAGCGCGATCCAGCCGGCGTGGCGGCCCATGACCTCGACCACCATGACGCGCTGGTGCGATTCGGCGGTGGTCTTGAGGCGGTCTATGGCCTCGGTCGCGACGCCCACCGCGGTGTCGAAGCCGAAGGTGCGGTCGGTGGCGGAGATGTCGTTGTCGATGGTCTTCGGGACGCCCACGACGGGCATGCCCGCCTCGGACAGCATGCGGGCCGCCGTGAGGGTGCCCTCGCCGCCGATCGGGATGAGGGCGTCGATGCCGTAACGGCGGGACAGCTCCTCGCAGTTCTCCGCGGCCTCGCGCAGCCGGTCACGCTCCAGCCGCGCCGAGCCGAGGATCGTGCCGCCTCGGGCCAGGATGCCGCTGACCGCGTTCAGGTCGAGGGGCCGGAAGTGGCCGTCGAGCAGCCCCTTGAACCCGTCCTCGAAGCCGATGACCTCATCGCCGTGTCCCACCACGGCACGGTGCACGACCGACCGGATCACAGCGTTGAGGCCTGGACAGTCGCCGCCTGCGGTGAGAATTCCGATGCGCATCGTGCTGTGTCTCCTGCTCGCTGGTGCCATGCGTTCCGGGAGCCCCTCGGAAACCCCCGTACCGTGAGCCACGACGATTGTCCCACGCCCGGCCCGGGCCCCGCGCTTCCGGCTTCGCCGGTCAGGGCCCGCAGGTGCCCAGGAGCGGGCAGCGCCCGGCGGGCGGCACGCCTGCCCCGGTGGGTATCGTCAAAGGGGCAATGCCAGCCAAACAGGACGGGAGAGCACGCGTGACGCGCAGCGTGTACGTGACCGGGATCGACCGGGGGGACGGCCGCCAGGTCGTCGATCTGGGAGTCATGGAGCTACTGACGCGTCAGGTTGACCGGGTCGGCGTCTTCCGGCCCCTGCTGCACGACGGGCCCGACCGGCTGTTCGAGCTGCTGCGGGCCCGCTACCGGCTCTCCCAGAGCGCGGAGACCGTGTTCGGCCTCGACTACCAGGCGGCCTCGGCGATACAGGCGGAGAAGGGGACCGACGAGCTGGTCTCCCTGCTGGTCGAGCGCTTCCACCGGGTGGCCCGCGACTACGAGGTCGTGCTGGTGCTCGGCAGCGACTTCGCCGCGACCCAGCTCCCGGACGAACTGGCGCTGAACGCACGGCTCGCCAACGAGTTCGGCGCCTCGGTGATCGCGGTGGTCGGCGGCAAGGACCAGGACGCGGAGTCCGTGCGGGCCGAGACGCGCAACGCCTACCGCGCGTACGCCGGCCTGGGCTGCGACGTCCTGGCGATGATCGTGAACCGGGTGGCGCCCGAGGTCCGGGACGACATCGCCGAGCGGCTCCGGGACCGGCTGCCGGTCCCCTGCTCGGTCCTGCCGGACGATCCGGCGCTGTCCGCGCCCACCGTCGCCCAGATCACCGCCGCGCTCGGCGGAACGGTCCTGCTCGGCGACGACGCCGGCCTGGCCAGGGACGCCATGGACTTCGTCTTCGGCGGGGCGATGCTGCCCAACCTCCTGAAGGCGCTGACCCCTGGCTGCATGGTCGTGACCCCCGGCGACCGGGCCGACCTGGTCGTCGGCTCGCTCGCCGCGCACAGCGCCGGCACGCCCCCCATCGCGGGCGTCCTGCTGACCCTGGACGAACGCCCCGGCGAGGAGATCCTCAGGCTGGCCGCCCGCCTCGCACCGGGCACCCCGGTCGTCGCGGTGACCGGTGGCTCCTTCCCCACCGCAGCCGAACTCTTCTCCCTGGAAGGAAAGTTGAACGCGGAGACACCCCGCAAGGCGGAGACCGCGCTCGGCCTCTTCGAGCGCCACGTGGACACCGGAGCCCTGCTGGACCGGATCTCCGTGGCCCGCAGCGGCCGGGTCACCCCGATGATGTTCGAGCACGAACTGCTGGAGCAGGCCCGCGCCGCCCGGCGCCGCGTCGTCCTGCCCGAGGGCACCGAGGAGCGCGTCCTGCGCGCCGCCGACGTCCTGCTGCGCCGGGACGTCTGCGACCTCACGCTCCTCGGCGAAGTGGAGACCATCCGCAGGAAGGCCGCCGACCTGGGCATCGACCTGGCCGACACCCAGCTCGTCGATCCGCAGACCTCCGAGCTCCGCCAGAGCTTCGCCGAGCGGTACGCGGCGCTGCGCGCTCACCGCGGGGTGACGGTCGAGTTGGCGTACGACGTCGTCTCGGACGTGAACTACTTCGGCACCCTGATGGTGCAGGAGGGTCTGGCCGACGGCATGGTCTCCGGCGCGGTGCACTCCACGGCGGCGACGATCCGGCCGGCCTTCGAGATCATCAAGACCAAGGCGGAGGCCTCGATCGTCTCCTCGGTCTTCTTCATGTGCCTGGCGGACAAGGTGCTGGTGTACGGCGACTGCGCGGTCAACCCGGACCCGGACGCGGCGCAACTCGCCGACATCGCGGTGCAGTCGGCCGTCACGGCGTCCCGCTTCGGCGTGGATCCCCGCATCGCGATGCTGTCGTACTCGACCGGCACCTCGGGCACCGGCGCCGACGTGGAGAAGGTGCGGGAGGCGACCGGGCGGGTACGCGCCTCACGGCCGGACCTGAGGATCGAGGGCCCGATCCAGTACGACGCGGCGGTCGAGCCGTCCGTCGCCGCGACCAAGCTGCCGGCCTCGGAGGTGGCGGGCCGGGCGAGCGTACTGATCTTCCCGGACCTCAACACCGGCAACAACACCTACAAGGCGGTCCAGCGCTCGGCGGGCGCGGTCGCGGTCGGCCCGGTCCTCCAGGGGCTGCGCAAGCCGGTCAACGACCTGTCGCGCGGCGCGCTGGTCCAGGACATCGTCAACACCGTGGCCATCACCGCGATCCAGGCACAGGACCAGGAATGACCGCGCCGACCACCGACCCGACCAGTGAGGGCCCCCGCTCCATGACTGACCCCCATCGCGTACTCGTGCTCAACTCCGGCTCCTCGTCCGTGAAGTACCAGCTCCTGGACATGCGCGACCGCTCGCGGCCGGCCACCGGCCTGGTCGAGCGGATCGGCGAGGCCACCTCCCGGCTGGTGCACACACCGCGGGGCGGGGAGCCCCGCGAGCGCACCGGCAGGATCGCCGACCACGAGCAGGCGCTGAAGGCCGCGGCCGACGAACTGGCTGCCGACGGGCTGGGGCTGGACTCCCCCGAGCTGGCCGCGATCGGCCACCGGGTGGTGCACGGCGGGCTGAGGTTCAGCGAGCCGACCCTGATCACCGACGAGGTGCTGGAGGAGATCGAGCGGCTCGTCCCGGTGGCCCCGCTGCACAACCCGGCGAACATCACCGGGATCCGTACGGCGCGGGCGCTCCGCCCGGACCTGCCGCAGGTCGCGGTCTTCGACACGGCGTTCCACACGTCGATGCCGGAGCACGCGGCCCGCTACGCCATCGACGTGGAGACGGCGGACGCGCACCGCATCCGGCGTTACGGCTTCCACGGCACCTCGCACGCGCACGTCTCGCGCCGGACGGCCGAGCTGCTCGGCCGTCCGGTGACCGACGTGAACGTGATCGTGCTGCACCTGGGCAACGGCGCCTCGGCCTCGGCGGTGGAGGGCGGCCGGTGCGTGGACACGTCCATGGGACTGACCCCCTTGGAGGGCCTGGTCATGGGTACGCGTTCCGGCGACATCGATCCGGCTGTCACCTTCCACCTGAAGCGGGTGGCGGGGATGTCGACGGACGAGATCGACGTCCTGCTGAACAAGAGGAGCGGCCTGGTCGGCCTCTGCGGCGACAACGACATGCGGGAGATCCGGCGCCGGGTGGACGAGGGCGACGAGCGGGCGGCGCTCGCCTTCGACGTCTACATCCACCGGCTGAAGAAGTACATCGGCGCCTATTCGGCGGTGCTCGGCCGGGTGGACGCAGTGGTGTTCACGGCGGGGGTCGGGGAGAACTCGGCTCCGGTACGCGAGGCTGCGCTCGCCGGGCTGGAGGGGTTCGGCCTGGCCGTGGACCCGGACCGCAACGCGGTGCGGTCCGGCGAACCCCGGCTGATCTCGCCCGACGGCGCACGGGTGGCGGTCGCCGTCGTACCCACGGACGAGGAGCTGGAGATCGCCGGTCAGACCTTCGACCTGGTCCACAACTGAGCGGACCCGCGCCCCTTTGTATCTTCCACCAGACGGAATATTCCGCACTGAAACAAACCGATAGGATCCGCCTCATGCGCCGTTCCAAAATCGTCTGCACCCTCGGTCCCGCCGTCGACTCCCATGAGCAGCTCGTCGCTCTGATCGAGGCCGGCATGAGCGTGGCCCGTTTCAACTTCAGTCACGGTACCCACGAGGAGCACCAAGGCCGTTACGACAGGGTCCGCAAGGCCGCCGCCGAGAGTGGCCGCGCCGTCGGCGTGCTCGCCGACCTCCAGGGGCCGAAGATCCGCCTCGGGAAGTTCGCCGAGGGGCCGGTCGAGCTGGTCCGCGGGGACGAGTTCGTCATCACCTCCGAGGACGTGCCCGGCGACAAGTCGGTGTGCGGCACCACCTACAAGGGGCTGCCCGGCGACGTCACCAAGGGTGACCCGATCCTGATCAACGACGGCAACGTCGAGCTGAAGGTCGTCTCCGTCGACGGCCCCCGGGTCACGACGATCGTCATCGAGGGCGGTGTCATCTCCGACCACAAGGGCATCAACCTGCCCGGCGCGGCGGTCAACGTCCCCGCACTGTCGGAGAAGGACGTCGACGACCTCCGGTTCGCCCTGCGGATGGGCTGCGACCTGGTCGCGCTCTCCTTCGTCCGGGACGCCGAGGACGTCAAGGACGTGCACAAGGTGATGGACGAGGAGGGCCGCCGGGTCCCCGTCATCGCCAAGGTCGAGAAGCCGCAGGCGGTCGAGCACATGGAGGGCGTCGTCGCCGCCTTCGACGGTGTGATGGTGGCCCGCGGCGACCTCGCCGTCGAGTACCCGCTCGAGAAGGTCCCGATGGTGCAGAAGCGCCTCATCGAGCTGTGCCGCCGCAACGCCAAGCCGGTGATCGTGGCGACCCAGATGATGGAGTCGATGATCACCAACTCGCGGCCGACCCGCGCCGAGGCGTCCGACGTCGCCAACGCGATCCTGGACGGCGCGGACGCGGTCATGCTGTCGGCGGAGTCGTCCGTCGGCGCGTACCCGATCGAGACGGTCAAGACGATGTCGAAGATCGTCGTCGCCGCCGAGGAGGAGCTCCTGTCCAAGGGCCTCCAGCCTCTCGTGCAGGGCAAGAAGCCGCGTACACAGGGCGGTTCGGTGGCACGCGCCGCCGCCGAGATCGCGGACTTCCTCGACGGCAAGGCACTGGTCGCGTTCACCTCGTCCGGTGACACCGCCCGCCGCCTCTCGCGCTACCGCGCCGCGCAGCCGATCCTGGCCTTCACCACGGACGAGTCCACCCGCAACCAGCTCGCGCTCAGCTGGGGCGTCGAGTCCCACGTGGTGCCGCACGTGAACAACACGGACGCGATGGTCGACCTGGTCGACGAGGAGCTCCTGAAGCTGAACCGCTACAGCACCGGCGACGTCATGGTGATGACCGCCGGCTCGCCCCCCGGTGTCGCCGGCACCACGAACATGGTCCGGGTCCACCACCTGGGCGGCGAGAAGCGCGACTGACCCGCCCGGCACACGGCTGCGGCCCGCACCCCCGTGGGAACGGGGATGCGGGCCACAGCCGGTCTGCGGCTCCCGGACGGGTCCGGACCACCGGTCAGCTGTTGCCGCCGGTGAAGTAGTTCTGCAGGCCGGGGACCTTGAGCGAGCCGCCGAACTGGCCGGCCTGGGTCACCTTGACGTTCGTGAAGAAGGCGAAGGGCACGTTCAGCGGCGGCGGGGTCTCCGGGCTGAAGGTGATCGGGATGATGCCGAAGAGGTTGCCCTTCAGCTCCTCCGTGTACAGGGTCACCGTGCCGTTGCGGATGGTGGAGGTCGAGCCCCCCTCCGCCTTGACGTGCCCGGTGGTACCGGCCGGACCGGTCGTCAGCTGGTGCAGGTCCTTGATGTCGATGGAGTCCGCGGTGAACTTCAGGACCTTCTTGACCTTGCCGCTGTACGTCTTCACCTCGACGATGCCCGCGTAGTCGAGGCCGGTGAGGGTGAGCTTCGAGCTCTCCAGGATCCACGGGTCGTCCGGGAGCAGCGGGATGCCCTGCTCCAGGTCGGCCGCGGCGAGCGCCTTCGGGTCGGAGGTCGGGCAGGGGAAGCGCTCCTTGGCGCCGTCCGGGATGTCCTTGTCCTTGACCGGGTCGAGGCCCTTGACGTCGTCGTCGAGCTCCTCGACGTCCTTGCCCGCCTTCTCGGCCGCCTCGCGGATGGCGTCGGTGGTCTTGTCGACCGTGTCCTTCGCCGCCTCCGTGGCCTTCTCCACCGGCTCGGTGGTCGCGGGGGCGCTCTCCGACGGCTTCGGGGTCTCCGTGGTGGCGCTGGGGGACGGCTCGGCCGTCTCCTTGTCCGGTCCGTCGAAGAGGTCCTTGAGGGCGTCGCCGACACCGAGCGGGTCGAGCGGGTTCTTCGACTTGGTGGGCGTGGGAGTGGCCGACGGGGCGGCCTTGTCCTCAGGGGTCTCCTCGGACGTGCCCTCCCCGGACGCGCTCGCACTCGCCGAGGGCTTCGGCGTCTCGGCGGCGTCGTCCTTGCCGCCGTCGTCCTTGCCCGCATCGTCCTTGCCCGCATCGCCGGACGCTGTGGCGGTCGGGGTCGGCTTCGCCTCGGGCTCCTGCGACTCGGCCGGCTCGTCGGAGCGGGTCACACAGGGGCCGGCGGCGAACGGGATGTCCGAACTGTCGTCGGCCATCGCGAGCTTCGGGGTGAGACCCATTCCGACGAAGACGGCGGTCGGCATCGCGGCGAGCGCGAACGCCTTCTTGCCCGCGGGCATGTGCAGCTTCGTCATCAGCGATTTCCTGGGGGCCGCGTGGCGGGGCCCTCTTCGCTCCGGGGCGTCCTGCCCCAAGTCGTTGATCCGGCCTTCGTCAGACCGCACGATGCCTCCCTCCGTCGGCCTCGACCGCACCGTCGAAGCGCATCGGCTGCGGGGCGGCCGAGGTCCCCTGGAACTCGTGGCCGTACTCGTGCGTCGCGGTGTCGTCGGCCTCGGGTGTCCGCGCCTCACGGGCCTCGAACGACTCCGCGTGCCCGGTGTCCCGGGCGCCCTTCGCGTCGCCGGGTACCCAGGCGATGGAGAGGGCTCCGCCGAGGAGCGAGAAGACGAAGCCGACGACGAAGCCGCCTATGTTGGCGACGGGTATGGAGATCAGCGCGAGCAGGATCGCCGCGACACCGGCGAACACCCTGACGATGGAGTGGAACCACATGGTGAGGCCCAGCGTGACGAGCAGGACCCCGATGATCAGCGATCCCGCACCCGCGGTGGTCGACATCGCGATCGTCATGTTGCCGAGGTGCATGTTGGCGTACGGGAAGTACGCGATGGGTACACCACCCAGGATGGTGAAAAGGCCCGCCCAGAACGGCCGGTTACCCCGCCAGGTGCGGAATCCCCGCCGGTAGACGGTGAGGTGGTGCTCGTTCTGCCCTGTGGACTCGGGGCTCATGGAAAACAGCTCCCTGGAACCGGTACTTCTGTGAGAAGAGAAGGGGTGGGCGGCCGGAGGTCCGCAGGGAACACTCCGGCCACCCGGGCGAGTGCTTAGAAGCACTCCTTGACGCCCTTGTGGAGCTTCAGGCTCAGGTTGCTGAGCTTGAAGGTGCCGGCGGTGGTCGCCCACGCCGTCTGCTCCACGTTGCTCAGCGTCGCCGTCTCGGCGCGCTGCGCGAAGCCGTTCGGGTTGACGGCCTTCTCGGTGCCGGACTGGATACCGGGCTTACCCATCGAACCGGCGGCGACGCCGATGTCGATCTTCTCGAAGTACGCGTCCGCGTCGAGCTGGGCCACGTCGAGGTACAGGTTCGTCGCCTCGACAGGCTTCTTCGGGTCGGTGCCCGCGCTCAGCTGCAGGCTGACGCTGCCGAGACCGAAGGGCAGGTCAGGCGTGACCACCGACTGGCACATGTTGGTGATCGTGGCGCTGCTGAAGCCGGAGACGGCAACCGGGTGAGCGGCGTCGTTGCCCTTGAGGTCCTTGCCGACAGCGACGCTGCCGTACTGGACGAAGTCCTTACCGACGAGCTTGTCGGTACTGACCTTGAAGCTCTGACCGGACACGCTGAACGACGCGGCGAGCGCACCCTGCGCCAGGCCGACGCCGACTGCGGCGGTCGCGACGACGCTCGGCACCATGACCAGAGCGAAACGCTTCCATCTGGTACCACCGCGAACCTGCGAAATCATCAATTTCCTCCTTCTCGGACGTACATCTCCGGTACGGGCATCGTGCCCGCCCTGGGATGGGAGAAGTGCTACGTCCTCGGGAAGGAGAGCGCCCGGACCGGAGGCGCGTACCGCATCCGAATCACCGGCGATCACCCCCGAGCGACAACCACTGGCCGCGCGTCTGCGCGGCCGGTTTCCGGACAGGCCCTGCCCAGGGGCAGGAACCCCCCTGTCCGCGTTCGGCGCCACTGCCGCCGAACACCCGGTGGGGACCCAACTGGACCCACCTGCGCGACTGACGTCGGGCCGGTGGGTATTGGACCGAGCGTGGCCGATCGTGGTGCATTCGCGGCCGTGACACAAGGGGGGTCGTTACTCGCTAGTAACGGCCCGATAACCAGGACACGACATGGGGGTACCGTCCGGCCACACAGGGTGGCACCGAAGGGGCGTGCGAATGGGGAAAATCCGCCCCTGAACCGGACAGAACCAAGGGGGCGCTTTACTGCCAGTAACAGCGCGTACTTTTGTCAAGTTTTGGTAAAGCGCAGGCATTCGTTGTCGTCCGCCCGCGAAAACGGCCGTGGTGCCCGGCGGGCTCCACGGCCGTGTTGTCACATCAGAACAAGACGCGCGCCAACGCGGTCCGGGCGGCGACGACCCGGGGATCGTCGGGGCCGATCACCTCGAAGAGTTCCAGGAGCCGCAGCCGTACCGCGTCGCGGTCGTCACCGAAGTTGCGGCGGACCGTCTCGACGAGCCGCCCGAAGGCGTCCTCGACGTGGCCGCCCACGAGGTCCAGATCGGCCGCGGCCAGTTGCGCGGCGGGCTGGGCCGGGTTCTCCGCGGCCTCCTTGCGGACCTGCTGCGCGTCCAGACCCGCGACACGGCCGAGCAGCTCGGCCTGGGCGAGGCCCAGCTTGGCCTCGGTATTGACCGGATCGTCGGCCAGCACGCTCCTGTACGCCCGGACCGCGCCGTCGAAGTCGTTGGCGTCCAGTGCCTGCGCGGCGGCCTCCAGCAGCGCGTCGTACGGTCCGGCGGGCACCTCGGCGGGAACGCTCTCTGCGTCACCGGCCTCCGCGTCCGCGTCGACGACGATCCCGGTGAGTCCGAACCGCTCCTCACCGACCTGGATCAGCTGGTCGAGCGTCTGGCGGATCTGGCTCTCGGGGGCCGCCCCCTGGAAGAGCGGGAGGGCCTGCCCGGCAACCACGGCGAAGACCGCCGGGATGCCCTGGATCCCGAACTGCTGCATCAGCATCTGGTTGGCGTCGACATCGACCTTGGCCAGCAGGAAGCGGCCGTTGTACTCGACGGCGAGGCGCTCCAGGAGCGGACCGAGCTGCTTGCACGGCTCGCACCACTCGGCCCAGAAGTCGATGACGACCGGGACTTCGGCGGAGCGCTGGAGGACGTCGTTCTCGAAGCCCGCCTCGTCGACGTCGATCACCAGGGAGGCGGGCGACACGGCACCGGGGCCACCCTGCCGGGCGGACTCCGCGCGGGCCTGCTCGGCCTTCACCTTGGCCTCGCCGGCCGCCTTCACAGCGGCGAGGTCGACGACGCCGCTCATGGACATGTTCCTAGGCTGCATGCGTACATCCTCCCCCCTGCGCGCGCTGCTGCGAAAAGCGATCCGCGAACCACCCCCGTCCACAGCCGTGCCGGCGTGCGCGGCGCGTGGACGGAAGCGGTCCCGAGGCCCTGAAAACCCCGCGGTCGGCTCCGGGTCCCCACCCGGTGCCTGTGGTTGTCGATCGGTCGTGGCGCGACGACGGCGGACCGTCGCTTCTTACGCTACGACCCGTAGCGTAACTGTCCGGCCCCCCTCCGGGGCAAGAGCACGCGGTGATCTGTCTCACGGGCTCCGGGGCCGGTCAGCTGTACTTACTGGCCGGTATGGTCTGCCCATGCTGAGCCGCAGCCCTACCGAACCCGCCCGATCCGGACGTCCTCGCAAGCCCGAGGCCGACGCCGCGATCCTGGAGGCGACGCGTGCTTCCCTCGTCGACCTCGGCTGGTCGAAGTTGACGATGGGCGACGTGGCGACGCGGGCCGGGGTCGCCAAGACGACCCTGTACCGCCGCTGGGCCGGCAAGAACGAACTGGTCGTGGACGCGGTCGCCGTCCTCTTCGACGAACTGGAACTCCCCGACCTGGGCAGCCTGGCGGCCGACGTGGAGGCCGTGGTGCTCCAGTTCGCCGCGCTGCTGGAGCGGCCGGAGACCAAGACGGCGCTGATGGCGGTCGTCGCGGAGTCGACACGCGACGAGGCCCTGCGGGACCGCATACGCAACTCGATCGTGGCCCGGCAGAAGCGGCTGGTCCTGCAGGGTCGCGAGCGGGCCGAGGAGCGCGGGGAACTGCCCCTGGAACCCGACCCCGCGGTGGCGGCCCGCACCGTCGACCTGATCTTCGACGTGATCGCCGGCGCGGTGGTGCACCGGGCACTGGTGAGCGCCGAGCCCGTCGACGCCGACTGGGCCCAGCGCTTCACCCTGCTGCTGCTCTCGGGACTGGGAGCCGCGTCCTCTCCCGAGGAATCCCCCGAGGGCTGATACGGCCTCAGAAGCCGGGCGGCTCCGTGTAGACGCCCCACTCGTCGCGCAGCACCCCGCAGATCTCGCCCAGGGTCGCCTCGGCCCGTACGGCCTCCAGCATCGGCGCGATCATGTTCGAACCGTCGCGCGCGGAGGCCAGCATCGCGTCCAGCGCCCCACGGACCCGCGCGTCGTCGCGGCCCTCCCTGCGCGCGGTGAGCCCGCGCACCTGGTCCCGTTCCACCTCGTGGCTGACGCGCAGGATCTCCAGGTCACCCGTGACGGACCCGTGGTGGACGTTGACGCCGACGACGCGCTTCTCGTCCTTCTCCAGCGACTGCTGGTACCGAAAGGCCGACTCGGCGATCTCCCCGGTGAACCAGCCGTCCTCGATGCCGCGCAGGATCCCCGAGGTCATCGGCCCGATGGGGTGCTTGCCGTCCGGGTGGGCACGGGTGCCCCGCTCCTTGATCTGCTCGAAGATCCTCTCGGCGTCGGCCTCGATCCGGTCGGTGAGCTGCTCGACGTACCACGAACCGCCCAGCGGGTCCGCGACGTTGGCGACGCCGGTCTCCTCCATGAGCACCTGCTGGGTGCGCAGCGCGATCTCGGCCGCCTGCTCGGAGGGGAGCGCGAGGGTCTCGTCCAGGGCGTTGGTGTGCAGCGAGTTGGTCCCGCCGAGGACGGCGGAGAGGGCTTCCACCGCGGTGCGCACGACGTTGTTGTACGGCTGCTGGGCGGTGAGCGAGACGCCCGCGGTCTGGGTGTGGAAGCGGAGCCACTGCGCCTTGTCGGTCTTCGCGCCGTACGTCTCCTTCATCCAGCGGGCCCAGATGCGACGGGCCGCGCGGAACTTGGCGATCTCCTCGAAGAAGTCGAGGTGCGCGTCGAAGAAGAAGGAGAGGCCGGACGCGAAGGCGTCGACGTCGAGGCCTCGGGAGAGCCCGAGTTCGACGTAGCCGAAACCGTCGGCGAGGGTGTACGCGAGCTCCTGCGCGGCCGTGGAACCCGCCTCGCGGATGTGGTAGCCGGACACCGAGAGCGGCTTGTAGGCGGGGATGTCGCGGGCGCAGTGCTCCATCAGGTCGCCGATGAGGCGCAGATGGGGCTCGGGCTGGAAGAGCCACTCCTTCTGCGCGATGTACTCCTTGAAGATGTCGGTCTGGAGCGTGCCGTTGAGCACGGCGGGGTCGACGCCCTGCCGCTCCGCGGCGACCAGGTACATGCAGAAGACGGGGACGGCGGGCCCGCTGATCGTCATCGAGGTGGTGACGTCGCCGAGCGGGATGTCCTGGAAGAGGACCTCCATGTCCGCGGCGGAGTCGATGGCGACGCCGCAGTGGCCGACCTCGCCCAGCGAGCGGGCGTCGTCGGAGTCGCGCCCCATCAGGGTCGGCATGTCGAAGGCGACGCTGAGTCCGCCGCCGCCGTTGGCCAGGATGGTCTTGTAGCGCGCGTTGGTCTGCTCGGCGTTCCCGAAGCCGGCGAACTGGCGGATGGTCCAGGTGCGGCCCCGGTAGCCGGTGGGGTGCAGTCCCCGGGTGAAGGGGTACTCGCCGGGCCAGCCGATCCGTTCGAATCCCTCGTACGCATCGCCGGGGCGGGGCCCGTACACGGGCTCCACCGGGTCCCCGGAGAGCGTGGTGAAGTCCGCGTCGCGCTTGCGGGCCTTGTCGTAACGGGCCTGCCAGCGCCGGCGGCCTTCCTCGATCGCGTGAGCGTCCATGGTACGAATTTACTAGGACGTCCTAGTAAATGTCGATGGCAAACCGCCCGGCGCTTCGCGCGGGGCGGTTCGGGTGGCGCGGTTCAGGCCTTGACGGCCTGCGGGGAGCCGTCGGTGATCAGCGGCTCGACCTCCTTGGCCACCTTGCGCTCGACGAAGAACGCGGCGGTGGGGATCGTGCCGGAGACCAGTACCCAGAGCAGCTTGCCGACCGGCCACTTCGCCTTGGAACCGAGGTCGAAGGCGAAGATCAGGTAGATGATGTAGAGGACACCGTGGATCTGCGAGACGACGAGCGTCAGACCCTCACCGGTGTCGAAGCCGTACTTGAAGACCATGCAGAGGCACAGGATCAACAGCATGACGGCGGTGACGTAGGCCATCACCCGGTAGCGGGTCAGCACACTGCGTTTCATGGCATCGAGCGTAACCGGACGACCCGGGCGATCTTGCGGCACCCTGCCCCTCGCGACCGCGGCACCGCGCCCGGCCTTCTAGCGGTCCTCGAAGTCCTGGGCGGCGACCCGCAGCGGGCGCAGCATCGCGAAGATCTCGGCGCACTCCTCCTCGTCGTACGCCCCCAGCCCGAAGTCCATCGCCATCAGGTCCTGGCTCGCCGCCTCAACCACCTCGCGGCCCCTGTCCGTGATCGAGGCGAGGGTTCCGCGCCCGTCGTTGGGGTTGGGTCGCTTGTCGACGAGACCCGACCGCACCAGCCGGTCCACGGTGTTGGTCACGGAGGTCGGGTGCACCATCAGCCGCTCGCCGATCTTGGACATCGGCAGCTCACCGGCCTGGGAGAAGGTGAGCAGGACCAGTGCCTCGTAGCGGGCGAAGGTCAGGCCGTACGGCTTGACCACCGCGTCCACCTCCGCCAGCAGGATCTGCTGCGCGCGCATGATCGAGGTGATCGCGCCCATCGAGGGCACCGGCCCCCAACGCCGGTGCCAGAGTTCCTCGGCGCGGGCGATGGGGTCGAAGGGGAGGCTGAGCGGCTTCGGCACGGCACGACCTTACCCACTGGTCACATGTCGGTCATGCCTGTCTCGCACTTCGGTACCGGACGCGCGTTCTACGCACCTCCAGGGCGAGCAGGACCGTGCAGACGGTGCCGACCGCGCCCGAGCAGGCGACCACCTGGTGCACCGGGAGGAACTCCGCGGCGAGCCCTGCGAGGGCCATCCCGAGCCCCTGGACCGTCATCAGACCGGCGGTGAGCAGGGTCATCGCCCGGCCCCTGAGGTGCTCGGGCACCGCCTCGACGAACCACTGGTCGAGCCCGATGACGTACGCCGCACCGGCGCCGGCCAGCACGAGGACCGCCAGGGAGAGGGCCGTGCCCGGGCGGGAGGCGTACAGCACCAGGGGCAGCAGCCCGGCGGCCGCCACCGGCAGCACGATCCGGGAGCGGGCGCGCGGGCCGAGGACGGTCCCCGCGTACACCTCGGCGCCGATGTGGCCCACGGCCATCGCGCACATCATCAGACCGAGTGCGGCGGGTCCGGCGCCGATCGCGTCCGCGTACGGGGCGGCGAGCGCCTCCGGGGCGACCACGAAGAACGCGGGCACCCAGAAGAGGAGCAGCAGCCCCCTGATCTCGCGGTCGCCGAGGACGGCGCGCGCCCCGGCGAGCGACTCCTTCAGCAGCGCTCCGCCGTCGCCCGCCCCGGTGCGGGCGGGGCGCGCGCGGGTGCCGAGGCGCAGGAGCGCGGCCGAGCAGAGGAACGTGACCACGGTGACGGTGATCGCCCCGCGGGGGGACAGTGCCGCGAGCAGCACCCCGCCGGCGCCGAAGCCGATGAGCAGGGCGCTCTGCGAGACGAGACGCAGCAGCGAGCGCCCGAGTACGTAGAGCGGCCCCTCACCGAGGATGTCCGTGAGGGCGGCGGTCCGCGTCCCGGTGAAGACGGGCGCGACCGCCGCGACCAGGCAGCGCAGCGCGAGGAGGCCGCCGACGGGGGTGCCGGGAAGCACCATCACGGCCACGCAGCCGGCGCAGACCAGGTCGCAGGCGACGAGCACCCGCCGGGCGGGGTAGCGGTCGGCCACCCCGGCGAAGAGGGTGCCGCCCACGATGTACGGGAGGAAGCCGAGCGCGAAGGTGAGGGCGGAGAGCAGTGGCGAGCCGGTGAGGTCGTAGACGAGGACGGTGAGCGCGAGTTCGCTGACGACGACGCCCAGCAGGGAGAGCAGGTGGGCGGCGAAGACCGCCCGGAACTCCCGTACGGCGAACACGGCACGGTAGCCCGCCTCGCGAGGGGGCGGAACGGGGCGGGGGCGCCCCGGGCCGGCCCCGGACGGGTCGTCGGCGGTGGCGGTGGCGGTGGAGGTGTCGCGGGGGTCGCCCGCCGGGGTGGAGGTGTCGCTCGGCATGGACGCAGCGTGGGGGAAGGGGCCCGGCTGTGCGTAGACTTTCGGCTGACGCCGAAAGTCGAGTGGGTCCATGCCGTTCCACCTGCACTTCGGCGAGAGCGATCTGCTGCGCTGCCGATTCGCGCTCTCGCCGCTCTGGGAGACCCAGGCCGCCGTACGGCTCCTGGCGCACCCCGGGGCGCACGGCTACCACCTGCCCTGGCTGCGCCGTATCCGCGAGGACGCGGCGGCGCTCGACCTCACCCCGCTGTGGCTGCTCATGCCGGACGGCGGACACAATCCCGACTTCGTCTCCCCGCCGCCCGTGGGTCCCGCCACCACGTTCGAGGAGGAGATCGCGGGCGTACGCGCGGTCGATCCGCGCGTCGCACGGGACGACATGGCGCAGGCACTCGCGGGAAGACCGGACTCCCCCGCCGGACGCCGCATGCTGGCCGACCCGGCTCGGACCGTACGCGAACTGGCGGATCTGCTGGAGCGCGCCTGGCAGGTCATGGTCGAGCCGCACTGGCCCCGGCTGCGCGCCCTGCTGGAAGCGGACATCGCCTACCACTCACGCCGCCTCGCCGAGGTCGGCTTCGAGCGGCTGCTCGGCGAGATCAGCCCGCAGCTGCGCTGGACGGACTCGACCCTGACGGTGGCCGGCACCAGGGGCGACCACACCCGGGTGCTCGGCGGCCGGGGACTCGTCCTGATGCCCAGCGTCTTCGTCTGGCCGGACGTGGTCGGCGGGCACGAGCCGCCCTGGCAGCCGGCCGTGATCTACCCGGCACGCGGGATCGGCGGCCTGTGGACACGGGCCGCCGACCGGACACCGGACGCGCTCGCCCGGCTGCTGGGCAGGGCACGCGCCGACGTGCTGTGCGCCCTGGACGAACCGGCCGGGACCAGCGCGCTGGCGCACCGGCTCGCCCTCGCCCCCTCCTCCGTGTCGGCGCACCTGTCGGTGCTGCGCGCGGCGGGCCTGCTCACCTCCCGGCGGTACGGACACCAGGTGCTGTACGAGCGCACACCGCTCGGCATCGCGCTCGCGGCCCAGGAGGCCTGAGCGAACGGCCCTGCCCGCGCCGTCAGTTCCCTCTAGCGGCAGCGGCGGTCCGGCCCTGCCCGGCCTCCCGGGCGGGGCGCTCCGCGCGGATCCGGCGCTCCCGCAGCAACGTGCGGGACCGCGTCACGGCAGGCAGCAGGGCTGCGGGCAGGGCGAGCACGGACCAGGGGCTCATCGGGAACAGCAGCCAGGTCAGCGCGCAGAGCGCCGGGCCGGCGTACGCCACGGGGCGGTCGAGGAGCAGCAGCGTGTAGCCGAGGAGCCGGCCGGGCGGCACCCGGAACAGCGCCTTGCCGTACAGCGGCAGCAGAGTCCGGTGCAGCCCCCGCGATCCGTCCTGCGGGAGACCGTACGCCCCTCCGGCGCCCGGTGCGCCCGGGGTGTGGACGGAGCGCCAGTACCGGCCGGTCAGCGGGTTCCGGCGCCGGTGGATCTCGAGGCCGGTGGCCGTGTCACGGGCGGCCGGGGCCCGGAACCCTCCGGCCCGGCGCAGGGCCTCCACCCGTACGACGGTGACGGTGCCGGCGAGCAGCGGGGCGCCGTAGCGGTTGCCCGCGCGCTGGGCCAGCGCCCGGAGGGAGGCCCGCCGCGGCTCCGGGCCGTGGTCCGCGTGGACCTGGGCACCGACGGCGAAGGCGGTGTCCGGGTCCCGGAAGCAGCCCGTCGTCCGTTCCAGGAGGTCCGGGCCCGGGACGTGGCCGGGCGCGGCCGAGACCAGGAGCACGTAGGCGTCACCGTGCTTGGCGACCCAGGCGTTGTGGTTGCCGTGCTCCGCCCCGGCCCGGTGCGGACCCTCCTCCTGGTTCCACTCGGGCACCCCTCGGCGGGTGAAGTGGTGCACACCGAGCTCGGCGCAGAGCATCCTGGCCTCGGGTTCGTCGCCGTCGTCGAGCAGCCAGACGTCCAGGGGCCCGGGATGCCGCAGCCGGACGGCGCCCTCCAGCACGGCCCGGACCGCCGGGAGCGACTCCTCTCCCGGAAGGTGCGTGACGAGGAAGGCGACCGGGGTGCCCGGCTCGGGTGCCGCGGGTACCGGCTCCGACGCCACCCGGATGGCGTGGACGACCAGGACCGCGTTGACGAGCACGACCGGCGCGAGCAGACAGAGGGCGACCAGCGCCACGGTGCCCGCGAGCGCGGACCGGTCCCCGGCCGCACGCGTGAGGAAGGCACCGAGCAGCAGCAGCGCGGTGAGCACGGGGGCGAGCGCCGCCAGGAGGACCGTTCCCGTCGGGCCCCTCCCGGCGGGGGCGGGAGCCAGGTACCGCGTCCGGTACGCCGTCACGGGGCGCCTGTCGGGCCGCCCGCGTTCGTCGTGGTCGTTTCCCTCCGACGGCATCGCTCCTCCAACGGTCGAATATGCCGGTGTCCCCACACAAGGTGAGATCCGGCAGGGTGTCGACCCGGCAGGTCCGAGTGAGCGGATTTCTTCCGTCGAACGGAAGAACCCCCGGCGCGTGACGGCGGCGGGGGTTCCGAGGGGCGGGCGGACGGGTCTCAGCCCGCGAGGTGCCGTTCCACGGTCTCGACCTTGGAGGTCAGGCCATCGGTGACACCCGGCCTGATGTCGGCCTTGAGCACCAGCGAGACGCGGCCCGCCCGTGCCTCGACGGCCGCGACGGCGCGCTTGACGACGTCCATGACCTCGTCCCACTCACCTTCGACGGAGGTGAACATCGCGTCCGTGCGGTTGGGCAGTCCGGACTCGCGGACGACGCGCACGGCGTCGGCGACGTACTCGCCGACGTCCTCCCCGACACCCAGGGGACTGACTGAGAAGGCGACGATCACGCGTTCACCTTGCCCTCGGCGCGGGCGCGGGCGGCGATGACGCCGTCGGCCTCGTACTTCTTGAGCAGCCTCTCGCCGTAGAGCCCGCCGAAGGGGACGACCGCGAGGAAGAAGAACAGGGCGACGCGCTTGAGGGGCCACTTGGCCTTGACCCACACGTCCACCAGGAAGATGACGTAGATCGTGAAGAGGATGCCGTGCAGCGCGCCGAGGGGCGGCATCAGGAAGTCGATGTCCGAGACCCGCATGAGCAGCGAGCCGAAGATGAGCAGCGCCGGGAAGGAGAGCGCCTCGGGAAGCGAGATGAGGCGCAGCCGGTGCAGGGCGGAAGCGGTCTTGATGTCCACGAGGGCACCTTCGGTGGGAGGGGCGTGTCGGCTTGTGAACGCAGGCACAAGCACAGCCATTGTGGCATCGCTCCCGGCCTGCGGGGGCAGGGGGTCCTGTCCGGCCCCGCTGCGCGTATCGGCGCATATCAGGGTCACGTCGGGGTCGGGATCGGCCACCGGGCCCTGTCCGCCGGGCTCCCTTGCGGCTAACGTCGCACCGTGGCGATGTTCCGACTGCAAGGCAGCAAGACACTGGCCGTCGACCTGACAGGCGATGCCGTCAAGGCGAAGAACGGCTCGATGGTCGCGTACGACGGCCGGATGGACTTCAAGAAGATGTCCGGCGGCGGTGAGGGGATCCGCGGCATGGTGACCCGCCGCCTGACCGGCGAGCAGATGGTGATGATGGAGGTGAAGGGGCAGGGCACCTGCTATTTCGCCGACCGCGCGAGCGAGATCAACCTGGTGTCGCTGCACGGCGACAAGCTGTACGTCGAGGCCAGCAATCTGCTGGCCACCGACGCGGGGCTGCGTACCGGCACCACCTTCACGGGGCTGCGCGGCGGGGCGACCGGCAACGGCCTCTTCACCACCACCGTCGAGGGCACCGGCCAGGCGGCGATCATGTCGGACGGCTCCGCCGTGGTGCTGCGGGTGACCCCGCAGTACCCGCTGAACGTCGATCCGGGCGCCTACATCGCCCATCAGGGCAGGCTCCAGCAGCACTTCCAGTCCGGGGTGAACTTCCGGACGATCATGGGTGAGGGCTCCGGGGAGTCCTTCCAGATCCGCTTCGAGGGCGAGGGCCTCGTGTACGTCCAGCCCAGCGAACGGAACACCGTGGGGGGCGACGTCTGATGCCGTTCCGCGAGATCAACTCGAAGATGGTCGAGGCCACGGTGGCCCCCGGCCAGAAGATGTACAGCCAGCGCGGCGCGATGCTCGCGTACCGGGGCGACGTGTCGTTCACCCCGAACATCCAGGGCGGACAGGGCGGCCTGGGTTCGATGATCGGCCGGCGGGTGGCGAACGAGGCGGCGCCCCTGATGACCGTCGAGGGAAGCGGGACGGTGATGTTCGGCCACGGCGGCCATCACATCCAGGTGATCGGCCTGGCCGGCGACACCCTCTACGTGGAGGCCGACCGGCTGCTCGCCTTCGACGGGACGCTCCGGCAGGGCACGATGTTCATGGGCTCGCAGGGCGGGGTGATGGGCATGGTGCGCGGCCAGGTGACCGGGCAGGGACTGTTCACGACCACGCTCGAGGGACACGGCGCGGTGGCCGTGATGGCGCACGGCGGGGTGATCGAGCTGCCGATCACCCCGGGGAGGCCGGTGCACGTGGACCCGCAGGCATACGTCGCCCACCACGGGGACGTGACGAACAAGCTGTCCACCGCGCTCGGCTGGCGGGACATGGTGGGGCGCGGTTCCGGTGAGGCGTTCCAGCTGGAGCTCAGCGGCAGCGGAGCGGTGTACGTCCAGGCGTCGGAGGAGAAGCTGTGAGCACGCCCGTGATCCTGGATCCGACGACGCTGCCGTCGGACGACAACGTCAACGCGTACACCTTCTGCGTGGAGCTCAAGGGGAGCCAGTGGTTCCTGCAGAAGGGCAAGATGATCGCCTACTACGGGCAGATCGACTTCAACGGGATAGGGCACGGCCGGTTCGAGCGCCTGATCCGCACGAGCTTCCACTCCCCGCTGCACGTGAGCGACTGGGTGGTGGCCGAGGGCAGCGGCAAGATGCTGCTCGCCGACCGGGCGTTCGACGTGAACTCCTTCGACCTGGAGGACGGCAACCTGACGATCAGGTCCGGCAACCTCCTGGCGTACCAGCCGACCCTGGCGCTCAAGCAGTCGATCGTGCCGGGTTTCCTGACCCTGATCGGGACGGGGAAGTTCGTCGCCGCGTCCAACGGTCCGGTGGTCTTCATGGAGCCGCCGGTGCGGGTGGACCCGCAGGCGCTGGTGGGTTGGGCGGACTGCCCCTCCCCCTGCCACCACTACGACCACGGCTACATGACGGGGGTGATGGGCGGGCTGCGCTCGCTCACCGGGATCGGCGGCACCTCGGGCGAGGAGCACCAGTTCGAGTTCGTCGGGGCGGGCACCGTGCTGCTCCAGTCGACGGAGGTGCTGATGGCCGAACAGGCGACCGGCGCCGTCCCCCACGAGCCCGGTGTGCCGGGGAGCGGCCCCGGCGCCGGTCAACACGGCTCCGCACCCCGCATGCCCGGTCAGCTGGGGGACCTCCAGCGTCGCTTCGGCCTGTAAACGATAGTCTGCGGAGTGTGACGCCCGGCAGTGCGTGCGAGGGGTCACACTCCCCGACTTCGTCCGGCTTTCAACATCTTAGGTAGAATCCATACATGGAGACCGAGACTGCCACCCGCTGGCTGAACGACGCGGAGCAGTGCGCCTGGCGCACCCACCTTGACGTCAGCAGGCTGCTGACACACCAGCTGGAGAAGGACCTCCAGCCGTTCGGCCTGACCATGAACGACTACGAGATCCTGGTCAACCTCTCGGAGTCGGACGAGCAGCGCATGCGGATGAGTGACCTCGCCGCGGCCACCCTGCAGTCCAAGAGCAGGCTCTCGCACCAGATCACCCGCATGGAGAACGCCGGCCTGGTGCGGCGCCAGCACTGCGAGTCGGACCGGCGCGGGCTGTTCGCGGTCCTCACGGACCTCGGCGCCGAGACCATGCGCAAGGTCGCGCCCCACCACGTCGATTCGGTGCGCAGGCACTTCATGGACCTGCTGTCGCCCGAGGCACTCGCCGAACTGCACGCCGCCCTGACCCCGATCGCGGACCACCTGCGCGGCCACCGCGGCAAGCCGTAGCCCTCGTCAGCCGTTACGTGCCTGCCGCCCCGGGTCCGTCGCGGCCCCGCCGGGCAGCCGGAGGGTGAACCGGGCGCCGCCGTCCCGGGCGGCGCCGGCCGTGAGAGTGCCCCCGTGCCGTGAGGCCACGTCGCGGGCGATGGCCAGGCCCAGCCCCGCTCCCCCGTCGTCACGGCTGCGGGCGTCGTCCAGCCGTACGAAGCGCTCGAAGATCCGGTCACGCTCCGGCTCGGGCACCCCGGCCCCGTCGTCGGTGACCTCCACGACCACGTCGCCCCGGTCCGCCCGCACCGACACCGCGACCGAACGCACGGCGTGGCGTTCGGCGTTGTCGAGGAGGTTGCCCAGGACCCTGGCCAACTGGGCCCGCGAGCCGGTGACTTCCAGCGCGTCCGGGTCCCGTACCGACACCGCGGGTCCGATCCGGTCCGCCGCGCGCCGGGAGACCTCCTCACGGACCAGGGTGCCCAGATCGACCGCCGTACGCCCGGGGCGCTCCCCCGCGTCCAGCCGGGCCAGCAGCAGCAGGTCGGCGGCCAGCGCCTGCAGGCGGACGGTGTCGGCGACGGCTCCGGGCACGTCGAGCAGCTCCGGGTGGGCCTCCCCCACCTCCAACTGGGTGCGCAGCGAGGCGATCGGGCTGCGCAGCTCGTGCGAGGCGTCCGCGACGAAGCGCCGTTGCCGGTCCACCGAGGCCTCCAGCACGGTCAGGGTCTCGTTGGTCGTGCGGGCCAGCCGTGCCACCTCGTCGCGCGAGTCCGGTTCGGGCACCCGGCGGCCGAGGTCCTCGGAGGCAGTGATCGCGGCGAGCTCGCGCCGGATGCCCTCGACCGGGCGCAGCGCGCGCCGGGTGACCAGCCAGGTCACCCCGGCGACCACGAGGAGCAGGACGGGCAGCCCGGTCAGCATGGAGGTGCGTACGGTGCTCACGGCCTCCTGTTCGGCCGCGAGCGGGGCGCCCGCGTGGACGGTCAGCGTGACGTCCCGCGACGTGGTCACCTCGACCGCGGCGAACCGGTAGTCGGCCCGCTCGCCGTCGACCGTGGCGGTGCCGTTCGTGAAGTCCGGTGTGTCGGAGGAGACCTCGCGGCGGGCGGGGTCGTTCCCGTCGTCGTCACCACCGTCGTCATCGTCGTCACCGGCGCTCGGGGCGGCGGCCGACGGCACGGGCACCACCCGCGTCACCCCCGTGCCCGAGACGGCCTCCAGATCCTTCGACACGGCCACCACGCGCCCCGCTTCGTCGGTCACCTGGACGGGGTGGACCTCCTCGTCGCCCAGGTCCAGTCCGGCGTACGGCACGTCCAGCGCGAGTTGTCCGGCCACCTCACGCGCGGCCACCTCCGCCTCCAGACCGGCCCGGTCAGTCAGGTTGCCGCGCAGCACCAGCAGGACGGCCAGCCCCGCGGCCGTCAGGGCCACGGCGACGACGAGGGTCGCCCCCAGCGCGGCCCTGGCCCGTACGGACCTCACAGCGCCTCCAGCCGGTAGCCCGCGCCGCGGACCGTGCGGATCGACGGGGCGCCGAGCTTGCGCCGCAGGGTGCTGACGTAGACCTCGACGATGTTCGGGTCGCCGTCGTAGGCGAAGTCCCAGACGTGTTCCAGGATGTCCGCCTTGCTGACCACCTCGCCGGCCCGCAGCACCAGTTGCTCCAGGACGGCGAACTCCTTGGCGGTGAGAGCGATCTCGTCCTCGCCCCGGTGCACCCGGCGGGCGGCGGTGTCCATCCGCAGCGTGCCGGCGGTCAGCACCGGCGAGGCGGAACCACCGCGTCGGCGCAGGAGGGCCCGGACCCGGGCGACCAGCACGACGTAGGAGAACGGCTTGGTCAGATAGTCGTCGGCGCCGGTGTCGAGACCCTCCGCCTCGTCGTACTCCCCGTCCTTGGCGGTCAGCATCAGGATGGGCATCTCGTGACCGGCGGCGCGCAGCGCGGCGCAGATCCGGTAGCCGTTCATCCCGGGCAGCATGATGTCGAGGACCACCAGGTCGTGGACGCCCTCACCGGCCAGGTGCAGGCCCTCCAGGCCGTCGTGCACGACGTCGACGGCGAAGCCCTCGGCGGTGAGCCCCCGTGCCAGGGACGTCGCCAGGCGCTTCTCGTCCTCCACGATCAACAGACGCATGGGGACAGCCTCCCAAACCGAACCTGAAGACGCCTTCAGCCGGCTTCAGGCTGCGTTCAGCATCGGACCGCGAGTGTGGATCCCGTCGAAGAGCACATCCCATCGCCGGAGGAACACACCATGAAGCGCAACATCGCCGTCGCCGCTCTCACCGCCGCCGTCCTGGTCGGAGGCGGGCTCGTCACGACCGCCGCCTTCGCCGACTCCGACAGCGGCGGGAAGGACGACCGGACAGCGGGCGCGGACCGGGACGCCGCGACCGGCGGGACCGCGACGAAGCAGCGGATCACCGTGGACGAGGCCGTGGCCGCCGCGCTGAAGGCCGTGCCCGGCACGGTCACCGAGGCCGAGCTCGACGAGGACGACGACACGGCCCGCACGGTCTGGGAGCTCGACGTGTACGGCTCCGACAAGGCCTGGCACGACGTGAAGGTGGACGCGGGCAGCGGCAAGGTGCTGTCGGACCGCCCGTCCGACGACAACGACGACCGCGACCGCCGCGCGCCCCGTTCGGCAGCCGTCGGGCTCGACGCGGCGGTGAAGGCGGCGCTGGCCGACCGGCCCGGCACGGTGACGTCCGTGGACCTGGACGACGACGGGGACGACGGCGCGAAGGCCGCGCCGCACTGGGAGGTCGACGTCACGGGCAAGGGCGGCAGCGGCCACGAGCTGCGCGTCGACGCGAAGAGCGGCAAGGTCACGGCGGACCGTGCCGACGACAACGACAACGACGGTAACGACGACGACTGACTCCGGGCCCGCACTCCTCAGGAGACGGGCTCCCCGGGCGGCCCGCACGCCGCCCGGGAACCCTCAGTTGCCGCTGGTGAGCCCCGCGACCAGCTCGTCCGCCGCCGCGTACGGGTCGAGGCCGCCGGCCACGATCCGTACGGCGAGCGCGCCCAGCCGGCGGTCGCCGTGCAGATCGGCGATCCGCTCACGGAGCGCGGTGACGGCGATCGTCTCGACCTCGCGGGCCGCGCGCGCCGTGCGGCGCTCGGCCAGGACCCCGTGCTCCTCCATCCACGCCCGGTGCTTCTCGAGCGCCTCGACGACCTCGTCGATGCCCTCGCCCCGGGCGGCGACCGTCTTCACGATCGGCGGCCGCCAGTCTGCGGGGCCCCGGGACTCCCCCAGGCCCAGCATGTGGTTGAGCTCGCGGGCGGTGGCGTCCGCACCGTCCCGGTCGGCCTTGTTGACGACGTACACGTCGCCGATCTCCAGGATTCCGGCCTTGGCCGCCTGGATGCCGTCGCCCATGCCCGGGGCGAGGAGGACGACCGAGGTGTCGGCCTGGGAGGCGATCTCCACCTCCGACTGGCCGACCCCCACGGTCTCCACGAGGACCACGTCGCAGCCCGCCGCGTCCAGCACCCGGATCGCCTGCGGAGCCGACCAGGCGAGCCCGCCCAGATGGCCGCGGGTGGCCATCGAGCGGATGTAGACGCCCGGGTCGGAGACGTGGTCCGACATCCGGATCCGGTCACCGAGGAGTGCTCCCCCGGAGAAGGGCGACGACGGGTCGACGGCGAGGACGCCCACCCGCTTGCCCGCCTTCCGGTAGGCGGAGACCAGGGCCGAGGTCGAGGTGGACTTCCCGACACCCGGCGATCCGGTCAGGCCGACGACGTAGGCCCGGCCCGCGAGCGGCGCCAGGGCGGCCATCACCTCACGCAGGTGCGGCGAGGCTCCCTCCACCAGGGAGATGAGCCGGGCCACCGCGCGCGGCCGGCCCTCCCGCGCCTGCTCGACCAGGGTGGGGACGTCCACCTTCACACTCGGCCTCCTCGCTCGCTCGTACCGTGTACTACTTGCCCGGAACGCGGATGATCAACGCGTCACCCTGGCCGCCGCCGCCGCACAGCGCCGCCGCCCCGGTGCCGCCGCCGCGCCGCTTCAGCTCCAGCGCCAGGTGCAGCACCACACGGGCGCCGGACATGCCGATCGGGTGGCCGAGCGCGATCGCCCCGCCGTTCACGTTGACCTTGTCCGAACTGACGCCGAGGTCCTTGGTCGACTGGACCGCGACGGCCGCGAAGGCCTCGTTGATCTCGATGAGGTCGAGGTCCTCGACGCCGATGCCCTCCTTGTCCAGCGCGTGCCGGATGGCGTTGGACGGCTGGGACTGGAGCGAGTTGTCCGGGCCGGCGACGTTGCCGTGGGCACCGATCTCGGCGATCCAGTCCAGGCCGAGCTCCTCGGCCCTGGCCTTGCTCATGACGACGACGGCGGCGGCACCGTCGGAGATCTGCGAGGACGTGCCCGCGGTGATCGTGCCGTCCTTGGCGAAGGCCGGGCGGAGCTTGCCGAGCGACTCCACGGTCGTCTCGGGGCGGATGCCCTCGTCCTCGGAGACGAGGACCGGGTCGCCCTTGCGCTGCGGGATCTCGATCGGGGTGATCTCGGCCTCGAAGAGGCCGTTCTTCCGGGCGGCGGCGGCGCGCTGGTGCGACTGGGCGCCGATCTCGTCCTGGGCCTCGCGGGTCAGGCCGAGGCGGGCGTTGTGCTTCTCGGTGGACTCACCCATCGGGATGTTCTCGTGGGCGTCGGTCAGGCCGTCGTACGCCATCGAGTCGAGCAGCTCGACCGCGCCGTACTTGTAGCCCTCACGCGACTTCGGCAGCAGGTGCGGGGCGTTGGTCATGGACTCCTGGCCGCCGGCCACCACGATGTCGAACTCGCCGGCGCGGATCAGCTGGTCCGCGAGGGCGATCGCGTCGAGCCCGGAGAGGCACACCTTGTTGACGGTGAGCGCGGGGACGTTCATCGGGATTCCGGCCTTGATCGCCGCCTGGCGGGCCGGGATCTGGCCCGCGCCCGCCTGGAGGACCTGGCCCATGATCACGTACTGGACCTGGTCGCCGCCGATCCCGGCCCGTTCCAGCGCGGCCTTGATGGCGACGCCTCCGAGGTCGGCCCCGGAGAAGCTCTTCAGGGAGCCGAGGAGACGGCCCATGGGCGTCCGCGCGCCCGCGACGATCACTGAGGTGGTACCGGTCGTTCCTGACATGAGGCGCAGCCCCTTGGATTGGTTGTGAACGAGGGTTTACCTGAATGTACTGAGCGGTACCGCGCTCGTCATCCGGCAGTGGGTGTGATCGCGCGCACGTTGCGTAACCATCCCGGGGGCGCTGCACTGGTCCCATGCTGACGCGAATCGACCACATCGGAATCGCCTGTTTCGACCTCGACAGGACGGTGGAGTTCTACCGGGCGACCTACGGCTTCGAGGTGTACCACTCCGAGATCAACGAGGAGCAGGGCGTCCGGGAGGCCATGCTCAAGATCAACGACACCTCGGACGGCGGTGCTTCGTACCTCCAGCTGCTGGAACCGACCCGCGAGGACTCGGCCGTGGGCAAGTGGCTGGCGAAGAACGGCGAGGGGGTGCACCACATCGCGTTCGGGACGGCGGACGTGGACGCCGACGCCGCCGACATCCGCGGGAAGGGCGTACGGGTGCTGTACGACGAGCCCAGGACGGGTTCGATGGGGTCCCGGATCACCTTCCTCCACCCCAAGGACTGCCACGGCGTGCTGACCGAACTGGTCACCTCGGCAACAGAGCACTGACCCGACCGATACCCGGCCCGGTAGAGTGGGCGGTTCCGGGCCGGGGCCGGGTCGGGGCCGTGCCGCGTCCTCACCGTTGATCTGTCACCATTCCCCGGGGGACCGCTCGCCGGCGAGCGGTCCTCGTACGGAGCATTGCCACCAGGGTTGGGGTCTCGCCTGCTCAGTGGGGCATCCCCTGCTCGAACAAAGTTGAGAGCTCGGGGAGAAGTCGAGAGCTCGGGGAAGGATGGGACCGCGCAGTGCGGGGCTACGAAAGCCAGCAGAGCCACCGAGCTGACGACGACCATCTCTCGCGGTTCGAAGCCGAGATGGACCGGCTGAAGACCGACCGGGAGAAGGCCGTCCAGCATGCCGAGGACCTCGGCTACCAGGTCGAGGTCTTGCGTGCCAAGCTGCACGAGGCACGGCGCAATCTGGCGACCCGTCCCGCACACGACGGCGCGGACATCGGTTACCAGGCCGAGCAGATGCTCCGCAACGCCCAGAACCAGGCGGACCAGCTGCGCACCGACGCGGAGCGCGAGCTGCGCGACGCTAGGGCCCAGACCCAGCGCATCCTGCAGGAGCACGCGGAGCACCAGGCCCGGCTGCAGGCCGAGTTGCACGCCGAGGCGGTGCAGCGGCGCCAGCGGCTCGACCAGGAGCTGGCCGAGCGCCGCCAGACCGTCGAGTCCCACGTCAACGAGAACGTCGCCTGGGCCGAGCAGTTGCGGGCCAGGACCGAGTCCCAGGCCCGCCGGCTCCTGGAGGAGTCGCGCGCCGAGGCCGAGCAGTCGCTGACCGCCGCGCGCGCCGAGGCCGCGCGGCTGGCCGACGAGACCCGCAGACGCCTCAACTCCGAGGCGGAGGCGGCCCGTACCGAGGCCGAGGGCGCGCTGCTACGGGCCCGCAGGGACGCCGAGCGCCTGCTCGACGCCGCGTCCACCCAGGCCCAGGAGGCCACCACCCACGCCGAGCGGCTGCGCTCGACCGCCACCGCAGAGACGGATCAGACCCGCCAGCAGACCGCGGAGCTGAACCGCACCGCCGAGCAGCACATACAGGAGGCGGAGACCCGGCTGCGCGAGGCCAGGCTCGAAGCCGACAAGGTCCTCGCCGAGGCCAAGGAGGCCGCGGTCAAGCGGCTGGCCGGCGCCGAGTCGCAGAACGAACAGCGCACCCGTACGGCGAAGTCCGAGATCGCCCGGCTGGTCGGCGAGGCCACCAAGCAGGCCGAGACCCTCAAGGAGGAGGCCGAGCAGGCCCTCTCCGACGCCCGGGCCGAGGCCGAACGGGTCGTCGCCGAGGCCGCGGAGAAGGCACGCACCCTGGCCGCCGAGGACGCGGCCGCCCAGCTCGCGAAGGCGGCCCGCAGTGCCGAGGAGGTCCTGACCAAGGCCTCCGACGACGCCAGGTCCACCACCAGGGCCGCCGGCGAGGAGGCCGACCGGATCCGTCGCGAGGCCGAGGCCGAGGCGGACCGGCTGCGCGGCGAGGCCGCCGAGCAGGCCGACCAGCTCAAGGGCGCGGCCAAGGACGACACCAAGGAGTACCGGGCCAAGACGGTCGAGCTGCAGGAGGAGGCGCGCCGACTGCGCGGCGAGGCCGAGCAGCTGCGCTCCGAGGCCGTCGCCGAGGGCGAGCGGATCCGTGGCGAGGCCCGGCGGGAGGCCGTCCAGCAGCTCGAGGAGGGCGCCAGGACCGCCGAGGAGCTGCTCACCAAGGCGAAGGCCGACGCCGAGGAGCGGCGGACCTCCGCGAGCGCCGAGGGCGAGCGGGTCAGGGCGGAGGCCGCCGAACGCGCCGCCACGCTGCGCAAGCAGGCCGAGGAGACGCTCGAACGCGCCCGCGCCGAGGCGGAGAAGCTGCGTACCGAGGCGGAGGAGCAGGCCACCGAGCTGACCGCCGCCGCGGAGGCCGCGGCCGAGTCCCTGCGCGAGGAGACCGAGCGGGGCGTCGAGGCCCGCAAGGCGGAGGCGGCCGACGAGCTGACCCGGCTGCACACCGAGGCGGAGTCCCGGGTCACCGCCGCCGAGGAGGCTCTCGGCGAGGCGCGCACGGATGCGGAGCGCATCCGCCGCGAGACGAACGAGGAGTCCGAGCGGCTGCGCGCGGAGGCGGCCGAGCGGCTGCGTACGCTCCAGGAGCAGGCGACGACCGAGGCCGAGCGGCTGCGCACCGAGGCCGCGGCCGACGCCGCCCGCTCGCGCGCCGAGGGCGAGTCCGTGGCCGTACGGCTGCGCAGCGAGGCGGCGGCCGAGGCCGAGCGCCTGAAGAACGAGGCCCAGGAGACCGCCGACCGGGTGCGCTCCGAGGCCGCCGCCGCGGCCGAGCGGGTCGGCACCGAGGCCGCCGAGGCCTTGGCCGCCGCCCAGGAGGAGGCCAACCGGCGCCGCCGCGCGGCCGAGGAGACGCTGACCTCCGCGCGCGCCGAGGCGGAGCAGGAGCGCGAGCGCGCCCGCGAGCAGAGCGAGGGGCTGCTCGCCTCCGCGCGCAAACGGGTCGAGGAGGCGCAGGCCGAGGCGCAGCGACTGGTCGAGGAGGCCGAGGGCCGGGCATCCGAGCTTGTCTCCGCCGCCGAGCAGGCCGCCCAGCAGGTACGCGACTCCGTCGCCGGACTGCAGGAGCAGGCCGAGGAGGAGATCACCGGGCTGCGCGCGGCCGCCGAGCAGGCGGCGGAGCGGACGAAGGGCGAGGCCCGGGAGGAGTCGGACCGGGTCAGGGCCGACGCCTACGCCGAGCGCGAGCGGGCGACCCAGGACTCCAACCGTGTCCGCCAGGTCGCGCACGAGGAGTCGGAGGCTGCGAAGTCCCTGGCCGAACGGACCGTCTCCGAGGCCATCGCGGAGTCGGAGAAGCTCCGCTCGGACACGTCGGAGTACAGCCAGCGGGTGCGCACCGAGGCGTCGGACGCCCTCGCTTCGGCGGAGCAGGACGCCTCGCGCGCCCGTGCCGAGGCCCGCGAGGACGCCAACCGGATCCGGTCCGAGGCTGCGGCGCAGGCCGACCGGCTCATGGCCGAGGCGACGAGCGAGAGCGAGCGGGTCCGTACCGAGGCCACCGAGCAGTCGGAGCGATTCGTCGGCGAGGCGGCCGACGAGGCGGAGCGGCTGCGCGCCGAGGCGGAGCAGACCGTCGGTTCGGCCCGGGAGCACGCCGCCCGGACCCGTGAGGACGCGGAGCGGCTGCGCGCCGAGGCCGAGGCCGCGGCTGAACAGCTGGGCGCGGAGGCCCGCCAGGAGGCGGACCGGGTGCTGGACGAGGCGCGCGAGGCCGCGGCCAAGCGCCGTACCGACGCCGCCGAACAGGCCGACCAGCTCGTCGGGAAGGCCCAGGAGGAGGCGCTGCGCGCCGCCACCGAGGCCGAGGAGCAGGCCGACAGGATGGTCGGCGCCGCACGCGACGAGGCGGTCAGGATCACCTCGGAGGCCACCGTCGAGGGCAATTCCCTGGTCGAGCGGGCCCGTGCGGACGCGGACGAGCTGCTCGTCGGCGCCCGCCGGGACGCCACGGCGACCCGGGAGCGTGCGGAGGAGCTCAGGTCCCGGATGGAGAGCGAGATCGAGGGACTGCACGAGCGTGCCAGGCGTGAGACCTCGGAGCAGATGAAGACGGCCGGCGAACGCGTCGACAAGCTGATGAAGGCCGCGACGGAGCAGCGCGCCGAGGCCGAGACGAAGGCCAAGGAGCTTCTGGACGACGCGAGTTCGGAGGCGAGCAAGGTCCGTATCGCCGCCGTGAAGCGCGCCGAGTCCCTCCTCAAGGAGGCGGAGACCAAGAAGGCGGAGCTGACCCGCGCGGCGGAGAAGCTGCACGCGGACGCCGAGGCCGAGGCGAAGCAGATGGTCGACGACGGCCGTCGGGAGCTGGACCTGCTGGTCCGCAGACGCGAGGACATCAATACGGAGATCTCCCGTGTCCAGGACGTACTCGAGGCGTTGGAATCTTTCGAGGCTCCGGGCGGGACGGGCAAGGCCGCGGGGGGCGGCGCCGGGGGCGTCAAGGCCGGCGCTTCGGCGGGCAACCGGTCGGGCGGCAAGTCGTCGGACGGGTAGCCGCGCAGCGATTTTGCCATGAACATTCAAGCCTTCGAGTGGCAAGCACTCCGGAGGTCAGCCACTCAAAAGGGGTGTCATTCTCCATACCAAAGCGGCATCTTCACGTTGACACGCCGCCCAGACCCCTAGGATTCCCTCTAACACCTCACCGGTCTCATTCGACAGGAACCCCATGAGCGACCCTTCCTCCCCCTTCGGCTTCGAGCTCGTGCGACGTGGATACGACCGCGGTCAGGTGGACGACCGCATTACCAAGCTCGTCGCCGACCGTGATAGCGCCCTCGCAAGAATCACCTCGCTGGAAAAGCGCATCGAGGAGCTCCACCTCGAGACGCAGAACGCCCAGGCCCAGGTCAACGACGCGGAACCGTCGTACGCCGGCCTCGGTGCCCGTGTCGAGAAGATCCTCCGTCTCGCCGAGGAAGAGGCGAAGGACCTGCGCGAGGAGGCCCGCCGCGCCGCCGAGCAGCACCGCGAGCTGGCCGAGTCGGCCGCCCAGCAGGTGCGCAACGACGCCGAGACGTTCGCCGCCGACCGCAAGGCGAAGGCCGACGACGAGGGCATCCGTATCGTCGAGAAGGCCAAGGGCGAAGCGGGCACGCTGCGCAGCGAGGCCCAGAAGGACGCCCAGCAGAAGCGCGAGGAGGCGGACGCCCTCTTCGAGGAGACGCGTGCCAAGGCCGCCCAGGCCGCAGCGGACTTCGAGACGAACCTCGCCAAGCGCCGCGAGCAGTCGGAGCGCGACCTCGCGTCCCGTCAGGCGAAGGCCGAGAAGCGCCTCGCCGAGATCGAGCACCGCGCCGAGCAGCTCCGCCTGGAGGCGGAGAAGCTCCGTACGGACGCCGAGCGCCGGGCACGCCAGACGGTGGAGACCGCGCAGCGCCAGGCCGAGGACATCGTGGCCGACGCCAACGCCAAGGCCGACCGGATCCGCAGCGAGTCGGAGCGCGAGCTGGCGGCGCTCACCAACCGCCGCGACTCGATCAACGCCCAGCTGACCAACGTCCGCGAGATGCTGGCGACGCTGACGGGTGCCGCGGTCGCGGCCGCCGGCTCCCCGGCGGACGAGGAGCCCGCCACCCGCGGGGTCCCGGCCCAGCAGAGCCGCTGACGCTCCGCGCGGCGCGGTTGTCATCCTTGCGCGCCCGGTTCCGCCTTTGTGGTGGCGCCGGGCGCGCGGCCGTTCTAGCGTGAACGCATGATCGAGCTCGACGGCCTCACCAAACGCTTCGGCAACAAAGTTGCTGTTGACCATCTGTCATGCCGGGTCAGACCGGGCATGGTGACGGGATTCCTCGGCCCGAACGGGGCGGGCAAGTCCACGACGATGCGGATGATGCTCGGCCTCGACAACCCGACCAGCGGCACGGTCCGGATCGACGGCAGGCACTACCGCGAGCTGCAGGAGCCGCTCAAGCACATCGGGGCGCTGCTGGACGCCAAGTCCATGCAGGGCGGGCGCAGTGCGTACAACAACCTCCTGTGTCTCGCCCAGAGCAACCGCATCCCGTCGAGCCGCGTCTCCCACGTGCTCGACACGGTCGGTCTGAGCGCGGTGGCGAAGCGGAAGTCCAAGGGCTTCTCCCTCGGCATGGGGCAACGGCTCGGAATCGCCGCGGCGCTGCTCGGTGACCCGGAGATCCTGATGTTCGACGAACCCGTCAACGGTCTGGATCCGGAGGGCATCCACTGGATCCGGAACCTGATGAAGACCCTCGCGGCGGAGGGCCGGACCATCTTCGTCTCCTCGCACCTGATGAGTGAAATGGCCCTGACCGCAGACCACTTGATCGTCATCGGCCAGGGCAGACTGCTCGCCGACACCTCGATGGCCGACTTCATCCGCGAGAACTCCCGGAGTTTCGTACGGATGCGCTCCCCCGAGCAGGAGCGGCTGCGGGATGTGCTGCACACGGAGGGCGTCGTCGCGGTCGAGTCGGGCAACGGCACGCTGGAGATCGACGGCGAGGCTCCCGAGCCGCTCGGGGAGCTCGCCGCGCGGCACGGGATCGTGCTGCACGAGCTGAGCTCCCAGCGGGCCTCCCTGGAAGAGGCCTTCATGCAGATGACCGCGGGCTCCGTGGAGTACCACGCGCACTCCGACAACGAGGGCGCCCCGCCGCCGCCGGCGGTGGGCCCGCACTGGGGCGACCAGTGGAACCAGCAGGCCGGCGAGAGCACGAAGGGGGCGTGACGGCGATGGCATCGGTACCCGCGGTCCTGAATTCCGAATGGACCAAGATCCGCACGGTCTCCTCGACCACCTGGACCCTGATCTGCGCGTTCGTCGTGACGGTCGCCATGGGCGCCGCACTCAGCGCGCTGCTGAAGAGCCAGTTCGACGACCTCTCGTCCGCCGAGCGCGCCACCTTCGACCCGACGTTCGTGGGCTTCTCCGGGATGATCCTGGGCCAGCTGGCGATGGTCGTCTTCGGCGTCCTGGTCGTCGGTACGGAGTACAGCTCCGGCATGATCCGCACCTCGCTGGCCGCGGTGCCGCAGCGCGGCTCGTTCCTGTTCAGCAAGGTCGCGGTGGCGGGCGTCCTCGCCCTGGTGGTCGGTCTCGTCACCAGCTTCGTGACCTTCTTCCTGAGCCAGGCCCTGCTGGGTGACCGAGGCACCGACATCGGCGCGGACAACGTGCTGCGCGCGGTCTGCGGAGCGGGCATCTACATGGGCCTGATCGCGGTCTTCTCCATGGGTGTGGCCACGATGCTGCGCAGCTCCATGCTGTCGCTCGGCATCCTGATGCCCTTCTTCTTCCTCGTCTCGCAGATCCTCTCGGCGGTCCCCGGTGCCAAGACCGTGGCCCGCTACTTCCCCGACCAGGCCGGCTCCAAGATCATGCAGGTGGTACCGGACGCCATGAACAGCGACCCGGCACCGTACGGGCCGTGGACCGGGCTCGGGATCATGGCGCTGTGGGTGATCGCCGCGCTCCTCGGCGGCTATCTCGTCCTGAAGAAGCGGGACGCCTGACCGGGAGCACCGGCGGACGGCTGCCCTCCGGACACACCGGACGGCAGCCGTCCGCCGGGGCTCCCCGGAACGGCTTGGCCGGAACCGCGGGGGGCTGGTTATCCTCCTAAGTCTTACGGGGGCGTGCGGCCACGGCCTGGGCCCCGACGACAGATAAGTCGATGGGGCTGGAGAATGATCGAGGCAGTCGGCCTGACGAAGCGCTACGGCGCGAAGACGGCCGTGCACAACCTTTCCTTCCAGGTCCGGCCGGGTGCCGTGACGGGGTTCCTCGGTCCCAACGGGTCGGGCAAGTCCACCACCATGCGGATGATGCTCGGCCTCGACCGGCCGACAGCGGGCCATGTGACGATCGGCGGCCACGCGTTCCGCAGCCTCCCCAACGCACCGCGCCAGGTGGGGGCGCTGCTCGACGCCAAGGCCGTGCACGGCGGGCGGAGCGCCCGCAACCACCTCCTGTGCCTGGCCCAGCTGGCCGGCATCCCGGTCGCCCGGGTGGACGAGGTCCTCGGCGTCGTGGGGCTCCAGGACGTCGCCAAGAGGCGCTCCCAGGGTTTCTCGCTCGGTATGGGGCAGCGGCTCGGGATCGCTGCGGCGCTGCTCGGCGACCCGCAGGTACTGCTCTTCGACGAACCGGTGAACGGGCTCGACCCCGAGGGCATCCTCTGGGTCCGCAACCTCATGAAGCGGCTGGCCTCGGAGGGCCGCACCGTCTTCGTCTCCAGTCACCTGATGAGCGAGATGGCACTCACCGCGGATCACCTGATCGTGATCGGGCGCGGGCAGCTGCTCTCCGACATGAGCGTCACCGACTTCATCTCGGCCAACTCCGCCGACTTCGCCCGGGTGCGGGTCGCGTCGGACGTCCCGGAGCTCCGCGAGAAGCTGACTGCCTCGCTCGCGGAGGCCGGCGGCCGGGTCATGCCCGAGCAGGACGGGGCCCTGCGGATCACCGGACTCGCGCTTCCTCGGATCAGCGACCTGGCGCACGAGTCGGACGTGCGGCTGTGGGAGCTCTCGCCGCACCAGGCGTCGCTGGAGGAGGCGTACATGCGGATGACGCAGGGCGCCGTGGACTACCGCTCGACCACGGACGCCAAGGCAGGCCTCCAGCCTCCGCCGCCCGGCCACGGGTACGGACAGCCGGGATACGGCCGGCCCGGAGCCGAGGGGTACGCGCAGCCCGGGCCCCCGACGCAGCAGGCCGAGGTCTCGCAGCAGAGCTGGTACGCCCCGCCGCCGCCCGGGCAGAACCCGTACGCCGACGCACCGGCACAGGCATCAGCACCGGCACCCGCTCCCGCGGTCGCCGCCGAACCGACCGAGCGCACGACCAGCGAGGACCCCCGATGACGACCCCGGCGACCCCGCCGCCCGCGCAGGCACACCAGGCCCCCGGACCGCCGTACCAGCAGCCGCAGCAGGGCTGGGGTGCCCCGGCCGGGCAGTACGCATCGCCGATCCCCGTGCGCACGCCAGGACTCGGCGACGCGATCGCCTCCGAGTGGACCAAGATCCGGTCGGTGCGCTCCACGATGTGGACGCTCGGCGTGATGATCGTGCTGCTGGTCGGTGTCGGACTGCTCACCGTGTTCGCAGTGAACGTGTCGGACGGGAATCTGGACGGGACCCCCGTACTCAGCCTCGGGTTCTTCGGCGTGCTGCTCGGTTCGATCTGCGTGATCACACTCGGCGTGCTGACCATCGCGTCGGAGTACGGCACGGGAATGATCCGTACGACGCTGACCGCGTGCCCGAGCCGGGCACGGATGCTCATCGCGAAGTCCGTGGTCTTCTTCCTGCTCGCCTTCACGATCACCACGGTGACCACCGGGATCGTCGGCGTGCTGCAGACGACGATGCTGGACGGCGCCACCCCCGAGACCGGGTACTGGGTGCGCGTCACCGTGGGCGTCGGCCTCTACGTCGCGACGCTCGGGCTGCTCTCGCTCGGGCTCGGCGCCATCATCCGGCACTCGGCGGGCGCGATCACGATCATGATCGCCGTGGTGCTGCTCCCCCTCGTGCTGGCGATGTTCATGTTCTCGCCGAGTCTGGCCGGCGTGCAGCAGGCACTCTTCGAGTACTCGATCCCCAACCAGCTCGGCGCGATGTACGACGCGTCGGTGACCACGTCCGGGCCGACCGGCTGGGAGCCGCTGTGGATCATCCTCGGCGTGACCGCCGTGGTGATGGCCGGGGCCTTCGCCTCGCTGGACCGGCGCGACGTCTGACCGGCCGGGCCCGCCCGGGTCCGGCCGGCCTCAGTAGCGCGGAGCGTTCCTGGACCGCTGCACCCGTGTGGTGCGGCGGTCCTTAGCGTTCCAGCAGGCCTTGTGCCAGTGCCGGCGGTCGTCGATGCCGCCGAACTCGGGCCAGGCGACGAGGTGCGGGACGCCTGACGGGATCTCCTGGTCGCAGCCGGGGCAGCGGTAGCGCTTGCCCGCGGCGCTCGCGCCGCTCACCGGGCGCACCGACCACTCCTCGCCCTGCCAGCTCTCGGTCGCCCCGCCCCCGCCGTACCGCTCTCCCAGCTCTCGTGCGGTGCCGGTGGCGGTGGCGGTGGGACTCTCGCCACCTCGGGGGCGGTTGCGGCGCGGGGACACGGAACACCTCACGTGGCGGTACGGGTGGATTGTTCCGTCCAGCCTAGAGGCATCGGCCGCGGACCGGGGGCGGACGGGGCGCGTGAGTAGCCGTGAGGCGGATGGGTAACCGGAAAATCGCAACAACTTCGCGCCGGACCGTGCCCTTGGCACGTGTCAGACGTTGTTGCCGGTAGGGGGGAGCCGCGTCGGCCGTAAGGAGGCAGAAGGCGATGCGCGTAGGAACGTTCGTACTGGCGGCACAGTTTCCGGGCCAGGGGCAGGGTGAGGCCCTGCACCGGGCAGTCCGGTCCGCGGAGGTCGCGGAGGAGTCCGGGCTCGACTCCGTGTGGCTGGCAGAACATCATTTCGTGCCGTACGGCGTGTGCCCGTCCGCCACGACACTGGCGGCGCTGCTGCTCGGCCGCACCCGCAGGATCCGTGTGGGCACGGCGGTCAGCGTGCTGCCGAACCAGCATCCGGTGATGCTCGGCGAGCAGGCCGCGCTGCTCCACCTGACCAGCGGCGGCCGCTTCACCCTCGGGGTGGGGCGGGGCGGCCCGTGGGTCGACCTCGAGGTGTTCGGAGGCGGTCTGGAGGCGTACGAGCGGGGTTTCCCCGAGGCGCTGGAGCTCCTGCTCGACTGGCTGGACAAGCCCAGGGTGGCGGGCAGCGGGGAGCGCTTCGCCTTCCGCGAGGTGGCCGTGGTCCCCCAGGCCGACGAGCTTCTCGGGGACGGTCCGCCGGGTCCCGAGGTGGTCGTCGCGTGCACCTCGTCGAAAAGCGTGAAACTCGCCGCTGAAAAGGGTTTGCCGATGCTCCTCGGGATGCATTGCAGCGACGAGGACAAGGCCGGCATGGTCGGACTGTGGCGGTCGGCGGCCCGGGAGGCGGGCCTGCCGCCGGAGGTCGCAGAGCGGGTGGAACACGTGTCCGCGGGGGTGGCCCAGATCGCCGACAGCCCCGTCGACGCCGTGGAGACGCTCGTCAAGGCGATGCCGGGGTGGCTGCGTCAAGGGCTCGACGCCCATGTGACGGTCGACGGCCGGCACCGTGTGATGCGCGATCCCGTCGCGTACACGGAGTTCCTCTGCGGCCTGCATCCGGTGGGCCCGCCCCGGCTCGCGGCCGACAGGCTGGCGGCCACGGCGGAGCGCACGGGCATCACCCGCTTCGCCCTCATGGTGGAGGGTTCGGGCGATCTCGCGGTGACGGAGACCAATGTGCAGCGACTGGGCACGGAAGTGCTGCCGTTGCTGAAGTGACGCGATCACGCTGGTTGTCCCGGTGGTGCGGTGGTACGGGAGCTGCCGCTCCGGAGCCAGTTGCACCTCCCGCGGCCCGAAGCGGCAGCAGAAGCGCTCAGCAGTCCCGGAGTTCGGGCGACTGGTTGAGCAACTGGCCCCTCACCGAGGTGAATCGAGCCAACCGCTCGTCGACCGAGGCGTCCAGCGGGAAAACCGCCAGGCGGTGGCAGTTCTGGAATGCGAGGCGCACTCCGAAGTGCCGCTGCAGTGCGCCGCGTATCGCATCACTCGCGAGCGCGCGCAGCAGCTGACCACGTGCCTGCTCGTCCGGCGGGGGCGTCTGGTTGTCGGCGAACTGTCCGCCGTCGACCTTCAGCTGGGCCACCAGGGAGCTGATCATCTCCCATGCGTAAGGCAGGGAGGTCCGGACGCAGTCGACGAAGTCGGCTTCGTCGACCTCGCCTCGCTCGGCCTGTTCCAACAGCGCCGGTGAGACGTCGAGCGACATGGGTTCTCCTCTCGCGACCCCGACGGGTGGCCGGGGCCTTACGGGCAGGGCAGGGTGGCGACGCTGCGTACACAGACGGCGACCTCCTGCATCCACGGTAAGGGCGCAGTCCGGGCCGCACCAGGAGATTGGGAACACAACCGGCCAATAACGAACGGTCGCAAAGAGGGGCAAGCCCGATGGGCGCCGGTCGACGGGGCACCGGCCGGGGTCCGGGAATCGCGTGGACACCGCGTCGTCGAGTAGCGTTGCCGACCATGCGTCTCGTCATCGCCCGTTGCTCCGTCGACTACGCGGGCCGGCTCACCGCCCACCTGCCCTCCGCCCCCCGTCTGATCCTGGTGAAGGCGGACGGCAGTGTGTCGATCCACGCCGACGACCGGGCGTACAAACCGCTCAACTGGATGTCGCCGCCCTGCACCCTGAAGGAGGGCGCCGACGACAGCGAGGGCGTCTGGACCGTGGTGAACAAGGCGGGCGAAAAACTGATCATCACTATGGAGGAAATCCTCCACGACTCCTCCCATGAGCTGGGTGTCGATCCAGGCCTCATCAAGGACGGTGTGGAGGCGCACCTCCAGGAGTTGCTGGCGGACCGCATCGAGACGATCGGCGAGGGCTACACCCTGATCCGCCGCGAGTACCCGACCGCCATCGGACCGGTCGACATCCTGTGCAGGGACGCGGACGGCGCGACCGTGGCCGTGGAGCTGAAGCGGCGGGGCGACATCGACGGTGTGGAGCAGCTGACCCGCTATCTGGAGCTGCTGAACCGCGATCCCCATCTGGCGCCGGTGCGCGGCGTGTTCGCGGCGCAGGAGATCAAGCCGCAGGCCCGGGTGCTCGCCACGGACCGCGGGATCGGGTGCCTGGTCCTGGACTACAACGCGATGCGCGGCATCGAGGACGACAAGCTGCGGCTCTTCTGACCGGACCGGGGCCGCCCCTGTCCCACGGCCGCCGTACGGACCCCCGTGATCCGGGTCCGTACGGCGGTTTCGCGTCTCAGGCCGTCGTCGGGTCGCTGTCGGCGGTGGCGGAACTCTGTCCGCTCGCCGACGCCCCGGCCGACTCGGCGGGGCCGCCGGCCGAGTCGGAGGTCTCCGGGTCCGTCTCGGTCTCCGTCGGGCTCGGTCCGGGCGAGGTCGGGTCGGGGCTCTCCGTCGGCGGGGTCGTCGGAGCGGTGGGCGTGGGGGTCGGCGGCTTGGTCGGCTTCTTCGTCGGCGACGGGCTGCCCTGCGTGGGCCGTCCGGTGGGGCTGCCGCTCGACGGCGTACCCGTGCCGGGGCTCTTGTCCGGGGCGGAGGTACCCGGGGACGGGCTGCCGCTCGCCGAGGGGGTGGCCGTGCCGGACGGGCTCACGGGCGCGGCGCCGTCGCCGGACGTGCCGCCCTCGGAGGCCGGGTCGTCGGCAGGCTCGTCCGCGGGGTAGCCGTCCTCGCCGTCGTCCTCGCTCGCCGACTGCTCGGTCGTGACGCTCTGGCCCTCCGGGCCCTCGCTCCCCGAGGTCGCGCCCAGAGTCACCACCGTGCCGAGCACCGCGGCCAGCAGTGCTCCGGCGCCGACCGCGACGAGATTGCGCCGGGCGCCCCGGAGCACTCCGGCGCGGGCACCGGCCGTCGCCTTGGGGTACGGCTCCTGACGGGGGATCAGCATGGCGGAGGTGTCCGTCACGCGCGGGAAGAGCGGCAGGACGGCCGGCACTCCGCCGGGCGGCGACGCGGCGTCGCCGGGGCGCGGGGCCGGCATGTCCTCGGCCGCCGGGCCGCCCTCGCTCGGCGCCGGATCGCCGGAGCGGTCGGCGACGAGGGCGAGTGCCCGCCGCCCCGCCACCGCACCGGCCTTGTCGGCGAGGGCTCCGCGCATGCTGATGGAGGTCTCCAACTCGGCCCGGGCCCGGTCCAGGTTTCCGGCGCAGAGCGCGAGAACTCCCAACTCGTGGTGGAAGTAGGCCTCTTCCGCCACCTCACCGGCGATGCGGGCGGCCTCCTGGCCGGTCCTGAGCGCCTTCTCCCACGCACCCCACTGCATCCCCGCCGCGAAGGCCGGAGCGGCACTGCGGGCCAGCAGGACGGCAACGCTGGCCTGCCCCGCCTGCTCGCCGGGGACGAGGCGGGCCATCGAGCCGAGGACGGCGTCCGCCTCGGCGACGGCCCGTTCGGGGGTGACGGAGGGGTGCCCCGACCACCAGGTGTAGTGCTGGGCGGCACTGCGGGCGTGCGCGTCGGCGGTCTCGGCGTATCCGCTCGCCTCCAGCTGGGCCATGACCCCGGCGGCCAGCCGGTAGCGCGGCCCGGCCGGGGAGAGCAGTCCGCTGCGGTGCAGCTCGCCCAGCGCGGCATCGGCGTGGGTGTCGCCCACGAGGGCCGGCAGGTGCGCCTGGTGGGGCACCTCGCCGCCGAGCGCGACGGCGAAGCGCAGGGTGTCGCGGGCGGCCTCGCTCAGCCGGGAGGCGAGCAGCGCCGCGGGAGCGGCGCCTTCACCCAGGCTGGGCAGGGGCGTGGCCATCGGTCCGGCCGTGCCGAAGGGGGGTACGTCTGCGGGGTCGTCGTCGGTGTCGACGGCCTCCGGGCCGGTACGCAGCTCGTCGCGCTGTCGGAGCAGGGCCCCGGCCTGGACGAAGCGCAGGGGCAGCCCCTGGGACTCGAACCAGAGGTCTCCCGCCCAGTTCGCCTCCTCGTCGGTGAGTTCGCGCTCCACGACCTGCTCCAGGAGCTCGATCGAGGCGCTGCGGCCGAGACCGGTGAGGAGTACCTCCTCGATGCCGGAGTCGGCGCCCGGCTCGGGCACCTCGGGGGTCGCCCCGAAAAGGAACGCGCACTCGGGTGTCGCGTCGAGCAGTTCCTGGAGCGGAGCGCCGCCGAACTCCAGGTCGTCGAGGACGACGACGGCGCCGACCCCCTGGACGAGCGCGAGGAGCCCCTCGCGGTCGGGGCGGTGCAGCGGGGCCCTGTAGACGGCCTCGAACAGCGCGTGGAGCAGGTCCGCGACGGTCCTCTTGTGGCCGGAGAGCCGTACGACCCCGTCCGGCGCGAGGGAGGCGCAGTCGGCCGCCACGGCGTCGAGAAGGGCCGTACGCCCGGATCCTGCCGGTCCGGTGAGACGGACCGAGCGCCCGCGGGCGAGGAGCCGCACGAGCCGTTCACGGTCCTCCTGGCGCTCCAGGAGCGGGAGCTGGGGCGCGGGTGGTCCTGCCGGGACGGGCGGCGCGGCGGCGCGCTCGCGGTCCACACGCTGCGCGGCGGTGTGCCGTACCGGCGCGGCCGGCCGCTCGCCCGGCCGGCAGGGTTCGATCTCGCTGCCGTCGACCGGGTTGACGGTGAGCAGGAGGTCGCCCGATATCAGCTGCACCGTGCGGGACTGCTGCGGCGTCTGGTGCCCGAAGTCGGGTGTCAGCGGGTCGCGGGACTGGCGTCGTGGCACGGTGTCGTCACCGGACCTGTCATGGCCGTAGTCCTCCGGTCCCGGGTTGTTCGGGTCCATCGTCAAAGCCCCCAAGAAGCGCAGCGCGCGGTTGCCCCTCCGGCCTCGCACGCCCGCTTCGGTTCGTTCCGGTCCGGTGTCCGCCAGTGGGTCCTCGTCGAACGGCAGACGGCCGAACCCTAAACCTTCGCACAGTATCCACGAACCGGCGGGGGGCCGCGCCGCCCACGACGTCACATTCTCGTGAGGATTGTGCGCAAATAGCCGTCCGGACACGCGGCTTCGCCCGTACGTCCGGCCGTGTCCGCCCGCCCGGCACTCCCCCGCACGGGGCTCCGCGGGTGGGGCGTTCCGGGGACGCCCGGCGCGCTACACGCGTGGCAGCGACTCCGCCGCGATTCCGCCCTCGATCGCCAGGATCCTGTGCAGTCTCGTCGCGACCAGCAGGCGCTGCATCTGCGGGGGCACTCCACGCAGCACCAGCCGCCGGCCGGCTCGGCCGGCCCTGCGGTGCGCACCCATGATGACGCCGAGTCCGGTGGCGTCCCACGAGTCCAGCTCGGTCAGGTTCAGCACGAGATCGCCGACTCCGTCGTCGACGGCCGAATGCAGGACCGTACGGGCGTCCGCCGCGCTTCGCACGTCGAGGCGGCCCCCGACGGCCAGCTCGTCGTGGTCGCCCCTGATGTGCATATGCGCTCCCCGGAAGTTCTCCGTAGCAAGGTCGGTCTGTCTGAATTCTTCTCTTTCTGCCTCTGCCACAACTGACTGCCGCAGCGACAGGGAAGTTGCCGTCCGTGAGCGAACCGATACCGAATTCACCCCGAGGGGTGAAGAAGGTCCGCCGGCACCCACCGGATCCGGCCGCCGGACCGTCCGGCGGCCCCCGGGTTCCGGAGTCCGGCCGACGGTGCTCCGGACGGTCCGGGGGGCCGGTCCTGATCAGTAGGTGTAGAAGCCCTGCCCGCTCTTGCGGCCGATGTCACCTGCGTCGACCATCCGGCGCATCAGCTCCGGAGCGGCGAACTTCTCGTCCTGCGACTCGGTGTAGATGTTGCCCGTGGCGTGCAGGAGGATGTCGACGCCGGTCATGTCGGCCGTGGCGAGGGGGCCCATGGCGTGGCCGAAGCCCAGCTTGCAGGCGGTGTCGATGTCCTCGGCCGAGGCCACGCCCGACTCGTACAGCTTGGCGGCCTCGACGACGAGCGCCGAGATCAGCCGGGTGGTGACGAAGCCCGCGACGTCGCGGTTGACGACGATGCAGGTCTTGCCGACCGACTCGGCGAACTCCCGTGCGGTGGCGAGGGTTTCGTCGCTGGTCTTGTAGCCGCGCACCAGCTCGCAGAGCTGCATCATCGGCACCGGCGAGAAGAAGTGCACGCCGACGACCCGCTCCGGGTGCTCCGTCACGGCCGCGATCTTGGTGATCGGGATGGCGGAGGTGTTTGAGGCGAGCACGGCGTCCTCGCGGACGACCTTGTCGAGAGCCCGGAAGATCTCGTGCTTGACCTCGAGCTTCTCGAACACGGCCTCGACGACGACGTCGGCGTCGGCCACGGCGTCGAGGTCGGTGGTCGTGGTGATCCTGGCGAGCGCGGCTTCGGCGTCGGCCGCCTCCAACCTGCCCTTGGAGACGAACTTGCCGTAGCTCGCCTCGATGCCGGCGCGTCCACGCGCCAGGGCCTCGTCGGTGACATCGCGCAGCACGACGTCCCAGCCCGCCTGGGCGGAGACCTGCGCGATACCGGACCCCATGAGTCCGGCGCCGATGACGGCGAGCTTCCTGGCCACGTTCGCACCCCTATGCATAGTCAGTCGTTCTCAGGCTCTCCGGCGGAGGTTAGTACCCGTGAGGGGCCGTGAGGCCGTGAAGAGATGCGCGTCACGTCTCACATGACGGACATCACACCGCACGGTGTCACGCGGCGGCGCGCCGCGCGTAGTTGACGACCTACCGGCCGAGGAGGCCCTCGATGCCCTCGATGCCCTCGGCCGCCCAGGGCCGGTTCGGTCGCGCGTGCGGCCGAACCGGCCGCCGGCCCAGGCCTCGGCGACCTGCTCGACCTGCGGACGGCGGCGCTCCCCGGCGTCCGGCGCCGCCGCGACCGCGGGGTTCGTACGCCACCGCGCACCTGCCGTACGGGACCTCGTGGCGCTCGTGCTCGGGTTCCCGGCTGTGACGGCCGGCACGAGTGTCCCCCGCGGGGCCGAGGCGTAACTACGCTGGGCCCATGGTCAATCTGACGCGCATCTACACCCGTACCGGCGACAAGGGCACCACCGCCCTCGGTGACATGAGCCGGACCGCCAAGACCGATCTGCGGATCTCGGCGTACGCCGACGCCAACGAGGCCAACGCCGTCATCGGTACGGCCGTCGCCCTCGGGAACCTCTCCGAGGACGTGGTGAAGGTCCTCGTCCGCGTGCAGAACGACCTGTTCGACGTGGGCGCGGACCTGTCGACTCCCGTGGTCCAGGACCCGCAGTACCCGCCGCTGCGGGTGGAGCAGTCCTACGTCGACAAGCTGGAGGCGGACTGCGACAGCTTCCTGGAGGACCTGGAGAAGCTGCGCAGCTTCATCCTTCCGGGCGGTACGGCGGGCGCGGCGCTGCTGCACCAGGCCTGCACGGTGGTCCGCCGCGCCGAGCGGTCCACCTGGGCGGCGCTGGAGGTGCACGGCGAGGTCATGAACCCGCTGACCGCCACCTACCTCAACCGTCTCTCCGACCTCCTGTTCATCCTCGCCAGGACGGCGAACAAGGAGGTCGGGGACGTGCTGTGGGTGCCGGGCGGCGAGCGCTGAGCCGGCGGCAGGCCGCGGAGCCTCCTCAGCGGCCTGCCCCCACCCGGTTCTTCGGCTCCTGCTTGGGTGCGACGGTGTAGCCCACGGCGATGACCAGGTTGATCCCGGTCAGCCAGAGCATCTTCTGCTGCCACATCCGCAGTGAGCCGACGTCCCCGTCCCCGCCGACGTACCAGACCGCCGCCTGGAGCAGGGCCATGGCCGTGACCGCGGCCACGATCCAGCGGGCGGCGGTGCGCCACTCGTGGGCGGCCCGTGCCATCCCGTACTTCGGGGGCTTCACCGGCGGCGGTCCGCCGGCGAAGCGGTGGGCGACCCTGGCGTCGACCCACTTGACGGTGGAGTGGCCGAGTCCCACGGTGAAGCCGATGTAGACGGCCGCCAGGCCGTGCTTCCAGTCCGGCGCGGCGCCGTTCTTCAGGTCGATGGCCGTCACCACCAGCAGGACGACCTCCAGCACCGGCTCGCACAGCAGCACGGCCGCGCCCAGCCGGGGTCTCCTCGCGACGTACCGAAGCGCGAGCCCGGCGGCCAGCAGGACCCAGAAGCCGACCTCGCAGAGCACGATCAGTGTGACGATCACGGGACTTCTCCTTCCGGTCCCTTTCAGACTCCCGCCCGCCGAGGGCCGGATCGTCGTCACCAGTGACGAATCACGACTGCATCCTTCGATGTAGCCGCGCCTCACCCCGTGTACGGACGCGACGCCGGCCCGTGCCGTGTTGGATGGCCGTGTGCTCATCTCTCCGCGGCCGCACCGCCACGACGTACTGATCGCGGTCATCGGCCTGTCGGGCGGGCTGCTGCTCTGGGCGGTCGGCCTGCACACCCAGGGCGGCCGTGTGGTCGCCGCCCACCAGGCCGCGCTCGTGCCGCTCGCGGTGACGGCCGGTGCCGAGCTGCTGCGCCGCACCCGCCCCCAGGCAGCACTGGCGACCGGCACGCTCGCGTTGGTCGCGGACCAGCTGACGACGGGCAGCCTGGCGACCGTCGTGATGTACACCGATCTGATGTACGCGGCCGTGGTGTACGGCAGTCCGGTCACGGCCCGGCGGATCCCGGTGGCCACGTTCCTCGTCACCGTCGCCGTCTCCGTCGGCTTCTTCGCCTGGTACCGCACCCCCGAAGCCCTGGTGATCGCCGTGGCGGCCGGGCTGGTCCTCTTCGTCCCCGCCCTGACCGGTGCCGGCGTGCGCAACCACCGCGACGCGGCGGAGGCGGCCAGGCTGCGCGCCGACCAGACCGCTCTGCTGGCCGAGATGGACCGGGTCCAGGCGGTGAACGCCGAACGGTCCCGGATGGCACGCGAGTTGCACGACATGGTCGCCAACCACCTGTCCGCGATAGCCATCCACTCCACCGCCGCGCTCTCCATCGATGAACCGGACACCTCCCGTGAGGCCCTCGGGGTGATCCGGCGGAACAGCGTCGACGGGCTGGCCGAGATGCGACGGCTGATCGGGCTGCTGCGGGAGAGCGGCGCGAACGGACCGCCGGGCGCGGCACCCACCCTCGCCTCCGTCGACGTCCTCGTCGCGCAGGCCGGCGCGAACTCCGCGTCCAGCGGGCTCACCGTCAGCCTGGACGACGGCCGCGGGGAGTCCGGGCCGCTGCCCGCACCGGTGGAGCTGGCGGCGTACCGCATCGTCCAGGAGGCGCTGACGAACGCCCTGAAGCACGCGGCGCCCGGCCCGGTGACGGTTCGGCTGGGGCGGTCGCCCACGGTGCTCACGGTGGAGGTGAGCAGCGTGTTCGGCGACCGGCCGGGACCGCGGGCGCCCGGTTCGGGGGCCGGTCTGGTGGGAATGCGGGAGCGGGTGGCGCTGCTGGGCGGGACGATCGGGGCGGGGCCCGGGCCCCGGGGCGACGGCGTGGAGATCTGGCTGGTGCGGGCCGAACTGCCCGTCGGGGAGAGGAAGTGGCACACATGACGATCCGGGTACTGGTAGCCGAGGACCAGTCGGCCGTGCGGGCGGGCCTGGTCCTGATCCTGGGCAGCGCGCCGGACATCGAGGTCGTCGGTGAGGCGGCGGACGGCGAGGCGGCCGTGCGCCTCGCCCGTGAACTGCGCCCGGACCTCGTGCTGATGGACGTGCAGATGCCCCGGCTCGACGGGGTGTCGGCGACACGGCTGGTCGTGGCGGAGCAGCTGGCGGACGTCCTGGTGCTGACGACGTTCGACCTGGACGAGTACGTCTTCGGCGCCCTGCGCGCGGGCGCTTCTGGCTTCCTGCTGAAGAACACCGAGGCCGAGGACCTGCTGGACGCCGTACGCACGGTGGCGCGCGGCGAGGGTCTGATCGCCCCGGCCGTGACGCGCCGGCTGATCGAGGAGTTCGCCGGGGCCACCTCACCGCGCGGGGCGGACGGGCCGGGACGCGAGGTGCTGGACGCGCTGACGCGCAGGGAGCGGGAGGTGCTGGGCTGTATCGGTGGAGGGCTGTCGAACGCGGAGATCGCGGGGCGGCTCTCGATGGCGGAGGCCACGGTCAAAACACACGTCAGCCGCCTGCTGGGAAAGCTGGCGCTGCGCAGCCGGGTGCAAGCGGCAGTGCTCGCGCAGGAGTTGGGGCTCTGAGGACATCCGTGGAAACTTTGGTCTGGACCTCTTGACGATTGGTCCAGACCTTCCTAATCTCACCGGACACACTGCGGTGAGTACGCCATGAAAAGCGGGCTCAGGGCGACGCAGGGTTTGCAGTCCCACGGACCATCCCCGTTAGCCGTACCTCACCCGAGGAGCACCGTTGAGCACTGACAATCCCCTACGCGGATCCGGACTCAGATGGAGACGCGGAACCGGCCCGACCACCCGGTCGAAGGCGGTCGCGGGCCTCACCGCGCTGCTGCTGCCGCTCGCCGCGATGGTGGGCCTGGCCTCACCCGCCGAGGCCGCCACCTCCGCGACCGCCACCTACGTCAAGAAGTCGGACTGGGGCAGCGGCTTCGAGGGCCAGTGGACGGTGAAGAACACCGGCACCACCGCCCTCTCATCCTGGACGATCGAGTGGGACTTCCCCTCAGGCACCGCGGCCGGCTCCGCCTGGGACGCCACCGTCACCAGCTCCGGAAACCACTGGACCGCGAAGAACCTCGGCTGGAACGGCACCGTCGCCCCGGGCGCCAGTGTCAGTTTCGGCTTCAACGGCACCGGCACCGGCTCCCCCGCCGGCTGCAAGCTGAACGGCGCCTCCTGTGACGGCGGCGGCAGCGTCCCCGGCGACAACGCCCCGTCGAAGCCCGGCACCCCGACCGCGAGCAACGTGACGGACACCTCGGCGAAGCTCAGCTGGGCCGCCGCCACGGACGACAAGGGCATCAAGAACTACGACGTCCTGCGCGACGGCGCCAAGGTCGCGACCGTCACCACGACGACGTACACCGACAGCGGCCTCACCAAGGGCACCGACTACTCGTACACGGTGCAGGCCCGCGACACCGCCGACCAGACCGGCCCGGTCAGCGCCTCGGTGGCCGTGCGCACCACCGGGACCACCGACCCGGGCCCCGGCACCGGCGACAAGGTCAACCTCGGCTACTTCACCGAGTGGGGCGTCTACGGGCGCAACTACCACGTCAAGAACCTGGTGACCTCGGGCTCCGCCGCGAAGATCACGCACATCAACTACGCCTTCGGCAACGTCCAGAACGGCAAGTGCACCATCGGTGACTCCTACGCCGACTACGACAAGGCCTACACCGCCGACCAGTCGGTCGACGGCGTCGCCGACACGTGGGACCAGCCGCTGCGCGGCAACTTCAACCAGCTGCGCAAGCTGAAGGCCAAGTACCCGCACATCAAGGTCCTCTGGTCGTTCGGTGGCTGGACCTGGTCCGGTGGCTTCCCGCAGGCCGCCCAGAACCCCGCCGCCTTCGCCCAGTCCTGCTACGACCTGGTCGAGGACCCCCGCTGGGCCGATGTCTTCGACGGCATCGACATCGACTGGGAGTACCCCAACGCCTGTGGTCTCACCTGTGACACCAGCGGCCCGGCAGCACTGAAGAACGTCGCCTCCGCCCTGCGGACGAAGTTCGGCGCCAACAACCTGGTCACCGCGGCGATCACCGCGGACGGCTCGACGGGCGGCAAGATCGACGCGGCCGACTACGCCGGCGCCGCCCAGTCCATGAACTGGTACAACGTGATGACGTACGACTTCTTCGGCGCCTTCGCACCCAAGGGCCCGACGGCCCCGCACTCGCCGCTGACCTCGTACACCGGCATCCCGCAGGAGGGCTTCAACTCCGCCGCCGCCATCGCAAAGCTGAAGGCACAGGGCGTCCCGGCCTCGAAGCTGCTCCTGGGCATCGGCTTCTACGGCCGCGGCTGGACCGGCGTCACCCAGTCCGCCCCCGGCGGCACCGCGACCGGTGCGGCCCCGGGCACCTACGAGGCGGGCAACGAGGACTACAAGGTCCTCAAGAACACCTGCCCCGCCACCGGCACGATCGCCGGCACGGCGTACGCCCACTGCGGCACCAACTGGTGGAGCTACGACACCCCGGCGACGATCACGTCCAAGATGGCCTGGGCGAACAGCCAGGGTCTCGGCGGGGCGTTCTTCTGGGAGTTCAGCGGTGACACCGCGAACGGTGAGCTCGTGACCGCGATGGACAACGGCCTCAACTAGCGGCCCCGCAGGAGCCTCGAGCCACCCCCCACGAGGCCGCACCACCCCGGAAAAAGCGCCGGGGAGACAGGTCCGCCCCCTGTCTCCCCGGTTTTCGTATGCTCTGCGGCCCCTCAGAGCCCGGTACTCACCAGGACTCCGTCCGAGGGGACCGGCGACCGCCAGCTACAGCCCCTGCTCAGCCGTGTTCGGCCCTCCCCCGGACTCCGTCCGGGAGGACCCCCAACCAGCGAGCACCCCTGTTCAGGCCACATTGACTCGCTGGCCGGGCGGTGCCGCTTCCAGCCAGGCGAGGAAGCCGGTCAGGGCGTCCTCGCTCATCGCCAGCTCCAGGCGGGTACCCCGGTGGAGGCAGCCGAGCACGACGGAATCCGACAGGAGCGCCAGCTCCTCCTCGCCCTCGGGCAGCCGGCGCGCGACCACCTCGATGGCGGAGCGCTCCAGCCCGCGGCGCGGACGGGGCGAGTAGGAGAAGACCCGGAACCAGTCGACGCGGTCACCGCTGTACCGGGCGACGCCGTACACCCAGCCCTTGCCGGACGGGTCGGGCTCCGGCGGGATGTCCCAGCGCAGACTGCAGTCGAAGGTGCCGCCGGAGCGCTGGATCAGCCGCCTGCGCAGACCGAAGACGAACAGACCCACCGCGACCAGCACGACGACCAGGCCGCCCAGCCACAACGCGAGGACCATCTCCACCGACCTCCTCGCATCGTCGAGTAACGAACACCGAACCGAGCCATACCGGACCGCACCTGCATCGCCTCAGCCGCGACACGGTCTGGATCTCTCCAGCTCGGGCCGCGGCTGAGTCAAAAACTCCTCGTGGGGGCGCTCAGTGCGCCGCCACCGCACGCAGTCGCACGTCCGCGCGGCGCTCGGCGCCGGCGTCCGTGTCGGACTTCGCACGCTCCAGCGCGCGCTCGGCGCGCTGGACGTCGATCTCGTCGGCAAGCTCAGCGATCTCCGCAAGCAGCGAGAGCTTGTTGTCCGCGAACGAGATGAAACCGCCGTGCACAGCGGCGACGACAGTCCCGCCGTCGCTCGTACGGATCGTCACGGGGCCCGATTCCAGCACACCCAGGAGCGGCTGGTGACCGGGCATGACGCCGATGTCGCCGGACGTGGTACGTGCGACAACGAGGGTGGCCTCGCCGGACCAGACACTGCGGTCCGCGGCGACCAGCTCGACATGCAGCTCAGCAGCCAAGGGTGGCTCCTCGGGTCACCACCCGGCGGTCGTGCCGGGTGTCGGTTCGATTCTACGGGGCGTGGTGAGGGGGGCGGGACACACCCACCCCCCTCGGTGAGCCGGAGGCTCAGGAGACGCCGAGCTCCTTGGCGTTGGCCTTGAGGTCCTCGATGCCACCGCACATGAAGAACGCCTGCTCGGGGAAGTGGTCGTACTCCCCGTCACAGATCGCGTTGAACGCGGCGATCGACTCGTCGAGCGGGACGTCCGAACCGTCCAGGCCGGTGAACTGCTTGGCGGCGTGGGTGTTCTGCGACAGGAAGCGCTCGACGCGACGGGCACGGTGGACGACGAGCTTGTCCTCCTCGCCCAGCTCGTCGATACCGAGGATCGCGATGATGTCCTGGAGGTCCTTGTACTTCTGCAGGATCCCCTTGACGCGGCTGGCCGTGTCGTAGTGGTCCTGCGCGATGTAACGCGGGTCCAGGATGCGGGACGTGGAGTCCAGCGGGTCCACGGCCGGGTAGATGCCCTTCTCGGAGATCGGACGGGAGAGAACCGTCGTCGCGTCGAGGTGGGCGAACGTGGTGGCCGGGGCCGGGTCGGTCAGGTCGTCCGCGGGGACGTAGATCGCCTGCATCGAGGTGATCGAGTGACCACGCGTCGAGGTGATGCGCTCCTGGAGCACACCCATCTCGTCGGCCAGGGTCGGCTGGTAACCCACTGCGGACGGCATACGGCCGAGCAGCGTGGAGACCTCGGAACCGGCCTGCGTGAAGCGGAAGATGTTGTCGATGAAGAGCAGCACGTCCTGCTTCTGCACATCGCGGAAGTACTCCGCCATGGTCAGGGCGGACAGCGCGACCCGCAGACGGGTGCCCGGCGGCTCGTCCATCTGGCCGAAGACCAGCGCGGTCTTCTCCAGGACGCCCGAGTCGGTCATCTCGTCGATGAGGTCGTTGCCCTCACGGGTGCGCTCGCCGACACCGGCGAACACCGACACACCGTCGTGCAGCTTCGCCACACGCATGATCATTTCCTGGATGAGGACCGTCTTGCCGACGCCCGCACCACCGAACAGACCGATCTTGCCGCCCTTGACGTACGGGGTCAGCAGGTCGACGACCTTCAGGCCGGTCTCGAACATCTCGGTCTTGGACTCGAGCTGGTCGAAGGCCGGGGCCTTGCGGTGGATCGGCCAGCGCTCGGTGATCTGCGCCTCGGCCTCCGGCTCGTTCAGGATCTGGCCGAGGGTGTTGAACACCTTGCCCTTGGTGATGTCACCGACCGGGACGGTGATACCCGTGCCCGTGTTGGTCACCGGGGCCTGGCGGACCACACCGTCGGTGGGCTGCATCGAGATCGCGCGGACCATGCCGTCACCCAGGTGCTGGGCGACCTCGAGGGTCAGCGTCTTACGAGCGCCGGCCTCGGCCGGGTCGTCGACCTCGATGTGCAGGGCGTTGTAGATCTCCGGCATCGCGTCGACGGGGAACTCCACGTCGACGACCGGGCCGATGACCCGGGCGACGCGGCCCGTGGCAGCGGCCGTCTCAACTGTCGTCGTCATTACTTGTCACTCCCCGCGGACGCGTCGGCCAGCGCACCTGCACCGCCGACGATCTCGCTGATTTCCTGGGTGATTTCGGCCTGGCGGGCCGCGTTGGCAAGCCGGGAGAGACTCTTGATCAGGTCCCCGGCGTTGTCGGTCGCCGACTTCATCGCACGGCGGCGGGCGGCGTGCTCGGAAGCGGCGGCCTGCAGCAGTGCGTTGTAGATGCGGCTCTCGACGTAGCGCGGCAGAAGGGCGTCGAGGACGTCCTCGGCCGACGGCTCGAAGTCGAACAGCGGAAGGATCTCGCCCTTCTCGGTGCTCTCCTGCGCGACCTCGTCGAGCGAGAGCGGCAGCATCCGGCCGTCGACCGCGTTCTGCGTCATCATCGACACGAACTCCGTGAAGACGATGTGCAGCTCGTCGACGCCGCCCTCGGCCGTGTCCTTCTGGATGGACGCGATGAGGGGCTCGGCGATCTTCTTGGCATCCGAGTACTCGGGGCTGTCGGTGAACCCGGTCCACGACTCCGAGACCTTGCGCTCGCGGAAGCCGTAGTAGGCGACACCCTTGCGGCCGACGATGTAGGTGTCGACCTCCTTGCCCTCGGCCGCCAGCCGCTCCCTCAGCCGCTCCGCCGCCTTGATGGCGTTGGAGGAGTAGCCGCCGGCCAGACCGCGGTCGCTCGTGAGGAGCAGGACCGCCGCCCGGGCCGGGGACTCGGCCTCGGTGGTGAGCGGATGGTTGGTGTTCGAGCCGGTCGCCACCGCGGTCACCGCACGGGTGAGCTCGGTCGCGTACGGCATCGACGCCGTCACCTTGCGCTGCGCCTTGACGATGCGCGAGGCGGCGATCATCTCCATCGCCTTGGTGATCTTCTTGGTCGCGGTGACGGCTTGGATGCGGCGCTTGTAAACGCGAAGCTGAGCGCCCATCGATCAGCCCTCGCCCAGGAGCTTGCCGTCCGAGGTCTCGAACTGCTGCTTGAAGGCGGCGATCGCGTCGGCGATCGACTGCAGCGTGTCGTCGGACATCTTGCCGCCCTCGGCGATGCTGGTCAGGAGGTCCTTGCGCTCACGGCGCAGGTACTCCAGCAGCTCACCCTCGAAGCGGCGGATGTCCTCGACCGGGACGTCGTCCATCTTGCCCGTGGTGCCGGCCCAGACGGAGACGACCTGCTCCTCCATCGGGAACGGTGCGTACTGCGGCTGCTTCAGCAGCTCGACCATGCGCTTACCGCGCTCCAGCGACGCCTTGGAAGCCGCGTCCAGGTCGGAACCGAAGGCGGCGAACGCCTCCAGCTCGCGGAACTGGGCGAGGTCCACGCGCAGTCGGCCGGAGACCTGCTTCATGGCCTTGTGCTGGGCGGAGCCACCGACTCGGGAGACCGAGATACCGACGTTGAGCGCCGGACGCTGACCCGCGTTGAACAGGTCGGACTCCAGGAAGCACTGGCCGTCGGTGATGGAGATGACGTTGGTCGGGATGAACGCCGACACGTCGTTCGCCTTGGTCTCGACGATCGGGAGGCCCGTCATCGAACCGGCGCCCATGTCGTCGGAGAGCTTGGCGCAGCGCTCCAGCAGACGCGAGTGCAGGTAGAAGACGTCGCCCGGGTAGGCCTCGCGGCCCGGCGGACGGCGCAGCAGAAGCGACACGGCGCGGTAGGCGTCGGCCTGCTTCGAGAGGTCGTCGAAGATGATGAGGACGTGCTTGCCGTCGTACATCCAGTGCTGGCCGATGGCCGAACCGGTGTACGGCGCCAGGTACTTGAAGCCGGCCGGGTCGGACGCCGGGGCGGCGACGATCGTCGTGTACTCGAGCGCGCCGGCCTCTTCGAGGGCACCGCGCACGGAGGCGATGGTGGAGCCCTTCTGACCGATGGCGACGTAGATGCAGCGCACCTGCTTGTTCACGTCGCCCGAGCGCCAGTTGTCGCGCTGGTTGATGATCGTGTCGACGGCCAGAGCGGTCTTACCCGTCTGGCGGTCGCCGATGATCAGCTGACGCTGGCCGCGGCCGATCGGCACCATGGCGTCGACGGCCTTGTAGCCGGTCTGCATCGGCTCGTGCACCGACTTGCGGACCATGACGCCAGGGGCCTGCAGCTCGAGGGCGCGACGGCCTTCGGTCGCGATCTCGCCGAGACCGTCGATCGGGTTGCCGAGCGGGTCGACGACGCGGCCGAGGTAGCCCTCGCCTACGCCGACGGAGAGCACCTCACCGGTGCGCTGCACCGGCTGGCCCTCCTCGATTCCGCTGAACTCGCCGAGGACGATCGCACCGATCTCGCGCTCCTCGAGGTTGAGGGCGAGACCGAGGGTTCCGTCCTCGAACTTCAGCAGCTCGTTCGCCATGGCGGAGGGAAGACCCTCCACCTTCGCGATGCCGTCGCCGGCAACGCTGACCGTTCCGACCTCCTCGCGCGAGGCCGCGTCCGGCTGGTACGACTGGACAAAGTTATCCAGTGCGTCCCGGATCTCCTCCGGCCGGATCGTGAGCTCCGCCATCTGGGTTCCCTGCTCTCCTTGTTGGGCCCGAAGTTTCTTAAGGGGGTCTGGGGGCGACCCCCAGGAATCTTCTGCAATTTCTGCACGGCCCAACCGGGCCGCTGTTCTTGCTCGTTCAGTTGGTGCTGTGCGGGCGCTGCGCGCTGTCAGCCGGCCATCCTGCGGGTGACCTCTTCGAGGCGCTCCGCGATCGTGCCGTTGATGACCTCGTCACCGACGCGCACCGAGATCCCGCCGAGGACCTCGGGGTCCACGTCCAGGTTCAGGTGCATCTGACGGCCGTAGATCTTCGCCAGCGCGGCGCCGAGGCGCTGCTTCTGGTGGTCGGACAGCGGCACCGCAGAGGTGACGACGGCGACCATGCGGTCCCGGCGCTCCGCGGCGAGCCTGGACAGGGAGTCGAGTCCCGTCTCCAGGCTACGTCCTCGGGGCTGGGTCACGAGGCGCGTGATCACGCGCTCGGTGACCGGCTGGGCCTTGCCGCCGAGCAGGCCGTGGAGCAGCCCGCTCTTGGCGGAGGCCGGAGCCGCCTTGTCGGTCAGGGCCGAGCGCAGTGCCACGTCGGAGGCGACGATCCGGCCGAACCGGAACAGCTCGTCCTCGACGTCGTCGAGCGCACCCGCGCGCTGGGCCGCGGTGAGGTCTGCGGTGTTCGCCAGTTCCTCGACCGAGTCGACCAGGTCACGCGACTGCGACCAGCGTGAGCGGACCATGCCGGAGACCAGGTCCACGGCTTCGCCGCCCACCTGACCGCGCAGCAGTCGTCCGGCCAGCTCGGCCTTGGCCTCGCCGCCCTGCGACGGGTCGGTGAGGACCCGGCGCAGCGACACCTCGCGGTGGAGCAGCGCGGTGACGGCTGCCAGCTCCTCGGCGAGCTTCGCCGCGTCGACCGACGTGGAGTCGGTCAGTGCGTCGAGACGCTCGCGTGCGGCAGCCAGTGCCTCGCGGCTTGCTCCGTTCATCGGACGGCCTCGGCCTTCGCCTCGAGCTCGTCGAGGAAACGGTCGACGGTGCCACTCTGCCGGGCGTGGTCCTCGAGGGACTCGCCGACGAGCTTGCCGGCCAGGGCGGTGGCGAGGGAGCCCACGTCCTGACGCAGCGCGGACGCCGCGGCCTTGCGGTCGGCCTCGATCTGGGTGTGGCCGGCGGCGATGATCTCCTCGCGCTGCCGCTGACCCTCCGCCCTCATCTCCTGGATGATGACGGCACCCTGCTCCTGCGCCTCCTGGCGCAGGCGGGCGGCCTCGTGACGGGCCTCGGCGAGCTGAGCCTTGTACTGCTCAAGAACGCTCTGGGCCTCGGTCTGGGCCGCATCGGCCTTCTCGATACCGCCTTCGATGGCCTCGCGGCGCTCTTCCAGAACCTTGTTGATGTTCGGGAGGAGCTTCTTGGCGAGGAAGCCGAAGACGATGGCGAAGGCGATCAGGCCGATGATGATCTCAGGGATCGCCGGGAGCAGCGGGTTCTGGATCTCTTCCTCGGCCGCCAGCTGTAGGGCGTTCACATCAATGCCTTTCGTCGCATCGGGCAGTCGGAATGCCGCGACTTAGTCGACCGGGTAGACGAAGGGCATGACGAGACCGATCAGGGCGAGCGCCTCACAGAGGACGAAGCCGAGGATCTGGTTCGAGCGGATCAGGCCGGCAGCCTCGGGCTGACGGGCCAGCGCCTGGGTGCCGTTACCGAAGATGATGCCGACGCCGACGCCGGGGCCGATCGCGGCCAGGCCGTAGCCGATGGAACCGAGGTTGCCCGTGATGTTGACGGCGGCGAGGGTCTCAAGAGCGGACATGCCGTTTCTTCCTTCTCTTTCAGAACCGGTGGGGGTTGGCCACCGGACGACTATCGGGGGTGGTGCCGGGCTGCTCAGTGCTCCTTGGCGAGAGCGCCCTGGATGTAGTTGCAGGCCAGAAGGACGAACACGTAGGCCTGCAGCGCCTGGATGAACAGTTCGAAGGCGGTCATCAGGATGGTCATCACGAACGAGACACCCGCGTACGCGATGCCGATGCCGTTCAGCAGGTACCAGCTGGCGATCGTGAAGATCAGCAGCAGCACGTGGCCGGCGAACATGTTGGCGAAGAGTCGCACGGCGTGGGTGAACGGCCGGATCAGGAGGTTCGACATGATCTCGATGAGCATGACGAACGGGAGAGCCGGGCCGATCGACGGGTCGTAGCCGGAGATGTTCTTCCAGCCGCCGACGAAGCCGTGCCGCTTGAAGGTCAGGCTGACCCACAGGATGTACACGATCGCGGCCAGCGCCACCGGGAACCCGATGACCGAGACCACCGGGAACTGGGCGAGCGGAATGATCGCCCAGAGGTTCATGATCCAGATGAAGAAGAACAGCGAGACCATGAGGGGCACGTACTTCTTGCCCTCGCGCTTGCCGAGCGTCTCGTACACCACACCGGTGCGGATGAAGTCGTAACCCGCCTCGGCGACCATCTGGAGCTTTCCGGGCACCACCTTCGGCTTGTTGAAAGCCGCCCAGAAGAAGCCGACGACGACAACGGTGCTCAGGACCGCCAGCAGCATCGGCTTGTTGATCTCGATGCCGCCGACGGTGAACATCGGCTCGAAAACAAAGGAGTGCAGGCCAGGAGCCGGGAAGCCGCATCCGTCGAAGATGTGGCAGTCGGTCTCGAAGGCGAGCACCGTCGTCGGGTCAGCACTCACCGCGGGCTCCTTCAGCGTGGCGCATAGGTACGGCAACCTCGTTGTGTCGGCGCGGCAAGCAGCCGCTGGTCGGCACTGGACTGGTGTTACGGATGGGGGGCGGCTCAGGCATTACGCCTCGAGATGCAGCAGGCGCCGATTTTGATGCCCTCGCCCGCAGTGCCGCAGTTGGCACCGGACGATAGCAGGGTCTCGAACGCTCGCTTATCCCGGCCCTACCCCTCACGTCGAGGACCCCATGTTCTCGGGCTTCCTGCCCGCGGACGAGTCCGGCTCGACGTAGAGGATCTTGGTCGTCATGTGAACACGGATCTGCGCCGCGACCCACACGAGCGTCGCGACCATCACCGATGCGGCGAAGGCCCGCGGGTTGAAGAGCGTCGTGTTCTTGAACGCGGCCACGAAGACGAAGAGCAGCAGGAGTTCGGTCGTGTAGAGCAGGAGCCCCATCGACTGGAACAGATGCGGCATGGACTTCGCGGTGCGCTGCAGAACACCGAGACCGATCCCCATGAAGAGGATCACCACCAGCGCCCCGGCCGCCGCGCCGATCGCTCCCTTGCCGCCGGCGAGCGCAGCGCTGACGGCAACGGTGACGACACCGGCGGCAGCAGTGGGCACGGCGGTGTGGAGGAGAGTCCGGACGTCGTTGGACGGCATGGCGGTTACTCCGCTTTGCAGGGGGTGGTCAGTGGTCGTCAGGGACGAGCGTAGGCCCGGTCCGAGTCGATGCTTCGGGCCAATGGACCGTGCTACTCAGGTCCTTCGGCTCCGTCACCGGGTTCGTGAACGGTATCACAAACTATTTGATGAGGTCTTTACTCAGAAAGTGTGCCAGCTGTCACACTTGAGAGTTACTTCGCGCGTGTGTGCAGAACATCACGGCGCATTGTCTGGTATTGGGCTTCCGCGTCCGATCCTCTAGCGCGACGAGTCGGCGCGGTCCCGATCCGGGAAGCGCGAACGGGGGCCGATCGCGGTCGCTCCGTTGACGCCGGACACACCGACCGCCGCCGGGGGCCGTTCAGGGGTCCGGGAGGCCATCTGCGAGTCCTCCGAACCGTGTTGGCCCTCCGGGGTGCCGTCGGCGTCCTCGTAGTCGTGGCCCGCGCGCCTGCGGCGCCGGTAGCGCGGCGGCACGAAGGCCTCCGCCCAGCGCGGGGCGCGCGGGGTGAAGCGCGGCATGAGCAGGAGGACCAGGCCGACGGCGCTCAGGCCGACGATGACCAGCACGATCCAGAGCGACGCGGAGTGCACGGAGTACCCGACGGCGCCGAACGCGATGAGCGCGGACCAGAAGTACATGATCAGCACGGACCTGCTGTGCGAGTGCCCGATCTCCAACAGCCGGTGGTGCAGGTGCCCGCGGTCGGCCGCGAACGGCGACTGGCCGTTCCAGGTGCGGCGCACGATGGCGAGGATCAGGTCCGCCGCCGGGATCGCGATGATCGTCAGGGGCAGCAGCAGCGGGATGAAGACCGGGAGCATCGCGTGGGTCGCCTGGCGCTCGCTGCCCTCGAAGAGCTTCATGGTGTCCGGGTCGACCTGACCGGTGACGGAGATCGCGCCGGCGGCCAGCACGAGACCGATCAGCATCGACCCGGAGTCCCCCATGAAGATCCGGGCGGGGTGCATGTTGTGCGGCAAGAAGCCGAGGCACATGCCCATCAGGATCGCGGCGAAGAGCGTCGCGGGGGCGGCTGCCTCGATCCCGTACCCGTACCAGAGGCGGTAGGTGTACAGGAAGAACGCCGCGGACGCGATGCACACCATGCCGGCGGCGAGGCCGTCCAGGCCGTCCACGAAGTTGACCGCGTTGATGGTGATCACGACCAGGGCGACCGTGAGCAGGGTGCCCTGCCACTGGGTGAGCGCGACCGTGCCGACACCGGGGATGGGCAGCCACAGGATCGTCAGGCCCTGGATGACCATGACCGCGGCGGCGATCATCTGTCCGCCGAGTTTGATCAGCGCGTCGATCTCGAACTTGTCGTCCAGGACGCCGATCAGCCAGATCATCGCCGCACCGGAGAGCAGCGCCCTGGGTTCGTTGGAGAGTTCGAAGACGCTGTTCAGGTTGAACAGGTGGTCCGCGACGATCAGCCCCGCGCACAGTCCGCCGAACATGGCGATGCCACCGAGCCGGGGTGTCGGTTCTCGGTGCACGTCACGCGCACGGATCGCGGGCATCGCCCCGATCGCGATGGCGAACTTACGCACAGGTCCGGTCAGCAGATAGGTAACCGCTGCCGTGACACAGAGCGTCAGCAGGTAATCACGCACGGGCTGCCCCACAGATTTCGCCGGCCGTCTCAGCCCCACACCCTAGTCTCAAGAGCGAGGACACCGAGCCACGGGTGTTGGTTGCACATACCCGCTTCACACCGCCTACCCGGGGTACGGCGGATTGCGAACGGCCAGTCCGCGCACCCCGGCCCGCAGCCGGCCCGCGTCGCCCTCCTCCCGCACGACGGCGCCGAACAGCGCCGCGATGCTCGCCATGTCGTCCTCGTCCATGCCCTGGGAGGTGACGGCGGCGGTGCCGAGCCGGAGCCCCCGCGTGTCCCCGTAGGGCAGGGCGCAGGTGTCCAGGACCATACCGGCCGCGGCGAGGCGCTCGCGGGCCGTGCGGCCGTCGACACCGAGCGGGGCGGGGTCCGCGACGACGATGTGGGTGTCCGTGCCGCCCGTGGTGATCTCGAAGCCCTCGGACTCCAGGGCGGCCGCCAGCACGCGGGCGTGGGCGACGACCCGATGGGCGTAGACCGCGTAACCGGGGGCCGCCGCCTCTCCGAACGCGACGGCCTTCGCCGCGACCGTGTGCATCTGTGCGCCGCCCTGGGTGAACGGGAACACCGCGCGGTCGATGCGCTCGGCCAGCTCGGCGCCGCAGAGGACCATCCCGCCGCGCGGTCCGCGCAGCACCTTGTGCGTGGTCGCGCACACCACGTCGGCGTACGGCACCGGGCTCGGCGCCGCTCCCCCGGCGATCAGCCCCATCGGGTGGGCGGCGTCCGCGATCAGATAGGCGCCCACCTCGTCGGCGATCTCCCTGAACTGCTCGTAGTCGGGGTGCCGGGGGTAGGAGATCGAGCCGCAGACGATCGCCTTGGGGCGCCGCGCCCTGGCCAGGGCGCGCACCTGCGCGTAGTCGATGAGCCCGCTGTCGGGGTCGACGCCGTATCCGGCGAACTCGAACCAGCGTCCGGAGAAGTTCCCCGGGGCGCCGTGGGTGAGGTGGCCGCCGTACGGGAGCCCCATGGCCAGCACCGTGTCGCCGGGGCGCAGCAGGGCGGCGTACGCGGCGAGGACCGCGGAGGAGCCGGAGTGCGGCTGGACGTTCGCGTGCTCGGCGCCGAACAGCGACGTGGCCCGCCGGATCGCGACGCGTTCGGCGGCGTCCGCCTGTTCGCAGCCGCCGTGGTGCCGGGCGCCGGGGTAGCCCTCGGCGTACTTGTTGGCGAGCGGGGAGCCGAGGGCCGCGAGGACGGCGGGCGAGGTGAAGTTCTCGGCGGCGATCAGCTGGAGGGTGCTCGACTGCCGGCCGGCCTCGGCCAGCAGGACGGCTCCGATCTCGGGGTCCTGGCGGAGCAGGGCACCGAAGTCCTGCGGCATGGCGGTGTCCTGCGGGGAGGGCGGTGACACGGCTGCGGGTGCGGCTGGAGTGGTGACCGGCATCTGACGGCTCCGGGCCTGAGGGAGGGGTGCACTGGCGTCAGATCCAATGTAGGCCCGCCCACGGCCGCCTGCCCGCTCCCGTGCGGGCCTCTACGCCGGTCGGCGCACCCGGCGCGGAGCGTGCGGGTGCGGACCGCGCGGGTGCGGTGGCGGGGGCTCCGGTCGGTGCGGTACGCGGACGGCTCAGTGCGGTGCGCGGACGCCGGTCAGCGCCGTCATCACCGGATCGAGCGCCTGGCTGATCTCGTCGCCGATGGAGCGGAAGAAGGTGATCGGGGCGCCGTACGGGTCGTACACCTCGTCCGCCTCCGCGGTGGGGGCCAGCAGCCAGCCGCGCAGGGCAGCCGCCGCGCGCACCAGGGCCCGGGCGCGCTCGACCACGCCCTCCTCCCGGGCGTCGGGGAGCGTCGCGGTGTCTATGGCCCGCACCAGCCGGGTGAACTCCTTGAGCGTGAAGGTGCGCAGGCCGGCCGAGTGGCCCATGGAGATCACCTGGGCACGGTGGTCCCGGGTGGCGGTGAGGACCAGGTCGGCGCGGATCACGTGCTCGTCGAGGAGCTCCCGGCCGACGAATCCGGAGGCGTCGGCGCCGAAGTCGGCGAGGACGACCTCGGCGTTGGCCTCCATGGGCGCGCCCTCGTGTCCCCAGGTGCCCGCGCTCTCCACGATGAGGCCGCCGCTCAGCGGATCGCCGAGGCGGTCCACGAGGGCATGGCGGGTCAGCCGCTCGGTGATGGGCGAGCGGCAGACGTTGCCGGTGCTGACGTGGAGGATGCGGAAAGTGTCGTGCCGCCCCGCTATGCCACGCCCCTCAGGGGCGGTCAATTGGCCACCTCGAGGTCGGGTACCACCTTGCGGAGCTCCTCGACCGTGAGAGCGCCGGCCCGCAGCAGCACAGGGATCTTCCCGGTGACGTCGACGATCGAGGACGGGACGATCCCGGGGGTCGGGCCGCCGTCGAGGTAGACGGAGACGCTGTCCCCGAGCATCTCCTGGGCGGCGTCGCAGTCCTCGGGAGAGGGGTGTCCGGTGAGGTTGGCGCTGGAGACGGCCATCGGACCGACCTCCGTGAGCAGCTCGATGGCGACCGGGTGCAGGGGCATGCGCACGGCGACGGTGCCGCGGGTGTCGCCGAGGTCCCACTGGAGCGAGGGCTGGTGCTTGGCGACGAGTGTGAGGGCGCCGGGCCAGAACGCGTCGACGAGCTCCCAGGCCTGCTCGGAGAAGTCGGTGACCAGGCCGTGCAGCGTGTTCGGGGAGCCGATCAGGACAGGGGTCGGCATGTTGCGGCCGCGGCCCTTGGCGTCGAGCAGGTCGGCGACCCCCTCGGAGCTGAAGGCGTCCGCACCGATTCCGTAGACGGTGTCGGTGGGCAGCACGACCAGCTCGCCGCGGCGGACGGCCGACGCGGCTTCACGCAGGCCGGTCGTACGGTCGGTCGCGTCGTTGCAGTCGTATCGCCGTGCCATCAGCCGGCCTCCTCGGACATGTACGGATGGGGGTCGCGCGGTGTGGGTGTCCCCGTGGTCACGGCATGGCCTTGCGGGCCGTCGCGAACCGGGGGCGCTTGTTGAGGTCGGGGTGGTCGGCGGCGTCGGCCCAGCCGCGTTCCTCGGTGAAGATCCACGGCACCTGGCCGCCCTGGGTGTCGGCGTGCTCGATGACGACGAGCCCGCCCGGGCGGAGCAGCCGGTGCGCGGTGCGCTCTATGCCACGGATGGTGTCGAGTCCGTCCTCGCCGGAGAAGAGCGCCATCTGCGGGTCGTGGTCGCGTGCCTCGGGCGCCACGTACTCCCACTCGGTGAGCGGGATGTAGGGCGGGTTGGAGATCACCAGGTCGACCTGGCCGTCGAGCTCGGGAAGGGCGCTCAGGGCGTCGCCGCGGTGGACGGTGACCCTGGACCCCTCGGCGTTCTTCCGGGTCCACCTCAGGGCGTCCTCCGAGAGCTCCACGGCGTGCACGCGCGAGCGCGGCACCTCCTGCGCCATGGCGAGCGCGATGGCGCCCGATCCGGTGCAGAGGTCGACGATCAGCGGTTCGACGACGTCCATCGCGCGGACCGCGTCTATCGCCCAGCCGACGACGGACTCGGTCTCCGGGCGGGGGACGAACACACCGGGGCCGACCTGGAGTTCCAGGTAGCGGAAGAAGGCGCGGCCGGTGATGTGCTGGAGCGGCTCGCGGGCCTCGCGGCGCGCGACGGTCTCCCAGTAGCGGGCGTCGAAGTCGGTGTCCGGCACGTGGTGCAGCTCGCCCCGCTTGACCCCGTGCACGAACGCGGCGAGTTCCTCGGCGTCGAATCGCGGTGAGGGGACACCGGCGTCGGCCAGCCGCTGGGTGGCCTGGGCCACCTCGGCGAGCAGCAGGTTCATCGCGGTTCTCCGTACGGGGTCACGGGCGGGGCGGGCGGTGGTGCTTACGCGGCGGCGAGCTTGGCGGCGGAGTCTGCGTCGACGCAGGCCTGGATGACCGCGTCGAGGTCACCGTCGAGCACCTGGTCCAAGTTGTACGCCTTGAAGCCGACGCGGTGGTCCGAGATCCGGTTTTCCGGGAAGTTGTACGTCCTGATCTTCTCGGAACGGTCCACGGTGCGCACCTGGCTGCGGCGCACGTCGGAGGCCTCCTGCTCGGCTGCCTCCTGGGCCGCGGCCAGCAGCCGGGACCGCAGGATGCGCATGGCCTGCTCCTTGTTCTGGAGCTGGCTCTTCTCGTTCTGGCAGGAGGCGACGACGCCGGTCGGCAGGTGCGTGATGCGGACGGCGGAGTCGGTCGTGTTGACGGACTGGCCGCCGGGGCCGGACGAGCGGTAGACGTCGATCCGCAGGTCGTTGGCGTGGATCTCCACGTCGACCTCCTCCGCCTCGGGCGTGACGAGCACTCCGGCGGCCGAGGTGTGGATACGGCCCTGGGACTCGGTGGAGGGCACGCGCTGCACGCGGTGCACGCCGCCCTCGTACTTCATCCGGGCCCACACGCCCTGGCCCGGCTCGGTGGCGCCGTTGCCGCCCTTGGTCTTCACCGCGACCTGGACGTCCTTGTAACCGCCGAGCTCGGACTCGGTGGAGTCGATGATCTCGGTCTTCCAGCCGACGCGCTCGGCGTAGCGCAGGTACATGCGCAGCAGATCGCCGGCGAAGAGGGCGGACTCGTCGCCGCCCGCTCCGGCCTTGATCTCCAGCAGCACGTCCTTGTCGTCGCTGGGGTCGCGCGGGACCAGCAGGAGCCGCAGCTTCTCGGTGATGTCCTCGCGCTGCTTCTCCAGGACCTTGACCTCGGCGACGAAGTCCGGGTCGTCGGCGGCGAACTCGCGGGCGGTCTCGATGTCGTCGCCGGTCTGCTTCCAGGACCGGTACGTGGAGACGATCGGGGTCAGCTCCGCGTAGCGCTTGTTGAGCTTGCGCGCGTTGGCCTGGTCGGCGTGCACCGACGGGTCGGCGAGCTTCTTCTCGAGATCGGCGTGCTCGCCGATCAGTTCCTCGACCGCCTCGAACATCTTCGGGCTCCTGGTTTCTGCGTCATACGTCTGCGGGCCTGCTGGACGGCGTGCTGCCGGTCGTGCGCCGCCGGGGCGCGTCCGGTGGCACAGCCGGAAAAACGCCGGTCCCGGCGCCCGTTGGAGGGCGTCGGGAACCGGCGCAGTGGCTCGCTACTTGCTGGCGGAGCCGGCAGCCTTGCCGAAGCGGGCCTCGAAGCGGGCCACACGGCCGCCGGTGTCGAGGATCTTCTGCTTGCCCGTGTAGAACGGGTGGCACTCGGAGCAGACGTCGGCGCGGATGGCGCCGCCGTCGAGGGTGCTCCGGGTGGTGAACGACGCACCACAGGTGCAGCTGACCTGCGTCTCGACGTACTGGGGGTGAATCTCGCGCTTCAAGGTGTCTCCTAGGTTCGGGAGGGCTCCGGGTCGTTCGCGCGGATTGCGCGTACGTGAACCGGGACCGACGTACCAGTCTGCCAGGACCGGCCGTATCTCCCAAAACGAGGACCCCGCCGTGTGTATTCCCGCGCGTCCGGGGAACGTTCCGCGACCGTTGTGTGACGGAAGGTGCGCGTGCGGCGGAATGTGCCCTACCGGACGACCTTTCCCGCCCCGCCCTTGTCACCCGCCGACTTCGCGGTGGCGGACGCCGGCACCGGCTTGTCCTGCTTCAGCGCCGCCCACACCTGCTGCCCGGCCTTCTTCTGGGGAAGCACGCGGTTGGGGTCCTGCGGGTCGTACTCCACCGGCAGCGTGACCATGTCGACGTTCTTCGAGCCGAGGCCCTTGAGTCCGTTCGCGAAGCCGGTGAGCTTCTTGACCGAGGCCAGTTCGGAGTCGGTGGTGACGGTCCTGGTCGCGGTGTCGGCAAGCCCGAAGAGCGTCTTCGGGTTCGAGAACACCCCGACGCTCTTCGCCTGGTCCATCAGGGCCTTCACGAAGGCCTGCTGGAGCTGGATGCGGCCGAGGTCGCTGCCGTCACCGACGGCGTGGCGGGTCCGGACGAGGCCGAGCGACTGCTCCCCGCTCAGCGTGTGGGGGCCGGGCTTCAGCGCGAGGTGGCTGTCGGGGTCGTCGATCGCCTGTGCGGTGGTGATCTTCACGCCGCCCAGCTCGTCGACCAGCTTCTTGAACCCGGTGAAGTCGACCTCGAGGTAGTGGTCCATGCGGATGCCGGACATCGCCTCGACGGTCTTCACGGCGCAGGCGGGCCCGCCCGCCTGGTAGGCCGAGTTGAACATGGTCTGACGCTCCGCGCCGACCTGCTCACCCGTCGTGTCGCTCGTGCAGGCGGGGCGGTCGACGAGGGTGTCACGCGGGATCGAGACCACGCTCGCGGAGGTGTGGCCCTCGTCGACGTGCACGACCATGGCGGTGTCCGCCCGCGCGGAGCCCTCGTCCTTGCCGTACTCCGAGTTGGCGCCGGAGCGGGAGTCGGAGCCCAGCACGAGGATGTCCTGCGAGCCGTCGTCCACGTCGTCGGGGCGGTCCGTGCCCAGGGCGGCGTTGATGTCGACGCCCTTCAGGTTCCCGTTGAGCGTGTAGTAGGCGTATCCGAGCCCGGATCCTCCGACGACCACGAGGGCGGCGGCGCTCCACAGGGCGACGGTCTTCACGCGGCGCCCTGTGGAGGGCGTCCTCCGGCGGCTGCCGGTGCCGCGTATTCGGCCGGTGCTCCTGCTCTGCTCGCTCATGGGGCTCCCTCGGTCGGCGGTGCTCCCTGGTCCCCTGCCAGGAGATTCAGTCGTGGCTGGCCGGCACTGCGCCGGAGCCGAAGCAGGGAAAAGGGTTGCATACACGCCCGGTCGCCCGACATGGGCGACCGGGCGGCGACGAGTGCCCGCCACGCACCGGGGCGGGGTCCGGGTCACACTTCCCACCTGCGGATTCACGGATCTCACCCCTGCCGCTTCACGGTGCCCGGCCGGTGGTTCCGTTGTGGGCAAGGTCTCCTCGTGCCATGCGATGCCGCGCCGGGCCCCGGACACGGGACCGGCCCCGGACCACATGGGTCCGGGGCCGGTCCGTGTACCCGCCGAGTGAGCCCGGTCAGCCGAGCAGGCTGTACGAACCCCAGCCGACGCCGAGCTTGACTCGTGCCGCAGTGGCGAACGGGACCGTGGCGGAGCCCGTGCTCTTGTAGGCCCAGAGCTCGCCCGCGGTGTCACGGACGATGAAGTCCGCACGGCCGTCGCCCGTCACGTCACCGGTGGTGGCGTACGCGGTGAAGTTCCAGCCGCTGCCGACCTTGACCCGCCCGGAGAACGGGGCGGACGCGGAGCCCGTGCCCTTGTACATCCAGAGCACCGCGCCGGCGTCACGGGCGATCAGGTCAGGCTTGCCGTCGCCGCTGTAGTCGCCCCTGCCGTACACCTGGTAGGTGCTCCAGCCGACGCCGACCCGGACCTTGGGCGCGAACGTGCCGTTGCCACGGCCCGCCCACATCCACAGCGCGCCCGCCGAGTCGTTCGCCGTCAGGTCGACGTAGCCGTCCCCCGTCACGTCGCCGGTGAGCGTGATGTTGCGCAGACTGCCCCAGCCCGGCCCGATCTTGTGGTCCTGGTATGCCTCGGCGGCACTGTCGTAACCCCACCAGTACAGCTCGCCCGCCGAGTTGCGGTAGACGTAGTCCTGGTAGAAGTCGCGGTTCACGTCGGCCTGACGCACCAGGTCGATGCCCTGCCAGTCGCCCACCGACTCACGGTCGCCGACCGAGGTGCCCCGCGAGTAGTAGTTGAAGCCCTCGCCGGTCGACGCGCGGGCGAACAGGTCCGCCCTGTCGTCGAAGTTGAGGTTGGCGTCGTCGATACGCGGGTTCACCTCACCCGCGAACGTGGCGGTCTTGGCGTACACCCCGTAGGCACCCGAGGCAACGCAGTCCGCCACGCCCCAGGAGACGACCCCGGCGATCCGGCCGTTGACCACGAGCGGGCCGCCGGAGTCGCCGTTGCAAGGGGAGACGGTGCCGGCGTCCTGGCCGGTGGCCGCCTGGCCCGCGCACACCATCTTCTCCGCCGTGTACTCGCCGCCGAAGTATCCGGAGCAGGCGGAGTCGGCCTGCACCGGCACGGATGCCTTGAGCAGGACGGGCGAGATGTCGTCACTGGTGGAGCTGGTGCGCCCCCAGCCGTAGACGGTCGCCGGCGTGCCGGTCTTGTAGCGCGCCGTGTCACCGGAGGCCGCGGGCTGAAGCGTCTGGTACGGGAGCGCGGAGCCCAGTGTCAGTACGGCGACGTCGTTGTCGAGGTAGGCGTCGTCGTAGTCGGGGTGGACCCACTGCCGCCAGACACCGGCCACCGTGCCTCCGTGGACGTCACCGGCCTCCGGAAGCCGGGTGGTGCCGCCGAGCACGGCTCCGTTGGACTTCCAGTCGAGCCCGTCCACACAGTGCGCGGCGGTGAGGACCTTCGCGGGGGCCACGAGCGTGCCACCGCAGAAGTAGCCCTCGTCGTCCGCCGTGTCGGTGGTGCCCTTGTCGTCGTAGTAGTGCAGCTGAACCATCCACGGGGCCTCGCCGAGCGTGGCGGCGGTACCTCCGATGATCTTCGGGTCGGCCGACCGTCCGGAAGCCTCGGGTGCGGGCGTGCTGACGGGTTCGCGGGAATCACCGGATTCGCCGCGGGACAGTTGCGCCGCCGAGCCCTTCACGGTGGCCAGGAGTTCCGCCTGCGACGCCGTCGTACGAGGCTGGACGCTCTGCTTCGCCGACGGCTGATGCGCGTCTGCCTGCGCTGGTGCGGCCGACAGGGCCGCGGTGCCCAGGGCGATCGCGGCAACGACCGCGGAGAAGGCCGTGGAGCCCTTCCGTCTGCCAGATGTCACTGAAAAGAATCCCTTCGATCGACCCGGCGCAACGCGATTGCGGCGCCGGGCAGTTGAACTCGAAGGGAGAGAAACTCCCACTGGAATCGCAACACAGTGGGCGTATAGAAAATACGTTCCCCCCCACAAACAGCCTGCTGATAGTACAACGTGAAACTGCCCTCGTCACCGGAGTGACGAGGGCAGTTCCACGAGCCTACTGACGCGGCGTCAGTCGTTGCTGTTGCCGTTACCCGGCGTCGTCTTCTGGATCTGGAGCAGGAACTCCGCGTTGGACTGTGTCTTCTTCATGCGGTCCAGGAGCAGTTCGATGGCCTGCTGCTGGTCGAGGGCGTGAAGCACCCGGCGCAGTTTCCAGACCACGGCCAACTCGTCGCTGCCCAGGAGGATCTCTTCCTTACGGGTGCTGGACGCGTCCACGTCCACCGCCGGGAAGATGCGCTTGTCCGAGAGCTTCCGGTCGAGCTTGAGCTCCATGTTGCCGGTGCCCTTGAACTCCTCGAAGATCACCTCGTCCATGCGCGAGCCGGTCTCGACGAGCGCGGTGGCCAGGATGGTCAGCGAGCCGCCGTCCTCGATGTTGCGCGCTGCACCGAAGAAGCGCTTCGGCGGGTAGAGCGCGGTCGAGTCGACACCACCGGACAGGATGCGGCCGGAAGCGGGCGCCGCCAGGTTGTAGGCGCGGCCCAGACGGGTGATCGAGTCCAGCAGGACCACGACGTCGTGGCCCAGCTCCACGAGGCGCTTCGCGCGCTCGATGGCGAGCTCGGCGACCGTGGTGTGGTCCTCGGCGGGACGGTCGAAGGTCGAGGAGATGACCTCGCCCTTCACCGACCGCTGCATGTCGGTGACCTCTTCCGGACGCTCGTCGACCAGGACGACCATCAGGTGGCACTCGGGGCTGTTGACCGTGATCGCGTTGGCGATGGCCTGCAGGATCATCGTCTTACCGGTCTTCGGCGGGGCCACGATCAGGCCTCGCTGGCCCTTGCCGATCGGGGCGACCATGTCGATGATCCGGGTGGTCAGGACGTTGGAGTCGGTCTCCAGGCGGAGCCGGTCCTGCGGGTACAGCGGCGTCAGCTTCTGGAACTCGGGACGGCCGCGGCCGGTCTCCGGCGCCATGCCGTTGACGGAGTCGAGGCGGACGAGCGCGTTGAACTTCTCGCGGCGCTCGCCGTCCTTGGGCTGGCGCACCGCACCGGTGACGTGGTCACCCTTGCGCAGGCCGTTCTTGCGGACCTGGGCGAGCGAGACGTACACGTCGTTCGGGCCCGGCAGGTAACCGGAGGTCCGGATGAACGCGTAGTTGTCGAGGATGTCCAGGATGCCCGCGACGGGGATCAGGACGTCGTCGTCGGCCACCTGCACGTCGGTCGCGAACTCGTCGCGGCCACGACGGCCGCGGCGGTCGCGGTAGCGGCCCCGGCGGCCGCGCCGGCCACCCTCGTCGTCGTAACCGTCGTCCTGCTGGCCGCCGCCCTGCTGGCCCTGGCCCTGGCCGCCCTGGTTCTGGCCCTGGCCGCCGCCGCCCTGCTGGCCCTGACGGCGTCCGCCGCCCTGCTGGCCCTGGTCGTCGCCCTTGCCGCGCCGGTCGCGCTGGCGGTCGCGGCGGTCACCGCGGTCGCCACGGTCCTGGCGGTCACCGCGCCGGCCGTCCTGGCGGTCGCCACGGCGGCCCTCAGCGGTGTCGGCGGCGGACTCGGCCTTGCCGTCGCCCTTCGCCTCGCCGCGCTCGTCTGCGCGGTCCTGGCGGCCCTCGCCCTTGGGCTCGGTCTTCTGCTCGGCCTGCGGCGCCGTCCTGGACTCGGCCTTGGTCTCGGGGCTGCCCGCCTGCGCGGTGGCACGGCGACGGCGACGCTCGCCCGTGGGCTGGTCGTCGTTGGCCGGCTGGCCGGGGATGTCGATCTGCTGCTGGGCGTCGGCCTTGTCGGCGGACGGCGCGGCTGCGGTCTCGTCACCCGTACGCGACTTGGACGTGGCACGCCGCTTCGGCTTGGTGCCGGCGTCCGCGTCGGCGGAGGGGGCGGCCTTGGAGGCGGGCGCGGAGGAACCTCCCGCCTGCGCCTCCTTGATGACCTCGATCAGCTGGCTCTTGCGCATCCGCGCAGTCCCCTTGATGCCGAGGCCGGACGCGACCTGCTGCAGCTCGGCCAGGACCATGCCATCGAGGCCGGTGCCGGAGCGGCGGCGCCGTGCGGTGGTGCCCGAGGCAGCACCTTCGGCGGGCACGGAGCTGTCGACGTTCTTGTCGGCAGTCACGCCCATCAGATCGGTGGTGTCGCTCACGAAGGGTCCTTCCCTGGAGCGGACGTCGGCCTTCTGGCTCGGCGACCGGTTGTGCTGTCCGACTGCGGTCTGTTGATCGTGTCGATCGCGGACCGTGCCGGGGCGGTGGTCCGCCGGGTACGGCGGAGAGACGAATGTGCGGGGTTCCGGCGCGAGATCCCCCTGCTCGGCCCACTCCTGGACGAGCGAGAGGGTGTCGTGCCGGTTCCGGAGCGTGCTCGAAAGCTCAGGCAGGCTGCTCAGGCAGTCGGGGAGGCTCCCGGAAGAGTGGTGGTCCCGGAAGGGGACACGAAGCAACGCGCCACGAAGACGTCGATTGCTGACTTGAGGTTAACACTACCGGCTCCAACAAACATTCCCCCTCTCATGCACCGGCAATCACGTGCGATTACGCGGCGAGCGGCAGCACGCTCGCACCCGTGGCGTCGAGAGCCAGCCGGTTGGCGGCCCAGCCCTCACCCGCCAGCCGGGCGACCTTGTCGGCCGAGCCCTCCTCCGTCAGCGCGAGCACGGTCGGCCCCGCACCGGAGATGACGGCGGGAACGCCGTCGGCGCGCAGCCTGTTCACCAGTTCCACGGTCTGTGGCATAGCGGGCCCCCGGTACTCCTGGTGGATCCGGTCCTCGGTGGCGGTGAGCAGCAGCTCGGGGCGCCGGGTCAGGGCCTCGACGAGGAGCGCCGCACGGCCGGCGTTCGCCGCCGCGTCCACATGGGGGACGGTGCGCGGCAGCAGGCCACGGGCGGTCTCGGTGAGCACCGGCGTGGCGGGTACGAAGACCACCGGGACCACGGAGTCGGCGGGATCCATCCTGATGGCCCTGGCCGCGCCGCCGTCCATCCAGGCGAGGGTGAATCCGCCGAGGAGACACGCGGCGACGTTGTCGGGGTGGCCCTCGATCTCGGTCGCCAGCTCCAGCAGCGCGGCGTCGTCGAGGCGCGCGTCGCCGCCCGTGGTCACGGCTCGGGCAGCGACGATCCCCGCGCAGATGGCGGCGGACGAGGAGCCGAGGCCACGGCCGTGCGGGATGCGGTTGGCGCAGACGATCTCCAGACCGCGCGGCTGTCCGCCGAGCAGGTCGAATGCGGTGCGCAGTGAGCGCACGAGCAGGTGGTTCTCGTCGCGGGGAAGCGTTTCGGCACCCTCACCCGCGATGTCGACGTGCAGCCCGGAGTCGGCGACCCGGACGACGACGTCGTCGTAGAGCCCCAGCGAGAGGCCGAGGGCGTCGAAGCCCGGGCCCAGGTTGGCGCTGGTTGCGGGGACGCGCACCCGGACGGCGGCGGCTCGGAACGCGGGACCGGCCATCGGTTGGACGACTCTTCCTGTACGGCGGCGGGGATGTTGTGCGGGGTGTTGCGGCAGACGTGGGGTGCCGTGGTGCGAGGAGTGGGGACCCGGCAGTCACGACGGCTGCGCACCGCGGCGCGAGCGGCGGGGCGGGTTGGGTACAGCTTATCGAAGTAGGGTTCCGTGGCGACACAGGGCGCACAGGAGGCGCACGATGCGTGTCGCACACCTCCCATGCGCTGTCCGTCCGGAGCGGGCGGCCCTGCTGTTACGCGAGGCCCAGCTTCTCCGCCGCGGCCACCGCGTCGACGGGGACGGTGACGGGCTGCGGGGCGCCCGCGACGGCCCAGTCGGGGTCCTTGAGACCGTTGCCCGTGACGGTGCAGACGATCTTCTGGCCGGGGTCGACCTTGCCCTCTTCGGCGGCCTTGAGCAGACCGGCCACCGAGGCGGCCGACGCCGGCTCGACGAAGACACCCTCCTGGGAGGCCAGGAGCCGGTAGGCGGACAGGATCTGACGGTCCGTCACCTCGTCGATGAAGCCGCCCGACTCGTCCCGGGCGTCGAGCGCGAACTGCCACGACGCGGGGTTGCCGATGCGGATCGCGGTGGCGATGGTGGCCGGGTCCTTGACGATCTCGCCCCGCACGATGGGTGCGGAACCGGACGCCTGGAAGCCCCACATGCGCGGGGAGCGCGTGGAGAGCGCGTCCTTCGCGTACTCCCTGTAGCCCCTCCAGTAGGCCGTGATGTTGCCCGCGTTGCCCACGGGCAGTACGTGGATGTCGGGGGCGTCGCCGAGCGCGTCGACGATTTCGAACGCCGCGGTCTTCTGCCCCTCGATCCGGACCGGGTTGACCGAATTGACGAGCGCCACCGGGTAGTTGTCCGACAGGCTGCGGGCCAGGTTCAGGCAGTCGTCGAAGTTGCCGTCGACCTGGAGGATCTTCGCGCCGTGGACGAGCGCCTGGCCCATCTTGCCGAGCGCGATCTTGCCCCGCGGCACGAGCACGGCGCAGACCATGCCCGCGCGCACCGCGTACGCGGCGGCGGAGGCGGAGGTGTTGCCGGTGGAGGCGCAGATGACGGCCTGCGCGCCCTCCTCCTTGGCGCGGGTGATCGCCATCGTCATGCCGCGGTCCTTGAACGACCCGGTGGGGTTGGCGCCCTCGACCTTGAGATGCACCTCGCAGCCGGTGCGCTCGGAGAGGACCTGCGCCGGGACGAGCGGCGTACCGCCCTCACGGAGTGTGACGACCGGCGTGGTGCTCGTGACCGGAAGCCGGTCCCGGTACTCCTCGATGATGCCGCGCCACTGGTGGGTGCCCTTGCTGGTCATGGGTCCTTACTCCCCTTCAACACGCATGATGCTGGCGACACCGCGCACGGTGTCCAGCTTGCGGAGCGCCTCGACGGTCCCGGAGAGGGCGGCGTCGTACGCGCGGTGGGTGACGACGACGAGGGACGCCTCGCCGTCCCCGCCCGCCCGTCGTCCGCCGCCACCCTGCTCGGTGGCGCCTTCGTCGCCGCTGCCCGAATATCGGCTCTGCTGTCGGACCGTATCGATGGATACGCCCTGTTCGGCGAAGACCGTCGCGACCTGGGCGAGTACGCCAGGCTTGTCGGCCACGTCGAGACTGATGTGGTAGCGCGTGACCACGTCGCCCATGGGGCTGACCGGCAGGCGCGTGTACGCGGACTCACCGGGGCCGGTGGTCGCTCCGATGATGTTGCGGCACACCGCGACGAGGTCGCCGAGTACCGCCGACGCGGTGGGGGCGCCGCCGGCGCCGGGGCCGTAGAACATCAGCTGCCCGGCGGCCTCGGCCTCGACGAAGACCGCGTTGTACGCCTCGCGGACCGAGGCCAGCGGGTGGCTGAGCGGGATCATCGCGGGGTGCACGCGGGCCGTGACGGATTTGCCGTCGGCGGCGCGCTCGCAGATCGCGAGGAGCTTGACGGTGCAGCCCATACGGCGCGCGGAGGCGATGTCGGCCGCAGTGACCTCGGTGATGCCCTCGCGGTGCACCTCGCCGATCCTCACCCGGGTGTGGAAGGCGATCCCGGCGAGGATCGCGGCCTTCGCGGCGGCGTCGAAGCCCTCGACGTCGGCCGTCGGGTCGGCCTCGGCGTATCCGAGGGCGGTGGCCTCGTCGAGTGCTTCGGAGTAGCCGGCTCCGCTGGTGTCCATCTTGTCGAGGATGAAGTTGGTCGTGCCGTTGACGATGCCGAGCACCCGGTTGACCTTGTCCCCCGCGAGGGACTCGCGCAGCGGACGCACCAGCGGGATGGCGCCCGCCACCGCCGCCTCGTAGTAGAGGTCCCTGCCGTTGCGCTCGGCCGCGGCGTGGAGGGCGGAGCCGTCCTCGGCGAGCAGCGCCTTGTTGGCCGAGACGACGCCCGCGCCGTGCTCGAAGGCGGTCGTGATGAGCGTGCGGGCCGGCTCGATACCGCCGATCACCTCGATGACGACGTCGATGTCCCCCCGTTTGACCAGGGCGGTCGCATCGGTGGTGATCAGTGCGGGGTCGATGCCCTCCCGCACCTTGGAGGGCCGGCGGACGGCCACACCGGCGAGCTCGACCGGCGCGCCGATGCGCGCGGCGAGGTCGTCGGCGTGCGTCGTCATGATGCGCGCCACCTCTGAGCCGACCACTCCACAGCCCAGCAGCGCCACCTTCAGCGGACGCGTACGCATCATCCGACCTCGTTTCTCATACTTCTGATGTGTGGACCAGTCTCACTCACCGGACGGGGGTTTCTGCCACCCGTCCGGATTTTGAGATGCGAATTTCATCAGCCGACATCGAGACGCAGGAGATCTTCCTCCGTCTCGCGCCGGACGATCACCCTCGCCTCCCCGTCACGGACAGCGACGACGGGCGGGCGGAGGGCGTGGTTGTAGTTGCTCGCCATGGAACGGCAGTACGCGCCTGTGGCGGGTACCGCGATCAGGTCGCCGGGGGCCAGGTCGGCGGGCAGGAACGCGTCCTTGACCACGATGTCACCGCTCTCGCAGTGCTTGCCGACCACGCGTACGAGCATCGGCTCGGCCTCGGAGGTGCGCGAGACGAGCGCGACGCTGTACTCGGCGTCGTACAGCGCGGTGCGGATGTTGTCCGACATCCCGCCGTCCACGCTGACGTACGTCCGCAGGCCCTCCAGGGGCTTGATCGTGCCGACCTCGTACAGCGTGAACGCGGTGGGGCCGACGATCGCCCGGCCCGGCTCGACGGAGATCCGCGGGGTGCGCAGCCCTGCGGACTCGCACTCCCGGGTCACGATGTCGCCCAGCGCCTTGGCGATCTCGTGCGGCTCGCGCGGGTCGTCCTCGGACGTGTACGCGATACCGAGGCCGCCGCCGAGGTCGATCTCGGGGAGCTCGACGCCGTGCTCGTCGCGTACCTCGGCGAGCAGCTGGACCACACGCCGCGCGGAGACCTCGAAGCCCGCCATGTCGAAGATCTGCGAGCCGATGTGCGAGTGGATGCCGATGAGCTCCAGGCCGTCCAGGGTGAGCGCCCTGCGGACCGCCTCGGCGGCCTGTCCGTCGGCCAGCGCGATGCCGAACTTCTGGTCCTCGTGCGCGGTGGCGATGAACTCGTGGGTGTGCGCCTCGACGCCGACCGTGACCCGGATCTGCACCCGCTGGCGGGTGCCGAGCCGCTGGGCGATGTGCGAGACGCGGACGATCTCCTGGAAGGAGTCGAGCACGATCCGCCCGACGCCGGCCTCGACAGCCCGCTCGATCTCGGCGACGGTCTTGTTGTTGCCGTGGAAGGCGATGCGCTCGGCGGGCATTCCGGCGCCCAGCGCGGTCGCCAGTTCACCGCCGGAGCACACGTCCAGGTTCAGGCCCTCCTCCGTGAGCCAGCGCACCACGGCGCGCGACAGGAACGCCTTGCCGGCGTAGAACACGTCGGCGTCCGGTCCGAAGGCGTCGGCCCAGGCGCGGCAGCGGGCCCGGAAGTCGCTCTCGTCGAGGAAGTACGCGGGAGTACCGAACTCCTCGGCCAGCCGGGCCACTTCGATCCCTCCGACGGTGAGCGCGCCGTCCGCGTCGCGGGTGACCGTACGGGACCAGACCTTCTCGTCCAGGACGTTCAGGTCGGTGGCCGGCGCCGTGTAGTGGCCCTCGGGAAGGACGTCGGCGTGGCGGGGACCGGCGGGGTGTGCGGATCGGCTCATCGTTCTGCTCTGCTCTCTCGGTTCTCAGAGGTGTTCGGGGGCGCTGACGCCGAGCAGGGACAGGCCGCCTGCGAGCACCGTCCCGGCGGCTTCGGCGAGAGCCTGCCGGGAGCGGTGGGCGGCCGAGGGTTTCTCGTCACCGACGGGGAGCGGCGGGCAGGCGTCGTGGAAGTCGAAGAAGGCGTGCGCGACGGTCTCGAGGTGCCGGGCGAGCCGGTCGGGCGCCTGGTGGCGGGCCGCGGCGGCGAGGACACCGGGGTGGTCGGCGATCGCCGCGTGCAGCGCGGGCGCGTCCACGTCGTCGGCGTACGCGGCGGAGAGGCCGAGCCGCGCCGCCTCCCGCGTGAGGGCGCGGGCACGGGCGTGGGCGTAGCGGACCAGGAAGAGCGGATTGGACTCCACCTGCACGAGGAGGCTGTCGCCGAGGGGTGCGCGGTCGTGTCCGGCGGGCCTCAGCAGGCCCCAGCGGGTGGCGTCGGCCCCCAGCCGCTCCAGCAGCTCGGCGGCCGTGGCCCCGGCGGGAACGGGCCGGGTCTCCGTCAGCGGGAAGGGGGGCCGCCCGTGCGCGTCAGCCTTCACACCGAGGCGCGCCCAGTCGGGGTCGGGCGCCTCCTCACAGGTGGTCCGCACCGGGGCGCCCCGCGCTCGCAGCAGCCTGCTCACCGAGTCGGCCAACACCGCGGCCCGGACCTCGCGCCGGTGGTGGAGCCGTTGGGGCTGCCCGGCGTACTCGGTGCCCCACCCGTACCGGAGGCCCTCGTCCAGCACCTGGCGTACGCGCGCGGAGCGGGCCGCCGCGTCTGCGGCGGCGGCGAGGGTGAAGTTCAGGAAGCCGGGTCCGGTGATCTCGACCCGCCCGATCCCGGGCGCGCCGACGACCCGGTCCCGCAGCAGCGCGGCGACCTCGCGGGCGGGGAGCTCGGCCGGGCCCGCCAGCTGGAGGGCGACGGCGCAGGCGTAGTCACCGGTGCCGCCGGGCCGTGTCCGCTCGACCCGTACGCCGACGGGCACGGGGGCGGACAGGGCACCCTCGTCGACCGCGCGGCGCACAGCGCGCACCACGGTTCGGGAGAGATCTGCGGGGGTCACGGGCCAAGCGTATGGGAGGAAGGGGGGCACTTCGCCAACCGGTTTCGCCATACGGGCAGCGAGCCTCCCGGACACCCGTCCGGCGGCGCGGCTCAGCGGGATCCGCTCGACCCGCGTCACACGGCGGCATCCGCACCCCCGCCGCGCTCCTGGACGCGGGCTCAGCCCGTCGCACTCCCGGCCGTCCCCGCGCCACGCCTGCCGTCGAGCGGCTCGGCACCCCTGCGCTCGGCGAGCCGCCGCACCATGCTCACCAGATCGCTCGGCTCGAACGGCTTCGCCAGGAAGGCGTCGACCCCGGCGGCGACCCCCGAGTCCACCTCGTGGGGCGTGCAGGCGCTCACCACGGCGACGGGAAGATGGCCGGTCCTCGGATCCGCGCGCAGCCGGAGGGCGGTCTGGATTCCGTCGAGCCGGGGCATCACCACGTCCAGCGTGATCACGTCCGGGCGGAACTCGTGCACCAGGTCCAGGCACTCGACGCCGTCGGCCGCGGTCACGACCTCGAAGCCCTCCAGCTCGAGATTGACCCTGATCAGCTGCCGGATGACCTTGTTGTCGTCCACAACAAGCACGCGGCCGTACGCCCCTGACACCCTTCGAGGGTAGGTCGAGCGGAGGAGCCGCGTCCGGGTTTTGCCCACTTCTGCCCGCCGGGGGGCGGCGGGGCAGCCGCTCGGCCCCGCTCCCCGAGCCCCCTCGCACGACTGCCGGGCCAGGCCCCGCACCGGGGCCGAACAGCGGGCCCGCACCGGTGCCGGCGACGCGGAAATACCGGTCCCGGACACCGGCCCGGAGCTGGTAGGGTTTCACTCGTCGCCGCCCAGTGCGGCGGTTTCGCCCCCGTAGCTCAGGGGATAGAGCATCGGCCTCCGGAGCCGGGTGCGCAGGTTCGAATCCTGCCGGGGGCACTTCGCAGGAAGTGCCGAAAAAGACCTTCTGACCAGTGGAAGCACTGAGCAGAGGGTCTTTTTTCCATGCCCCTGATGGAGTGTGCCGGCTGCCGTACATACGGGGACTTCCCTCGCGCCGAGGCCGGGCCGGAGTGGGGGCCGGTCGCCCGCGGATGGTGCCCCCGCCTCGTCACGTCGCGTGATCACGTCCGCCGCCCCCTCGTGGAAGTGGCACTCCCCCGCGTCAACCGTCCAGCCTCTGACACCGCACAGCTCCAGGGCCTCCACGGCCCCGCCGTCACCGGGACCTATGTGGAGCGCGGGATTCGGGTCGTCCGCCTGCCCTCTCCGATCTCGCGCGGGTACGCTGCCCGAAGGCAGCCGGCGGGCCGCGGCGGCGGGCAACTTCCTGTGGATACAGCCCCGTTGCTCCGATGGACGGCTCGCGGTCGGCATCGGCACACCTTCACCTCTCGATGGAGGGCCCATGTTGCGGGTGCACTTCACGTCCGAGGATCTGGCACGGGTCCGGGTGGCCCCGGGGCCGGACTTCCTCTGGGAGATCACCAACAGCGTGCAGACCCTCCAACGCCGTGACGGTGAAAGGGTGTTCGGGGCGTGGCGACGCTGGGCCCGGCCGAGGCTCTCGGGCGGTCGCACGCTGCTGGCGGGCCTGCTGCCGCCGCGCGGCTACTCCCCCGACTTCCTCACTCCCACCGCCGGTGACCGCACCACCCTGCAGGCCGCCCTCGACGTGCTGATGAGCACTCCGCACCCACGGCTGCGCACCGACCTGACCCAGTTGGCGAGCCCTCCGCGACCGCCCGACTGGGTACGTTCCCTGGCCGCGGGCGACGCCGATGCCCTGCGCGGGCTGGGTGACGCCCTCCACACCTACCAGCTGGAGGCGCTGGCCCCGTACTGGCCACGTGTCCAGGCACACATCGACGCGGACCGTGCCGTCCGGCTGTACAGCCTGCTGGACCGCGGCACCGAGGGGCTGCTGGACGGTCTCGGCCCGCAGTTCCGCTGGCGGCCCCCCGTCCTGGAGGTGGCCTATCCCGTCGAACAGCAACTGCGCCTGGAGGGACGGGGTCTGGTGCTCCAGCCGTCGTTCTTCTGCTGGCCCACGCCGACCACCCTCGCGGACGGAGCGCTGCCCCCCGTTCTCGTCTACCCCATCCAGCACGCCACGGACTGGGCCGGCCCCGCCCCCGGCACCGGCGCCGGGCAGGAGCTCGGCCCCCTGGGGCCGCTGATGGGACACACGCGGGCCGGGATTCTGCGCGCGAGCCTGACCGGCTGCTCCACCGTCGAGGCCGCCCGTCTCCTGCGGGTGACCCACCCCGCCGTGAGCCAGCACGTGAACGTCCTGCGCGCGGCCGGTCTGATCACGACGGTCCGCAGGGCCGGGCGGGCCTTCCACGTGGCGACCACCGAGGGCCGCGCGATGCTCGCCCTGGAGGAGCGCGCGCGACTGCGCTGAGGGCTACCGCCTCCCTTGTCCGGGAAGCGGGGGCACCGCCCCAGAAGCACGCACCGGACACTCCCGCCCCGAACAACTGCTCCAATCGGGTGACAGGACGACCTGGAGCTTGTGGCATATGCCTGGCCGTTCGTTACTTGGGGCGCGCCCAACCGATGGGCAGCCCGAATCGCTCGGGGCGCGTGGTGTCCGGGTGAGTTGTCACCCTTCACACGTGGGGAGGGTGCGGCCCTCCGGGATCGCGATGGGCACCCCGAGATGCTGGAACACCGGTCGGCACCGCTTCATGAGGGTGCCGGCTGGTTTCTTTGTGCACCGGACCGACCTCGGTGGCGTACGCCGGTGGGACGGCGGCGCGCGCCGCATCGCACCCTTTGCCCTTTGAATCACTTGATTGACCTCTTGTCAGAAATGCTTCCTTGTGGCGTACTTGAGGTAGCGAACCGGTGGGCCGCCCATCCCATGACCGGGGAATTCGGTAAAGGGCGGTGCCTGCCGGTTCTTCCTTTGTGCGCCTACAGGGGAACTCCGTCGACGGCACAGTTCAGCCGCCCACCCCGCAAGGGCCCTCCGCGACGGCCGGCCCGGCGATCCCCCGGTTCCGCCGTGTGCCCTCTGTCCCGTCCTTCAGCGAGGAGTCTCCTCATGCCCATCTCTCCGAATCAGGGATCCACCGGCGGTGGCACGCTGGTGACCATCACCGGCACGAACCTGTCCGGCACCACCGCCGTCACCTTCGGCGGCAAGCCGGCCACCAGCGTCACCAACGTCTCTCCGACGCAGGTCACCGCGGTCTCGCCGTCCGGCTCCGGCCCGGTAGGCGTGACCATCACGACCCCGGGCGGCACGAGCAACCCGGTTCCGTTCTTCTACGTCGGAGCACCGTTCAAGTCCTCGCTCGGGCCGACCTCCGGCCCACTGGCGGGCACCAACACGGTCACGATCAACGGTGTCGGGCTGGCGACGGCCACCAGCGTGGCCTTCGGAGCCAACACCGCCACGCCGACGGTCGTCTCCGACACCCAGCTCACCGTCACCGTGCCTGCCGGCGCAGTGGCGGGCCCCGTCGGAGTGAGTGTGACCACCGCCGGCGGGACCAACAACGGTCTGACCTACACCTACGTGGACGCTCCCACGGTGGCCACCGTCTCGCCGACCTCCGGGCCGACGTCCGGCGGTACGGGTGTGACCATCACCGGCACCAACCTCGGAAGTACCGAGTCAGTCACCTTCGACGGCAATCCGGCACCCTTCTCCGTGGTGAACTCCACCACGGTCTCGGCGGTGACCCCGCCCGGCGCCGCCGGCGCGGTCGACGTGGTGGTGACGAACGCGGCCGACTCCGACACGGCCACCGACGCGTTCACCTACGTCGCGGCTCCCGGTATCTGACCTCACCCAAGGGTGCCGCCCGGTCCTCACCGGGCGGCACCCTGCCCTGCCCCCGCTTCCGGCGGTGGCCCCGCTCCTACCGCCATCCGGCCATGCGATCCACCGATGGACGGACGGCCCGTCTCCGCCGATGCCCCGGGCGCGGCGGTCCTTCTCTCCCGCCCCGGACCGGAATCCGCGCCGCCCCGGGCCTCCCCCAGGCCGTCACAGGAGGATCCTCATGCCACCCACGATCAGCACCGTCAGTCCGTCGCAGGGGCCCACCACCGGGGGAACCACCGTCACCCTCACCGGGACCGGAATGACGGGGGCGACCGGCGTACGGTTCGGCAGCACCGGCGCCACGTCCTTCACGGTCAACTCCGCCACTCAGATCACGGCTGTAAGCCCGCCGCGCGCCGCCGGTGCGGCGGCGGTGACCATCCTCCATCCGACCGGCAACAGCAATTCGGTGACGTTCACCTACGTCGTGTCACAGGTGCCCGTGGTCACCGGGGTGTCGCCCAGCAGCGGTCCCACGTCGGGCGGTACCGGGGTCACTCTGACGGGCACCGGGTTCACCGGGGCCACGGCGGTCACCTTCGCCGCGGTCGCGGCAACCTCCTTCCTGGTGAACTCGGCCACCCAGATCACCGCTACGACGCCGTCCGGAAGTGCCGGCGCCGCCGTGGTGGCCGTCACGACTCCGGGAGGCACCAACGCCCCGGACGCCTTCTTCTTCTACGCAGCACCGCCCGCCCTCTCCAGCGCCTTCCCCAACGTGGGCCCGGCGGCCGGTGGCGTGGTGGTCACACTGACCGGGAGCAATCTGCTCAACGCCGGGGCCGTCCGCTTCGGCGCCACGGACGCCGCCTCCTTCACAGTGGTGTCCGCGACACAGATCACGGCCACCGCCCCACCGGGGACGGACAGTTCACCGATCACGGTGGTCACCCCGGGTGGCACCAGCAACCCCGTCGCCTTCACCTACGCCGCCCTGCCCACCCTGACGGCACTGGTGCCCACCAGTGGCCCGACCACAGCGGGCACCGTGGTCACTCTTGCGGGAACGAACCTCGCCACGGCCTCGGTCGTCAGATTCGGGGCCACAGCCGTCCCGTTCACCGTCGTGTCGGACACACAGGTCACAGCGGTCGCCCCCGCGGCCCCCGCAGGCCCGGTGGCGGTGACCGTCACCACGGCGGGTGGCACCAGCACCGGGCTGACCTACACACGGGTCGCCGTGCCTGGCATCTGACACCGGCGGCGGAGGACGGAACGCCGCGAGCACCCGACGCGTCCGATTGCTCCGCCCTCACTCAACTGCCGGACGAACCTTCCGGGCCACTGATCCATGCAGGTTACTTGCGGCGCAGCCTCCCTGGAAGGGAGCGACGTCGCCCTAGCGTGAGGGCGCGCGGCGCCCGCGCCCTGCGGGCCCGGCGACACAGCGAGGAGCCGAACCGTTGAGAATCACCCAGCACAGAGGGAAGTTGGTCGTCTCCACAGCCATCGCAGCCATGCTGGCGCTGGCCTCGCCCGCCTGGGCCGTACCGTCGAGCACCACGGTGACGGCCGTTCCGCAGTCCGCCGTGGTAGGTACCACGGTGCAACTGCAGGCGACGGTCGACTGCCCTGCCGACCCCACGGGCGGGCTCGGCGTGACGTTCTTCGACGGCAGCGACGAGCTCGGCACAGTGCCCGTGAACGCCAACGGTCAGGCCGGCTACAGCACCACGTTCACCGTCGTCGGCGCGCACACCATCACCGCCGCCTACAACGGCAACGCTGAGTGCGACGCATCCAACAACACCACGACCGCCCAGGTCACGGCAGCTCCGAATCCGCCCGGTCCAACCCCTGGCTTCTGCCTCCTCAGTTGCGGCGGACTGATCAACTTCACCGTCGGCGACATCACCAACAACATCAACACCTCCACGCACACATACGGGTCCCGGAGCCTCGGGCACCAGCGCTGATCGCGACCGCCCCTGCGGTCAAGGCCGAGGGGGCCGCCCAGGACCGGGCGGCCCCCTCAGCGGGTTGCCTCCCGAGCGTCCTGGTCATCCTTCTTGATCACCCTTGAGGTCCCGGCCGTCCGGGGGCTCCGGTCGACCGGGCGAGCCACCTGAGGGCGCTGTGAGCGCCCGTGGCCCGTTCGGTCCCGGCCGACGGCGCTCGTGCGCCGGCACGTCAGGCAGGGCGGACGGCGGGGCCCGACGGAGCAGAACTCGTCGAGGCCACGAACCCCGCCATGGCCACCGGAGGAGTGGGGCAAGGCCGCACCGTGGGGGCGCGGCCACACACGCGTGCGCCTGATCAGGGTCACGCGCCCGTTCAGTGCGCGACGGCCGGCCCCGGCCGGCGGGGACAGGTCCGCCGGTAAGCCTGAGCTTTCACCGCTTGCTTCCCCGCAGGCCGCCAATCACGCTGATTCCGCTCTCGCACACGAACGGGCACCCCCCACTGCCGCGCCCTCACGGGCCCGCACCCCCAGGAGCTCCCATGCGTAAGAGACTTGTGTCCTCGGCGATCGCGGCGCTGGCCGTGGCAGCACTTCTGCAGCCCGGCATGGCAACGGCGTCCACCGAGCCGTCCGCCACCCCCACCGTGTCCGTACTCGCCCACGACACGAAGGCCGGCACGGCCGTCCTCAGCGGGTTCGACGAGCCGGGCAGCCGGCTGAAGGTCGACGCGGGGCGCACCAAGAGCGCCCACTGGCTCCAGATCGCCTACCAGGTCCAGGAGACCGGGTACTGGTGCGGTCCGGCCGCGACGCGCATCGCCCTCTCCGCCCGGACGGCCCCGCCCAGTCAGGGGGATCTCGCCTGGCAGCTCGGCACCACCGAGGCGGGCACCGACCACATCGGCCAGGTGACCGGCGTACTCAACTCGAACCTGGGCGGGGGCTGGTACGAGACCAAGGAGATGCCGAACGATCCGCCCACCCAGGGCCAGCGTGACCTGCTCTGGAACGACATCGTGTTCGACATCGACCGCAACTACCCGCTGGTGGCCAACATCGTCGCCCCGCCCGGCAACCAGCCGCCCGGGTACCCGTCGGACCAGACGATCTACCACTACTTCACCGTCTTCGGCTACGACGAGGTGGACAGGACCGTCCTCATAGCCGACCCCGCCTCCTTCAGCGGCAACCAGATCTACTGGATCTCCTTCGACCAGCTCGCCACGCTGATCCCGCCGAAGGGCTACTCCGCGTGAATCCGCCTGCCCGCCGTCCCGTCCCGCCGCGCCTCCATCCCCCCAGGAGTTCCCTTTGAGTACGCACAACCCGACCCGCAGGGGTCTCATCAAGGCTCTCGGCGGAGTGACCGCGGCCACCGCCCTCGGCGCGGGAGGCGTCCTGGCTTCGGCGTCGGCGGCCCACGCGGCGGGCGACGGCTTCGGACTCCGCATCGTCGAGCGCGGCGAGAGCGACCCCCGCATGTGGTTCTACCGCTTCGCGACCGACGCCATCGGCTGGAACCCCGCCGTCAACGTCCTGCTTCCCGACGGCTACCACTCCGGCGGACGTTCCTACCCGGTCCTCTACCTGTTCCACGGCGGGGGCACGGGCCAGGACTTCATCACGTTCGACCGAATGGGCATCCGCGCGTGGACGGCCGGCAAGCCGGTCATCGTCGTGATGCCCGACGGCGGCCCGGCGGGCTGGTACTCGAACCCGGTCAGCTCGAACACCGGGGCCCGGAACTGGGAGACCTTCCACATCGCCCAGCTGATCCCGTGGATCGACGCCAACTTCCGTACGTACGCCGAGTACAACGGCCGGGCCGTCTCCGGCTTCTCCATGGGCGGCTTCGGGGCGCTCAAGTACGCGGCCAAGTACTACGGCCACTTCGCCTCGGTGAGCGCCCACTCCGGACCGGCCAGCCTGCGGCGGGACTTCGGCCTGGTCACCCACTGGGCCAACGTCTCCTCCGCGGCCGTGGAACTGGGCGGGGGCACGGTCTACGGAGCGCCACTCTGGGACGAGGCCAGGGTCACCGCCGACAACCCCGTGCAGCGCATCGAGAGCTACCGGAACAAGCGGGTCTTCATGGTCGCCGGCACCAGCCCCGACCCGGTCAACTGGTTCGACACGGTCAACGAGACGCAGGTACTGGCGGGCCAGCGGGAGTTCCGGGCCGGCCTCGGCGCGGCCGGGATCCCCCACGAGTGGCACGAGGTGCCCGGCGGGCACTTCGTACGGCCGGATCTGTTCCAGCGCGACCTGGACGGCATCGTCGCCCGGCTCCGAAAGGCCTAGCGGGGCCGTACGGGCAAGGGCTACGGGGAAGGAACCGCCCCCGTAGCCCAGGTGGTGCCCGGGCGCCCGAAGGACGACGTACGGGTCAGGCCCGCACGACCTGTACGTCGTACTCCGGGATCCAGGCGTTCCGGGTGACCAGGGCCATCCCTTCGGCCTGGGCCTGCGCGACGAGTATCCGGTCGAAGGGGTCGGTGTGCAGTATCGGCAGCCTGCCCGCCCGCACCCCGTGGGCGGCGGTGACCGGCACGCTGACGAGGGGCAGGTCGCGCACCTGCTCGGCCAGGTCCCCCGGGCCCTCGAACTCGCCGAGGAACTGCCTGACGGTGATCTCCCACGGCGACACCGCGCTGAGGTGGACGGCGGGCTCGCTGTCGATCAGGTCCTTGATCCGGTCGGACAGCTGCGGGGCGTCGGCCAGCCACCACATGACCACGCGGGTGTCGAGCAGGAACCTCACGAGCGGACCCCGAACGCTGCGGCGATGCTGGGGCGCGGGTCGTCGAAGGTGTCGGGGACACGGATGTGCCCCCGAAGCGAACCACGGCCCCGTCGACGCGCCGGCACCGGTGGGGACGGCACCTGCGGTACCGGTTCACCTGCCTCGCCGACGACGACGAGCCGACCGCCGATCACCCGCTTCAGCGTGCCCGTGAACCGGGGCCCGGCTTCCCCCACGGGACGCCGACGGCGACGGAACCTCTCCCTCAGCCACCTCATGACGCGCTCACCGGGCCGCCCGTGGGCAGGACCTGACTCCCGGCGGGGCGCAGCACCCCTGCCCCACCCGCGCCTCCCGTCCGCACGGTCACGGCGTCTCCGGCTTGCAGCCGCAGAGCGGGGCCTTCGTCCAGGGCCACGATGACGAAGAGCCCTCCCGAGGCGTACCGCTCACTCCGCACACCGCGCACCGTGCGCCAGGCTCCTCCTCCCACTCGTACGCTCTGACCGGCCCGGACGGTCACCGCCGCGACGTCGGTCTCCCCTTCGCCGGACACGGGGACGATGCCGGGAGCCAACAGCTCGGCCCACACCGTCTTCCCGATACCGGCCCGACGCTCGTCCACACCCCAACGGTGTGCCAGAGCCTCCACGAGCAGCAGCCCGCGCCCTGCCGTGTCCAGCGCACCGGACCGCCGCACCACCGGCCGCCCCTCCCCCGCGTCACTCACCTCCAGGCGCAGCAGCCCTCCCCGCTCCCGGCATCCGATACGTACACCGATCATCCGGTCGCCCGGTGCGGGGACCCGCAGCGCGTTCGTCACCAACTCGGAGAGCACCAACTCCGCTGTCTCTGCCACCGTCTGCTCCGCTCGCCACTCGCCGAGCCTGGCGCGCAGAACGGCTCGCGCTCTCGAAACGCTGCTGCGACTGCGCACCAGCCTGAAGGTGAGTTCGTGAACAGCGGAGGGCTCTGCCATGACGCTGACGCTCCTTGAGGATCCGCGATTTGGGGACCGCGAGCACCGTCCACCTGTGACGTTCGGTGACTCGACCAACACAGAATGCCTGCACACTTCGTACTGGCGCAACGTTGAATGCATTGCTGTCTCTCAATTCACCCCTTCGTGGGTTCCGAAGACACCGAGCACCGAATGCTGGTAGGGAGTGGTGCATGCCATCCGTCAAGCCATCCACCGTTCTCGGGCGCCAACTCGGCGACGAACTACGCCGTTTCCGCGAGCAGGCCGGGTTGTCCACAGCTGAGGCCGCCGAGGTCCTCGACTGCACCAAGGGCAAGATCAGCCGTATCGAGAACGGTCACGTGCCGGTTCGCACACCCGACCTCCTCGCCCTGATGCACGCCTACGCCGTTGTCGAGCTGGACGCACGTGAGCGGTTGGGGTCACTCGCCCGTACCGCCAACAGGCGTCGGCGCGAGGGTTGGTGGCATCAATACGGCTCGGTTCTCGCCGACACCTACCGCGACTACATCGAGATGGAGACGATCTGCGACAGCATCAGGACGTTCCAGGTACAGCTGGTGCCTGGGCTGCTCCAGACTCCGGAGTACGGACGGGCCGTGACAGTCGCCTCCCGGGCGTGGCAGACAGCGGAGGAGATCGACCAGTTCGTACAGGTGCGCCTGGCCAGGCAGCAACGCCTTTCCGGTGAGGACCCGTTGGAACTCTGGGCAGTCCTCGCGGAGGGGGTCCTTCACCAGCAGGTCGGCGGCAAGACCGTGATGCACGGCCAGTTGGAGCACCTGGCGGATCTCGCCGAACGGCCCAACATCACCATCCAGGTGCTGCCGTTCTCACGCGGTGCGCATCCGGGTATGTTCGGCCCGTACCTGTTGTTGAGCTTTCCGCGGGTGTCGGCGCTCGATCTCGTACTGACCGAGACTCCAACCGGCAACATCTGGATGGAACGGGAGTCCGAAGTCTCGCGATATCGCGATCTCTTCGACGACGCTCGCACCTCGGCGTTGCCGCCGACGGACTCACTCAGCCTGATCCGACACCTCACCAAGGAGTACAGACGATGACTCAGGAATGCCGCTTGCTGCCGGACATAGCCATTGCCGCCTGGCGTAGGAGCAGCTACAGCGGAGGGCAGGGCGAGTGCGTCGAGGTGGCCCGCAACCTCCCCCACCTCGTCCCCATCCGCGACAGCAAGCGCCCTGCCGGCCCCGTCATCACCTTCGGTCACGGCGCCTGGCGCGCGTTCGTCGATGAGCTTGCCTGATCTGCGCACCATCGCGCGCGGGTGGTCCCGGATGCTTCCCGGACCGCCCGTCGCATCACCTGCGGAGCGCGGTACGGGCCCCACGCGCTGCCGCGGTGGCAGCAGCGCTCGACATCCCGTCGCGCACCGCCAGCGCCCGGAAATGATGGCGTACCAGCGCCTGGTCGCCGAGCAACAGCGCGTCCGGGGTGTACCCAGGAGCGCCGAGGATGCTCCGTTCCAGGACCGGCAGGTAGTTCCAGCGCACCGCGGGATGCGCTGAGTGCGCGTAGTGGTAGAGGTCGCCGTACGGCAGCCATGTACCGCGTGCCAGCAGGGCCCAGGCCGCGTTGCGCGGGTACAGGCGGAGACAGCGCGCCGCCTCCACCACTGCGGGCGTGCCAGGAACGGTCTCGGCGTCCCACCAGCGGTGTTCGACGAGCAGAGACATCCAAGCGAGCTGCGGATACAGGAGCAGGCGCGGAACGGCATACCCGAACAGTGCCGCCTGCCAGCCCCCGGCCGCGGTGATCACCACGGGTACGGCGACGAAGCCGGCCAGACGCCACCATCGCCCCGTACCGTGCGAGACGTTGTCCGCGATACCACGCACCGTGGATGCGACGCCCCTGGGAGTCAGTGGGAAGACCAAGGCCCCGAGGAAGCGGGAGACTGTGACCCCGGTACACAGACCCGCATCGTGGAGTTCACGGAGGTTGGGATCGGCCCCGGCCACGGTCGCGTTGGGGTGGTGCTCCCGCACATGCCGCTGCCGACGGACCGGGACGGGTACGAAGCCCAACGGGACGTGGACTGCGGCCTCACACAGCACGGTGCCGACCCGGCCACTGCGCGTCAGCACACCGTGGACGGCGAAGTGACTGACCTCTTGCAGATGTCGCAACTTCACCGCACCGGCCGCAGCGGCGGCGGCCCATCCGATGGGGCCGCCTTTCGCGGCCACCAAGCACCAGCCGACCAGCTCGATCCAGTGCCCGGCCAGCAGCAGAGCCGGCGTGACGTTGTTGGCACGCTCGCGTTGCATTGTCCTGATGCCCCGCAGCGTCGTCGGGGTACGGCGGGAGCGCTGGGGACTGAACCACCAGCGGTCCGCCTGCCTTAACGCCATACCAGCCGCGATGACACCGAGTCCCATGACCACGCGTCGCCCCCAAGATGTCCGCTCGACGGACCGAAATCATGGTCGGGCCGTGGCCACCCGTGTGGACAACTCTCAGGTGACTGCGGGGCCCTTCATTGTCATCTCGATCCCGGATTCCTCCAGTACCTTCAGATTCTCGCTGTTCAGAGCGGCGAAGGCATTGACTTCATCAAGAAACACCTCACCGTTGTACTCGACGGGGCCGGCGCCGAGCAGCGTGGACGGATCGAGTTCGGCGGTGTACACCTTGGTGCCGTTGCCCTCCAGGACCGGCTGCCACTGTGCGCCGCCGGTCTGCATCCAGCTGCGGGCCGTCCCGCCCGGATTGCGGACCACAACGGGCTGCCCCGGTTCCACCCGCCCCACGCGCGACAGCACCGCGCGGGAGGCAGCGACACCCGATCCGCACGAAGGGGTCAGACCGGCACCACGTTCGAAGGTGCGGATGAACACCTCGGCCTCGGCGAGCGGACGTACGAAGGAGACGTTGGCGCCGATCGGGAAGGCCTCGGGCGTGTTGGCCACGCGTGTACCGGTGGCCACGAGCTCGGCCTCGTTGTAGGCGTCGTCGAGCACGGTGACCAGGTGCGAGTTCGGCACAGCGAGTGCGGAGACGTGACGCGTCGCGTGATAGGCGGCCAGCGCCTGGTCCACGACGGCACCCCGCGCTCCAGCCACGATCGGTTCGGCCGGGTCGAAGTCGACCGGAGGCAGCTCGACGGAGACCTGCCGGACACCGTGCGGGGTCGTATCGGCGGCGCGGACCGTAAAGGAGTACGGCCCGGTGTGCAGCACGACCTGTTCCGCCTGGTACCGGTCCAGGAGCAGCCGTCCCGCGCCGCGCATGCCGTTGCCGCACAGCAGGGACGGGGAACCGTCGGGGTTGTAGAAGTACGCCTGAGCGGTTCCGTCACCGTTGTCGGCGATGAAGTACACCCCGTCGCCGCCGAGCCCACGGCGACGGTCGCACAGCAGCTGAACAGCTCGAGGAACGTCCGCCTCGGCGAAGTGGTCGCCGGGCGCCCCCTCGACGACGAAGATGTCGTTGAGACTGCCGTGCGTCTTGGTGATCGAGAGCGCCATCGCGTTCCGTCCGTCGTGCCACCGGCCCTCCCGGCCGGAACCAGCTTGATCACGCCAGTCTAAGCGGTACGCCCCGCAGACGCTCAGGCCCCGCTCCCCGGTCCCCGCACGGCCGTCACAGCTGTGCGACGACGGCCCGGACAGCCCCCTCGTCCCAGTGCAGTCCTGTGATCATGGGGCGTACCTGAGCCTCGTAGGTGGTCAGGGCGAACGGGGCGGAGGTCGAGCCGTGGCCCCAGATCGACTCGAACCGGCCCGCCCAGCGCTCGACGCTCTTGAAGTACACGGATGAGCGGCCGCGAAGGTACTCGGCGTCGCCCTGCTCCTCCTCGACCAGCACGGCCGCCTTGGAGACGACGACGAAGTCGATCGCCTGGTCGGCCCGGAGCCGGTCACGGACGGCCAGCGCACACTGCACACCGAGGGAGCGGTGGTGATCGACCAACTGCAGCAGAGAGCGAGCGAAGTCGATCCGTGCCAGATCGTTCGTCCAGCAGATGAACAGCCTCTGCACACTCCCACCGGCCTCGATCAGCCGACGGTTCGCGGCCAGGTACTCACGCCGTACCGTCAGCAGATTCGGGTTGGTGGTCAGATCAGCAGCCAGGACACGCTGCGGCTGCGCCCCTGACTCGATGAGGACACTGAACAACATCACGGACAGGCGAGGAACCTCGGACGCGTACACCTGGAGGTGGCCGTCGGCGATCTCGCCGAAGTCCGCTATCAAGTCACGCTCCAGCCGCGAACGGATCATGGCGAAGTAGCGTGCGTCCGCCATATCTCGGTCATTCGCGCGGCGCAACTGGATGTAGATCCTGCGTAACCACATGTGATTGGCGATCATCAGTAGCAGCAGCACGGTCTCGACCGCGAGCACGATGTTGGTCAGGTGCTTCTGCTGCATCGCCCAGGCAACGACGGGAACGACGAGACCGACGATGCCGACCACAGCGTTGAGCACCTGCGAGGACAGAGCCTCGGCGACCCGGGTCCCCATGTCTCGGCGTGGTGGTGTCGTCATTCTCCGAAGCCCCTCTCGAACGACGGCCGATGCGGTCGCGGAACATGATCCCGGAGTTCCGGCATGCAGGACAAGAGCGCCTGTATCCGCCACACGAACCGCAAGGTCAGTTGACTCAGCAGTTCCGGCTCGGCCGTCAGTCGGACGTGCTCAGACCATGACGATGGGCGGCCGGGAACGGTCCAGGATTCGGCGCCGGAGGTTCGGGGCACCACTCGCGCGGCGGCTCCGCTTAGAACCAGGCGCCCCTGCCCGCACCGGCAAGTACCTCCAACGCTGCGTCGACCTCTTCACCCTCGAGTTCGCAGCGGGCACCACACGGGTCTACGTCCGGTCGACCGTCGAACCGTCCGTGACGCCCCCTCCTGCGGACAAGGCTTTTTGACCTGTGGCGCACGCTGTGAAGGCGCGGGACGCCTCGGGGCGCAGGATCCGGCCCGCGAGGTGCTCGCGACAGTGGTCCGGGCCGCACACAGCGCCGCGGCCCGCGTCGGCCGCCACGCCCTGCCAGGCGCGTGGCGGAGCCCGGGAGTCGTATCCAGCTCCCGGGCCCCTGGGGTTGCCACCCAATTGCGCTTGCCAGCGCGTTTAAGAGTGCGGATCAGTCGTCATACCGTCGCGTTCTGCCTTTGAACTACCGCGCCGTGGAAGAGGCGCAGGCCGGATTCGAACCAGCATTCAACGGTGTTCGTCCGCACTCGGTCGATCTGGCAGTCGGCGGCGATACTGAAGCTGGAGCGAGAGTCTGAGATTGATCGCGGCTGCCTCTGCCATGTTGGGCCACCCCGGCATGTGGTGCCGGGGGGAGGACTCGAACCTCCACCGTTACCGCGTCTTCAGGCTGAACGTCAGTTTCAGCTTGCGCTCATCACGCGAGGCGGATCAGTTCCGCCTCGCGCATGGTGCGCACCCCCACGACTTGGCGCGGGGGCGTTTTTGGGATGCCGCCTCGTGTCCGAGGCCGACGAGCTCGTGCACGGTCAGCCGAACAGGTAGCCGAACACCGCGTCTCCGACTCGCCGGTCGGTGATCTCGGCGCCGTTGGCCTCCTCGCGGGCGAACTTCACCGCGTGCTGGAGCTTCTCGACCCGCTCCACCAGCTCGTTCACCCGCCGCGCCGGAAGCGCACCGGAGAACTTCACGGTCGTCCAGTACCCGATGGGCACGTCCTCGTAGTAGACGTCGACCTGTGCCGGGTGCTTGTCGGTCGCTTCGGCCTTGACGTGGTTGCGCGGGACCTTCTTCGTCCGGATCGTGCGCACCGGGTCCGTCTTCCACCAGTCGGTCGACGGGTCGAGCGACCAGGACTCGGAGGCGTCCAGGACCGGGAGCTTCTTCACGAAGGTGTGGAGGTCGGTGAGCTGCTTCTCCAGGAAGAGCAGATAGCTGACCGGGACATCGCTCACGACCGTACGGCCGTCGACGGTGACGTCCGCGTGAGCCGAGCAGTTGGCCCAGTCCTTCGTCGCGGTCACGTCGAACAGCCGGGTGAGCGACGCGGACATCTCACGCAGCGCCTCTTCGGCCTTGATCTGTACCCGCGTGGACTCGGGCGGCAGTTGCTCGCCCTCCTCGTCCTTCGGCTGGTACGTACGCGAGATGCCGGCCAGCAGCGCGGGCTTCTGGACCTTGTGGTGGGCCGCGGTGATGTCTTGGAGCGACTTGCTCTTGACACCCTTCTCCACGGCGATGATCTGGTTGAGCTTCGTCACTTCGCCCCCTTCGAATGCCAGGAAGCTATCGCACACGGAGTCGATCTTGCATGCGATTAAAGGACGCTGCGGGCCAGCCGGTACCCCAGGTCGTCGATCGCGAACGTCGGGTGGCTCCGGCGGCGGACCGTGGCGCCGCAGCCGCGCTCGGACTCGGCCCAGCCGCCGCCCCGGAAGATGCGGTAGGCGCCGTAGACCTCCTCGTCGTAGACGTCCCAGCACCATTCCCAGACGTTGCCCAGCATGTCGTGCAGTCCCCACGCGTTGGGGGCCTTGCCCCCGACGTCACGGGCCCGGCCGCCGGAGTTGGCGTCGTACCAGGCGATGGCGTCGGTCTCGCCGTAGCGGTATCCGGTGGTGCCCGCCTTGCAGGCGTGCTGCCACTCCGCCTCGGTCGGCAGGCGGTAGCCGTCGGACGTGCGGTCCCAGGCCACCTCGCCGGTCGTCGCGTCACGGGTGTAGGCCGGGGCGAGTCCCGCGCGGGCCGAGGCCGCGTTGCAGGCCTCCACGGCGTCCGGCCAGCTGATGTTCGTGACGGGTTCGGCGCTGCTCGTGGCCGGGGCCGGACCCGTGCCGGTGACGGCACCGTGGAGTTCGGTGGTCACCGGGTACCGGCCGAGCAGGAAGGGCTGGAGTTCCGTCTGCCACCGGGTGCCCCGGCGGTCGTCGCGCAGGTCCACGGTGCCTGCCGGGACGGGGACCATGCAGGAGGCCATCGGGTCGTCGGTGAGCGTGTGCATGGTGGCCTCTCCGTCCGGGGGCGGCTTGGAGGCCACCGTGCACCCATCTTAGGGCTGCCGCCCGGCGCGGTCTGGGCGGCCACCCAGGCGATCGGCCCGCCGGTCGGTGCGTCAACCACCCTGGCTCGCAACAGGGTTCGCCTCAGTCGCGCTCCCCTGTCGGCGCCATGAGCTGTTCCCGCAGCACCCGCTCCGTGGGCGTGAGCGGCAGGTCCGGTCGTAGCCTCTCCGGGTGTCCTTCAGGCGGGCCGGACAGGGACGGAGGGGCCGACGCCCGCGTGGCCGTGGGCAGCAGGGGGCCGCCGAGAGGGAGCCCCAGCCACATCCAGCCGGCCGCCGTGAGCGAGGTGCGGATCTCGTGCAGGGCCCTGCTCACGTATCTCATGCGAGCTGTGCCTCCACGGTGGCGCGAGCCGTCGCGGGGGATTCCGGCCCGCTCCAGGACCAGAGCCTGGACACGGCGTTGAGGTCCAGGTCGTGCCCCTCGGTCCAGATGCGGGCGGCTGCCGTGAGGACGGACTGGCGGTCGGCCTCAGGGGTTCCGGCGCGGGACGGCAGGAGCGGGGTCACGGCGCCCGCGCCCAGGCGGAGCGAGCGGTGCCTCCGGGCGAAGGCGGTGAGTGTCTGGCGGGGGCCGACCTCGATCAGGAGGACGTCGTCGGCGGCCAGCAGCTCGTCGAGACCGTTGCGGAAGTAGACGGTGTCGGTGATCTGGCGGGCCCAGAAGCGCGGGCTGCGGGCCTCGTCGGGGCTCATCAGGGCCCCGGTGTAGCCGGAGTAGAGGGGCAGCCGCGGTTCGCGGAGGGGGATCCGGCGGTAGTCGGCCTCGACGGCGTCGGAGGCCGGGGCCATCGCCGGCGAGTGGAAGGGGCTGGTGGCCGGGACCGTGACGACCGTGTGCCCGTCCTCCTTGAGGCGGGTGGCGACGTCCGTGAGCGGACCCTTCGAACCCGCCAGCATCACCTGCTGGTTGGCGTTGACAGCGGCGACCGCGACATCGGCGGTCAGGTACGGCAGCACCTGCTCCTCGCTCGCGGCGACCGCCAGCATGCCGCCCGCCGGGATCTTCACGGCCTCCCTGACGCGGGCCATCACCATCGCGACCGCGTCACGCAGCGAGACGACTCCGGCGAACGTCGCCGCGACGAGTTCGCCGGCGCTGTGGCCGAGCAGGGCCGTCGGGCGGACGCCCCAGCTGAGGACGAGCCGGCCGAGCGCGTAGTCGACGGCGAAGAGGAGCGGCTGGGCACGGCGTACGTCGTCGATGCCGATGGCGGCGCGGGCCGGGTCGAGCCAGTCGGCGCGGATGCGGGGGCCCTCCTCGCCCATGTACGCGAGGGCCGCGTCGACGGCGGCGGTGAAGACGGGTTCGGTGCCGTAGAGGCCCGCCGCCATCCCGGCGTGCTGGGAGCCCTGGCCGGGGAAGAGCAGGGCGATCGGCCGGGGCCGTGAACCGTCGGTGGTGCGCGCCTGGTGGACCGCGCGGGAGGCCAGCGCGGAGACGCTGACGACGCCGCCGCGGACCGGGCCGGGGGCGGTGCCGCAGGGCACGGCGGTCGGCAGGGCGGGGTAGATCTCGCGGTGCACCCCGCCGAGCATCGGCAGGAGTCCGTCGCGTACCCGGATCTCGTCCTCCGCGTCCCGCCCCGACCAGAGGATCAGCCGGTGGCGGTCCGGGTCGGTGCCGCGCGGGTTCTGGTGCAGGGGGCGCAGGGGCGGGGCGGTGTCCTCGCGGGGCTCGGTGAGGTCGAGCACCCCGAGGACGGAGTCGCCGTCCGCGACGGCCTCGGCGGCACGTTTGACGGCGTACACGGTGATCGTCTGGGGATCGGGCTCACCGAAGCCGGCGACCAGGGCGAGGTCGGCCGTTCCCTCGTGGAGTTCCCGGTGGGCCCGGCGCAGTGCGCGGGCCGGGGTGGGTTCGGTGCGGACGGTGAAGCCCTCGTGCTCGGGGCGCAGGCCGGATTCGATCGCGGCGGCGCCGATGAGGACGACGGTACGGGCGGGGAGGTCCTCGGGGGCGCGTCCGAAGGCGCGCAGCACCGCCGATACGCCGGCGGCGGAGGCGACGACCCGTGCGTGCTGCCGGGGCGCGGAGCCGGGGCTGACGATCAGCCGGCGGACCACCGCACTCTGCGAGGTGAGCGACATGGTTCCTCCTGGTGGGCCGCGGCTCGGGCCCGGTCGGTGCGTGGCCGAGGGCGCTCCGGTGGTCCCCGGTGGGCCGGCGCGGTGTCGGATGCGTACGCCGCGGTGCTGAGCAGTGGGGTGGGGCGGGGTCCCTGTCCGGGCGCGGCCGGGAGTCCGGAGGTGCGGCGGCCGCCGTGGGCCCGTACGGGCTCGGCGCCCGCCGCTCCGGAGGGTGGTGACGGCCGCCCCGCCCCGGGGGGGACGGAAGGCGGAGCGGCCGCGGGGGGCCGGCTCAGGCCGCGGTGGCCTGGCCGGAGTTGATGAGCGCGAGGAGCGCACCCGGGGTCTCGGCGTCGACGACGGCGTCGTCCGGGATCTCGATGCCGTACTCGCGCTGGATCTGGCCGATGACCTGGAGCAGGGCGAGGGAGTCGTAGCCCAGTTCCATGAACGGCGTGTCGATGACGTCGCCGTCGAGGTCGACGCCCTCCTCCTCGCCGGCGCTCTCGCGCAGCATGCGGGTCAGGTCGGCCAGGGTCACTGTGGCGGTCGTGGTGCTCATGGTCGGTGCCGTCCTCTCGGTTGGGCGCATGGATGGTGTCGCCGTACTGGTGGTGCGTGGGGGCTCGTGGGGATCAGTGCGCGCGGCGTACGACAAGGGCCGCGTTGAAGCCGCCGTGACCTCGGGCGAGGACGAGCGCGTTGCGCAGGTGCGCCTCGCGTGCCTCGGTGACCAGGTCGACGGTGTGGGCGGGCGCGGCGGCGGTGACGTTCGCCGTGGGCGGGATGACGCCGTCGCGCAGGGAGAGCAGGGCGGTGGCCACGTCGAGGGCGGCGCCGCCGGCGAGCAGCCGTCCCGTCATCGTCTTGGGAGCGGTGACGGGGACCCCGTTCGGGCCGAACAGCTCGGTGAGGGCACGCGCCTCGGCCCGGTCGAGGTCGGGTACCCCGGAGGCGTCGGCGAAGACGACGTCGATGTCGTCGGCGGCGAGCCCGGCGTCGGCGAGGGCGTTCTCGGCGGCGCGGCGCAGGCCGGGCGGCCGGCCGGTGCCCGGCGCGGGGTCCAGGGTGGCGGCGTATCCGGCGATCTCGCCGTAGACCTTCGCGGCGCCGCGGGTGCGGGCCGAGTCCGCGTCCTCGACGAGCAGGATCGCGCCTCCCTCGCCGGGTACGTATCCGGCCGCCTCCTCGGAGAAGGGCAGATAGGCGCGGGCCGGGTCGTCGACGGTGCTCATCAGGCCGGAGGCGATCTGGGGGACCCAGCCCCAGGGGCAGATGGCCGCGTCGACGCCGCCGGAGATGACGGCCGGGAAGCCCTTGCGGACGTGGCGGCGGGCGTGGCCGAGGGAGTCGATGCCGCCGGCCTGTTCGGTGAGCAGGACTCCGCTGGGCCCGCGGAGCTTGTGGCGGATGGAGATCTGGCCGGTGTTGACGGCGTAGAACCAGGCGAAGGACTGGTAGGCGCTGACGTACTCCTTGCCCTTGCTCCAGAGGTTCTGCAGTTCGCGCTGGCCGAACTCGACGGCGCCTCCGGACGCGGCCGTGACCACGCCGATGCCGTACTCGGGCATGTCGGTGGTGTCGATGCCGGCGTCGGCCAGTGCCCAGTCGGCCGCCGTCAGCGCGAGGCGCGTCATGTGGTCGGTCTGCGGCATGAGCCTGCTGGGGATGTGGTCCTCGGCGACGTAGTCGGAGACCTCACCCGCGATCCGGGAGGGGTACTGGGTGGCGTCGAAGCGGGTGACGGGCCCGAGGCCGGACTCGCCGGCCAGAGTGGCCTTCCAGTAGTCCTCGGTTCCCAGGCCGTTCGGGGCGGTGATGCCCAGGCCGGTCACCACTGCGGTGGTCATGAGGTGCTCCTCTCCGGGCGGGCCAGCACCATGGCGCTCTGGAATCCGCCGAAGCCGCTGCCCACGCTGAGGACCACGTCGGTCTTCTTCTCGCGGGCGGTCAGCGGGATGTAGTCGAGGTCGAGCTCCGGGTCGGGCTCGTGGAGGTTCGCGGTGGGCGGCAGGATGCTGTGCTCCATCGCGAGTGCGCAGGCAGCGATCTCCAGGGAGCCGATGGCGCCCAGCGAGTGACCGATCATGGACTTGATGGAGCTGATCGGGGTGCGGTACGCGTGGTCGCCGAGGCTGCGCTTGAAGGCGCCGGTCTCGTGGCGGTCGTTCATCTTGGTTCCGGAGCCGTGGGCGTTGATGTAGTCGACGGTGTCCGGTGCGAGACGGGCCTCCGCGAGGGCCACGTCGATGGCCTCCGCCATCTCCAGGCCCTCGGGCTTGAGGCCGGTCATGTGGTAGGCGTTGCAGCGGGAGGCGAACCCGGCGATCTCGGCGTAGATGTGGGCGCCGCGCCGCCGCGCGCTCTCCAGCTCCTCCAGGACCAGGATCGCCGCGCCCTCGCCGAGGACCAGGCCGCTGCGGGTCCGGTCGAAGGGCCGGCAGGAGCTCTCCGGGGTGTCGTTGCGCGGGGTGGTGGCGTGGATGGCGTCGAAGCAGGCCGAGGTGATCGGCGAGATCGGGGCCTCCGTGGCGCCGGCGATCATGATGTCGGTGGTGCCCTCGCGGATGAGCTCCACGGCGTGCCCCAGCGAGTCGAGACCGGAGGTGCATCCGGTGGAGACGACCGCGGCGGGGCCCTCCGCTCCTGCCGCCAGGCCGACTTCGGCGGCGATGGAGCTGGGCACGAAGTGGCGGTACAGCTCGGGTACGGCGTACTCGTGGTCCACGTTCCACTTGCGACCGCCGTCGCTGACGACGGCGTACTCGCGCTCCAGGCTGGTGGTGCAGCCGACCGCGCTGCCCACCGCCGTGCCGACCCGGCCGGGGTCGACGGCGGAGAGGTCGATGCCGCTGTCGGCGAGTGCCTCACGGGTGGAGACCACGGCGAACTGGGAGGCCCGGTCGAGGCGGCGGATCTCCTGGTGGGAGAGGCCCGCGGCCAGTGCGTCGAAGTCGCACTCGGCGGCGACCTGCGAGCGGAACGGCGAGGGGTCGTAGAAGGAGATCCTGCGGGTGGCGGTGCGTCCCGCCGTCAGCAGGTCCCAGTACTCCTTGACACCGACCCCACCGGGGGCCACGACGCCCAGGCCGGTGATGGCGACTCTGCGCATGGTCTACCTGACCTTCGACGGGGCCGGATGCGGCTGTGCGCACCTGCCGGTTGGCACTGTGGGGGTCACTGTCGATCCCTTCGTCCATGTGACTGCTGAGCGTGTGACCGCTGGGCGGGCGACCGCCGAGCGTGTACTGCCGAGCGGGTGACCGCCTGGGGTGTGGCTGACGGCCGTTGGGCCGGTTTCGCGCTGTTCCGGGACGGGATACCGGCGGCCGGGGCGGTTCGGGGTGGGAACGCCCCCCGGCCGGCCGAACCGGTCGGCAGCCGGCTCGTAGCGGGCCGCCGTTTCCGATGCAGCCATGGAACGTCTGTGCCCTAGACCGGGACTCGCGTGCTCGTGGACCTGTCGAACCGCACCGCTATGTCGGGATATTGCCGTGCTTACGGGACGGTATTTCGGCCTTCTTCGCGCGCAGCATGGCCAGCGAACGGATCAGGGTCCGCCGTGTGTCACCCGGGTCGATGACGTCGTCGACGAGCCCGCGTTCGGCCGCGTAGTAGGGGTGCATCAGCTCGGTCCTGTACTCGTCGATGCGCTGCGCCCGCAAGGCCTCCGGATCGGCCGAGGCGGCGATCTCGCGGCGGAAGATGACGTTGGCGGCGCCCTCGGCCCCCATCACGGCGATCTCGTTGGTGGGCCAGGCGAACGCCAGGTCGGCGCCGATGGAACGGGAGTCCATGACGATGTACGCGCCGCCGTAGGCCTTGCGCAGGACGAGGGAGATCCGGGGCACGGTCGCGTTGCAGTACGCGTACAGCAGCTTGGCCCCGTGCCGGATGATGCCGTTGTGCTCCTGGTCGACGCCGGGCAGGAACCCGGGTACGTCGACGAGCGTGACCAGCGGGATGTTGAACGAGTCGCACGTCGAGACGAAGCGGGCGGCCTTCTCGCTCGCGTGGATGTCAAGGACCCCGGCCAGGGCCGCGGGCTGGTTGGCGACGATGCCGACCGGGTGGCCGTCGAGACGGGCCAGCGCGCACACGATGTTGGGGGCCCACGCCTCGTGGACCTCGAAGCTCTCGCCGTCGTCGACGATCTCCTCGATCACCGCGCGGACGTCGTAGCTGCGCCCCGGGTCGGCCGGCACCAGGTCGGCGAGGGCGTCGGTCCGGCGGTCGGCGGGGTCGTCGCAGGGCACGGCCGGGGGCATCTCGCGGTTGTTGGACGGCAGGAGCGCGATGAGGAAGCGCACGTCCTCGAGGCAGGTCTCCTCGTCGTCGTACGCGAAGTGGCTGACGCCGGAGACGCTCGCGTGCACGTCCGCGCCGCCCAGGCCGTTGTGGGTGATGCGCTCCCCGGTGACCGCCTGCACGACGTCGGGTCCGGTGATGAACATCTGGGCCGACTCGCGGACCATGAAGACGTAGTCGGTGAGCGCCGGCGAGTAGGCGGCGCCTCCCGCGCACGGGCCGAGCATCACACTGATCTGCGGGATGACGCCGGAGGCCGCGACATTGCGGCGGAAGATGCCCCCGTAGCCCGCCAGGGCCGTGACACCTTCCTGGATACGGGCGCCGGCCCCGTCGTTGAGGCTGACCAGCGGGGCGCCCGCGGCCTCCGCGAGGTCCATGACCTTGTGCACCTTCGCGGCGTGCGCCTCGCCGAGCGCGCCGGCGAAGACCCGGAAGTCGTGGGCGTAGGCGAAGACCGTGCGGCCGTGGACGAGGCCCCAGCCGATCACGACACCGTCGCCGTGGGGTTTGCGCGCCTCCAGGCCGAAGCCGGAGGCCCGGTGCCTGCGCAGCGGCTCGATCTCGGTGAACGTGTCCTCGTCGAAGAGGAGTCCGAGCCGCTCGTGGGCGGTGAGCTTGTTCTTCTCGTGCTGGCGCCGGGTGGCCGCCGGGTCGGGCCCGCGGCTCACCTCCTCCTTCAGCCGGCGCAGTTCGGCGGCGGCTCGTCGCAGGTCGGGGGCGGCCGGAGCGACCGTCAGGTCGTCGAGGATCGTCATTGGCCGAACGTAGGAACGCCGCCTAGAGACGGGCTGGAGAGCCCGTGGGAGGGCAGCGCGCCCCCCGGCCCGGCGGCGCTCAGCCGGAGGCCGGGACCGGGAGGTCGAGAGCCGGGTCGGCGGAGAGAACGGCCTGGTGGAGGCGCTGGAGCCGGGCCGAGGGCTCCAGCCCCAGCTCGTCGACGAGCGTCACGCGCAGCCGCTGGTACGCCTCGAGCGCGCGCCAGGCGCCGCCCGAGCGGTGCAGCGCGGTCATCAGCTGGGCGCAGAAGTTCTCGTGCATGGGGTGCCTGGCGACCAGGACGCGCAGTTCGGGCACGATCTCCGTGTGCCGGCCGAGTATGAGGTCGGCGTCGATACGGCGCTCCAGGGCGGCCATCCGGTCCTCCTCCATGCGGAGGACCTCGAGCTCCAGCACGGTCCCGATGCGTACGTCGACGAGCGCGCAGCCCTTCCACATCCCCAGGGCGCGGCCCAGCAGTTCGGAGGCGGCGTGGTGGTCGCCGGCCTCGTGCGCGGCCCGGCCGGAGGCGGCGAGCTGGCCGAACTCGTGGGCGTCGACCTGGCCCGGCTGCACCTGGAGCAGGTAGCCGCCGTGCTGGGTGATCAGGACGTCCTTGGCCTGGCGCGCGGGGTCGCCGTCGAGCGCGGCCGCGATCTTGCGGCGGAGCTGGAGGATGTAGGTCTGCAGGGTGGTGGCCGCGCTGCGCGGGATGTCCTCGCCCCAGATCTCCTCCATCAGCGTCGCGACGGTGACGACGCGGTCGGACTGCAGGGCGAGCAGGGACAGGATCTGGCGCGGCTTGGCCGCGGTGGGCACGATCGACACCCCGTTCTCACGGGCTGTCAGCGGTCCCAGGACTTTGATCTCCATGATGGCGCCCTCCCTTTCGTGCGCTGTGCGGCCGGCCCGACGGCGGGCCGGCACGGGCTGCGGAGTCTGGAGCGAGCCTGGCACCTGCGGCGATGCGCTCCCAGTGAGGTGGTCACGTGGGCGCACATGAAAATGTCATGCCCCGGTGGTGACACCGGCACTGTGCCGTGCGACTCGGTGGGCCGCAGAATCCTGGCACTCGGCAAACGGCCGGGGGGAACGACAGCACGAACCGCAGTGACACGGACCCTGGAGGGGGAACTCCATGAGCATCACCATGCACGACGCACCGGCCGGCCCGGCCGTCCAGTCGTCTTCCGATCACCGCCTGGCCCTGCTGACGGCTCGTGCGGGGCTGGAGCCCGAACTGGCCCAGCGCTACACGAGTGACCCGGTCTCCGTGCTGGCCGAGTTCGGCCTCACGGCGTCGGAGCCGGTCTACGGGGACGCGTCCGGATACGACGCGTACAGATACGCGACGCCCGGCGCACAGGGCAGAGGCCTGGTCATCGACCACCTGGACCGGCCTGGTGACGCCACGCTCTACGGGTGCTACAGCGGCATGGCGCCGCTGCCCGGGGAAGAGGCCGGGACGGCCCTTGCATGACCAGAACCGGGGGGACGGGCACGGAGCTGCCCGTGGGGTTCAAGAGACATCTGCGGGTGGAGGCGATCGAGGGGGACGCCGTCTACCTGCTGTCCGAACAGGGGACGACAGCCTTGCAGGGCCGTGAGGTTCAGGAGCTCGCGGTTCTGCTGGACGGCACCAGGACGCTGTCCGACGTGCTGCGGGACGCGTCGGCGACACTGCCGCCGGCCACCGCGGCCCGCATGATCGCGGAACTCGCCCGCGCCGATCTCATCGGCTACCACGACCCGGCCGCGGACGCGTCGACCGAGGCGTACTGGGAGTTCGCCGGCATCGACGGCCCGAGCGCCTCTGCCTCGTTCCGTACGACCCCGGTGGAGCTCGTCATCCTCGGCCGGGTGGACCCGGCAGCGGCACGGGCCGAGTGCCTGGCGGCCGGACTGCGGGTGACGGAGCCGAGACAGGGGGGCTCGGCCGCGCTCTCGCTCGTCCTGGTCGACGACTACCTGGACCCGCGCCTCGCCGGGGTCGACGCCCGGCACCGGGCCGTCGGCCGGGCCTGGCTGCCGGCCAAGCCGAGCGGCGCCGAGACCTGGGTGGGGCCGGTGTTCGGCACCCCGGACACCGCGTGCTGGGAGTGCCTGGCCCACCGCCTGCGCGGCCACCGCGCCTCCCGCGCGCCGGTCCTGCACGCCCTCGGCCTCGCCGGGACGGTCCAGGTCCCCGAGGTCTCCTTCGCCCCCGTGCGGGCGCTGGGGCTGCACACCGCGGTGCTGGAGGCGGCGAAGTGGGTGGCGGGCATGCGCTACGACGGGCAGCGGTCGGTCTGCCGGCTGGACGCCCGCACCCTGCACATCGAGCGCCACCGGGTGGACCGCCGCCCGCAGTGCGGCGTATGCGGGGACCCCGGACTCGTCGCGGACCGGGTACGAAGACCCTTCCGCCTGCGGTCGAGTCCGAAGACGCACACCGTGGGCGGCAACCACCGGGCGCAGAGCGCGGAGGCGGTGCTGGCCAGCTACCGGCACCTGGCCGACCCGGTCACCGGGATCGTGTCCGGCCTCGGTCCGGCGCCCGACTCCCCCGAGGGCCTGAACCGGTACGTCGCCGGGCGCAACATGGCCCTGGGCGACAGCCGTTCACTGGCCGGACTGCGCGGCGGCCTGCGGGGGCAGAGCGGCGGCAAGGGGACGACTCCGCAGGAGGCCGAGGTGGGCGCCCTGTGCGAGGCGCTGGAACGTTACTGCGGCACCCGCCAGGGCGATGAGCCCACCGTGCGCGGCACCCTGGCGGGGATCGGCGACACGGCCCTCCACCCCAACGAGTGCCAGCTGTTCGCGGACCGGCAGTTCCGGGACCGCGAGCGCTGGAACTCCGGGCAGTCGCGCTTCCAGCAGATACCCCCGCCCTTCGACCCGGAGGCGCCGGCCGACTGGACCCCGGTCTGGTCCCTCACCTCCGGCACCCAGCGGCTGCTGCCCACCTCCATGCTGTACTTCGGGCCGGGACCGGGCGGCGTGCCGGCCGCGCCGTGGGCCGACTCCAACGGCAACGCGGCGGGCAGCAGTCCGGAGGACGCCGTCGTCCAGGGCTTCCTGGAGGTGGTGGAGCGGGACGCGGTGGCCCTGTGGTGGTACAACCGGACCCGGCAGCCCGCCGTGGACCTGGACGCGTTCGACGAACCGTGGCTCGCCAGGACCCGGCAGGCCTACGCACAGCTCCACCGGGACATCTGGGTACTCGACCTCACCGCCGACTTCGGCATCCCCGTGATGGTCGCGCTGTCCCGGCGCACCCGGGGGGCGGCCCAGGGCATCTCCTTCGGGTTCGGGGCTCATTTCGATCCCCGGCTCGCTCTGCGCCGCGCGGTGACGGAGATGGCGCAACTGCTCCCACCGGGCGGGGAGTCGCCGCCCCGGGCGCATTCGACGGACCCGCAGCTGTCCGCCTGGTGGCGTGAAGCGACCGTGAAGAATCAGCCATACCTTTGCGCGGATCCAGCCGAAAGCGCGCGCACCCCCGGTTCCTACTCCTACGTGGCCAGGGCCGACCTGCGGGAGGACGTGGAGTGGGCCGAAACCCTCGTGCGGGAGAGGGGCCTGGAGATGCTGATTCTGGATCAAACCCGCCCCGACGTGGGACTTCCCGTAGCGAAGGTGATCATTCCGGGGATGCGTCACTTCTGGGCCCGATTCGCCCCCGGCCGCCTGTTCGACACACCGGTGAAACTCGGACGGCTCGAAAGGCCCCTCCGGTACGAAGAATTGAACCCCGTACCGCTGTTCGTCTGAATCCGGCTACCCCCTGCGTCCGCTGGCTCACGGAGAAGCGAAGACATAGCATGCGTCCGCCACTGTTGGTCCTTGGCGAGGAGGCGGCCATGCCGGCGAGGAACATCGCTCCGTTCTCACCCCGGTCGCAGGCGCCCGCGCCCCGGCTGGCCCGCGCGGTCATCGTCGTGGCCCTGCTCTGTTATAGCGCGATGACCGTGCTCAACGTCGTACGCACCCGGCCGCCGACGGGGCAGTTGGTCGCGTGCGTCACGCTCGTCCTGGCGGTGTTCGCCGTACAGCTGGCGGTCTCCTCACCGCAAGCCCGACGGTGGCCGACCGGCCGGAAAGCGCTTGTCCTTTCTGTACAAGTGGTACTCACCTTCACGCCACTCGTCTGGTTCGGCACCAACTGGGGGAGCATGGAGGGCCCGCTCGCCGCCTCGGTGCTGCTGACCCTCCCGGCCCGCTACGCCTGGCCGAGCTACGGGCTGCTGATCGCCTTCATCCCGGTCTACAACGTGCTGGCGGGGGCGACCGTCGACCTGGTCCTGTACTTCACGATCGCCGGCATACTCACGGGTCTCGTCATCTACGGCCTGACCCGCCTGACGGATCTGGTGCACGAGGTGCACGCCACCCGGGAGGAGCTGGCCAGGATGGCGGTGACCCAGGAGCGGCTGAGGTTCGCCCGGGACCTGCACGACCTGCTCGGTTACAGTCTTTCCGCGATCACGCTCAAGGGGGAGCTGATCCAGCGGCTCATCAGCAGCCGTCCGGACAAGGCGCGCGAGGAGACGGTCGCGGTGCTGCGGGTGGCGAGGCAGGCGCTGGCCGACGTGCGGCTGGTGTCCAGCGGTTACCGGGACATGTCGCTGGCCGAGGAGGCCGAGTCCGCGGGGGCGGTGCTCGCCGCCGCGGACATCCGTGCCGACGTCCGGGTGGAGTGCGGGCGACTGCACCCGGTGGTCGACACCGTGCTCGCCACGGCACTGCGCGAGGGGGTGACCAACATCCTGCGGCACAGCGGGGTACGCAACTGCACCATCACGGCGTCCACGGCGGAGGAAACGGTCCGTCTGGAGCTGACCAACGACCAGCCGCACGCGCAGCCCGACGTCTTCTCCGCGCGGTCCGGCGGAAGCGGACTGGAGAACCTGCGCTGCCGGTTCGACGCCGTGGGCGGCGGGCTCAGCGCGGGCCTGCGGGAGGACGGCTGCTTCCACCTGGAGGTGTGGGCGCCGGTCCAGCCGCGCAACCAGGAGGACGAGCTGCTGATCCTCGCGCCGGCGGCCTCCGAGAGAACCGCCGTGGCCTGACCACACCATCTGACCGGGGGTAATGATGCTGGATGTGAGAATCCTCCTCGCCGAGGATGTCCACATGATCCGTGGCGCACTCGTGGCGCTGCTCCAGCTGGAGCCGGATCTGCACGTCGTCGCGGCCGTGGACCGCGGCGACACGATCGTGGCCGCCGCGCTCGCGTCCAAGCCGGACGTGGCAGTGATCGACGTCGACCTCCCCGGCATCGACGGGCTCACGGCGGCAGCCGAGCTCCATGAACAGCTGCCCAGCTGCCGCACGTTGATACTCACCAGCCTCGGGCGGCCCGGAACCCTGCGGCGAGCCCTGTCGGCCCACGTCTCGGGCTTCCTGCTGAAGGACTCGCCGCCGGACCAACTGGCTCTGGCTGTACGGTCGGTGGCTACCGGACGCCGGGTCGTCGATCCGCAACTCGCCCTGACGGCCTGGGACTCGCCGGAGAATCCGCTCTCACCCCGGGAGCTGGAGGTGTTGCGGCTCGCCGCCCGCGGAGCCGACGCCGCCGAGATCGCCGGCTGCCTGTACCTGTCCAAGGGCACGGTCCGCAACTACCTGACGGCGATCGTCGGCAAGCTCGGCGCCCGCAACCGCATCGACGCGATCCGCATCGCGGAGGAGGCCGGCTGGCTGCCGTGACTCCGGCGGGGCGGTTCGGGCAGCACGGGGCGGGCCCAGCAGCGCGTCGAGCATGCCGGCGTCCAGGGTGGTGCCGACCGACAGGTCCGAGAGCTCACCGAAGCCGGTGTCGCACACCGCCACGCTGACGACGTACCCGTCCCCCGCGGGCCGGGTGACGAACTGCCACTCCCCGCCGGGCACGGGCGATCCGTCCGGCCGCACCAGGCGGCTGCTCGCGCCGTCGAGGGCGAAGCCGAACTCGGTGAAGCGGAAGCGCAGCCCCTGGCCGAGGGCCTTGCTGTAGGCCTCCTTGAGCGTCCAGAGCCGCACCATCGTGTCGTTGCGCGCCCCCTCACCGCCGGCGTCCAGCCGCTCCTTCTCGTACGGGGTGCAGGCCTGGCGCTCGGACCCGGTGTGCGCGAGCCGCCGGTCGGCACGCTCCACGTCGACGCCGATGCGGCCCCGGCGCGTGACGCCGACGACCATCATCTCCTCGGTGTGGCTCAGGCTCACGTCGATCTGGTCGCAGCCCCGTACGTACGGCCGCCCGCCCGGCTGGTACGCCAGGTCGACCAGGTCCGGAGCCGTGCCCAGCGCGGCGGCGGCGGCCTGCCGCAGGAACAGCCGGGAGGCGACGAACCGTTCCCGGATGCGCGGCTGGGTGATCGTCTGGTACCGGCGCCAGTCCCGGCCCAGCCGGCGGCGCAGTTCCGCCTCGGTGCCGTCCCCCGGCTGCCAGGCGGGCATCCTCGCGTACAGCACGACGCTGCCGGTGCGGGAGAGTTCCCCGTGGAGTCCGTCCCAGGGCCCGTCCGGGCCTTCGGCGAGCAGCAGGCGTCCCACCCGCGCTCCCACCTCAGGCTCCGGAGAGGGCCGCGGCCAGCGGCCCGGCGTCGAGAGCGGAGATCACCCCTGCCAGATCCACGGCGTCGCTCGCCGGACCCTGGCACACGGGCAGGCAGACGGGACCCCGGGGGCCGCCGCCCATCCGCCGCAGATACGGCGTGAGCACGGCCTGCGGGCCGATCTCGACGACGTGTGTGGGCGTCTGCTGGGCGAGCAGGCTGCGCGCCGCGTCGGCGAACCGGACGGGGGCGGTGATCTGCTCGGTCCAGTACGGGGCGTGCAGCGGCTCGGTGGCGAGCCGGCCGTGCACGGTCGAGTAGAAGGGCACCCGGGCGGCTCCGCCGGGCATCCGCCTGGCGATCGCCTCGAACTTGGCGACGACCGGTGTCATCAGCGGCGAGTGGAAGGCGTGCGACACGGCCAGGTGCCGGCAGCGGATCCCGCGCTCGTCGAGCCGGGCCTCGATGCGCTCCAGGGCCGTCCTGTCGCCCGAGAGCACGATCGCCTTGGCGGCGTTGATGGCGCTGATCCCGACGGCCGGCTCCGCCGCGACGAGTTCGGCGGCCTCGTACGGGGTGACGCAGGTGGCCATCATGCCGCCGCCGGGCGGCAGGTACTGCATGAAGGCGCCCCGCATCGACACCAGCTTCGCCGCGTCGGCCAGGGTGAGGGCCCCCGCCACGGTCGCGGCAGCGAACTCGCCGATGCCGTGGCCCAGGACGGCCACCGGCAGCACCCCGGCCTCCTCCAGGGTCCGGGCGAGGGCGTACTCGACGGCGAACAGGGCGGGCTGGGTCATCGCGGTGCGGTGGACGCCCGGGTCGTCGGCGAGGATCATCTGCACGACCGACTGCCTGGTCCACGGCGTGATCGCCGCGTCAGCCTCGTCCAGGAAGGCGCGGTAGCCGGTCGAGTTCAGGTAGAGCCCGGAGGTCATGCCCGGGTGCTGGGAGCCCTGGCCGGTGAAGACGAAGGCGGCGCGGACCTTGCTGCCGCCCCGGTTCACGTCCCGCATCGCCAGGAAGTCCGCGAGCTGCCGCAGGGTCGGGTACGCCCAGATGTCCTCGGGCTCGATCAGCGAACCGAACTCCTCCTCGATGTCGCCGTAGAGGCTGAGGGCGGCTACGGAGTCGAGGCCCTCAGCCGCGAGCGACACGGTGTCGTCCACCGGCCGGCCGAGGTAGTGGGCGACCCGTTCGGTGAGCCACTCGCGGTGGGCCACCGCGAAGTCGTCGTGCGGGCCCGGGGGTTGGTCCTGCATGGGAGTGCTCCCTGTCTGGCTCTGGGGCGGGGGCGCCCGGTGTGGTGGTCAGGCGAGCGGCGAGCTGTAGAGGTCGTAACTACGGCGGTTGTGCAGCCGGGCCATGGCCTCGTCCAGCACCAGCCGCTCGCAGCCGTCCGGGCGGTCGGGCAGGGGCAGCCCGAGCCGCCTGACGAGCCGGTACAGCACCGCGGTCACCCAGGCGGGAGAGGCCAGGAAGGAGTCGGTGCGCCCGGGGGGCGCGTGCCGCTGCTCGCGCCAGACCCCGAGCACGGCGGCCCCCGCGAGCACCAGGGTGTAGCGGTCCGCGAGGCCGAAGCTGTACGGACTCGACAGGGCCTCCCGGTCGCCCTCCGGCACCTTCTCGAAGGCCTTCTTCAGCTCGACGAGCTCCCCCGTCAGCGCCCTGGCCAGGAAGCGCAGCGACGGCCCGCCCTCCGCCTCCCCGCCCTGTCCTCCGGCCGATTCGAGCAGGTCGGTGCAGGCGACCAGGGTCGCGGCGAGCGGGTCGCCGTCACCGAGCAGCGCCGGCTGGGACAGGTCCAGCGGCGGCAGCGGCTCGTGCGGGCGGAACAGCGCGGGGGGCGGCTCGGGATCGGCGAACCACGCGTGCCGGGCGAAGTACGGCAGCTGCGGAAGGATGCTGACCTGGCGGCCCGCGCTCCCGGCGTGGCCGAGCGAGGTCACCGGCAGGTCCCGCCGCTGCTTCTGGAACATGCCGTACGCGCCGTCCTGGGCGAACGTCTCCTCGCCGAGGACCGAGGACATCTCGTCCATGCTCTCGGCCACCAGCTTGGGGGCCAGGTAGGCGGCGGCCGCCGCGTACGCGCTCATCTGGCGGGGCAGCAGGTGCAGCGCCCTGGTCGCGACCAGGGCGAGGCAGTCGATGACCAGCAGGTCGAGGAAGCCGCCGGTGATCACGTCACGTACGTGCTGCACGTCCAGGGAGGAACGGCCGTCGGCGCGGGTGCGGTCGGCGAACCGTGCGACGGTGCGCAGCGCGGTGTCCGCGCCGGCCAGGACGATGGACGGGATCAGCCCGCGAATGAGGAGCGAGGACCGCAGGGACAGCTCGTAGCCGTCGCCCACGGCACCGAGCACCGCGTCCGACGGCACGGGGCAGTCGGTGATCCGCAGCCCGCCGAACTCCGCGCTGCGCATCCCCGTCGTGGCGCGCCGGGCGAGGTCCTCCACGCGGCCGGCGGGCAGCTCGTCCCGGTCGAGCAGCAGGACCGTGTGGCTGCGGCCTCGCTCCGCGCCCTCGGTGCGGGCGAAGATGACCAGGCCGGTGGCCCGGGAGGCGTTGGCGATGGCGGACTTGCTGCCGTCGAGGACCATGCCGCCGGGGACGGACCGGGCGGTGAACTCGTCGCGGACGAAGTCGTTGCCGTGGGCGACCTCGTGCCGGGCGACGGCGACGCGCCGGCCCTCCAGGAGCAGTCTTGCGGCGTGCCTGCGCTGTTCGGGGCCGCCCGCGGTCCAGACGGGGGCGGAGGCGAAGAAGCAGTTGAGCCCGTAGCCGAAGCCGAGCGAGGCGTCGCGCCGGAAGACGGGGCGCAGGAGGCGGCCGAGCACGTCCATGCGCTCCAGCCGGCCTCCCACGTCCGCGGGGACGAACTCGGCGTTCAGGTCGAACTCGTCCAGTACCCGTTCGGCCTCGGGCAGCACCTCGCCCGCCGCGTCCGCGGCGAGCAGGCCGACCGTGCCGAGCGGGTTGGCGGTGTCGTCGAGGGGGCCGAACGCCTGCTCCAGAGCGTCGATCCGCTCCTCCGATGTGGTCATCGCTGCCTCCCCGCAGCGAGCAGTTCCTCGATCTCGGGCTCGATCCGCTGGTGCAGCGGGGTCAGTTCGCCGCGCAGGAACAGGCGTCGCATGGCGGCCCGTTCGACCTTGCCGCTGGTCGTCCTGCGCACCGTGCCGGGGCGTACGAGCACGACGCCCGAGGTCCGCACCTCGTACTCCTCGCCGAGCCGTCTCTGGACGGCGGTCGCCAGGGCTGCCAGGTCGATGTCGTACCGGCTCCGGGCGCGCAGCTCCTGGACGATGACGACGCGCTCGCGCTCCCCGGGCACCGCGAACGCGGTGGCTGCGCCGAAGAGGCCGCTGACCTGCTGGACGGCGCGTTCCAGGTCCTGCGGGTAGAGGTTGCGCCCGGCGACGACGATCATGTCCTTGAGCCGGCCGGTGACGTGGAGCAGGCCCTCGCTCAGGGCGCCGAGGTCACCGGTGCGGAGGTAGCCGCCGCCGCCTCCCTCGACACGGCAGTCGAAGGCCGCCGCGGTCTCGGCGGGGCGGGCCCAGTAGCCGGAGCCGATGCTCTCGCCCCGGACCCAGATCTCGCCGATCCGGCCGTCCGGCAGCGCACGGCGGGTCTCGGGGTCGACGATGCGCAGCTCCGCGGAGGCCGCGGGGCCGCAGTGCACGAGGGTGCGGGCCCGCCCGGCGGGGGCGGTGAGCACACCGGCCTCGAGCGCGGCGGCGTCGACGGTGCGGGTGGCCGCGGCCGGTGCGGTGGGGGTGCCGGAGACCAGGAGCGTCGCCTCGGCGAGCCCGTAGCAGGGGGTGAGCGCGCCCGGCCGCAGTCCGGCCGGGGCGAATCGCTCGGCGAAGGCGGAGAGCGTGTCCGGGGTGACGGGTTCGCCGCCGTTGACGGCGACCTCCCAGTGGGACAGGTCGAGACCCGCGAGCTGCGAGTCGTTGATCCGGCGGACGCAGAGCTCGTACGCGAAGTCGGGTGCTCCGCTGAGGGTCAGCCCGTAACGCGAGATCGTCTCCAGCCAGTTGGCGGGCCGCTTCACGAAGGAGCCCGGGGTCATGAGCACGGCCGTGCCGCCGAGCCACAGCGCGTGCAGGAGCTGGCCGACGAGCCCCATGTCGTGGTGCAGCGGCAGCCAGCCGCCGACCCGGATCCCCGGCCGGGTGCCGAGCGCCTCGGCGATGGCGCGCTGGTTGGCGAGCAGGCTCCGGTGGGTGATGACCACACCTCGCGGGTCGCGGGTGGACCCCGAGGTGTACTGCAGGTAGGCGACCGTGTCCGGGGCGGCCTCGAAGGGCTCGGCGGACGTGTCGGCGGTGGTCGCGGCGGGCCCGTCGGCCAGGAGGCAGACGACCTGGCCGTGGCCGGTGCGGGCGAGAAGCTGGGAGACCTCGGCGGCCTCCGCGGTGGAGGTGAGGACGCACGCGGCGGCGGAGTCCTTGACGATGCCCGCGACGCGGTCGTCGTGGTGGCCCCGGCCGCCGGGCGGGGCGACGGGGACGGCGACCGCTCCGGCGTACAGGCAGGCCAGGAAGCCGGTGACGAAGAGCGCGCGGGAGCGGTGGGCGAGCAGCACCCGCTCCCCCGGTTCCACGTGGCGGCGCAGGGCGGCGGCCAGGGTGCGGGCGGCACCGTCGAGTTCGCCGTACGTGACGCTCCGCGGGCTCAGGTCGCCGTCCTGCTCGGTGAGGAGGATGAGGGCCTCCCGGTCCGGCGTGCCGGCGGCCTGGGCCTGGATGTGTTCCGTAAAAGTCTGGTGACCGTTCACGCCTCCCCCTCCTGTGCCGTGGCGCCGTCCGACGGGACGGGCCATGGCGGGCTCTGCTGTCGGCGAGGCCGGGGTGTGCCCCTGTAGGGTTCCCCGGTCCCGCCCCCGGATATGCGGCGAACCGCGCTTCACGGCGCGGTCCAGGTGACCGTGGGCCGGTGGCCGCCGCGTTTGACGGTCCATCCCGCGTAGGCGGCCCGGGTCTCGGCGTCCGGTTCCCCGGAGCGCCGGGCCAGGGCGAGCAGTACGGCGGTGACGGCCGCCAGCTCCGCCTCGTCGGGCCGGCCGCGGACCACGGTGATACGCATCGGATTCGCCATGGCAACAGAGTGCGCGCACCTGCTCGAAGCGGGCTCGCGCCCGGGACGTGCGGGAGCCGAGGGCGGGATCCCGTCCTCGGCTCCGGCGGTTCTGGTCGGGTGCTGGTGGCGCTGGTCGCCGTCAGTTCAGGACGCGTTCGTAGGCCACGTGCCGGGTGCGCTCGACGACGACGTCCGCGGTCCGCCGCACCTGCTCGACGAGCGCGAGGCGTCCGCTGTCCGCCAGGGCGCGGTCGCAGTCCTCCGGGTCCTGCCACCACTGCAGACCGGTGTAGACGTCGGGGCGCAGGGTGGAGCGCAGCAGATCGCTGCCGCCGAAGCCGCCGAGCCGTGCGAAGTGCTCGCCGGACTCGGCGAAGTACCGCTCGAAGACCTCACGGTCGCCGAAGACCCTGGCCCGGGTCAGCAGGACGTTCGCCGCCCCGACCACGGCGTCGGCCCTGAGCACCCGCGCCACGCTGACGGCCTGGTCCACCTCGGTGTCGACCAGCGGGCCGAGCTGTCTGACGTGGGCCTGGAAGGTGTCGTCGTGGACGGTGTCCAGGAAGCCTCTCGTGGTCCGCCAGTGCCCGAGGTGGACGTACACCTCGGGGCGCTCGACGAGCTGGACGGTGACGAGGAAGTCGAAGTCCTCGCGTCTGCGCAGGTACTGGGAGTGGTCCCGGAACTCGCGCTCGAACCGCCCGGTGTCGCCCTTGACCTCGAACCTGTTGACCACGGTGAGAGGGGTGTCCTGACTACGACTGTGCACGCGCTTCCTCCGCGAACTGCTTGGCGTGATGCAAGGTGGTGGAACTGTTCGTGCCGAGGGACCTGCGCACCAGCGCCCGCGCCTCGGCAAGGGTGGCCTCGGGTCCCAGCGCGGTGCGTACGCCCTCCGGGTCCAGGGTCACGGTGTGCCACGAGGTGGCCCTGACGGTGCCGTCCCCGAGCGACTCGATCACCCAGCGGCCCGTGTGCCCGGCCATGGCGACCGGGACGCGGAGCTGCTTGTAGACGATGACGTCGCGGTCCTCGAAGCAGACCCGGACCGAGGTGGTGTTGTGCGTCGAGCCGTCCGGGCTGCGGGTGTCCATGTCCATGTGCTGGATGCCCGGTTCGTCCTCGGTGAGGTCGAGCCTGGCCACGTGCGGGAGGCGCTCGGGCCAGAGGTCGGCGCGGTCCAGGAAGGCGTAGACGTCGCCGGCCGCGCCGAAGACGGTCGCGGAGTCGCTGAAGGTGAAGTGGAGTTCCTCGCGGGCCTCGCCCAGTTCGGCGGTGTTCTTGAGGGCGAGGAGCTCGGCACGGCTGTTGCCGTCCACGGCCGCCTCGATGAGTTCCTCCGCCGCCGGGTCGCCGTCCACGGCGCGGTAGTCGTGGAGGAGCGTCACACGCGTGGTGCCGTCCTCCAGCTCCTGGACGCGCCACTCGCCGCCCATGGCCGCGACGGGTGCGGCGGTGACGACCTGGCGGAAGGTGATGGTGCGGGCGGCCGGGTCCAGGAAGCGGCGGGAGGTCCAGGTGCGGACCTTGTCGCCGGCGACGGCCCAGATGCGCAGGAGCTGGTCGCCGCCCTCGGCGGGGGCCTCCTCAAGCACCTCGACGTGCACGGTGGGGCCGAACACCTGGGGCCACTCGGCGACATCGGCCACCAGTGCGTAGACGGCGGCGGCGGAAGCCGCCACGGTGATGGAGTGCTCCGTGACATGGAGTGCTTCGGTCTCGGACGTAGCGGTCGGCGCCACGGCAAACCTTCCCTTCGAACGGTCCGCAGCAGGGCGGATCACAAGGCTGACATGAATTGCTCAAGCGGAACTGGAGAAACGGTGGACCCGCCCCGGGACGGCCGTCAGGCCGCCCAGGCGGGAGTCTCGAGTACGTCGACGACCGCGCAGCCCCAGCTGTAGCCGGCGCCCACGCTGACCAGGACGATCCGGTCGCCGGGGCGGGCCCGGCCGGAGGCCGTCAGGTGGTCGAGGCCGGCGAACTGGTCGCCGGCGCCGAGGTGTCCGACCGTCCGGTTCCACTCCCAGGTGGTGCGACCGGGGTCGATGCCGAACGGCTTGTGGTAGATGGAGTCCAGCCGGCGGCGGCCGAAGTGCGGGAGCACCACCCAGTCGGCGTCGCAGAGTTCGGACCCGGCGTCGGCCAGCGCCTGTTTGATGACGGTCTGCTGGCCGTTGTGGGCGCGGGTGATGGCGTACGAGATCCCGGTCCGGCCGACGAACGCGCGCTTGGCCGCCTCGAAGTCGACGGGCATCCGGTGGCCGAACGGGGCCGTGGTGAACGGGTCGTCGCCGCGGTGCAGCGGCTCCAGTTCGGGGTCCGCGTGCAGTGCGAGCGAGACCAGCCTGGCGAAGCCGCCGCGCCGGGAGAGGACGAGCGAGGTGGCACCGTCGGCGTACGGCGTGCCGGGGTCGGTGTTCCAGCGGTCGATGCCGGGGGCGCAGAAGCGGTCGGCGGTGGTGAGGAGGGCGTCGCTGTGGCCGTGGCCCGCCGTCAGGTAGGCGGTGGCCAGGTCGAGCGCGGCGAGCCCGCCGTTGGACATCTGCCGGATCTCGACGGCCTGGCAGGTGTTGCCGAGCGCCTCGCGCTGGATGTAGGAGGCGACCGGCCACAGGTCCTGCCCCTGGTGGTAGGTGTCCGCGTGCAGCAGCAGATCGACGTCCCCGCCGAGGGTGCCGGACCGCTCCAGCGCGGTCCTGGCGGCGGCCACGGCCATCTCCGCGGCGGATTCGTGGGGCGAGTACGCCACCGACTCCATGCCGGTGGCCGCGGCCACCCGGGGCGGGCAGGCCCCGGAGGCGACGGCGTCGGCGACCGGGATGCGGGAGGGGAGCCGGGTGGAGGTCCCCCGTATGTAGACGTCTTCCAGACGCACTGTCACTCCAAGAGGGGTCGCGGGCTCAGCCCGTGGCGGCGGCCAGCGGCGGGGCGTCCTCGACCCGTCCCGGCGGCCCGTCGAGCAGGACGTAGTGCACGGCGTCGAGGAGCGCGTGCCAGCTGGCCGCCGTGGTGTTGCCGTCCACGCCGACGGTGCCCCAGTGGCGCTGCCCGTCGCGGTAGGAGATGAGCACCCGGGCCGCGGCACCGCTTCCGGTCTCCCCGCTCAGCACCCGCACCCGGTAGTCGACGAGTTCGAGCCGGGCGAGGGCGGGGAAGCAGGGGTCGAGGGCGGTGTGCAGCGCGGTGTCCAGGGCGTTGACCGGGCCGTTTCCGTGGCCGGTCGCGGTGACGGGCCGGCCCTGCACGGTGAGCCGTACCGTGGCCTCGGTGCTGACCTCCCCGCCGCCTGCGCCGGAGACCCCGACGGACCACGACTCGACCTCGAAGGGCCTGGGTCCGCGGCCGCCCGCCAGCTCCTCGCGCAGCAGGAGTTCGAAGGACGCGTCGGCGGACTCGAAGCTGTAGCCGGCGTTCTCCAGCTCCTTCACCCGCGACGCGGCGCGGGCCACTTCGTCGGAGCCCGCTTCGAGGTCGTATCCCAGCTCCCGTGCCTTCAGCTCGATCGACGAGCGCCCGCCCATGTCGGAGACGAGGGTGCGCATCGTGTTGCCGACGAACTCCGGCGTGGTGTGCTGGTAGAGGTCGGGGTCCACGCGCAGCGCGGACGCGTGCAGTCCGGCCTTGTGGGTGAAGGCCGAGCCGCCGATGTAGGGCGCGGCGGCGCTGCCCGGCACCTGGGTCAGCTCGGTGACGGCCCGGCCGGTCGCGGCCAGCCCGCGCAGCTTCTCCAGCGGGACGACCTCCCGGCCGCGCTTGAGCACCAGGTTGGCGATCACAGTGAACAGGTCCGCGTTGCCGCAGCGTTCGCCGTAGCCGTGGGCGGTGCCCTGGGCGTGGACGGCTCCGGCGTCGATCGCGGCCATGGTGTTGGCGACGGCGCAGCCGGTGTCGTTGTGGCAGTGGATGCCGAGCGGCACGCCCGTCAGCGCGAGGGTCTCGGCGACCACGGCGCGCACCTCGTCGGGCAGCGAACCGCCGTTGGTGTCGCACAGGACGACGGTCTCGGCACCGGCCTCGGCCGCCGCGCGCACGACCGCGAGGGCGTACTCGCGGTTGAGCAGGTAGCCGTCGAAGTAGTGCTCGGCGTCGACGAAGACCCGCCGGCCCGCGTGCACCAGGTGTCGCACCGTGCCGCTGATCATGGCGAGGTTCTCGGCGAGCGTGGTGCGCAGGGCGTTGCGCACATGACCGGTGTGGCTCTTGGCCACGAGGGTCACCACCGGGGTCTCCGCCTCCAGCAGGGCACGCACCTGGGGGTCCAGGGAGGCGGGCACGCCGGGCCGCCGGGTGGCGCCGAAGGCGGCGAGCTCGGCGTGCTTCAGGCCGAGCTCGGTGCGCGCCCGGCGGAAGAACTCGGTGTCCTTCGGTACGGCGCCCGGCCAGCCGCCCTCGATGAACCCGACGCCGAGGTCGTCGAGCCGGCGTGCGACGGCGAGCTTGTCCTCGACCGTCAGCACCATGCCTTCCTGCTGGGTGCCGTCGCGCAGGGTCGTGTCGTAGAGCTGGAAGCTCTGCTCAGCCATCGCCGCTCCCTCTGTCTGGATGTCTGCCGGCCGGCCGGGCTGTCCCGGCGGCGGTGGCCGGCTTCTCCGGCTGTGGTCCCCAGGGTCGGGCGGACGCACGGAGGGCCGCTGGAGCCCAGGTCGACCCCGGCCCGCGGCACCGTCGCCGTCCCTCGCCCCGGACCCGGGCGGCGCCGGACGCACGTAGGCGGCCCCGGACGGCGTGGTGCCGTCCGGGGCCGCCGCCCGGTCACCGGTGCGGGGGCGCCGCGGGTCTCAGGAGACCTGGGCGGGCTCGGTGCCCTCCTCCTCGGCGGTCTCCTCGCGCAGCCTGCGGGGCACGGCGAAGAGCAGGAGGAACACCACCACGGTGACCCCGATGAACACCGTCAGCAGGGTCTGGAAACTGGCGGCGAAGGACGTGCCCGTCGCGTCCTTCTGGTAGCCGTCGAGCACGGTGGCGACCTCGGGGGCGCGGAGCGGCTCGGCGGTGCAGCTCGCCGGGACGATCGCGGCGTCCTTCTCACCGGCGCGGTCCACGGCGCAGGTGCGGTAGGCCGTGGCGACGCTCTCCGCCTCGCCGGGGGTGACCCCGGCGGTGGCGACGAGTTCCTTGCGCAGGTCGGGCAGCTGGTCGTCGACGCTCGTACCGGTGTTGCCCACCAGGCCGCCGAAGAAGACCACGCTGACCAGGGCGCCGCCGATCGCGAAGCCCAGCTGGGTGTTGGTGTTGACGAGACCGGAGGCGGAGCCCGCGTCCTTGTGGTCGACCTCGGAGGTCACGATGAGCGGCAGCGGGGTCGCCACCGTGCCGAAGCCCAGGCCGATCAGGAAGAGCGGGATCGCGATGTTCCAGGAGGTGACGTCGCTGCCGTACTCCCCGGCGACCCAGATGTACGCGGCGAGACCGGCGACCAGGACGACGGCGCCGGCCTGCATGGCCTTGCGGCCGAACTTCGGGACCAGGATCATCACGGACGTCGTGGCGGTCAGGAAGGCACCGATGCAGAACGGCAGGCTGGTGAGGCCGGCGCGCATCGGGGACCAGCCCTGGCCGATCTGCATGTAGAGCGTCCACCCGATCGTGAACATGCCCATGCCGGTGTAGAAGATCAGGTTGACCGCGAGGCCCGAGGAGAAGCTGCGGGTACGGAACAGGGCCAGCTCCACGAGCGGCGAACCGTCCTTGCGGGTCTTGCGCTTCTGCCACTGGACGAACCCGACGAGCACCGGGACCGACGCGATCATGGAGACGTAGCCCCAGGCCGGCCAGCCGAGCTCGCGGCCCTGGAGCAGCGGGTAGACGAGCATGACCAGGCCGACGGTGGCCAGGACGACCCCGATGGTGTCCAGCTTGAGCGCCTGGGGCGCCTTGGACTCGGTGATCACCTTGGAGCCGTAGACCAGGCCGAGCAGGCCGATGGGCACGTTGATGAGGAAGATCAGGCGCCAGTCGAGGCCGAACAGGTCCCACTGGACCATCAGGCCGCCGAGGGCGAGCCCGAGGGTGGCCGCGAGACCGCCGACCAGGCCGTGCAGGGCGAAGGCGGTGCCCCGCTCCTTGTTCGAGAAGGTGACGTGGATGATCGACAGCACCTGCGGGATCATGAGACCCGAGAAGGCGCCCTGCAGGACCCGGGACGCCACCAGCTGCCACGGCTCCTGGGCGAGACCGGCCGTCAGGGACATCGCCGTGAACCCGGCGACACCGATCATGAACATCTTCTTGCGGCCGTAGATGTCACCCAGCCGGCCGCCGAGGATCAGCATCAGGGCGAAGGCCAGCTGGTAGCCGACCAGGACCCACTGGATGGCCGAGTAGCCGGCTCCCAGCTCGCGCTGCATGGAGGGGGCCGCGACGTTGGCGATCGTGCCGTCGAGCAGATCCATGAACGCGGAGACGAGCAGCACCAGGAGCGCCGCCCAGCGCTTCGGATCCAGCTTCACCGAGCCGGCATCCGTCTGCTTCCCTTCCACCTCCGTCTCCACGGACGGAGCCTGCTCCGAGGAAATAGCCATGGTGTACCTCTCTGAATCTGGATGCACGGGGGGGTTGGATGTCCCGGAGGGATCCCCTGGGGGCCGGGAGCGGTGAGGTCACGGCCTGCGGCCGTGGGGGTCCACTCCGCAGGATTCCGGTTGCCGGTGGAGTACCGCTGGAGTGCGGCTGAACCGTGGTGCGGGAGCGGCGGGAGCGCTGGCGCGGGCCAGTTGGTGCGGGTGCCGCGCGGCTTCGTCGACGCGCAGTACGGGGGTGACGCAGGCCTCCGTCCCCTCGAAGCGCCGGGCCCAGGTGTCCCGGTCGTGGCGCAGGAACCGGTCGGCGAACGCCCGGCGCAGGGCCGGCCAGCCGTCGCGGTCCGTACGGTCCGGGAGGAGCGCGGGGTCGAGCCCCAGACCGTCCAGGAGGGCGGCGTAGAAGCGGTCCTCCAGGGCGCCGACGGCGACGTGGCCGCCGTCGGCGCAGGCGTAGCAGGTGTAGAACGGCGCGCCGCCGTCGAGCAGGTTGGAGCCGCGCTCGTGGCGCCACTGCCGGGCGTCCGCCATCGCGACGACCATGCCGAGGAGGCTGTTCACACCGTCCACGATCGACGCGTCGACGACCTGGCCGAACCCGGAGGCCCCGCGTTCGTGGAGCGCCGCGAGGACGCCCGCGACCAGGTACATCGCACCGCCGCCGAAGTCGCCCAGCAGGTTCACCGGAGGCACGGGGGGCCCGCCCGCCTGCCCGGTCGCGTACAACGCACCGGTCAGAGCGAGGTAGTTGATGTCGTGGCCGGGGGTGAGGGCGAGCGGGCCGTCCTGCCCCCAGCCGGTCATCCGGGCGTACACGAGCCGGGGGTTGCGCCGAAGGCAGACCTCGGGTCCGATGCCCAGGCGCTCGGCGACCCGCGGCCGGAACCCTTCGACGAGTACGTCGGCGCCGTCCACGAGCCGCAGCAGCTCCCCGGTACCCGCCGGGTCCTTCAGATCGAGGGCGACCGTCTCCCTGCCCCGGTCCAGCTCCCGGTGCCATTCGGCGAACGACCTTCGCCCGTCCGCCCGTTCGACCCTGAGCACCTCGGCTCCCAGGTCGGCGAACATCATGCAGGCGAAGGGGACGGGCCCGATCGCGGAGAGCTCGACGACCTTCAGGCCGTACAGCGGTCCGGCCGCGGTGGATGTGGTCATCGCTGCTCCTCCTGGTCACCGGTCGCGGGCTCGCAGGGTGGGCGTCCGGGCTCGCGTGCGGCACGAGGCGGGGCGGAGTGCGCGGCGCCGGCCGGCGGGTTCCAGCCCGCCTCGAGGGCCGGTCCGTAGCGTCCCGCCGCACAGCGTCAGCTGGACCGGCCCCCTCTCTCAGCCCTGGAGGAAACCCCGCATGAGTACGGCACTCACGCCCTTCCGCGTCGCGTTTCCCGAGGCGGACCTCGACGATCTGAGGGACCGTCTGGCACGCACCCGGTGGCCCGAGGCCGAGACGGTCGACGACTGGTCGCAGGGGGTCCCGCTGGACTACCTGCGGGACCTGGCGGAGCGCTGGCGCACGACCTACGACTGGCGCGCCACCGAGGCCCGGCTGAACGCCCTCCCCCAGTACCGGACCGAGATCGACGGCCTCGGCATCCACTTCCTGCACGTGCGCTCGCCGCATCCGCAGGCGGTTCCCCTGCTGCTGAGCCACGGCTGGCCCGGCTCCGTCGTCGAGTTCCTCGAACTGGTCGGGCCCCTGACCGACCCGGAGGACCCGGCCGACGCCTTCCACGTGGTAGCCCCGTCACTGCCGGGCTACGCGTTCAGCGACAGGCCCGCCGCGACGGGCTGGACCGTGGAGCGCACGGCCGACGCCTGGGCGCAGCTGATGGCGCGCCTGGGGTACGAGCGGTACGCGGCCCACGGCGTCGACTGGGGCTCCTTCCTCACCGGCGCGCTGGGCACGTCGGACGCGGCGCATCTGATGGGCATTCACCTGGTGATGCCGTTCGCCCGGCCGCCCCAGGAGCAGGTGGAGCTGGACGCCCGGGACCTGGCGGGTCTCGCGGCGCTCAAGGAGTTCCAGCTGTCCGAGGGCGGCTACTCGGCCGTGCAGTCCACCCGCCCGCAGACCCTGGGCTACGGGCTCACCGACTCACCGGTGGCCCAGCTGGCCTGGATGGTGGAGAAGTACCGGGCGTGGAGCGACCACGACGGGGACCTGGAGAAGGTGATCCCCGCCGAACGCCTGCTGGACGCGGTCACGCTGGCCTGGCTGGCGGGGACCGGGGCCTCCTCCTCGCGGATCTACTGGGAGAGCCACAACAAGATGGCGCTCGACCGGGTGGACGTCCCCACGGCCTGCTCGGTCTTCCCACGTGACGCGCGGATGCCGCGCGCCTGGTGCGAGCACAGGTTCACGGACCTGCGCCGGTGGACGGACCACGAGCGTGGCGGCCACTTCCCCGCGCTGGAGCAGCCGGAGCTGCTCGTGGACGAGCTGCGCTCCTTCTTCCGGCCGCTTCGCTGACCGTACGGCCGAGGAGGCACCGGCATGACTTCCTGCCCCGTCGGCGCTCACGGTGAGCTGCCCGACTTCCCCTTCCCGGGGTCCGGTTACGACGGCCCCGCCCCGCTCCTGGCGCGGCTCGCCGCCGAACGGCCCGTCCTGCGCGTCGACTGGGCCGGCGGCGGCCACGCCTGGCTGGTGACGCGCCACCAGGACGTGCGCGCCGTGCTGGAGGACACCCGCTTCAGCCGGGCGGCCTCGTACGCACCGGACGCGCCCAGGTTCGGCGGGCTGTTCCAGGCTCCGCCGGGGATGATCGTCTCGCTGGACCCGCCGGACCACACCCGGCTGAGGGACCTGGCCGCGCAGGCCTTCTCGCCGGAACGCGTCGAGTCGATGCGCCCCCGTGTCCGGGAGGTCGCGGGGAGGCTGCTGGACGCGCTGGAGAAGGAGGCGGACGCCGGACCCGTCGATCTGGTCGCCGGCTTCGCCGCTCCGCTGGCGATGACGGTCATCTGCGAACTGCTGGGTGTCCCGGAGGCGGACCGGGACCGCTTCCACTCCTGGGTACGCCGCTTCGCGGACGTCTCCGCTCCCGAGGACGAGTCCGCCGAGGGCGGCAGGCTACTCGGCGGCTACATCGCGGAACTGGTCGCGGCCCGGCTCCGCGAGCCCGCCGACGACGTGCTGTCGGCGCTGGCCGCGGCACGCGCGGGCGAGGACCGGCTGTCCTTCGACGAGCTCGTCGGCCTCGGATTCACCCTGCTCGGCGCAGGCTTCGACTCCTCGGCGGGCCAGATCGGCAACTTCGCCGCCATGCTGCTCGCCCGGCACCCCGAGGTGTGGCGCCGGCTGGGCGAGGAGCCAGGGGAGATCCCGGCCGCCGTCGAGGAGCTGCTGCGCATCGTCAACCTGAACGGCAACGACACCTCGGGCCTGCCCCGTATCGCCCTGGAGGACGTGGACATCGGGGGCACCACGGTGCCGGCAGGTGACGCGGTGTTCCTCGCCTTCGTCACGGCCAACCGGGACCCGGACGTCTTCCCGGGGGGCGCGAGGGCCGACTTCGGCCGTACGCACAATCCGCACCTCGCCTTCGGGCACGGCATCCACCGCTGCCTGGGAGCTCCGCTGGCCCGGCTCGAACTGGCCGTGGCCCTGGAGGAGATGACCCGCCGCTTCCCCGGGGCCGGCCTCGCCGTGCCGGAGGCCGAACTCCCCTGGCGCACGGGCGACGTCAACCACAACCTTTCCCGTCTTCCCCTCCACCTGCGAAGGAGCACCGCATGACCGCCGATCAGCTGCCGGCCACCAGCCGGGAGGTCCGGCTGGCCTCCTACCCCGAGGGCGATGTGACCCTCGACCACTTCGAGCTCGCCGAGTCCGAGCTCTCCGAGCCGGGCGTGGGCCAGGTCGTCGTCCGCAACGACTGGATGACGCTGGGTTCCGTCGCCCGGGACCAGATGAATCCGCACACCACGCTGCCGATCCCGGTGTTCCAGCCGGGGGTCGCCATGTGGGGCCGTACCGTCGGGACGGTCGTGCGCTCCAACAGCCCGGCCCTCGCCGTCGGGGACCTGGTGGAGCACTTCTCCGGCTGGCGCGACTACGCCGTGGGCACCGCCCACGAGTTCTTCAGGCGCGACCGCTCCCTGCTGCCGTCCTCCGAGTACTTCCTGTCCCAGGGGCCGACCGCCTGGCACGGCATGGCGGAGACCGCGCAGGTCACGGAGGGGGACGTCGTCTTCGTCTCCGGCGCCACGAACGGCGTCGGCGCCCTGGCCGGCCAGATCGCCAAGCTGCACGGCGCGGCGAAGGTCATCGGCAGCACCGGGTCCAAGGAGAAGATCGACTTCCTGGTGAAGGAGGTCGGCTTCGACGCGGCCTTCGACTACCACGACGGGCCGGTGGCCCAGCAGCTCGCCGAACTGGCGCCCGAGGGCGTGGACGTCGTCTTCGACAACGTCGGCGGCGAGCAGTTCGAGGCCGCCGTGCAGGTGGCCTCGCGCGGCGCGCGCATCGCCCTGTGCGGGGTGCTCGCCGGCCAGCACGGCGACGACGGCGGCAGCCCCCGGCTCCCCCTGATGTCGGCGATCACCAAGGACCTCACGCTGCGCGGCTTCGCCACCATGCACACCCCGGACCAGATCGACGGCTGGAACGCCCGCTTCGGGGCCTGGCTGGCGGACGGGAAGATCGTCTTCCCGCACACCGTCGTGGAGGGCGGGGTACCCGCGCTCCCCCAGGCGTTCGTGGACCTGCTGGACCGCCGCTACAGCGGCACCGTCCTGGTCAGGCTCGGCGCCTGACACCGCCCCTTCTCCTGGCCGGGTCCGGCGGTCGACGCCGCCGGACCGCCGCAGGTGCCCCGGGTCACGCGGACCCGGGGCACCTGCGGCGTTGCCGTGCGCCCCGGCCGGGCCCGTCGACGGACCCGACCCACCGCACCTTCCGGAAGAGGACAGCCATGGCGGCACCCGCCCCCGACGTACTGGACCACGTACAGCTCAACCGGGCTCTGCTGGCACGCCAGTTGCTCCTGCGGCGCTCGGACCTCGGCGCGGTCGAGGCGGTGGAGCACCTGGTCGGTATGCAGGCCCAGGCGCCCAACCCCCCGTACGTCGGGCTGTGGACCCGGCTGGCGGGGTTCCGGACCCTGGACCTGGCGGCCAGGGTGCAGAGCCGGGAGGTGGTGCGGCTGGCGCTGATGCGCGGGACCATCCACCTGGTGTCCGCCCGGGACTGCCTTCGTCTGCGGCCGGTGCTCGCCGAGTCGCTGGAGCGTTCGCTGAACGGCACCTTCGGCCGGAAGCTCGCGGGCCTCGACCTCGCCGAGGTCGTGGACCTGGGTGTGGAGGCCCTGGAGAAGGAGGCCATGACACTGGGCGCCCTCGGCACCCTGCTCGCCGAGCGGTGGCCCGAGCACGACGCATTCGCGCTGGCCAACGCCGTACGCGGTCTGGTGCCCCTGGTCCAGGTGCCGCCGCGCGGGCTGTGGGGTGAGAGCGGCCAGGCCGCCCACACCACGGCGGTGTCCTGGCTGGGCCGCGAGCCGGACGAGGTGCCGGACCCGGCGGCCGTGGTGGAGCGCTACCTCGCCGCCTTCGGTCCGGCCTCGGTGAAGGACATGCAGGTGTGGTCGGGCATGACCCGCCTGGCGTCCGTGGTCGGGCGGCTGGGCACCCGCCTGCGGGTCTTCCGGGGCACCGACGGGCGCAGGCTCTACGACCTGCCGGAGGCGCCGAGGCCGGGCCCGGGCACCCCGGCGCCGGTGCGCTTCCTGCCGGACTTCGACAACATCCTGCTGTCGCACGCCGACCGCTCCCGCATCATCACCGAGGAGCGGCGCCGACACGTCTTCACGCGGAACGGCCTGATCCGGCCCACCTTCCTGGTGGACGGTTTCGTCGCCGGGATGTGGCGCGTCGACCGGGAGCGCGGGGCGGCCCGGCTGGTCCTCCAGCCCTTCGCCCCGCTCACCCGCCCGGTGCGGGACCGGCTGACCGAGGAGGGGGGCCGGTTGCTCTCCTTCGCGGCGGCGGACAGCGCGTCGGCCGAGGTCGTCTTCGACGGGCACCCCTGAGCCCGGCCGGCGCGGGCCGCGGATGGTCCTGACCTCCACCGACCGGTCGGCGCGGGCCGCCGCACAGCGGCCGCCCCGACCGGGCCTCCCGGGCGCGGGGGTGTGCCGCCCGCGCGCTCCGCGTCCGCTCGACCGGCGCCCCAGCCCGGTTCGGTGTACTGACGGCCCGGCCCCCGCCGCCCCGTCGCCACCACCGGCCGAGAGAGGGAACTCCCATGTCGGACCAGCCTTTTGCCGATAGGACAGTCGTCGTCACCGGAGGAGGCACCGGCATCGGCCGGGCCTCCTCCCTGGCCTTCGCCGGCCTCGGCGCCCGTACCGTCATCATCACCGGCCGCCGCGAGGGCCGGCTCGCCGAAGTCGCCGCCCAGCACCCGGCGATCGTCCCCGTCACCGCCGACGTCACCACGGCGTCCGGGGCGGAGGCCGTCGCCGCCGCCGTCAAGGACCACGGGGGCGCGCTGGACGTCCTGGTGCACAACGCGGGGGTCTTCCGCTTCACGCCCCTCGCCGCCCTGGACCCCGACACCGCGCGGGAGGTCCTGGAGACCAACGTCCTCGGGCCCGTACTGCTGACCCGGGAGCTGCTCCCGCTGCTGAGCACGCCCGGTGGCAGCATCGTGCTGGTGTCCAGCAGGGGCGGGCACAACCCCGGCCCGGAGAGCTCGCTGTACTCGGCGAGCAAGGCGGCCGTGCACAGCTTCACCCGGAGCTGGGCGGCCGAACTGGCCCCGCGGGGCATCCGGGTCAACGCCGTCGCCCCCGGCTTCGTCCGCACGGAGGCCTACCTCGCCAACGGTCTCTCCCCCGAGCAGGTGGAGGGGCTCTTCGCCGGTGTCGCGCAGTCCGTGCCGCTCGGCCGGATCGCGGAGGCGGAGGAGATCGCCACCTGGGTGGCCCGGCTCGCCGAGCCCTCCGACTCCCTCGTCACCGGCCAGATCCTGACCCTGGACGGCGGAATGGACGTGGCCGCACGCTGAGCGCCGTACGTCTCCACCCGCGCACCGCAGGAACAGCCGCACAGCCGTGCGTCGCACCACCCGCGTGTCATCACCTTTACGGACCGGAGAGGATCGATCCCCTGTGACCATCAGTGACCTGGAGTCAGCTGCCCCCGCCGAGGCGGAGGCGGAGACGTTCCCGTACAAGCGCCAGTGCCCGTTCACTCCCCCGCGGGCCTACACCGAGATGGCCGAGAAGGACGTCTCGCAGGTCACGCTGGACGGTTCCGGCCTGCGCATATGGACGGTGACGGGCTATCAGACGATACGTGAGCTGCTCACCGACCCGCGTCTGAGCGCGTCCCGCAAGCACGACAACTTCCCCTTCTACTTCGTCGCGCCGCCGGAGTACCGCACGGAGACGTCCTTCATCGGTTACGACGGCCAGGCCCACAGCAGCACCCGCCGCAAGGCCGCGCTCACCTTCACCCACCGGCAGGTCCAGCGGCTGCGCCCGCGCATCGAGGAGATCGTCGACGACCACCTGGACCAGCTGCTGGCGATGGAGGCCCCGGCCGACTTCCACCGGGTGTTCTCCCTCGCCGTGCCGATGACCGTGATCTGCGAACTGCTCGGCATCCCGCAGGACCAGCACGAGTTCTTCATCAAGCACGGCACCGCGCTGCTCGGCGGGCACAGCTCGACCGAGGAGCGGCAGGCCGCCATCGTCGAGGTGAACGCGTACATCAGCGAGCTGATCCAGCTGAAGAAGAAGGAGCCGGGCGAGGACCTCCTCAGCCGGGCGATGGCCGACTACGAGGCGTCCGGCGAGGAGTACACCGACCGCGACCTGTTCAACATGGTCCGGCTCCTCATGAACGGCGGCCACGAGACGACCGCCAGCCAGATCTCGCTCGGCACCGCCTGCCTGCTGGAGAACCCGGACCAGCTGGAACTCCTGATCAACGACCCGTCCCTGGTCAAGCCCGCGGTGGAGGAGCTGGTGCGGTTCGCGACCATCGGCGACACCGCCGTGCCGCGCGTCGCGCTGGAGGACATCGAGGTCGCCGGCCAGACCATCCGCAAGGGCGACGGCATCCTCTGCCTGGGCCTGGCCGCCAACCGAGATCCGGAGGTCTTCCCCGAGCCGGAGAAGCTCGACATCCGGCGCGGCAGCCGCAAGCACCTCGGGTTCGGGCACGGCGTCCACCACTGCATCGGCGCGGACCTGGCCCGTCTCGAACTGGAGATCGTCTGGGGCAAGCTGTTCCAGCGCGTCCCGACGCTGAAGCTGGCCAAGCCGTTCCTGGAGATCCCCCGCAAGGAGGGCGCCGTGATCTACGGCCTGTGGGAGCTGCCGGTCACCTGGTGACCGGTACGCCGCCGGCCCGGTGCCGGCGGGGAGGACCGGGGCGGTGCCGTCGGATGGCGACGGCACCGCCCCTTCTTCGTGCCCGCCGGCCGCCGTGCCCGCCCGCCACCGGGCACGGCGGAACGCCCGGCCGGATCGTCCCGGCCGGGCGTTCGCCGTCGTGCGTGGCGCTTCGTGCTTCGTGCGTTGAGCGCCGTGCGCGCCTGCCTACGCGTCCGCGGGTACGTCCGGGCGCGGGGTCCGGCCCGGGCAGGAGGAGCGCTCGGCGGGCAGGACACCGTCGACCAGGTAGCGGTGGACCACGGCGTCCACGTGCGGGTTGCCCCCGAGCACGTACACCTCGTGCTCGCCGGAGTCCTCGACGGTGAGCAGGTGGTGCCCGAGCAGCTCGGCCATGGCCACACCGCCGTCGTAGTGGTCCATGGGGTCGCCGTCGGCCTGCACGATCAGTCCCGTCGGGTAGCCCTCGCGGGACAGCTCGGCCGGTTCCTCGGCGGCCTCGAAGGCCCGGAACGCCCCCACCCACGGCGAGGCCCGCAGGACCCCGAAGCCGTACGGGAACCGCTTCCGGAACTCGCGCATGTCCTGGTAGTAGACCTCCAGGTCGGCCGGCCAGGCGTGCTCCAGCGTGATGGCCTCCAGGACACCGATGCGCAGGTCGCCCTCGCTGTCAGCGGGCCGCCAGGTGCCCTGTTCGGCCAGGAGTTCCCGGCAGGCGTCAGGGTCGCCCTCCCCGGCCGCCCGGCGTACTCCGGCGACCAGGACCGCCAGCCCGGCCCAACGGCCCCGGTCGGCGGCCCGGTTGCCCACGGCACCGTCGAACAGGGTGCGCAGGCGTACGGCGTCCTCGGGCAGCGCCTCCAGGGCGGTCACCGCCTCCTCGACGGTGGTGAGGACCTGCTCCGCCGACGCGCCGATGTCGAAGCTGCCGTGCCGCTCGCCGGTCCAGCGGGCCCAGAGGTCGACGTTGCGCTGCACGGCGTCCCCCTGCTGGAGGAACTGCTCGCGCCAGGTCCAGTGCGGGCCGACGCAGGAGTCCAGCACCAGCCGGTCGAGGCCGCCGGGGAAGAGGCTGCCGTACACGGCGCCCACGTAGGCACCGTAGGCGTAGCCGACGAAGCTGATGCGCTCCTCGCCCAGCACCGCGCGGACCACGTCCATGTCGCGGGCGGTGTTACGGGTGCTGATGTGCGGGCGCAGCTCGCCGCCGCCCCGCGCGCAGGCCTCCTCGCGCCGCCGCATGTCCTCGGCGAGCCCGGCGAAGGCGGTGTCCGGCGGGCGGGAGTCGAACGGCTGGGCCGGTACGGCGACTTCCGCGTGCAGCCGGGTCGACTCCCCGATGCCGCGCGGGTCGAAGCCGATGAGGTCGTAGACCTCCTCCAACGGGGTTCCGGCGTACCGGTCGGGCAGCTCCCGGCCGCCGCCCCAGTCGCCGCCGGGGCCCCCGTTGAGGGCCAGCAGGATGCCGCGCCGCCGCACCGGGTCGGTGGCGCGGCGGCGGCTGAGGGCGAGCGTGATCCGCTCGCCCTCCGGGTCGGCGTAGTCGCGGGGGACCTCGATCGTCGCGTGCTCGACCTGGTCCTTGTCGGGTGCGGGCGACCATCGCGGCCGCTGTGTGTGGAAGTGGCTCACCACCGCAAACCTCCGTTCTCGTCAGGCCGCCACCTTCTCGGTGTGGCCTCGAGGAGTGCTGGATCGCTGTCGGACCGGCACGAACAGCGCGGCCACCAGCCCCGCGAAGGCGAAGACCCCGGCGCCGGTGAGGGCGAGGCCGTAGCCGGAGGCGAGCGCGTCGGTGCGGGCCGCTCCCTCCGCCGCTCGGGCGTCGATGCGGGCCGCGGACAGGGCGGCGAGGGTCACCAGGCCGACGGCGCTGCCGAGCTGGCGCGTGGTGTTGAGCAGCCCGGAGGCCAGACCGGCCTGGTGGGAGGGGAGCCCGGCCGTGGCCGCGTTGGTGGTGGCGTTGAGCACGGCGCCCATACCGAGGCCGAGCAGCGTGGCGGGCCCGAGCACGTCTCCGGTGTAGGTCGCGCCGGCGTCCACGGCGGAGAGCCAGAACAGCGCGGTGCCGGACAGCCCGAGGCCGGCGAGCAGGATGGGGCGCGGTCCGGTCCTGGGCACCAGGGAGGCGACGCCCCAGCCGCCGAGCGCGATGCCGAGCGAGAGGGGGAGGTAGCTCAGTCCCGTACGCAGCGGGCTGTAGTGCAGCACCTGCTGCAGCACCAGTGTGAAGAAGTAGAAGGTGCTGAAGAGCGCCGCGATGCCGAAGAAGGCCACCAGGTTGGCGGCGGCGACCGAGCGGTTGCGGAAGACGCCCAGCGGCACCAGGGGGTTGGCGGCGAATCGCGCCTGGATCACGAGGAAGGCGGCCAGCAGCACCCCGCCGCACAGCAGCGGGCCGAGCACCCGGACGGAGCCCCAGCCGTGCACGTGGGACTCGGCGACGCCGTAGACGGCGGCCATGAGGCCGAGGGTGACCGTGACCGCGCCGGGCAGGTCGAGCCCCCGCCCGGCGCCGGTCCGGCGGGGGCGGGTCTCCGGCACGACCCAGCGGACGGTGGCGAACAGGACGAGCCCGATCGGCGCGTTGACCAGGAAGATCCAGCGCCAGGAGAACCAGTGGATGATCACGCCGCCGGCCAGCACGCCGATCGCCCCGGCCGCCCCGGACACGGCGCTCCACCACCCGAACGCCCTTGCCCGAGCGGCCGGTTCGGTGAAGGTGGTGCCCAGCACGGTGAGCGTGGCGGGGGCCATGACGGCCGCTCCTAGGCCCTGGAAGGCGCGGGCGAGCACCAGGGTCACCGGCGCGTCGGCCGCTCCCCCGACCACGCTGGCCAGGGTGAACAGGGCCACGCCGAAGAGGAAGACGCGCCGCTGTCCGAAGAGGTCGGCCAGTCTGCCGCCGAGCAGCAGGAAGCCGCACACCGCCACCGTGTACGCGTTGTTGACCAGTTGCAGATTGTGCTCGTCGAAGTGCAGGTCGCGCGCGATGACGGGCAGCGCCACGTTCACCACCGAGGCGTCCAGCACGTTCATGAACTGGCCCAGGCAGCAGGCGGCGAGTACGAGGGGCAGCCGACGGCCGGCGCCGCCCCTGCCGGGTGGGGAAGCCGTGTCCCGTGTCCGTTCGGTCACTGTCATGCGGGCACGCTGCGCCGGTCCGATCGACCGGGGATCGACCTGCGGTAGCGGCCGGGTCGAGCCCGCCGGAGGGGGTCGAGAGGCGCTCCACCACGCCTGCAGGGAGCTGTCCCAGAGTCCGGTGCCGTACCTCCGCACGGCCGGCCGATATTCCACTAGGAGAGCTCGCCATGGCCAAGATCACCTACAAACATCCGAACGGAACCGTCACCGTCGTCGACGTCGAGGCCCCGAACACGGTCATGCGCGGTGCGAAACTCAACAACGTCGACGGCATCGAGGCCCAGTGCGGCGGCTCCGCCCAGTGCGGGACCTGCCACGTGTACGTCGACCCGGCGAACACCCTGCCGCTGCCCGAGATGGACTCCGTCGAGGACGACGTGCTGTACGGCACCGCCTGCGAGCGTTCGGACCTCAGCCGGCTGAGCTGCCAGCTGCCGGTCTCGGACGCGATCGACGGGCTGCTGGTCCACCTGCCCGAGGCGCAGAGCTGATGGCCGCCGACTCCGTCGTCGTGGCGGGCGCGGGCCAGGCGGGCTTCGAGACCGCCGCCGCACTGCGGAGCCGCGGGTTCCGGGGCCGTGTCACCCTGATCGGGGAGGAGCCGGACCGCCCGGGCCAACGGCCCCCGCTGTCCAAGGGCTACCTCGCGGGCACGGTCTCCGCCGAGGAGATCGCACTGCGTCCGCCGTCTTTCTACACCGACCAGGACATCGAGCTGATGACCGGTCACCGGGTCGCCGCGATCGACCGCGAACGGCGCACCGTGCGGCTGGAGTCGGGGCTGCGCCTGCCCTACGGCGCCCTCGTGCTCGCGACCGGTTGCCGGCCCCGCACGCTTCCGGTGCCCGGTGCGTTCCTGGCCGGTGTGCTGACGCTGCGCGACCTGGCGGACGCGGAGGAGCTGCGGCTGCGGCTGACCGGTCCCGCCCGCAGGATCGTCGTGGTCGGCGCGGGGTTCATCGGCCTGGAGGTCGCGGCCACCGCCAGGCGGCTCGGTCACGAGGTGACGGTCGTGGAGGCGCAGCCCCGGGCCCTGACCCGTGCGCTCACGCCCACCATGTCGGACCGTGTGGTCGCGGAGCACCGCGCCGCCGGGGTCCGTGTGCTGCTGGGCCGCGAGGTGTCGGCGCTGTACGGCGACGAGTCGGGCCGGGTCCAGGTGATGGAGCTGAACGGCGGCGAGCGGATCGCGGCCGAACTCGTCGTCGTGGGCATCGGCGTCGTGCCGCGCACCGAACTGGCGCTCGCCGCGGACCTGACGGTCGGCGACGGCGTCGTGGTCGACGACAGGCTGCGGACCGGCGACCCCGACATCTACGCACTCGGCGACTGCGCCCGCTTCCCCAGCCCCTACGCGGGCCGCCACGTCCGCCTGGAGTCGGTGCAGAACGCCACCGACCAGGCCCGGTGCGTGGCCGCCGCGATCTGCGGGGAGCCGGCGCCGTACACCGCGGTGCCCTGGTTCTGGTCCGAGCAGTACGCCCTGCGGCTCCAGATGGCCGGGCTCACCGCGGACCACGACGAGGCCGTGACCGTGGGCGACGTCGAGGGCGGGCGCTTCTCCGTCTTCTGCTTCCGCGCCGGGCGGCTGGTCGGCACCGAGTCGCTGAACCGCCCCGCCGACCACGGGATCTCCCGGCGGCTGCTGGCGGCGGGCACCGACCTGTCGCCCGACACGGTCCGCCGGCCGGGCTTCGACCTCAAGACCTTCACCCGTCCCCCCACACCTGTTCGGAGCAACGCACACACCCAGGAAAGGCAGACCGTCCATGTCTGAAACCACGACGGCACCCGGGGCCGACGGCGCCCGGCGGCGGGCTCCACGCCCGGCCGCACTCCGCCTGATCGGGATCTGGCTCGCCGTACTCTCCGTCCTGGCCGGGGCCGGCACCGCGACGGCCACCGCGGGTGAGGGGTCAGCCCGCCACGGCAGGCACGTCACCCTGGCCGGCACCTGGGACCTCAGCGTGACGGTGCACTCGCCCGACGGCGACTCGGTCACCGATTCGCGCTTCGTCTTCCTCCCGGACCACCAGCTGACGGTCGTGGGGCCGGTGGACGGCGACGGGGAGCCCCAGTTCGCCGGGGGCGGCTTCTGGAGCGACCGGAGCGACGGCACCTTCACCTTCTACGTCACCCACCCGCCGGGCCCGCCGGGTGCGCCGTACCCCGGCAAGGTCGAGGCGGTCCACCTGGGGCGGATCTCCGGGAAGCACTTCACCTCCTCCGCCCACGCGTTCGTCACGGTCGAGGAGAACGGCCACCCGCAGGGCCCGATCGGCGTCGACGCCACCGCCACCCGGGTACGCACCGCCCGCTGACACCCGGCTCACCCACCGAGCCGCGCCCGCGCCCGGCTCTCCACGAGCCGGGCGCGGGCGCGGCTCGTCCAGGACTCCAGCGGCCCGCACTAGCGTCGGGGCCACCGTGACCACCCGCTCACCCTGTGCAGATGAGAGAGGCGAGACATGACCTCGTTCGACGCTGGAGCCCCCTGCTGGGCCGATGTGACCGTGCCCGACCTGGAGGCCGGCAAGCGCTTCTACGGCGAGCTGTTCGGCTGGACCTTCGGGGCCGGTGCCGAGGAGTTCGGCCACTACACGCCCGCGCTCAAGGACGGCAAGGAAGTGGCCGCGCTCGTCCCCGCCCGGGACGGTGCGCCGGCGGCGTGGAACCTCTACCTGTCCACGCCCGACGTCGAGGCCCTGGCCGTCCGGATCGGTGAGGCCGGGGGCAAGGTGCTCTCGGGTCCCCTCGCGATCGCCGGCGCCGGCACGGTGCTGGTCTCGACCGACCCGGGCGGCGCGGTGTTCGGCGCCTGGCAGGCGGGCACCCGGGACGGCTTCGAGCTGAAGGGCGCCCCGGGCTCGTTCTTCTGGCCGGAGATCTACACCCGCGACAAGGCCGCGGTGGACCCCTTCTACGAGCAGGTGTTCGGCTACGAGGGGCAGCAGATCTCCGAGGGCGAGTTCGACTTCAAGCTCTGGTCGCTGCCGGGGGCGCCGTACCCGGTGGCCGCCCGCCTCCAGATGGGCTCGTACATCCCCGCCGAGGTACCCGCGCACGCCCTGGTGTACTTCTCCGTCGAGGACACGGACGCCGCCGTGGCGACGGTGCGGAAGATGGGCGGGGACGTCAGCCGCGAGCCGTCGGACAGCCCGTTCGGCCGTTCGGCGCTGGTCTCCGACGACCAGGGGGCCAGGTTCGCGCTGATGGGCCCGGTCAAGGACGCCGGCTGACCCGCCGCGGACCGCACGGAACGGTCCCGGCCGCCCGAGGGGTGGCCGGGACCGTTCCGCGTGTACGGCCCCGGGAGGACCCGCTCCGGGCCTGCGGGGGCGGGTGGCCGGGCATGGGGGAGCCGGGCATGCGCGAAGGCCGGTCCCCGCGGCGGCGGGGACCGGCCTTCGGCCACGCTTCGGGTCAGTCGCCCCGGACGACCGGGAGACTGGTCAGCGTGTGGTTGATCTCCCCGGTGTGCCAAGGCAGTTCGCTCTCCGGAACCGCCAGCCTCAGGTTCGGGAAGCGGCGCACGAGGCCCTCGATGGCGATCTCCATCTCCATGCGTCCCAGGTGCTTGCCCAGGCAGTAGTGCATCCCGTGGCCGAAGGAGATGTGCGGGTTGCGCTCCCGGCCGAGGTCGAGGCGGTCGGGCTGGTCGAAGACCTCCGGGTCCCGGTTGGCCGACGCGAGGGAGAGCAGGACCGCGTCGCCCTTGGGGATGGTGACGTCGCCGACCTCGATGTCCTCGGCCGCGATGCGGGGGAAACCCGAGGTGTCGGTCGCGAACAGGTTCACGTGCCGCAGGAGTTCCTCGACGGCCTTGGGGATGCGGGAGTGGTCCTCGACCAGGTACCGCCACTGCTCCTGGTGGTCGACCAGCAGGGCCAGCACCGAGTTCGCCAGCTGGTTGGCCGTGGTGTCGAAGCCCGCGCCGATCAGGGTGAACCCGAAGGTGACCAGCTCCGGCTCGCTGAGGCGGTCGTCGTCGTCGCGGGCCGCGATGAGCTCGGACAGCATGTCGTCCGAGGGGTTGGCGCGCTTCTCCGCGATCAGCCCCACGATGTACTCGCTGAGCTTGCCGAGGGCGTGGAGCGAGGCCTCGCCACCGGCCCGGTCGTCGACGGTGGCGAAGGCGCGCGCCCACTGCTCGAACTCCCGGAGGTCCGCGGCGGGTACGCCGAGGAGCTCGCCGATGACGGTCAGCGGGAGCGGCACCGCGAGCTGCTGGACCAGGTCCACGGTCCCGTCCTTGGCCTCCATGTCGTCCAGCAGCTCGTCCGTGACCCGCTGGACGTTCTCCCGCATCCGCTCGACCCGGCGCATGGTGAAGGCGCCCGCCACCAGCTTGCGCAGCCGGGAGTGCTCGGGGGCGTCCAGCGAGATGATCATCTCCGGCGTGGTGTGCATGGTGCCGCCCACCCGGGGAGCGCCCTCGCCGCAGGCCTGGGCACGGCTGAGCCTGGCGTCGGCGGACAGCCGGCGGACGTCCTCGTAACGGGTGACGAGCCAGGCGTCCACGCCGCCCGCCGTGGGCACCTTCACCACCGGCTGCTCGACGCGCAGCCGGCCGTAGGCGGGCGCGGGGCCCCGGTAGCTGGATCCGCTGAAGGGGAAGGTGTGGGCCACCGGGCAGCCGGTGCCCTGGGGCGCCGTCTCCTGGGTGGCCGTCTCCTGGGTGACTGTCACGATGAAACCTCCGCTTGGCGTTACGGTCGGGGCCAACGTACGTACGGACGATCGAGGCCAGGTCGCCCGCAACTGGAGCGCGCCCGCGCCGCCCGGACCCGAGGACGAAGGGCGCCCGGGACTTCCCCGGACGCCCCACGAGCCCTCGTCGGGTCCGCCTACTCCACCGGGCCGAGCAGCACCGCCGAGTAGTTCTTGCGGGCCGCCGTGTCGTACTGGAGCGCGACGTGGCTGGTCGCGGACGTGGTGTCCCGCCAGAACCGCTGCAGCGCGTGCCCCTCGCCGAGGCCGCCGGTGCCGGCCGCGCCCACCAGGAGTGCGACCGCCTCGCGCAGGCTCTCGGCGGCGTAGGTGGCGTTGCGCTCGTTGCGCGCCATGTGCTCCGGGGTGAACAGCCGCTGGTCCAGGACGTGGGCGTTCTGCTCCACGAGGAGGCGTGCCGCGTCGATGCGGCCGGAGGCTCGGACGAAGGTGAGCTCGGCGGTCTGGTTCCGCCGCCTGCCGGTGACCGATCCGGCCGCGGCCTCCAGGGCCCCGAGCGCGGCGCCGACCACCGGGGCGATGAAGGTGAGTCCGCCGACCGCCTGGAAGGGCACGTTGTGCGAGGGGACACCGGACGTGGAGTTGCGGCCGGTGAGCATGTCCGTCCGGTCGAAGGACAGATGGGCCGGCACGAACACGTCGTCGACGACGACCGTGTGGCTGCCGGTGGCCCGCATCCCGACGCTGTCCCAGGTCTCCAGCACGCTGTACGAACCACGGGGCAGCGTGAAGAAGCGCAGCTGCGGCGGCCCTTCGCCGCCTCCGACGGCGGCGCAGAGCATGACCCAGTCGGCGAAGTCGATCCCGCTGACGTACGCCCACCGGCCGTTGACGCGCCAGCCGCCGTCCGCCGGGGCGGCCCGCCCGGCGGGCATCAGCCCGGTCGCCACGACCGTGTCCGGGCTCGGCCCCCAGAGTGCCTGGTGGCCCTCCTCGGGCAGGTGCGCGGCGAAGCGGGCCGAGTACGCGGCGAGCGAGGCGCACCACGCCGAGGCGGCACAGCCCTGGCCCACGGAGACGACGGCGCGGGTCAGCTCGTCGAAGGAGCCCTCGGCGCCGCCGAACCGCGCGGCGACGAAGTGCCGGGCGAACCCGGCCTCCCGTATCGCGTCGGTGACCTCGTGGGACAGGACGCGTCCGGTGTCCGCGTCACCCGCGTGCAGGGCCGCCAGCAGGCGCAGCCGGTCGGCCGACTCCACGAGCCCGGTCCCGGTGGCGGCCGGGGCCTCGATGACGCCCGTGTCGGCGCTCATGCTCCGGCTCCGTCCGCGACGGCCTGCGCGAAGCGCTCCAGCGTCTCACCCGGGCTCGGCCCGTCGAGCGCCTTGAAGATCCTTTCGGCACCCGGGCCGTGCCCGTCCAGATCGACGTGGGCGAGCGACACCCTGGTGTGCTCCGCGTCGACGGCCTCGAAGTCGACCTCGATCCGGCTGGCCCCGTCGTCCGTGGGGATGGACTGCCAGTTGGGGTCGATCCGCCAGGTCATCGCGACCCGCCGGCCCGGCACCCACTCCAGCACCCGGCCCCAGGCGATCTCGGTGCCCTCCACGTCCCATTCGTAGTAACGCCCGCCCACGCCCGGCTCGAAGGCCAGTCCGGCCCGCTCCTTGCGCACCAGGATGTGGCTCGGCGGCCACCAGTCCGCGGGCCGCTCGGTGAAGACCTTGAAGCACTGGTCTGGCGTCGCCGCCACGGTCACCGACTTCCTGACGTCGGGCAGGGTCTGCGTCTGCTCGGGCACGGGGCCTCCTCGCTCCAGCCGGGTGTCCGCCCGGTCGCCGCATCGAATGGAGCCCACGCTGACCGCCTCCGCTAGGCCGCGTGTCGAGTTCGGCTCGAACAGGTGGCGTCCACCCCGGCTCCACCACCGTCCGAGAACCCCGCAAGGAGACGGGCCCACCGTCGAGCCGACGTGGACCGGACAGCAACGAGCGATGGGGAGAGCACGATGACAGACGCGGTACGACGAGTTGCCTTCGTCACGGGTGCGACCAGCGGGATCGGCCTGGCCGTGACCGAGCTGCTGGCCCGGCGGGGCGTCGCGGTGTTCGGGGTGGCGCGCGGCGCGGAGAGCGTGCGCACCGTGGTCAAGGAACTGCGCGAGGAAGGCCTGGAAGTGGCCGGAACCGTGTGCGACGTGACCTCGCTCGAACAGATCAAGGAGGCCGTACGGGCCGCGGTCGCCGAGTACGGCCGGATCGACATCCTGGTCAACAACGCCGGTCGGGGCGGCGGCGGGGTGACGGCGGAGATCGAGGACTCCCTCTGGGACGACGTGATCGAGACGAACCTGAACGGCACCTTCCGGGTCACGCGCGAGGTCCTGAGCACCGGCCTCATGCGGGACGGCGACTGGGGCCGGATCATCAACATCGCCTCCACCGGCGGCAAGCAGGGCGTCGAGCTGGCCGCGCCGTACTCCGCCTCCAAGCACGGCGTCATCGGCTTCACCAAGGCCGTGGGCAAGGAACTCGCCCCGACCGGCATCACCGTGAACGCCGTCTGCCCCGGCTATGTGGAGACCCCGATGGCCCAGCGCGTGCGCCAGGGCTACGCGGGTCACTACGGGGTGAGCGAGGAGGAGATCCAGGACAAGTTCAACGCCAAGATCCCGCTGGGCCGCTACTCGACCCCCGAGGAGGTCGCGGGGCTCGTCGGCTACCTGGCCTCCGACACCGCCGCGTCGATCACCGCGCAGGCCCTGAACGTGTGCGGCGGGCTCGGCAACTACTGACCCGGACGCCCGACGGGCGGTTCGGCGACCACTGACCTCGACGCCCTGACGGCACGGGCGGAATAGGAGTACCTGACATGACTGCTGTGACCGCCGGCGCACTGCTGGCCGAGCCCGACGCGACCGCGTTCCGTACGGCGATGGGCCGCTTCCCGACGGGCGTCACGCTGCTCACCCAGGGCAGCGGTGACGAGACCATCGTGATGACCCTGAACAGCCTGACCTCGGTCTCGCTCGACCCCATGCTGATCCTGGTCTCCGTGAAGGCGGACGGGCGGATGCGACCGCGGATCTCGCGCGCCGGGAGCTTCGCGGTGAACGTGCTGACCGAGTCGCAGCGCGACCTGGCGCAGGAGTTCTGCCGCCCCGACCGTTCCGAGGGGCGGGCCGCCATGCTGCGGCTCTCCGCCGAGGAGGGCGTCACGGGCAACGCCGTACTCCCCGACGCGGAGGCGTCGTTCGAGTGCGTGCTCGACGCGGAGTACGCCGCCGGGGACCACACGCTCCTCGTCGGCAGGGTCGTCGCCCTGTCCGGCGGCCGCTCGGTCCCCGACCCGCTGCTCTTCCACCAGGGCCGCTTCGGCCGGCTGTCCGCCGCGGAGGCCGCCGCGTGAGCACGGCCACGGCTCCCGTGACGGCCCCGCCCGGTTCGCTGGTCGGGGTCGCCGACGGGGTGTACGCCTTCGTCCAGCCCGAGGGCGGCTGGTGCCTGAACAACGCCGGTCTGGTCGTCGGCCGGGACTCCGCGGTCCTGGTGGACACGGCGGCGACGGAGTCACGCACCCGGCGGCTCCGCGAGGAGGTGGCCCGGATCGTGCCCGCCGGGCCCGACCACGTCGTCAACACGCACTTCCACGGCGACCACACCTTCGGCAACGGGCAGTTCGTCCCCCGGGCGGTGGTCGTGGCGCACGAGGGGACCCGGTCCGACACGGAGGAGGCCGGCCTCGGTCTGCGTCACCTGTGGCCGGACGTGGCGTGGGGCGACACCCCGTTGACCCTGCCCACGCTCACCTTCCGCGACGAACTCACCCTGCACGGCGGCGGGCTGCGCACCGAGCTGCTCCACGTGGGGCCCGCCCACACGGCGAACGACGTCGTGGCGTGGGTGCCCGAGCGGTCCGTCCTGTTCACCGGCGACGTGGTCTGGTCGGGGGTGACGCCGTACGTCCTGATGGGGTCGGTGACGGGTTCGCTGGAGGCCCTGGACCGGCTGCGGGCACTGGAGCCCGCGGTGGTGGTACCCGGACACGGTCCGGTCGGCGGCCCCGAACTCATCGACGCCACCCGCGCGTACCTCGTCCGCCTCCGGGAACTCGCGCGGGACGGTCTGCGGCGTGGCCTGGACCCGCTGCGGGCCGCCCGGGAGGCGGACCCGGGTGCGTTCGGCGGCCTGCTCGACCCCGAGCGGCTGGTCGGCAACCTGCACCGCGCGTACGCGGAGCTCGAGGGCCTGGCCCCCGGTGCCCGCATCGATGTGGCGGCCTCGTTCAAGGAGATGGTCGCCTTCAACGGCGGGCTGCCCGCCTGCCACGCCTGATCGCACACACCGCACATCTCGAAGGAGGATTCGTCGATGGAGACGATGCTGCTGGACCGCGAGACGGTGGAGCCGCCGCCCGTGCCCCTGCCCGCCCTTCCCCTCGCCGTCGTACCCCTGTGGGTACCGCTGCTGCTGGCCGGGGACCCGGACGACGACGGGAGCGAGCCGCACATCTGCCGGGGCATCGACTGAACGGCCGCGACCGCACCCGGTACGTGGACGAGGGGCCCTGCGCGCAGGGCCCCTCGTCCACGTACCGGGTGGGAAGGCGGCTCAGCCGGCGGGCGGGGCCACCGGGGTGTCGCGGTGGATGACCCTCGACCGGGTCAGCAGCCGCCCGTCACGGCGAACCAGCACGTCGTCCACGGTGAACGTCGGCTGGAAGGCCACCTTGCCCTCACGGTCGGTCTGGGTGACCAGCGTGTAGTACGAGACACGCAGGGTGTCCCCGTCCGCCTCGTCGGGCTCGATGATCAGGTGGCCGAACCAGTGGCGTACGGCGATGTCCTGGTAGCGGGGCAGGTTGGCCCGCATACCGGCGACCATCTCCGTCCGGCCGCTCTGGCGCTGCCCACCCGCGTGCACGACCTCCCCGTCGTCCGTGAACGTGTCGGCGAAACCCTCGATGTCCAGGGCGTCGACCCGTCGCATCTGCTGGGCGTAGAAGGTCTGCACCTCCGCATACAGGTCACCGGTGACCTGCTGACGGAGGGTCCCGACCGGCTGAGACATGGCGAACTCCCTTCGCGGCGGCGGCCCTCACGGCTGCCCGCAGTGACCACCAGGCTGCCGGGCGCGGCTGCACTCCCGCTGGAGAGGCGGTCGTGGTGCCTCGTCAGCCGAGCCGGCGGACGGGCGCGCCGTCGAGGTAGGCGCGGATGTCCTCCACCGCGTCCCCGTAGTACGCCGCGTAGTTGGCCCGCGTCACATAGCCCAGGTGCGGGGTCGCCAGGAGCCCCGGGGCGCCGCGCATCGGGTGGTCCGCGGGAAGCGGCTCGACGTCGAACACGTCGACGGCGGCGCCCGCGATCGCCCCTCGGCGCAGGACGTCGAGCAGTGCGTCCTGGTCGACGATCGCCGCCCGCGAGGTGTTGACGAGGTAGCTGCCGGGCTTCATCAGCCCGAGCTCCTTCGCACCCAGCAGCCCCCGGGTGCGGTCGCCGAGCACCAGGTGCACGGAGACGAAGTCACTGGTCTCCAGCAGCTCCTCCTTCGTCGCGGCGAAGCCCACGCCGGCCTCCTCGGCCCGCTCCGGCGTCAGGTTTTCGCTCCAGGCCACCACGTCCATGCCGAAGGCGAGACCGACCTGGGCGACCCTGCTGCCGATCTTCCCCAGGCCGAGGAGTCCGAGCCTGCGACGGTGCAGGTCGGCGCCCACGGTCGACTGCCAGCGGCCGCCGTCCCGAAGGGCGTTGGCCTCGGTGACGATGCCGCGTGCCAGCCCGAGCAGCAGTGCCCAGGTCAGCTCGACGGGCGGGGTCGCCGTGCTCGCGGTGCCGCAGACGGTGACCCCGTGCCGTTCGGCGGCGGCGTGGTCGATGGACGTATTGCGCATGCCGGAGGCGACGATCAGCCGGAGCCGGGGCAGCCGCTCGATCAGCGTCGCGGGGAAGGGCACCCGCTCCCGCAGGGTGACGACGATGTCGAAGTCGGCGAGCTGGTCGACGAGTTCGTCCTCGGTGGCGCGGTGCTCGGCGAAGGTGACCACCTCGACGTCGTCGGCGACGGGCGACCAGTCGGCGGCGGTGGCCGCCACGGACTGGTAGTCGTCGAGCACGGCACAGCGGAGTTCCATGATGTGTTCCCCTTCGGCGGCGGCACTGCGGCGGCACGGGAAATCTACCGGCCGCGTCGCGCGCTCACGCCTCCCGCCAGGCCTCCCTGTTCCGCGCGACGTCGTAGACCCGCTCGACCTGCGTGGCGGTGAGCACGCCCGTCAGCGGGGCGAGCGCCGACACCTCCCGCTCCCGGCAGACGCGGACGCCGGCCGGGGTGGCGACCACCTCCAGCGCGGTCACACCGGTGAACAGCAGCACGGTCCCGACGGGCACGTCGAAGGAGCAGTGGGCCGCGAGCGCCTCCCCGGCCCGCCGGGCCCCGGGGCTCGCCCCGAGCTCGTACGGCCGCGGGTCGCCGTCGTCGATCCGCAGGGTGCCGTCGTCGATCCGTACCGAGGCCCCGGGGTGGTGTTCGGTGCTCACCGCGAACACGCCGCCCGGCCCGATGAGCAGGTGTCCGATCCAGGTGCCGTCGGGCAGCGGCACGGAGTGCAGCACCCGCCAGCCGTGCCGCGTCAGCCGCCTGAGCTCGGCCCCGGCACGCCGCTCCCCCGCCAGCGCGGTCCGGCGCGGGTCGGCCTCCTTGTTCCGGCGCAGCACCCCGGTGGCCGCGCGTGCGAGCGTGCCGGCGGCGGACTCGCCCAGCAGCTCCCGGAGTTCCTCACCGGCCCGCCGTGCCGCGAGGTCGCTCGCGGGCGTCAGGGCCGGCAGGGCGGCGGACCCCCCGGGCCGCTCGGCCCCGGCAACTCCACCCGGCTCCGGCAGGGCATCCGGTGCGGGCGTGGCTTGCGGTGCGGCGGCCTCCGGAGGGGGCGGGGACTGCGGTGCGGCGGCCTTCGGCCCGGGCGGGGGCTCCGGCGGGGACTCCCGTCCGGGCGGCGGCTGCGGTGCGGGTGCCTGCTCCGCGACCGGTACGGGCTCTGCCTGCGGGGCGGGCGTGTGCTCCGCGTCCGGCGCGGCCTCCCGCTCCGTCCCGGGCGCGGGCAGGGGTTCCGCGTCCGGCGCGGCCACACGTTTCCGCATCCCCCGCATGGGAGGGATGCGCGGGACCTGCGGCGGGGGCGTCGGCGCCGGCTGCTCCTCCGGTGCGTCCTCGCCGAGGAGGGACGGCATGTCCGGGACCTGGCGGGCGAGCGCGTCCAGCACGGCGTCCCGGTAACGGGGGTGCAGGACCGTGATGGTGCCGTTGCCCAGGTCCGCCCATCCGATCGCGGTGCCGTCCGGGAGATTCACATAGAGCCGGTCGTGCCCGAAGAGCTGCCATGACGTGACCTTGAGATCCTGCATCGTGCCCCCTCTGTTCACCGCTCCGGCGTCCTGTCTCCCCCAGCGTGTACGGCGGCCGGGCCGTCGGACAGGGCGCAGAGCGGGCGCGCGGAATCGGGACCACGGCATTCCGGAGCCGGTCCGGGGACGATGTGCCCCGGACCGGCTCCGGTCGCCCGGTCGGACCAGGGGGGAGCCCCGGTGCCGGACAGGCGTCCATCATGGCCCTCGCTTCGCCCCTGACCTCGGAAACGGTCGTTTCGTCACCTGTACGGGCGGCTTCGACCACAAGATCGATCCGCTGTACGACCGCCCCCGCCCCGGATCCGGGTACGCGGGGCGACGGGACCGCAGGGGCCGCCGCGTCCCGCCGGACCGACGCCGCCGACCGCCGACCAGGCGCACGGGCACCGACCGGCGTGGCACGGCCGCCCGGGCACGACCGCTGCGGCGCGGGCGTGCCTCAGGCCGAGGTCCGCTTGCGCCCGCCCGAGGCGGTCTTCTTCGCCGGCGCCGCCTTCTTCGCCGCCGGCGTCTTCCGCTGTGCGGTCGCGTCCGCCGTGGCCGTCCCGGCCGGGGTCTTCTTCGCCGCCGTCCGCTTGGCGGGCGCCTTCTTCTTGGCGGGCGCCTTCTTCGCCGCGGACTCCGCCGTCCCGGTCCTCTTGCGGGCTCCCCCGGCGCGCGCCGTCTCCTTCGCACCGCCGCCGCCGTCACCGCTGCCCGGGCGGGGCTTGCGGCCCTCGATCGGGTGGACCTCCGCGTGCCCGCCGTCCTCCCGTTCCTCCTTGGACTCCTCGGCCGCCCGGACACTGCTCTCCAGCGCCGCCATCAGGTCGATCACCTTGCCCCCGGTCTCCTCCGCCGCCTCCTCCGCGACGGGCTCACCGGCGGCCTTCGCGGCGACCAGCTGCTCGACCGCCTCCCGGTAGTCGTCGTGGAGCGTGTCCAGGTCGGTCTCACCCAGGGTGTTCATCAGGGCGTCCGCCAGGTCGAGTTCGGCGTCGCGGATCCTGACCGAGGAGTCCGGGGCCACCTCCTCGGGGGAGCGGATCTCGTCCGGCCACAGCAGGCCGTGCATCGCGATCACCTCGCCGGTCACCCGCAGCATGCCCAGCCGTTCGCGGCCGCGCAGCGCGTACTTCGCGACGGCGACCTTCCCGCTGCGCCTCAGTGCCTCGCGCAGCAGGGCGTAGGGCTTGGCGGCGGGGACCCCGTTGGCCTGGAGGTAGTACGCCGAGTCCAGCTGGAGCGGGTCGATCGCCGAGGAGGCCACGAACCCCTCGATCTCGATCGTCTTCGCCGTGGGGAGCGGGAGCGAGGCGAGGTCCTCGTCGGTCACCGGGACGACCGTGCCGTCCGCGTCCTCGTACGCCTTGACCGTCTCGGAGGGGGTCACCTCCTCCTCGTCCAGCTCGCAGACCTTGCGGTACCGGATCCGGCCGCCGTCGGCGAGGTGGATCTGCCGGAAGGAGACGGCGTGGTTCTCGGTGGCGTTCATGAGCTTGACCGGGATGCTGACCAGTCCGAAGGAGATGGAGCCGTTCCAGATGGACCTCACCGTTCACCCCTTACGGGCGTAATGAACATATAGGTACGTTTTCGTGTGATTCTTATCGTATGACGCCGATCACGGAGGTGGAGGGGCGGCGCCTGGCCCTCAGCAATCTCGACAAGGTGCTGTACCCGGCCACCGGGACCACCAAGGGCGAGGTGCTGCACTACTACGCGGCCACGGCGGCGGGCGTGATGCTCCCGCACCTGCGCGACCGCCCGCTGTCCTTCCTGAGGTACCCGGACGGGCCGGAGGGGCTCCGGTTCTTCACCAAGAACCCGCCGCCCGGTACACCCGACTGGGTGCGGACCGCCCCCGTGCCACGCCACGACGAACCGGATGCCAGACAGGTGCTCGTACAGGACCTGCCCTCGCTGATGTGGGCGGCGAACCTGGTGGTGGAGTTCCACACCCCCCAGTGGCGTCAGGACTCCCCCGGCGTCGCCGACCTGATGGTGTTCGACCTGGACCCCGGGCCGCCCGCGAGCATCGTCGAGTGCTGCACCGTGGCCCTGTGGCTGCGCGAACGCCTGGCGGCCGACGGCCTGTCCTCGTACGGGAAGACCTCAGGCTCCAAGGGGCTGCACCTGCTCGCCCCGCTGGAGCCGACGCCCTCCGACGAGGTGACGGCCTACGCGAAGGAGCTGGCGGTCGAGGCCCAGCGCGCCCTGCCCGAACTGGCCGTGCACCGGATGACCCGCGCGCTGCGCCCGGGGAAGGTGTTCGTGGACTTCAGCCAGAACGCCGCGGCGAAGACCACCGCCGCCCCGTACACGCTGCGCGCGAAAGGGGGCCCGGCCGTCTCCGCGCCGGTCACCTGGGACGAGATCGAGGCGTGCGGGGACCCCGCGGAGCTGGTCTTCCTCGCCGGCGGCATGGGCGCGCGGCTGGAACGGTACGGAGATCTCCTCGCCCCGCTGAACGATCCGGGGCGGGCCCGCCCCCTGCCCGGCCACTGAGCGGGACAGGGCGCACACAGCCTGTTCACAGCGCTGCGGGGTGTGGTGAGGAATGCGCGCAATTGCAGGGTGGATTGTCATGACCGTGGTGCAGACTCTGCCCAGACGCTGCTTCGCGGACGCGGTTTCCGGGGAGCGGAGGCAAGACACGGGGAGGGTGTGGCGTGTTCGCGGGGATCGACGAGGTGGAGTGGGCCTCGATGGAGCACGCCTACGGCCCGGCGGACGACGTGCCGGGCCTCCTGTACGGCCTCGCTTCGGCCGAGCCGGCCGACCGGGAGAGCGCGCTGGACGGGATGTACGGCGCGGTCCACCACCAGGGCGACGTGTACGCCTGCACGCTCGCCTGCATCCCGTTCCTCTTCGAGCTGGCCGTGGATCCGGGCATACGGGACCGGGGCGGCATCGTCGAACTCCTCACGAGCATCGGCGGCATCGACCTCGACGAGACCGAGGAGGACGAACTGGCGGAGCTGGACGAGGACGAGATCGAGGGGGTCGCGAACTACGCCATGGCGGCCGCCGCCGTCTCCGCGGGCTCCTCGGTGTTCTTCGAGCTCGTCGCCGACGAGGACCCCGGGGTGCGGCTCGCCGCACCGCTGGCCCTCGCCACGCTGCACGGCAGGCCGGCCCAGGTGCTCGCCCTGCTGCGGGAGCGGCTGCCGGTGGAGACGGACGACGAGGTGCGGCTCGCGCTCGTCGAGGCCGCCGGCCGGATCGCCCTGCGCCACCGGCCGCTGGCGGCGCGGGCGACGGACTGGCTGAGCCGGCTCGCCGCGGAGGCCCACCCGCCCGGGCTTCGGCTCGCGGCGCTGGCCCAGCTGGCCAGGTGCGCGCCGGACGCGCTGCCCGGCGACGTGGTGCGGGTCGTGTCGGGGCTGCTGCGCGAGCTGCGCTCCCGGCCCGCCGTCGCCGGCCCCCCGGCGGTGCCGGCACCGGGCGCGGACGACACGGCCTGCGACCGGACCGCCGCGTCGACCCTGGTGGGACAGCTGAGGGCGCTGTCCGCCGAGGAGTCCGCCGGCCGCAGCACCCCGTGGGCCGCCGATCTGCTGCGGACCCTGCACAGCGGCCTGGACGACCGGGTCGGGGACCGTACGGCGCTGCTGGCGGACCAGCTGAACAGCCCGGACCCGTGGCAGCGCATCGACGCCGTGCGGATGAGCGGCGGGCTGATACGGGCCTGGCGCGGTTCGTACGAGGACCTGGTGCGGCTGGTCGGCGTACAGCTGGCCGATCCGGAGCCCCGGCTGGCCGACGCCGCCTCGCACGTGCTCGAGGAGCTCTTCGACCTGGCCGCTCCGGCGGCCGACGCCCTGGCGGCACGGGTCGCGGCGGACCCCGGGGCCTGGGTGAAGGAGTGGGCGAGCGGGCCGCCCGGCCTCGGCTCGTCGGTGAAGGCCCTGGCCAGGCTGGGTGACGCCCGGGTGCTGCCCGCACTGGAGGCCGCCCTGGAGCGGCCCGAGGTCCCGCACGACGTGGGGTTCGCGATCGGGCACCTGGGGGCCGCGGCGGTGCCGCTCGCCGGGGTGCTGCGGCGCAGGCTCGGCGAGGTCGGTCTCGACGAGGGGGCGTACGACCGGGCGAGTCCGCTGCTCGGCGGGCTGACGGCCCTGCGGGCGGGCGAGGCCGCGCCGGAGGTGCTGCGAGTGCTGCGGGGGGCGCCCGAGTACCGGGGCGAGTGGCTGCGTACGGCCGCGCTGCGGGCGCTGGGCTCGTTCGGGCCCGCGGCCCGGTGCGCCGAGCCCGAGCTTCGGCGGCTGATCCGCCGGCCAGGGACGGCCGTGGCGACGGAGGCGGCAGAGGCGCTGTGGGCCGTCACCGGGGACACCGAGGCGGTACTCCCGGTGCTGGCCGAGGGCCTGCGCACGGAGCAGGTGCACGACTGCAGGGCGGCGGCGAGCGCGCTGGGAGCGCTGGGCAGGCGTGCCGAGGTGGTGGCGCCGCGGCTGCGCGCCCTGCTGGAGCACGACGAACTCTGGCTCCGGGTCGAGGCGGCGATCTCGCTGTGGAAGGTCTCCGGCGGTACCGGCGAAGTCGTGCCGGTGCTCCTCTCGGCCTGGGAGAGGAACCGTCACGTCAAAGTCCGGGTCGCGGAATGCCTGGCGCGGATGGGGCCCGTTGGTGCAGGGTCGGACGCGGCACGCGTGCTGCGCGCCGAGCTCCTGTCCGTACGCCGCCACAACGCGATGGACGGCGGCTACGGCAGTCACGACACTTATGAGGACGAGAAGCTGCTGGCGCTCTGCCGGCGCGCTCTTCGGGAAGACACGGGGAAAGGAACCACATCATGATCATCTTCGGTACGCGGGGCTACCTCTACCAACTGGCGGTCCTGACGATGGTGTGCGGCTGGTGCGGCAACCCCGCCGCGCACACCCTGCGCAAGCGGGTCACCAAGTTCACGCTGTTCTTCGTCCCGCTCTTCCCCTTCTCCACGAAGTACGCGACGCAGTGCACCTTCTGCGGCGGGGAGCGGCAGATACCGAAGGAGCAGGCGGAGCAGCTGCTGGCCCAGGCGGCCCACGGCGGGCAGGACGGCAACCAGGCCGGCGCCCCGCAGCAGCAGCCCGGCTACGCGCCTCCCGGCCAGAACCCCTACCAGCGCTGAGCCGGTCCCCGTACACCCGCCGAGAGGTGCCACGAAGCTGACATAAGGGAAATAACACCCGCCGCTTGCTACGTTGCGGTGCATGACCGCAACGACGGCGGAGGCACGCCCGCCCGAGCTACGCCTGCCCAAGCGGCGCGGGGTCGAGCTCTCGCTCCTGATCGGGGCCGTGCTCATCTCCGTCTACGGCTACGCGGCCGTCGGCCTCGCCCGGAGCAACGCCGTGCCCCCGGACGTCGCCGGGTACGGCGCCGGTCTCGGCCTCCTCGCCCTGCTCGCCCACCTCGCGGTCCGCTTCCGCGCCCCGTTCGCCGATCCGCTGCTGCTGCCCATCGCGGTCCTGCTCAACGGGCTGGGCCTGGTGCTGATCTACCGCCTCGACCTGGAGACCCCGAACGACCAGGCCGCGACGACCCAGCTGATCTGGTCCACGCTCGGGGTGGCCTTCTTCATCGCCGTCGTCGTCGTCCTGCGCGACCACCGGGTGCTCCAGCGGTACGCGTACATGTCGGTGGCGGCGGCGCTGGTGCTGATGATCGTGCCGATCTTCTTCCCCGCCGTGAACGGCGCGAAGATCTGGATCCGGGTCGGCGGACTCTCCTTCCAGCCGGGGGAGTTCGCCAAGATCCTGCTGGCCGTCTTCTTCGCCGCGTACCTGGCCGCGAACCGCAACGCGCTCGCGTACACCGGGCGCAGGATCTGGAAGCTCCAGCTCCCCACCGGCCGGGTGCTGGGCCCGATCGTCGCGATCTGGCTGCTCAGCGTCGGCGTCCTCGTCCTCGAACGGGACCTCGGCACCTCGCTGCTCTTCTTCGGCCTCTTCGTGATCATGCTGTACGTGGCCACCGGCCGGACCGGGTGGATCGCCGTCGGCCTGCTTCTCGCCGCGGCGGGCGCCTTCGCCGTCGGCTCGTTCGAACCCCATGTGCACAGCCGGGTGGAGGACTGGCTCGACCCGTACGCCACGATCGACGCCGGCCAGGGGCCGAGCCAGCTCGCCCAGTCACTCTTCGCGTTCGCGGCGGGCGGGATGCTCGGCACCGGCCTCGGGCTGGGCCACTCCATCCTCATCGGCTTCGCGGCCAAGTCCGACTTCATCCTGGCCACCGCGGGCGAGGAGCTCGGCCTGGCCGGCCTCACCGCGGTCTTCATGCTGTACGCCCTGCTGGTGGCCCGCGGCTTCCGCGCCGGTCTGGCGCTGCGCGACCCCTTCGGACGGCTGCTGTCGATCGGACTCGCCTCGATCCTGGCGCTCCAGGTCTTCGTGATCGCCGGCGGGGTGATGGGGCTGATCCCGCTGACCGGAATGGCGATGCCGTTCCTGGCACAGGGCGGTTCGTCCGTCGTCACCAACTGGATCATCGTGGCCCTGCTCATCCGGGTCAGCGACGTGGCACGTACTCCCGACCCGGGCACACCGGCCGCCACGGAAGCGGAGGAACAGTGATCAGGTACATCCGGCGGGCCGCCGGATTCTGTCTGCTCCTGCTGGTCGCCCTGCTGGCGAACGCCGCCCGCGTCCAGCTGTTCGAGGCCGACGAGCTCAACTCCAACTCCGCCAACCGCCGTACGACCATCGACCGTTACGACGAGCCGCGGGGGAACATCCTGGTGGGCGAGGAGTCCGTCACCGGTTCCGAGGACACCGGGCAGCAGCTCGCCTTCGAGCGCACCTACCGGCACGGCCCGCTGTACGCGCCGGTGACCGGCTACGCCTCCCAGACCTACGGCACCACGCTGCTGGAGAACGCCGAGGACGGCATCCTCTCCGGGACCGACCCGATCCTGGCCCCGCTCCCCCTCTGGGGCGACATCACCCGCAGCCGGCAGCCGGGCGGCGACGTCGTGACCACCATCGACGGCTCGATGCAGCGGGCGGCGTACGAGGGCCTGGACGGCAGGCGCGGGGCGGTCGCGGCCCTCGACCCGACCACCGGCCGGATCCTGGCGCTGGTCTCCTCGCCCTCGTACGACCCGGAGGTCCTGTCGGGCACGGGCTCCTCGGTCACAGACGCCTGGGCGCGCCTGAACCGCGCCCCGAGCCAGCCGATGCTCAACCGGGCGATCCGGCAGACCTATCCGCCAGGATCCGCCTTCAAGATCGTGACGGCGGCGGCGGCGCTGGACGCGCGGGTGGTCACCGATCCGGACGCGGACACGGACACCCCGTCCCCGTACGTCCTGCCGGGCACCTCGACCGTGCTGCCCAACGAGGCGAGGGGCTGCGAGAAGGCGTCCCTGGCGGAGGCGATCCGGGTCTCCTGCAACACCGTGCTGGCGCACCTCGGGGTCGAGGTGGGGCTGGAGGGGATGCTGGACGCGGTGGAGAGGTTCGGGTTCAACGACAACGACCTGAAGATCCCCTCCAGGGTGGCCCGGAGCAACTTCGACTCCGACATGAGCGACGACCAGCTGGCCCAGTCGTCCATCGGGCAGTTCGACACCTCGGCGACCCCGCTCCAGATGGCGATGGTGGCCTCGGCGGTGGCGAACGGCGGCGAACTGATGCGCCCCCGGCTGGTGGACCGGGTGACCACCGACGACGGCGACACGGTCCGCCAGCAGGGCAACGACTCGTACCACCGGGCGATGAACCCGGCGACGGCCCAGCAGCTCCAGCGGATGATGGTCGACGTCGTGGACGACGGGACCGGTGCGAACGCGGCGATCGACGGAGTCACCGTCGGCGGCAAGACGGGCACCGCGCAGCACGGCGTCGACAACTCGGGCATCCCCTACGCCTGGTTCATCTCCTGGGCGCAGGCGCCGGACTCGGGCCGCCCCGCGGTCGCCGTCGCCGTGGTCGTGGAGGACGCGGCGGCGGACCGGGCCGACATCAGCGGCGGCGGCAACGCGGCCCCGATCGCGCGGGCGGTGATGGAGGCGGCGCTGGAGGGCCGGGGCTGACGCCACGGCATCGGCCGGTCCCGGGCGCCCGCGACCCGACCCGGCCGGAGGCCCGCCGCGCGGTGCGCCCGGAGCCCGCCGCGGAGCGCACGCGTCCCGTGCCCCCGGCCGGGGGACCCGCGCGGCCCCCCGGTGACGCCGGGCAGAGCGGCCGCCTCACCCCTGCGCGCGGCCCTCCGATATCGCGTCCGCGACCTCCGCCACCCGCGCCCGCTCCTCCGCTGCGAAGCGGTCCCGGTCCAGTTGCTCCGCCATCTCCTCGTCCTGGGCCATCAGCAGGTCGAGGTTCGAGTCGCCCAGCTCCAGGACTCCCATGTCGACGTAGGCCTTCTGGAGCCGTTCGCCCCAGAGGCCGATGTCCTTGACGCAGGGGACGATCCGGCTGAACAGCAGCTTGCGGAAGAGCTGCAGGTACTCCGAGTGCTCGGAGAGCTCCTTGGCCTCCTGCTTCCCGATGCCGAAGTTCTCCAGGACCTCGACACCGCTGAGCCGGTCGCGCATCAGGTAGCAGCCCTCGATGACGAACTCCTCGCGCTCGCGCAGTTCGGCGTCGCTCAGCTGCTTGTAGTAGTCGCGCAGCGCCATCCGCCCGAAGGCGACGTGGCGGGCCTCGTCCTGCATGACGTACGCGAGGATCTGCTTGGGCAGCGGCTTGGTCGTGGTGTCGCGGATCATGCCGAACGCGGCGAGCGCGAGCCCTTCGATGAGGACCTGCATGCCGAGGTAGGGCATGTCCCAGCGGGAGTCGCGCAGGGTGTCGCCGAGCAGCCCCTGGAGGTTGTCGTTGACCGGGTAGAGCATCCCGATCTTCTCGTGCAGGAAGCGGCCGTAGATCTCCGCGTGCCGCGCCTCGTCCATCGTCTGCGTCGCCGAGTAGAACTTCGCGTCCAGGTCGGGGACCGACTCCACGATCCGGGCGGCGCAGACCATCGCGCCCTGCTCGCCGTGCAGGAACTGGCTGAACTGCCAGGAGGTGTAGTGCTTGCGCAGCTCGCCGCGGTCGCGCTCGGTCATCTTGGCCCAGTGCGGCGTCCCGTGGAGCGTGAGGGCCTCGTCCGGGGTGCCGAGGGGGTCGGTGGGGTCGACCTCCAGACTCCAGTCGATGCGCTTGTTGCCGTCCCACTGCTTGTCCTTGCCCTTCTGGTACAGGGCGAGGAGGCGTTCGCGGCCGTCGTCGTAGTCCCAGCTGAAGCGAGCGGCACCCGTGGCTGGGACCTGCCATGTGGGAGCCGGGGGCGGGGTGATGTAGAGGTCGTGTGTCGACACGGACAGCTCCTTCGCCTGGCGAGGATCGTATGTTCCGTGGTGCTGGAGTCAGTTGGCAGGTTCACACGTTGGTAGACGCGCGGTCAACAAGTCGTGCGCCAGGGATTGACTGCCTTGCTGACAGGCAGTCTCATAATCCTGAGCAGAGAACTGACCGCCGGTAACCCATGTGCGAGGTGCCCACAGCCATGACGACAGTGACCGAAGAGGACATCCAGGCGCTGCGTGACGCGCTCGGCCCGCTCAAGGACCGCGAACAGGTCGCGGCCCGGCTGCTGGAGGCCTCCGCCAAGCACTCCTTCGACCCGGACACCGAACTCGACTGGGACTCCGCCGTGGAGGACGGCAAGTGGTTCTGGCCGCCCGAGCTCGTCTCCCTCTACGACACCCCGCTGTGGCGGAAGATGTCGCAGGACCAGCGGCAGGAGCTGGCACGCCACGAGGCGGCGTCGCTGGCCTCGCTCGGCATCTGGTTCGAGATCATCCTCATGCAGCTGCTCGTCCGGCACATCTACGACAAGTCCGTGACCAGCAAGCACGTCCGCTACGCCCTCACCGAGATAGCCGACGAGTGCCGGCACTCGATGATGTTCGCCCGCATGATCGAGTGGGGCGGGGCCCCCGCGTACCCGGTGCCGCCGCGCTACCACAACCTGGCGCGGGTCCTGAAGACCATCTCCACCACGCCCGGTTCGTTCGCCGCGACCCTCCTCGGCGAGGAGATCCTGGACTGGATGCAGCGGCTCACCTTCCCCGACGAGCGCGTCCAGCCGCTCGTACGCGGAGTGACCCGCATCCACGTCGTCGAGGAGGCCAGGCATGTGCGCTACGCCCGTGAGGAGTTGCGCCGCCAGATGGTGACCGCGCCCTCCTGGGAGCGGCGTATGACGAGGCTGAGCTGCGGGGAGGCGGCGCGCGTCTTCTCGGTGTGCTTCGTCAACCCGCAGGTGTACGACAACGTCGGCCTGAACCGCCACGAGGCCGTCGCCCAGGTGAAGGCGAGCGGGCACCGGGCGGAGGTCATGCAGACGGGGGCGAAGCGGCTCACGGACTTCTTCGACGACATCGGGGTGCTCAACGGAGTGGGGCGCAGGCTGTGGAAGAGCTCGGGACTGCTGGCCTGAACGGCGCGGGCGGTGCCCCCGGCCGCCGGACCCCGCTCCCCGGCCCGGCCCGTTCCGGACGAAAGGCCCTAGGCTTCGGAGTATGACCTCCGCACCCGCAGCACCACCGGCCCGCGCCTACCGACGGCTCGGTGTCGAGGAGCGCCGCGCCCAACTGCTCGGTGCGGCGCTCACGCTCTTCGCCCACCGGGCGCCGGACGACGTGTCGATCGACGAGGTGGCGGCAGCGGCCGGGGTCTCCCGGCCGCTGGTCTACCGCTACTTCCCGGGCGGCAGGCAGCAGTTGTACGAGGCCGCGCTCGGGTCGGCCGCCGACCAGCTCACGCTCTGCTTCGCGGAGCCCGCCGCCGGGCCGCCGACCGAGCGGGTGGGCCGGGTCCTGGACCGCTATCTCGGCTTCGTCGACCAGCACGACGCCGGTTTCAGCGCACTGCTGCGCGGCGGCAGCGTGGCGGAGACCTCGCGCACGACGACGATCGTGGACGGGGTGCGGCGCTCGGCGGCCGAGCAGATCCTCCTCCACCTGGGCCGTGGCACGGGCCCGGGGCAGCAGCCCGCCGGATCCCGGCTGCGGATGATGGTGCGCACCTGGATCGCCGCCGTGGAGGCGGCGTCCCTGATCTGGCTCGACGAGGAGAAGCTGCCGTCGGCCGCCGAGCTGCGGAGCTGGCTGGTCGACCATCTGATCGCCCTGCTCGCGGCGACCGCGGCCTCGGACGAGGAGACCGCGTGCGTGGTGGCGGAGCTGCTGGCCCAGGAGACGGCCGACGGCCCCGCGGGACGGCTGGCGGCGCTGATCGTCCCGGTCGCGGGGCACGCGGCGCACCTGCTGCCGCCGGCCTGACACCGCCTGGGTCAGACTGGCCCGGTGAAAAGCGAGAACACGTCCTTCCGCGGCGGCCCCCTGGACGGGCGCGTGCTGCCCATCCTCCTCGGGCCCACCGGCCATCCGCCCAAGTGGTACGAGGTCCCGGTGCCGGACGCCGACGGCGGTCCCGCCACCGTCCACGCCTACCGGCGCACCCCGGCGGGCTACTCGAAGCGCCTCGGCCTCCAGCGCGGCTGGGTGTACGAGTACGCCCCCGGCGGCCGGGAGCGGTTCACGCCCAAGTGGCCCTGGGGAAGGCCCCGCAGCGGGTCCTGAGCCTCAACTCGGGCCCCCGCCCGTAAGATCGACGGTCAGGTGCCGAGGGCACGGTCACAAGGGGGGTGCGCCATGCAGGCGCTGCGTCAGGACGATCCACGCCGCTTCGGTCCGTACACCGTGCTGGCCCGCCTCCGGGAGAGCGCGAGCGCGGTGCACTTCCTGGCCCGTGGTGCGGACGGTGACGGCCTCGCGGTGGTGACCGCCGCACGGCCCGGCCTGGCCTCGGTACCCGCCTTCCGGCGCCGCTTCGCCTCCGAGGCACGCACCGCCGAGCGGGTGGCCGGCGGCTGGGTGCAGCCGCCCCTCGCCCTGCCGGAGGACGACGACCTCTGGACGGCGGCGGAGTACGTCCCCGCGCTGACCCTCGCCGAGGCGATCGGGCTGGCCGGTCCGCTCCCGGAGCGTGCGGTGCGGATACTGGGCGCCGGCCTGGCCGAGACCCTCTCGCGGGTGCACGCCACCGGGACCGTGCTCCAGGGACTCGCGCCGGAGACCGTGCTGCTGGCCGAGGACGGTCCCCGGCTCACCGCCTTCGGGCCTTTGGGCGCGGCGGCATCGGCCGAGGCCGGGGAGGGCGGCCGGCTCTCCGTCCGGCTCGGCTACCTCACCCCGGAGCAGGTCGAGGGCGCGGAGGTGGGCCCCGCGTCCGACCTGTTCGTCCTGGGTCTGCTCCTGGCGTACGCGGCGACCGGCACGACCCCGCTCGCCGACGGCCCCGTGGACGAGGCCGCCGAGCGCATCGCGCACGGGCCGGCGGAGCTCGGTTCCGTGCCGGACGAGTTGCGCGCGCTGATCGCGGGTTGCCTGGCGAAGGATCCGGCCGCCCGGCCGAGCGCGGGGTCCGTCGCCGCGGACTTGGCACTGGAGGGCGCCGCCGGTCTCGCCAAGGGTGGCTGGCTGCCCGGCCCCCTGTCGGCCGCGGTGACGGAGCAGGCGCTGTCGGCACGGGCTCTGGAAGCCCCCGGCGATCCGGAGGAGGACGAGGCGGCGGCACAGGCGGCCACCCGCTCGGTCCCGGCCGGAGACCGGGGCGAGCACGGCGGGGACGTCGGCGAGGACAGCCAGACCACCCGCTTCCTCGGGACCGTGGCACCCCGGCCGCAGGCCGACCGGGCGGCGACCCAGCCGGCCCTCCCACGTGAGGCGACCGCCCCGGTACCGCCGCGGCCGCCGGCCCTCCCGGCCGCACCCGCACAGCCCTACCCGTACGCCCTTCCCGCCGCCGCGCCTGCGGTCACCGCACCGTTCCCGTACACCGCGCCGGCGCCGTCGCCCGCCCCGGCCACCGGCCGGCGGGCGCTGCTCACCACGGTCGGCGCCGGGGTGGCCGGGCTGGTCCTCGGCGGCGCCGCCGTGGCCGCCTTCGGGTCCGACGACAGCGGGTCCGCCGACGACAAGCCCGCGCCCGAGCCCCGGCCCACACTGCCGGGCCAGGCCCCCGAGCCGCGCTGGATCCACCGCCGGCCGGCCGCCGCGCCGGCCCCGCTGACCGCGGGCGTGTGGCGGGACACCCTGCTGGTCCTGACGGACACGGCCGGTGCCACCGCCGTCGACCTCCGGACGGGGCGGGAGGTCTGGCAGCGCGCGGACGCCGCCGGGGCCCAGACGGTGCTGCCGGCCGGGAAGGGCCTCTGCCTCCTGGTGGGCCCGACCGAGCTCCTGTGGCTGTCGTCCGAGGACGGGCGGGTCGTGCACCGGGTCCGCCTGCTGGACCAGTTCACCGGCGTACCGAACATGAAGGTGGCGCCCGTCACCGGCCTGTCCGGGGACGTCCTCTGGTTCACCGGGTCCAACACGGTCACCGTCAAGGCGCCGAAGCCGAAGAAGGGCAAGAAGCCCGGCAAGGACACCCAGGTGGCCAAGGCCTGGTTCTTCGCGTACGACGTCGTCCGGCGCAAGGAACTGTGGCGCGTCGCCGTCCCCGCCGGCCGGGCACCCGGCACCCCCGCCTACCGGCTGACCGCCGTCCGGGAGGCCGACATCGTCGTACGCCAGGACGCCGCCACGCTCACCCCCGCCGACGTCACCGCAGGCAAGGGAAGGGCCCTCTTCCGCTGCTTCGAGCGCGCCACGGGGAAACTGCTGTGGACCCGGCAGTTCGGCGCGGTCGCCCCCGCGGGCGCGGCCGCGGGCGACGAGGACGGCAGGCTGTACGGCGCGGTGGGCGACGACCTGCTGGCGTTCGACACCGCGACCGGAAAACCGGTCTGGACACTGAACGGCACCGCGTCCTCGGTCTTCGGCACGCCTGTGCCGGCCGGGACCGTACTGCACACCACGAACCGCAACCAGGAGGTCGGCGCGGTCGAGAAGGCGACCGGACGGCTCGTCTGGCGGCGGTCCACGGAGGTGCCGCTCGGCGGGGGCAACCCGGTCCTCACCCTCGGAGGGGGCGGGAGGACGCTGTTCGCCGCGGACGCCACGCAGGTGACCGCGTTCGGCGCGGCGGACGGGCGCAGGCTCTGGAAGTTCCAGGACATCGGCGCCCAGGACCCGAAGGGCGCCACGGTCGCCGCGCCGTACCGGGTGCTGACTGCCGGGAAGACCGCCGTCGTCCAGCGCGAGCGGGCCTTCTACGCCTTCCCCGTGGAGTGACTTGCCGGCGTCCACCGTTCGGGGCGTCCTCCGGACGGCACGCCGGACGGTCCTTGCATCACCCGGCGGCGAGTGACCGGATGGACCAGATCCGAGCACTTGTGGGGTAGTCCGATTAATTCGGTGCGGCCCCTGTCGACGGAGATGATGTCGTGTCACTCAGGTTCGCGCGTACCCTCTGCACCGCGGCGCTGGCCGCGGTCGTCGCAGCCTCCCCCGCGGTCGCCGAACCGTCACGGCCCTCGGCACCGGATCCGTCCCCGGCCCCCGCACCGGCCGCCGGGGCGCCACAGGGCGTCGCCGGGCTCCTGAGGCAGCTTCAGACTCTCTACCAGGGGGCCGAGGAGGCCGGCGAGCTCTACAACGGCACCGCCGAGGAGCTGAGGAAACGGACCGCCGAGGCGGCGAAGCTGAGCAGGGAGACCACCGGGGCGCGCGCCGCCCTGGACTCCGGTCGCCGGGCGGCGGGACGGCTGGCCCGCGACCAGTACCAGGGGCGCACCGACTTCTCCGTGTACCTGCGGCTGCTGCTCGCCGACGACCCCTCGCAAGCCCTTGAACAGGGCCACGTCGTCGAACGCCTCCAGGCGGGACGGGCCGCCGTGGTCGACCGGCTGACCGGGGCGGAGAGGCACGCCGAGGTCCTGGCCGCCAGGTCCCGGGCGGTGCTCGACCGGCAGCGGATCCTGGCCGCCCGGCAGAAGAAGCAGCGCGACACGGTCCGGTCCCGGCTGGCGGGCATCGAGTCGATGCTGGCCTCGCTGTCGAAGGAGCAACTGGCCGCGCTGGAAGCACTGGAACGGAAGAACGTCGGCGAGGCCCAGAAGGCGCTGACCGCGTCGGGGGCGCTCAGCTCGGTCAGGCCGCCCTCGCCGGGGGGCGGGGAAGCCGTGCGGTACGCGGTAGGACAGATCGGCAAGCCGTACGTCTGGGGCGCCGAGGGACCGGAGTCCTACGACTGCTCCGGCCTCACCTCGCAGGCCTGGTCCGCCGCGGGACGGGAGATCCCGCGTACCTCGCAGGAACAGTGGCGGCAGCTCCAAAAGGTGCCGGTCGCCTCGCTGCGCCCCGGCGACCTGGTGGTCTACTTCCCGAAGGCCACGCACGTCGCGCTCTACATCGGCGACGGGCTCGTGGTGCAGGCGCCCCGGCCCGGTGCCACGGTGAAGGTCTCGCCGCTCGCCTCGAACCCGCTGCTGGGCGCCGTCCGCCCCGACCCGGACGACGCGCCGCTGAGCGCGTACACGCTGCCGGAACTGCCCGACGACGCGACGGCGGGGGCGGACACGGGGTACGACGCGCCCGAGGCATGAGAAACCGGGCCGCCCCGCCCGTCCGCACCCGCAGGACGGAAGGGGGCGACCCGGTCGCCGTGCCCGCGGGGTGTCAGCCCCGCGCGCCCGAGATCTCCGCGAGGTACGCGTTCGTCTTCTCCGGTTCGAAGAAGAAGTTGTCGAAGTCCGCGGGGTTGTCGAACCCGTTGGCGAACCGGTCGGCGGCGGGCTGGAGCTGGCCGGCCGCGCCGATGAGGTTCAGGACGTGCTCCGGCGGCGGGCCGAGCATCGCGTTCGTCCACTTCACGACGTGCTGCGTGTTCTCCCAGTGCCGCTCGAAGGTGGCCTCCATCCACGCCGCGTCGAACTCCCGGTCGCCGTGGTCGAGGATCGAGTGCAGGTAGGAGTGGGCGCACTTGGACGCGGTGTTGGAGCCCTGCCCGGTGATCGGGTCGTTGGCGACGACCACGTCCCCCACGCCGAGGACCAGACCGCCGCCGGGCAGCCGGCCGACGGGCTTGCGCACGGTCGGGGCGTAACGCCCCGCCAGCGTGGCGTTGGCGTCGGTCAGCTCGACCTTGGTGGCGCGCGCGTATTCCCACGGGGTGAACTTCTCCATGAGCTCCAGCGTCTTGGCGAGGTGCTCCGAGGGGTCCTTGATTCCCTGGAAGGCGTCGAGCGGACCGCCCGGGACGCCCTCCCAGAACAGGATGTCCGCACGGCCCGACGTCGTCAGGGTCGGCATGACGAAGAGCTCGCCGACGCCAGGTACCAGGTTGCAGCGGACCGCCTCGAAGTCCGGGTGCTCGGGGCGCGGTCCCATGCCGTGGACGTAGGAGACGGCCAGCGCGCGCTGCGGGGCGTCGTAAGGCGAACGCGAGGCGTCGCGGCCGAACATGGAGACCAGCTCGCCCTTGCCGGCCGAGACCATCACCAGGTCGTAGGTGCGGGAGAAGTAGTCCAGGTCGGAGACGGCCGCGCCGTGGATGACGAGCTGGCCGCCGCGCTGGGCGAAGGTGTCCATCCAGCCGGCCATCTTCACGCGCTGGTCGACCGACTGCGCGTAGCCGTCGAGCTTGCCCACCCAGTCGATGACACGGGAGGAGTCGGGTCCGGCCACCGAGACCCCGAGGCCGTCGATCCGCGGGGCCTGCGACTCCCAGAAGTTGAGCTGGAGGTCGCGCTCGTGCTGGAGAGCCGTCCGGAACATGCACTGCGTCGACATGACCCGGCCGGACCGGATCTCGTCCGCCGTGCGGTTGGACATCAGTGTGACTTCGTAGCCGTTGGACTGAAGTCCGAGGGCCAGTTGGAGCCCGGACTGGCCGGCTCCCACTATGAGTATCTTCCGCATCGCGGTTCTCCGTTACGTGTGCTGGGTGCGTTGACGGTTACGCGGGCGTGACGTCGAGTGCGTGGCGCACCAGGGTGAGCAGCGACTCGACGACCGTGATCCTGTTACGCGCATCCATGATCACAACAGGCACGTGGGGCGCCACGCTCAGGGCCTCCCTGACGTCGCCCTCGTCGTAACCGGTCGTGCCCTCGAAGTGGTTGACGGCCACGATGTACGGAAGTCCGCAGCTCTCGAAGTAGTCGAGGGCCGGGAAGCAGTCGGCGAGGCGCCGGGTGTCGGCCAGGACGACGGCGCCGATCGCACCGCGCACCAGGTCGTCCCACATGAACCAGAAGCGCTGCTGACCGGGGGTGCCGAAGACGTAGAGGACGAGGTCCTCGTCCAGGGTGAGACGGCCGAAGTCCATCGCCACGGTGGTGGTGACCTTGTCGGGCGTGGCCGTGAGGTCGTCCGTCTCCTCGCTGGCCTGGGTCATCATCGCTTCGGTCAGCAGCGGGGTTATCTCGGAGACCGCCCCGACGAAGGTCGTCTTGCCCACGCCGAACCCGCCCGCGACCACGATCTTGGTCGCGATCGGCGCGCGCGTGTGGTCGAGCTGCCAGGCCTGCACCGGCTCGTCGGTCTGCTCGCGCCGGCCCGGCTGACGCGGAGTGAAGAGCGGCGCCTCAGAGACGACGGAGTCCATCGAGCACCCTTTCGAGCAGTGCGCGGTCGGGCTGGCCGGCGCCGTGACCGGTCCCGTACACGCGGATCTTTCCCTGGTCGGCCAAGTCGCTGAGCAGCACCCGGACCACGCCGAGCGGCATCTTCAGCAGGGCCGAGATCTCCGCGACCGTACGCATACGGCGGCAGAGCTCGACGATCGCGCGGAGCTCGGGCATGACCCGCGAGGCGAGATTGCCTCCTGTCAGCTCCCTGCGCTCCTCGGGCGCCTCGAGGGCCGCGACGAACGTCTCCACGAGCAGCACGTGGCCGAAGCGGGTGCGCCCTCCGGTCAGGGAGTACGGGCGCACCCGTGCGACCTTGCGGTCGCCGCCCCGGACCGGGAGTTTTCGTACGGGTTCAGCAGCTGACGTCACTGGGTGCTCTCCATCGATTTGCGCAGCTCACTGCGGAGTTCGGGGGTGAGTACGTGTCCGGCGCGGCCGACGAAGAGCGCCATGTGGTAGGCGACGACGCTCATGTCGCAGTCGGGGGTGGCGTGCACACCGAGCAGGGAGCCGTCACTGATCGACATGACGAAGCAGCTGCCCTCGTCCATGGCGACCATCGTCTGCTTGACGCCACCGCCGTCCATCAGCTTCGCGGCACCGATCGTGAGCGACCCGATGCCGGAGACGATGGTGGCGAGATCGGCACTGGAGCCCCGGGGGCCGCGTCGGCCTCCCGCCGCCTTGGCCTCGGCGAGGCCGGGGTCGGAGGAGAGGAGCATCAGTCCGTCGGACGAGACGACGGTGACCGAGTGGACCCCGGGGACCTCGTCCACGAGATTGCTGAGCAACCAGTGAAGGTTGCGGGCCTCGGTGCTCAGACCGAATGTGCTGGGCGCAGTCAACTGCGTGCCTCCTCGACTGTGTCCCCCGTCTCATCGATTCGACCGTCGGTATGGTCGGTCAGCTCATTGTGGTCGCTCTGTGGGCCGCTTCCGGCGAACTCCGTCTCGACGTCGCGCCGCCCGTCCTTGGCACCCTGGTGGAATCCGCCGAGCCTGCGGCGCAGGGCTTCCTTGTCGAGACCGCCCTTGCGCTCGGCGGGCGCGGCGGGCGGCGGCGCCGTGACCTTCGGGGTGCGCTTGGGCAGCCCCTTGTCGGTGAGGCGCTCGGGCACGGGTGCCGGGTCGGGCACCTCCTCGCCGAGTCCGGTCAGCGGCTGCCGGGGACCCGGGAGGGCGTCGGCGGCCGGGGCGGCCACGGGGCCCGCGGCGGGATCCGGGGCAGCCGCGGGGCTCGCGTCGGCGGTGCGCTCATGGCTGTCGGGACCTATGGCGTACGGACCGGACGCGTCCTTCTGCACGGGCAGCCGGACCTGCATCGTCGTCTCGGCCTCGGACTCCGCGGGGACCTCGGCTTCCGGCCCTGCCGGGGCGGGTGCCTCGGGAGCGGGCTCCGGCTTCCTCGCTTCGGTGCCGGCCGCGCGCGCGGTCTCCTCGGCGGCCGCGATCAGCGGGTCCGCCGCGGGGAGCCCGGAACGCGTGGGCAGGGCGTTGGAGTTGGCCTCGGCGACCGAGCCCGGCAGATTCAGCGCGGGCGCTTCGCCGGGCAGCTGCACGGGCGGCGGGGACGCCGCGGGAGGCTCCTTGGGCAGCAGGGCCTGCGGAAGGACGACGACCGCTGTCACCCCGCTCCCCTTCTGCTCGCGCAGCTCGACGCGCACGCCGTGGCGGGCGGCGAGCAGAGAGGTCACCTGGAGTCCAAGGCCCGCCCCGTCCGCTGCCTGCTCCCCGGCCTCGAACGACGCCGGGTCGGCCAGCCTGGCATTCAGCTCGCCCATCCGGACCGCCGACATGCCGATGCCCTTGTCCTGGACCGAGAGCATCACCTCTCCGGTCTCCAGCAGCCAGCCGGACAGCTCGACATGGGAGTCGGGCGGGGAGAAGGAGGTGGCGTTCTCCAGGAGTTCGGCGACCAGGTGGCTCAGGTCGTCGGCGGCGAATCCGGCGATCTGGGCGTGCGGCGGCAACGACTGGATGGTGACCCGCTCGTACCGCTCGATCTCGCTGATCGCGGCGCGCAGCACGTCGACGAGCGGGATCGGGTTCGCGTGGCCCTGGGTGTGGTCGGTGCCCGCCAGGACCAGCATGTTCTCGCTGTGGCGGCGCATGACGGTCGCCATGTGGTCCAGCTTGAAGAGGGTGGCGAGCCGCTCCGGGTCCTGTTCGCGCTCCTCCATGCCCTCGATGACGCCGAGCTGACGCTCGACGAGACCGAGGGTGCGCAGCGAGAGGTTGACGAACGTGTGGTGGACCGTGTTCTTCATCCGCTCCAGCTGGGAGCCGAGTTCGGCGACCCGCACCTGGAGTTCGGCCCGCTGGAGGGTGAGGGCCTCACGGCCGGCGACGAGTTCGCCGCGCTCGGCCTGCAGGCCTTGCAGCCGCCCGGTGACGTCGTGGTGCAGTGCGTGCAGCTTGCCGTGGAGTGTGTTGATGGACCGCACGACCTGGGCGAACTCGTCGTTGCGCCCGGTGTAGCGGACCGGTTCGGCCGTCTCGGGCTCGGCGGCGATGCGCTTGGCGCCGATGCGCAGGACGGCGAGCGGCTGGGTGAGGGTGCGGGCGACCGCGGTGGAGACGCCGACGGCGATCAGCAGGCAGCCGCCCAACAGGGCCAGACGGAGTTCGAGTGCGGTGACGTCGTCGTCGCGCAGCCCCTCCAGCCGCTCGACCTGCGCGGTCCCCAGGGCGGATTCGACGCTGCGCATCCGGTCGATCCGGGCGGAGAGCGCCGCTTCGACCTTCGCGGGGTCGGCCGCCCGGTCCGTCGCGGACAGCTCGGGGCGGTCGGTGAACCGGGTGAGGTACTTCTCGGCACCGGTGACCTGGGATCCGGTGACCGTGGAGGAGAGCCGGTCCCTCGCGGAGGGGCCGGCGGCCTGGTCGAAGTCGGCGAGGGAGCCGAGTTCGCGCACCCGGGACTGCTGGGCGGCGGCGCTCAGCTCGTCGCGCGTGCGGTCGTTCTCGCCGCCGCTCTCGTCCTGGTTCGGGACGGGCAGGCCGGTGAAGGGGTCGATCTGCGGCTCCCGCGGCTCGGTGCCTGGCACCGAGAGCGCGGCCAGGAGGAATCCCCTGGTGGCGGAGGCCTGTTCCACGGCGCCGCCCAGGGCGAGCGGGGCCCGGGTCGCGTCGGCGGCACGCGGCGGGGTCTTCTCGGCCAGTTCGTGGGCGAGGTCGTGGAGCTTGGCGACGACCTCGGAGTACGCCTGGTAGGCGTCCATCGCCGAGCCCTTGCCGGTGAGCGCGGTGCGGCGCAGCGAGGGGATCGTCGAGAGGTCACGGCGCAGTGCCGCCGGAGCGGCCTCCCGGATCTCGTCCACCTGCTGGTCGACGCGGGCCGCGAGACTCGCGGTGCCGTCCGCCTCTTCCTCGTCCCGTCCGGCCGCGATGTGGGCGACGATCCCGTCGCGCTCGTCCGCGAGGGAGTGCGCGAGGGTGATGGCCTGCTGGTTCAGCTCGGCGAGCGTGACCAGCCGCTGGGACTCGTTGAGGTCGGAGGAGGCGCCGAAGGCCGCCGGCGCACCCGCGGCTATGACGGTGACCCCCACGACGGCGACACCGGCGACGAGCCGGTTACGTACCCGCACGGTCCGCTTGGCCGCACCCGCCGCCTGAGGCATGGCCCCGGGCTCCTCGCGCGCGCTGTCCTTGCTCCGAGGCCGCTTCTTCTGCACCGGTGCTCGCAATCTTGACTCGTCCGCCCTTGAAGCAGAGGTGACGCACGGTCACCTCGGATGAGCACCCCGCCCTGGTGTGCCCCGTACGGCTTCTGACCATTCCAGCGCTTTTGAGAGGGGGCCGCGCATCAACCGCTCCGCCACTCGAACGAGTGAACAACACTCCGGAGTTGGCCAACAACTCTCCCCACCGGCGACCCGGGGCATGCCCGGGCCGCCGGGTGGAACTTCCGGCCCGGCTTTGGCAAGATGCCCACCCGCATATGCTCAGGGCATTCGTTTTCGTCACCGTCACCCCTTTGACCTGCTGGTACGAGCCAAAAGCCGGTTCGTGCAGGGTCCGTGAAGGCATCGTGCAGACTGACCCGATGCGCATCGACCTCGTCACCGAGCCCGGCAGCCCCGAACGCCCGAACGAGGACTGGGTGTCGGCCTCGGCCCCTGCGGCCGGCCAGGGCGGCACCCTCGTCCTGCTCGACGGAGTAACGCCCCCGGCGGGGGACGACGGCTGCGTGCACTCCGTCCCCTGGTTCACCGCACGCCTCGGGGGATCCCTCGTCGAACTGTCGGCTTCGCGCAGAGATCTGACGCTTTCCGAGATCCTCGCCGCGTCCATTCACCGCACCGCCGACGCCCACCGTTCGGGGTGTGACCTTTCTCACCCGCGCACGCCTCAGGCGACCGTGGTCCTGGCGCGTTGGGACGACCGACGGGTCGAGCACCTCGTGCTCTCCGACTCGGTCCTGCTCCTCGAAGCGCCCGACGGCACGGTCCGGCCGTCACTCGACGACCGTCTCGACCGGCTGCCACCTGGCACGCTCGCCTCGGAGGAGATCGCTGACGCCCGCGCGCGGAACAAGGAGGGCGGCTTCTTCACGGCCGCCGCCGATCCCGGGGTGGCGTCACGCGCGGTGACCGGCGAGACCCCGAGGGCCGGGGTGCGGGCGATGGCGGCGATGACCGACGGTGCGAGCAGATGGACCGAGATGTTCGGGGAGGGCGACTGGACCGCCGCCCTGGAGATGCTGCGCAAGGCCGGGCCGCAGGGACTGATCGGCCGCGTACGGGAACTGGAGCGGGCCGACACCGAACGCGTCCACCTGCGGCGCGGCAAGAGGCACGACGACGCGACGGCGGTCCTGGTGGAGCTGTAGCCCGCTGTCCATCGGGAGCGGTGCGCGCGCTCGCGGTCAGCCTTCCGTCCGCCCCGGTTCCTGCGGCGGCCGTTCACCGGGGCGACCGCTCAGCTCTCGGCGCGCTCGTTCAAGTGGTGCAGCAGCCGCGCCAGTTCCGCGACCTCGGCGCGGTCCCAGCCGACGAGCTTGCGGGCGTACCGCCCCCGGCGGGCGTCGCGGACCGTGCGGAAGCGCGCGAGGCCCTCGTCGGTGAGGTGGACGAGCGAGGCGCGGCCGTCCGCCGGGTCGGTCTCCCGGGCCACCAGTCCGAGGCCCTCCAGCGCCCGCAGCTGGCGGCTCATGGTCGCCTTGCCGACCCCGAAGTAGGCCGCCAGGTCGGTGGCGCGCTGCCGGCCGGCGGACTCCAGCCGTACGAGGAGCCCGTAGGCCGCCGCCTCCAGATCCGGATGGACCTCGCGCGCCATCTCTCCCGAACTGGCGCGCGCCCGGCGCAGGAAGACCGCCAACTCCCGCTCCAGCGCGAGGAACTCGTGGTCCACACCACTTCCGGCCATCGCGTCGGGCCCATCGCCGCTTCCACTCCCGTGCACGTCAGCACCCCTCACACGCTTTCCGCGAATGAAACTTTCTTCCAACTCCGGCCATCGCCGCAGCTGGGCCAGTATTTCGCAGGCGTAGACCACCGGCAGCGGCCGGACCCCCTTCCGGAGTGCGGGTCTACGTGCGTAGCTTCATGAGCGCCACGCGTGGCATGTCCACACCATGGCGCCGCATGACGCCGCACCGCAGGAGTGTCCCGCACCCGCTCCTGTGCCATGAGCTCCCCCACCGAGCCCTCGGAGGCACGCAATGCTCGTGCACAGATCCACGACCCCCGCAGCCCGCCGCCGGCACCTCGCCCCGGCCGCGGCGCTCCTCGCCGCCCTCGCGCTGCTGCTCGCCCTGCCGGGCGCGGCCGGCGCGGCAGACAGCTCAGCGTTCCCCGAACGGGGTACGGCACGGATGGGCCAGGGCGTGATCGCCCACGACGGCCAAGGCGGGAGCGGAGGCTCCACCGGCACGGCCGCGGTCCAGACCGAGGGTGTGGACGTCAGCGGGCACCAGGGCGACGTCGCCTGGCCGGCGCTGTGGAGCAGCGGCGTGAGGTGGGCCTACGTCAAGGCCACCGAGGGGACGTACTACAAGAACACGTACTTCACGCAGCAGTACACCGGCTCGTACGACGTCGGCATGATCCGGGGCACGTACCACTTCGCCACTCCGGACACGACGAGCGGCGCGGCCCAGGCCAACTACTTCGTGGACAACGGCGGCGGCTGGTCCAGGGACGGCAGGACTCTGCCCGGCGTGCTCGACATCGAGTGGAACCCCTACGGCGCGCAGTGCTACGGGAAGACCCAGGCCGGGATGGTCGGCTGGATCCGGGACTTCGTGAACACCTACAAGGCGCGCACCGGACGTGACCCGGTCATCTACACCGCGACGAGCTGGTGGAAGGACTGCACGGGCAACAACGCCGGCTTCGGCGCCACCAACCCGCTCTGGGTGGCCCGCTACAACACCACCGTCGGCGAACTCCCGGCCGGCTGGGGCTACTACACGATGTGGCAGTACACCTCCTCCGGCCCGACGGTCGGCGACCACAACCACTTCAACGGCGCCCTCGACCGTGTGGTGGCACTCGCGAACGGCTGATCCCCCGCCCGCACCACCGGGCGACCGGCGCCCGTGCCGCCCGCGTACCGAACGGCACGGCACGGCACGCGGAACGGCCCGCCCTCCTGGGAGGGCGGGCCGTCCGTACCGGCCGTGCGCGCGGTGCCACGTCCGTCACGGCATGACACCTACGCCGCGGCCGGGATCCTTGTCCCCGCAAGGGCCGAGGCCGGGGCGAGCGCGATCTCCAGCACCTGGCGGACGTCGGTCACCGGGTGGACCTCAAGGGTGTCGAGGACCTCGGCCGGGACGTCGTCCAGGTCCGCCTCGTTCCGCTTGGGGATCACAACCGTGGTGATGCCGGCCCGGTGTGCCGCGAGCAGCTTCTGCTTCAGGCCGCCGATCGGGAGCACCCGTCCGGTCAGCGACACCTCGCCCGTCATCGCCACGTCCGTCCGCACGAGCCGCCCCGAGAGCAGGGAGGCCAGCGCGGTCGTCATGGTGATACCGGCACTCGGGCCGTCCTTGGGCACCGCGCCCGCCGGGAAGTGGATGTGGGCGCCCCGGTCCTTGAGATCGGCGACCGGGAGCTCCAGCTCCGCACCGTGCGAGCGCAGGAAGCTCAGCGCGATCTGCGCGGACTCCTTCATCACGTCACCGAGCTGACCGGTGAGGGTCAGTCCGGACGCCCCGGTCTCCGGGTCGGCCAGCGACGCCTCGACGAAGAGCACGTCACCGCCCGCTCCGGTCACCGCGAGCCCGGTGGCGACACCGGGGACGGCGGTGCGCCGCTCGGCCGGGTCCTGGGCGGACTCGGGCACATGGTGCGGACGGCCGATCAGGCCCCGCAGATCCTGCTCGGCCACGGTGAAGGGGAGTTCCCGCTCACCCAGTTCGTGCTGGGCGGCGACCTTGCGGAGCAGCCTGGCGACGGACCTCTCCAGGTTCCGCACCCCGGCCTCCCGGGTGTACTCGCCCGCCAGCTTGCGCAGCGCCGACTCGTCGAGGGCGACCTCCCCCTCCTCCAGACCTGCCCGCTCCAGCTGGCGCGGGAGGAGGTGGTCGCGGGCGATGACGACCTTCTCGTCCTCGGTGTAACCATCGAGCCTGACCAGCTCCATGCGGTCGAGCAGGGCCTCGGGGATGGCTTCGAGCACGTTGGCGGTGGCGAGGAACACCACGTCGCTCAGGTCGAGTTCGACCTCCAGGTAGTGGTCGCGGAACGTGTGGTTCTGCGCCGGGTCGAGCACTTCGAGCAGCGCGGCGGCCGGGTCGCCCCGGAAGTCCGAGCCGACCTTGTCGATCTCGTCGAGCAGGATGACCGGGTTCATCGAACCGGCCTCCTTGACCGCCCGGACGATACGCCCCGGAAGCGCGCCGACGTACGTACGCCGGTGGCCCCGGATCTCCGCCTCGTCCCGGACACCGCCGAGCGCGACCCGGACGAACTTGCGTCCCATGGCGTGCGCGACGCTTTCGCCGAGGGACGTCTTGCCGACGCCTGGGGGGCCGACCAGCGCCAGCACGGCACCGCCCCGCCGGCCGCCGACCACACCGAGCCCGCGGTCGGCGCGCCGCTTGCGCACCGCGAGGTACTCGGTGATGCGCTCCTTCACGTCCTGCAGGCCCGCGTGCTCGGCGTCGAGGATCTCCTGGGCGCCCTTGATGTCGTAGGCGTCCTCGGTCCGCTCTGTCCACGGGAGTTCCAGGACGGTGTCCAGCCAGGTGCGGATCCAGGAGCCCTCGGGGCTCTGGTCGGACGCGCGCTCCAGCTTCTCGACCTCCTTGAGGGCGGCCTCCCGGACGTTCCCCGGGAGGTCGGCGGCCTCTACGCGGGCCCGGTAGTCGTCGGACTCGTCGCCTGATCCGGATTCGCCGTTGAGCTCGGAGAGTTCCTTGCGCACCGCGTCGAGCTGGCGCCTCAGCAGGAACTCGCGCTGCTGCTTGTCGACGCCGTCCTGGACGTCCTTGGCGATGGACTCCGCGACGTCCTGCTCGGCGAGGTGCTCGCCGAGCCACTGGACGGCGAGCTTCAGACGGGCGACCGGATCCACGGTCTCCAGCAGCTGGACCTTCTGGGCGGTCGTGAGGAAGGGCGAGTACCCGGAGTTGTCGGCGAGGGCGGAGATGTCCTCGATCTGCTGCACCCGGTCCACGACCTGCCAGGCGCCGCGCTTCTTGAGCCAGCTGGTGGCCAGTGCCTTGTACTCCTTGGCCAGTTCGGCGGCGGAGCCGGGCAGGGGTGCGGGTACGGTCACGTCGATCCGGGTGCCCTCCACCCACAGCGCGCTCCCGGGCCCGCTCGTCCCGGCGCCGATCCGCACACGGTCACGGGCCCGGATGAGCGCACCCGGGTCCCCGTCCGAGAGGCGTCCGACCTGTTCGACGGTGCCCAGGACGCCGGTTCCGGTGTAGTTCCCGTCGACGCGCGGCACCAGCAGCACCTCGGGCTTGCCGCCCGTGGGCCGGGCGACGGCCTGCGCGGCCTCCACCGCGGCACGCACTTCCGTGTCCGAGAGGTCGAGCGGCACCACCATTCCGGGCAGCACGACCTCGTCGTCGAGCGGCAGCACGGGCAGGTCGATCGACGTGGACACTCCGGACGCGTTGGACCCTGCAGTCATGATCTCCCCTTAGGCAGGCAAGTTGAGCTATGTGGACTCAATGCTTGTGAGCCGGTGAATGTTCCCCACGGCCTGTTCGCTCTGGGCGATCACCCCTGCGAACCTGCCCGACCTGCGGCCTCGACCTGCCGGCAGAGGGTGCGTACGAGCCACCGCCCGGCGCCCGCACCTACGGCAGCACCGTCCGAGCCTCAGCCATTCCCCTCGCCCGGACACCGGCCCGCCGGAGGCACACGCCGCGGAGCGGAGCATTCCGCACCCCGGAGGGTGAGTCGGCGGTAAACCGCTGGTCCGAGAGTCCCCGGGCCGGGAAAATGGGCGGCCCCGCACCCACCCGACGACCGGCCGGAGGCACCACCCATGCCCGTCGAAGACACACTCGCCCCCGTCGTCGTCGAGAGGCGCGAGGGGCCGTTCGGCGAAGTCGTCCTCCGCGCACGCGGCGACGACTTCGAGATCATCGCCAACGGATGCTTCCTGATGGACACCTCCGACGGGCGCTCCGAGCGCCTGCTCGTCGACGCCGCGCTCGCGGCCCTGCCCGCGGACCGGCCGGATCCGTCGGTACTGGTCGGAGGACTGGGTGTCGGCTTCTCACTGGTGCGCGCCGCGGCCGAGCCGCGGTGGGGCAGGATCGCGGTCGTCGAACGGGAGCAGGCAGTCGTGGACTGGCACCTCGACGGCCCGCTCGGCCGGATCTCCGGTGCGGCGCTCGCCGACCCCCGGACGGAGATCCTGCGCACGGGCCTCGTCACCCACCTGCGATCGACCACGGAGCGTTACGACGCGCTGTGCCTGGACATCGACAACGGGCCCGACTGGACCGTGACGGAGAGTAACGAAAACCTCTATTCGCCCACCGGTCTCGCGGCCTGCCGAGCCCGTCTGACCCCGGGCGGAGTGCTCGCCGTATGGTCCGCACAGCCGTCCCCCGGCTTCGGGGAAGCTATGCGGAATGCCGGATTCCACGCGGTAAGGACCGAAGAAGTAGCGGTTGCCCGAGGTGTACCGGACGTGGTCCATCTCGCACTCAGGCACGACTGATCCCCCGCCCGGCGCGAACGCACCGGGCCCACCACGGGTCGTACGTCGCGAGACCGGGGATCCACGCCCTTTCCGCGGGTAACACCTTCACGACGGACAACACCCTGCGTAGCCGGGAGGCCTCCTCTGCCTCTACGCTGCTGACCGGCACACGGGATCACCGACGACATCCACAAGCGATAACCGTGCCTCCGGGGGAATGGCCTCCGCGAGAACGGGCAGGGGCGGGGCGATGGAACAGACACACACCACCCAGAACGGCGTCGCGGCCACCCCCGCGGCTCAGCGCCGCGTGCTGGTGGTCGAGGACGACGCGACAATCGTCGACGCCATTTCCGCCCGGCTGCGGGCCGAGGGCTTCCTGGTGCAGACCGCACTGGACGGCCCCGCGGCGGTGGACGCGGCCGAGGCGTGGCAGCCCGACCTGATGGTGCTCGACATCATGCTTCCCGGCTTCGACGGTCTGGAGGTCTGCCGTCGCGTGCAGGCGCAGCGCCCCGTACCGGTGCTGATGCTCACCGCACGCGACGACGAGACCGACATGCTGGTCGGGCTCGGAGTCGGCGCGGACGACTACATGACCAAGCCGTTCTCCATGCGGGAACTGGCGGCTCGGGTCCACGTCCTGCTGCGCCGCGTCGAGCGGGCCGCACTGGCCGCGGTGACACCCCGCAGCGGCATCCTGCGCCTCGGCGAGCTCGAGATCGACCACGCGCAGCGCCGTGTCCGGGTGCGGGCCGACGACGTCCACCTCACCCCGACCGAGTTCGACCTGCTCGTCTGCCTGGCCAACACCCCCCGCGCGGTGCTGTCCCGTGAGCAGCTGCTGGCCGAGGTCTGGGACTGGGCGGACGCCTCCGGGACCCGCACGGTCGACAGCCACATCAAGGCCCTGCGCCGGAAGATCGGCGCCGAGCGGATCCGTACCGTGCACGGCGTCGGCTACGCCCTGGAGACTCCCGCGCCATGACCCGGCCCGGCTCCGGACTGCGGCCCTTCTCGATCAAGGCCAAGCTGGGCGCGCTGGTCGTGATCTCGGTGTTCATCACGACCGGCCTGCTGATCGTCGCTCTTCGGACCCGGACCGAATTCCGGTTCATCACGGTCTTCTCGGTGATCGCCACCCTGCTGATCACCCAGTTCGTGGCGCACGGTCTGACCGCGCCGCTGGACGAGATGCGTGCCGTGGCCCGGTCGATCTCGCACGGCGACTACACGACCCGGGTGAGCGGCGCGGGACGGCGGGACGAGCTCGGCGACCTCGCACAGACGATCAACCGCATGGCGGAGGACCTGGAGGCGGAGGACCGGCACCGCAAGGAGCTGGTGGCGAACGTCTCCCACGAACTGCGCACTCCCATCGCCGCGCTGAGAGCCGTGCTGGAGAACGTGGTGGACGGGGTGTCCGCCGCCGACCCGGAGACGATGCGTACGGCACTGAAGCAGACCGAACGCCTGGGCCGGCTGGTGGAGACGCTGCTCGACCTGTCCCGGCTGAACAACGGCGTGGTCGAACTCAGGGCTCGCCGCTTCGAGGTCTGGCCGTACCTCTCGGGCGTACTGAAGGAGGCGAATCTCGCCGCCTCGCAGCGCCGGCTCTCCTCCGGCTCCGGTAACCACTCGCGTACGGATGTCCATCTGCACCTGGACGTGTCACCGCCCGAGCTGACGGCCCACGCGGACGTGGAGCGGCTGCACCAGGTGATGGCCAATTTGATCGACAACGCCGTCAAGCACAGCCCGCCGCACGGCCGGGTCACGGTACTGGCGCGTCGCGGAGCCCATCCCGAGTCGCTCGAGCTGGAGGTCGTCGACGAGGGGCCGGGCATCCCTGAGGCGGAGCGCCACCGGGTCTTCGAGCGCTTCAACCGCGGCCAGGCGCCGGCCCCGCACGGGCCGGGCAGCGACGGCGGGACGGGACTGGGCCTGGCGATCGCCCGGTGGGCGGTGGATCTGCACGGCGGCCGGATCGGAGTGGCCGAATCCGCCCGCGGCTGCCGGATTCAGGTCACTCTTCCGGGGAACCCGCAACTACGTAGTTGACCCCGTGTTCGAAGCGGAGTGCCCCGTTCTCACCCGTGCCCGGGAAAGAGATACGGTCCAGGGGGCCACAGCACTGGCCTCGCGTACCCGAAGGGCAGCGGAACCTTGCTTGTTTCCCGCCATTTCATGCGCCGAAACCCGGCTTTCGATGTGATGTGCACGACGAAGACCGGCCCGGCCTGCACGTAACGGCTGGGGAGGCGTAGCCTTGATTTCCGCTGTCCATCACCTTGTGAAGCGGAAGAGGGCGGTTGCCGCCGTGTCGTCTCAGTCCCCCAGTAACTCGAGCATCTCGACCGATCAAGAAGCGGGCTCCGGGTCCAACCCGGCTGCCGCTTTCGGCCCTAATGAGTGGCTCGTCGACGAGATCTACCAGCAGTACCTCCAGGACCCCAGTTCGGTCGACCGCGCCTGGTGGGACTTCTTCGCCGACTACAAGCCGGGCGCGTCCGGCACGGCGGACAAGCCCGTCCCCGCACCCGCGGGAGCGGTGACCCCGGCCCCGGCCGCCACCGCTGCGAGCACCGACACCGCTCCGGCACAGGCCGCGCAGCAGGCCCCGGCCGCTCCGGCGGCCGCCCCGGCCGCTGCCGCGCCCGCGCCGAAGGCCGCGGCTCCCGCGAAGGCTCCCGCCGCCCCAGCTAAGGCCGCCCCCGCTCCCGCGGCGGCGAAGGCCGACGCGACGGCCGAGGCGCCGGCGGGCCCCGAGTACGTGACGCTGCGCGGCCCGTCGGCCGCGGTCGCGAAGAACATGAACGCCTCCCTGGAACTGCCGACGGCCACGTCCGTCCGCGCCGTCCCGGTGAAGCTGCTCTTCGACAACCGCATCGTCATCAACAACCACCTGAAGCGCGCCCGCGGCGGGAAGATCTCCTTCACGCACCTCATCGGGTACGCGATGGTGCAGGCCCTCAAGGCCATGCCGTCGATGAACAACTCCTTCGCGGTGAAGGACGGCAAGCCGACCCTGGTCAAGCCGGAGCACATCAACCTCGGCCTCGCCATCGACCTGGTGAAGCCGAACGGCGACCGCCAGCTGGTCGTCGCGGCCATCAAGAAGGCCGAGACGCTCAACTTCTTCGAGTTCTGGCAGGCCTACGAGGACATCGTCCGCCGTGCCCGCGTCGGCAAGCTCGGCATGGACGACTTCTCCGGGGTCACCGCCTCGCTGACCAACCCCGGCGGCATCGGCACCGTCCACTCGGTGCCCCGCCTGATGCCCGGACAGGGCCTCATCATGGGCGTCGGCGCGATGGACTACCCGGCCGAGTTCCAGGGCACCTCGCAGGACACCCTGAACAAGCTGGGCATCTCGAAGGTCATGACGCTGACCTCGACGTACGACCACCGGGTCATCCAGGGTGCGGCGTCCGGCGAGTTCCTGCGCGTCCTGTCCCAACTGCTGCTCGGCGAGAACGACTTCTACGACGAGATCTTCAAGGCGCTGCGCATCCCCTACGAGCCGGTCCGCTGGCTCCGGGACATCGACGCCTCGCACGACGACGACGTCACCAAGGCCGCGCGGGTCTTCGAGCTGATCCACTCCTACCGGGTCCGCGGCCACGTCATGGCCGACACCGACCCGCTGGAGTACCGCCAGCGCAAGCACCCCGACCTGGACATCACCGAGCACGGCCTCACCCTGTGGGACCTGGAGCGCGACTTCGCGGTCGGCGGTTTCGCCGGCAAGACGATGATGAAGCTCCGCGACATCCTCGGCGTGCTGCGTGAGTCGTACTGCCGCACCACCGGCATCGAGTTCATGCACATCCAGGAGCCCAAGGAGCGCAAGTGGCTCCAGGACCGGGTGGAGCGCCCGCGTCCGGCCCCGGAGCGCGAGGAGCAGCTGCGGATCCTGCGCCGCCTCAACGCCGCCGAGGCGTTCGAGACGTTCCTGCAGACCAAGTACGTCGGCCAGAAGCGGTTCTCGCTGGAGGGCGGCGAGTCCGTCATCCCGCTGCTCGACGCGGTCATCGACTCCGCCGCCGAGGCCCGCCTCGACGAGGTCGTCATCGGCATGGCCCACCGCGGCCGGCTGAACGTCCTGGCGAACATCGTCGGCAAGTCGTACGCGCAGATCTTCCGGGAGTTCGAGGGCAACCTCGACCCGCGGTCGATGCACGGCTCCGGCGACGTCAAGTACCACCTGGGCGCCGAGGGCACCTTCACCGGTCTGGACGGCGAGCAGATCAAGGTCTCGCTGGCCGCCAACCCCTCGCACCTGGAGGCGGTCGACCCGGTCCTGGAGGGCATCGCCCGCGCCAAGCAGGACATCATCAACAAGGGCGGCACGGACTTCACGGTCCTGCCCGTCGCGCTCCACGGCGACGCGGCCTTCGCGGGCCAGGGCGTCGTCGCCGAGACGCTCAACATGTCGCAGCTGCGCGGCTACCGCACCGGCGGCACCGTGCACGTGGTGATCAACAACCAGGTCGGCTTCACCGCCGCCCCGGAGTCGTCGCGCTCCTCGATGTACGCCACGGACGTGGCGCGCATGATCGAGGCGCCGATCATCCACGTCAACGGCGACGACCCGGAGGCCGTGGTCCGCGTCGCGCGGCTCGCCTTCGAGTACCGGCAGACGTTCAACAAGGACGTCGTCATCGACCTCATCTGCTACCGCCGCCGCGGTCACAACGAGGGCGACAACCCGGAGTTCACCAACCCGCAGATGTACACCCTGATCGACAAGAAGCGCTCGGTGCGCAAGCTCTACACCGAGTCCCTCATCGGTCGCGGCGACATCACGCTGGAGGAGGCCGAGCAGGCACTCCAGGACTTCCAGGGCCAGCTGGAGAAGGTGTTCGCGGAGGTCCGCGAGGCCACCTCGGCGCCGTCCCAGCCGCATGTCCCGGACGTCCAGGCCGAGTTCCCGGTCGCGGTGGGCACCGCGGTCTCCTCGGAGGTCGTGAAGCTGATCGCCGAGTCCCAGGTCAACATCCCCGACGGGATCACCGTCCACCCCCGCCTGATGCCGCAGATGCAGCGTCGCGCCGCGTCGGTGGAGAACGGCACGATCGACTGGGGCATGGGCGAGACCCTGGCCATCGGTTCACTGCTGATGGAGGGCACCCCGGTCCGGCTCGCCGGCCAGGACACCCGACGCGGCACGTTCGGCCAGCGCCACGCCGTCCTCGTCGACCAGAAGACCGGCGAGGACTACACCCCGCTGCTCTACCTCTCCGACGACCAGGCCCGTTACAACGTCTACGACTCGCTCCTCAGCGAGTACGCGGCGATGGGCTTCGAGTACGGCTACTCGCTGGCCCGCCCGGAGTCCCTGGTGATCTGGGAGGCGCAGTTCGGTGACTTCGTCAACGGCGCCCAGACCGTCGTCGACGAGTTCATCTCCTCGGCCGAGCAGAAGTGGGGCCAGACGTCCGGCGTCACCCTGCTGCTCCCGCACGGCTACGAGGGACAGGGCCCGGACCACTCGTCCGCCCGCCCGGAGCGTTTCCTGCAGATGTGCGCGCAGGACAACATGACGGTCGCGATGCCGACCCTCCCGTCGAACTACTTCCACCTCCTGCGGTGGCAGGTGCACAACCCGCACCACAAGCCGCTGATCGTCTTCACCCCGAAGTCGATGCTCCGCCTGAAGTCGGCCGCCTCGACGGTCGAGGAGTTCACCACCGGCGGTTTCCGCCCGGTGATCGGCGACGAGTCGGTCGGGGCGGAAGCGGTCCGCAAGGTCGTCTTCGTGTCCGGGAAGCTGTACTACGACCTGGACGCCGAGCGCGAGAAGCGTGGCGACACGGAGACCGCGATCATCCGTCTGGAGCGCCTGTACCCGCTGCCGGGTGCGGAGATCCAGGCCGAGATCGCCAAGTACCCGAACGCCGAGAAGTACCTCTGGGCCCAGGAGGAGCCGGCGAACCAGGGTGCGTGGCCGTTCATCGCGCTCAACCTGATCGACCACCTGGACCTGGCCGTCGGTGCCGATGTGCCGCACGGTGAGCGCCTGCGACGCATCTCGCGCCCGCGCGGCTCGTCCCCGGCGGTCGGCTCGGCCAAGCGCCACCAGGCCGAGCAGGCCCAGCTGGTCTCCGAGGTCTTCGAGGCCTGACCACCCGCTGTACGCGCCGGACGGCCCGGCCCCGCGAGATCTTCGCGGGGCCGGGCCGTCCGGCTTTCCTGGCTCGTTATTCTTGTCCCATGTACTTCACGGACCGTGGCATCGAGGAACTGGCGAAGCGGCGCGGCGAGGAGGAGGTCACCTTCGAGTGGCTCGCCGAGCAACTGCGTACGTTCGTCGACCTCAACCCCGACTTCGAGGTCCCCGTAGAGCGCCTCGCGACCTGGCTCGCCCGACTGGACGACGAGGACGACGAGGACGCGTAGTCACCGCCCGGACCTCCCGGCTGCGTCCGCCTCGCTCCTGAACCGGTCGTAGGCGAGACCCAGCGCTCCCTGCACCATGAGCACCAGGCCGGCCGCGATCCAGCCGCCGCTCCGGCGGCGGGCTCCCCACAGGGTGAGGGGCACTCCGGCGGCGACCTGAGCCGTGGCCAGCGCCCGTGCTCGCGGGCCGAGCACCCAGGGGCCGAGGCTCCCGCGCTCCACCGCGTCGAGTTCCACGCGTACGGCGTCGCGCCAGCCGGCCCACTCGATCTGCTCCGCCTGCGGGAGGATCGCGGCGACCGAGCGCAGCCGGTCGGCGGGATCACCGGGGGTCAGACCGGTCGGCAGTTCGACCCCGGTACGGCCGAGCACGGCCAGCAGGCCGCGCAGCCGGGTGTCCGCGTCCGCCTCCGGGTCTGCGCGGGTGAGCCCTTCCAGCACCTGGACGTCGAGGACCGGGTCGAGGCCCAGCCGGGCGGCGAACGTACGCATGGCCTCGTCCTCGCCGACCGGGGTGCCGTCGGCAAGCCAGACGTAGCCGACCGGGCGCCGGAAGCCTGCGGCGAGCGTGCAGCCGGACCGGTCGCCGTCCCACCACAGGGCCAGCGCCGGCCAGGTCGAGCCCACCGCGAGGGCGGCGGCCCAGCCGCCGACGACCCGGTCGACGGGCTCCGTGCCCTGCTCGGCCGCGGGGCTCCCATAACCCGGCGGGCCGTCCTTGCGCCACGGCTTCCCTTCGGGGACGAGCACGCTCCAGCCGTCCCCCGCGGGCACGAGCAGCATGCTCTCCTGCAGGAGACGGGCCACGGGCCGTACGGTCTCGGGGTCGGCCCGGCACAGCAGCAGGGCTCCCACAGATGTCGCGGTCATGCCTCACACGCTAGGGCAATTTGCCCGAATACGAGCGAGCTGAGAGCCTCCCCCCACCCTTCCCATCCCCTCTGCCGATTCTTCTTGACTTCTCCGATCCGCGATATATCGTGTTCTCAAGAAGACGCGATATGTTGCGTCACGCCACCCAGCGGGAGGTCCGACCCATGCCCGAGTCGACGTGGACCGTCGCCGAGCCCCGGAAGCTCACCTTCGACGAACCGGTGACCGCACTCAACGTGCGCATCGTCGACGGGATGATCAACGTCGTCGGCACCGACGAGGCCACCGCGAGGCTGGAGGTGTCCGAGATCGACGGTCCGCCGCTGATCGTGACCCAGCGGGACGGCACCCTGACCGTCGCCTACGAGGACCTGCCCTGGCAGGGCCTCCTCACCTGGCTCGACCGCAGGGCACCGCGGCGCCGCGCGGCGATCTCGCTCGCCGTTCCGGCGGGCGCAGCGGTGGAGGTCGGCGTGATCGGAGCCGAGGCGGTCGTCTCCGGGATCCGGGGGCGCACCGAGCTCCGGGGCATTTCCGGCGCGAGCACCCTGGTGGGGCTCACCGGAGTCGTCCGGGCCGAGACCGTGTCCGGCAGCGTGGAGGCGCAGTCGGTCACCGGCGATCTGCGCTTCCAGTCGGTGTCCGGCGATCTGACGGTCGTCGAAGGCGCGGGCACGTCCGTCCGGGCGGAGTCCGTCACGGGTCACATGGTGCTCGACCTGGACACCTCGCCGAAGCCGACGGACATCAGGCTGACCTCGGTCTCCGGCGAGATCGCCATCCGACTGCCGCACCCGGCGGACGCGAGGGTCGAGGCGAACACCGCGAGCGGGACCGTCTCCAATGCCTTCGAGGACCTGCGGGTGGGTGGCCAGTGGGGCGCGAAGAAGATCACCGGCACCCTGGGCGCCGGCACGGGAAAGCTGAAGGCCACGACGGTCTCGGGCTCGATCGCCCTGCTGCGGCGCCCATCCGCACAGGACAGTGCCCACACCACCGAGCCGACCGGGAAGGTGCTCTGACATGCCCCCCGTATTCGCCCATGGCCGCCTGCGCCTCTACCTCCTGAAGCTGCTGGACGAGGCCCCACGACACGGTTACGAGGTGATCCGGCTCCTGGAGGAGCGCTTCCAGGGGCTGTACGCGCCTTCGGCGGGCACCGTCTATCCCCGGCTGGCCAAGCTCGAGGCCGAGGGCCTGGTCACCCATGCGACCGAGGGGGGCCGCAAGGTCTACTCCATCACCGACGCCGGCCGGGCGGAACTCGCCGGACGCGGTGGGGAGCTCGCCGACCTGGAACTGGAGATCCGCGAGTCGGTCTCCGAACTGGCCGCCGAGATCCGCGACGACGTGCGCGGCGCGGCGGGCCAGCTGCGCAGCGAGATGCGCGCGGCCGCCTCGGAGTCACGGCAGTCCCCCGACGCCGGGCGGAGCGGCTGGGACCCCGGACTCGGGGACAAGGAGGCGTGGCGCACGGCGAAGGAGGAGCTGCGCAAGGCCAAGCAGGAGTGGAAGGAGCAGGCGCGCCGGGCGAAGGACGAGTCCCGCCGGGCCCGTGAGGACGCCGAGCAGGCGCGCCGTCAGGCCAAGGAGGCCCAGGACAGGGCCCGTGAGCAGATGCAGAACGCCGCCCGTCAGGTGCAGGAGCACTTCGCACGGGGCGACTGGCCCAAGGGCGTGCAGGAGGGCCTGGCCGAGATCACAGGCCGCCTCGGCAGCTTCGCCGGCACGGGCACCTGGCCGTTCTACACCAGGCCCGCTCCGGAGGAGCCGAACATCGAGTGGGCCGCCGACACCTCGGCCACGGGCGATCCCGCCCGGGACCTGGACCGCCTGCTGGACCGGTTCCGCGACGACATCCGCGACGCCGCGCGAGACCAGGGTGTCACCGAGGACCAGCTCACCGAGGCCCGGGGCCATCTGGCCACGGCCGCGATACGGATCGAGACCCTGCTGCGGAAGACGGCCGACGCCGACGGGGCATCCGAGGGCCGCGGCACGTCCTGACACCCGGACGACGACACCGTCCGGGGCGCGATCCGGGCCCCGGTCGGCTCCGTCCGGAACCTTGCCCGCCTGAGGTTCCGGACCGCCAGCCCCTCGGGTGTGACCAGTTCTGCCCGCGTGGGCGGGCCTTCCGGCGTGCTCACCCCGTGGTGAGGACGATCTTCCCGAAGAGGTCGCCGGCGGCGAGCCGCTCGAAGCCCTCGCGGGCGCGGTCCAACGGCAGTGCCTCGTCGATGACGGGCCGCACACCGGTGGCCGCGCAGAACGAGAGAAGGTCTTCCAGCTCGTCCTTTGAACCCATGGTGGACCCGACCACCTTGAGCTCCAGGAAGAAGATCCGGGTCAGTTCGGCGTGCGAGGGGCGGTCTCCGCTGGTGGCACCCGAGATGACCACGGTTCCGCCGGGCCGCAGCGACTTGACGGAGTGGGACCACGTCGCGGCACCGACGGTCTCGATGACGGCGTCCACACGCTGCGGCAGCCTCGCGCCCGGCTCGTAGGCCTCCAGTGCCCCCAGCTCGACAGCTCGCCTGCGCTTGGCCTCGTCACGGCTGGTGGCGAACATCCGGAGGCCCGCGGCCTTGCCGAGCACGATCGCGGCGGTCGCCACCCCGCCGCCCGCACCCTGCACGAGGACGGAGTCGCCGGGCCGTACACCGGCGTTGGTGAACAGCATCCGGTAGGCGGTCAGCCAGGCGGTGGGCAGACAGGCGGCCTGTTCGAAGGTGAGTTCCTTCGGCTTGGGCAGCACGTTCCAGCTGGGCACGGTGACCTGCTCGGCGAAGGTGCCCTGGTAGCGCTCGGTGAGGATGGAACGCGGCTCGTCGGGGCCGACCCCGTGCCCGGTCTGGCCGATGACGGAGTGCAGGACGACCTCGTTGCCGTCCTGGTCGACACCCGCTGCGTCACAGCCGAGGATCATTGGGAGCTTGTCCTCCGCGAGGCCCACGCCCCGCAGCGACCAGAGGTCGTGGTGGTTGAGCGACGCGGCCCTGACCGTGACGGTGGTCCACCCGGACCGCCCCTCCGGTGCCGGGCGTTCGCCCAGTTCGAGTCCGTCGAGGGGCCGGTCACGGTCGATGCGGGCTGCGTAGGCGGCGAACATGGCCATGACGATAGGCCGTGACGCGTCGTGACGTAACCGTTCGGTGGTGTGACACACGCCCCAGAACGCGGTCGGCCGGACCGCTGACGCGGCGGCCGGGGGCAGGAGCCGCCCGGAGCCGGAGGCCTCCCGACCCGGCCGGTCCGCGAGGGCGAGCAGCACAGCGGGCCGGGGGCCCGGATCCGCGTGGTGGATCCGTGCCCCCGGCCCGCGCCGCCCGGCATCAGCGCCGGGCCACACCCTCTGCCCTGGCCGCCGCCGCGACCGCGGCGGTGACCGCGGGGGCGACCCGCTCGTCGAACGGCGACGGGATCACGTAATCCGCGGCGAGTTCGTCCCCGACGACGTCCGCCAGCGCGTTCGCGGCGGCGATCTTCATGCCCTCGGTGATCCGGGAGGCCCGCACCTGCAGCGCGCCCGCGAAGATCCCGGGGAACGCCAGCACGTTGTTGATCTGGTTCGGGTAGTCCGACCGCCCGGTCGCCACCACGGCCGCGTACTTGTGCGCGACGTCGGGGTGGACCTCCGGGTTCGGGTTGGCCATCGCGAACACGAACGCGCCGGGCGCCATCGAGGCGACGGCCGGCTCGGGGACCGTACCGCCGGAGACGCCGATGAAGACGTCGGCGCCCGCCAACGCCGTCTCCAGGGAACCGGTGATCCCAGCCCGGTTCGTGAGCTCCGCCAGCTCGCGCTTGACGTCGGTGAGGTCGTCGCGGTCACCGCTGACGATGCCCTTGCGGTCGGCGACGGCGACGTCTCCGATGCCCGCCTCCAGCAGGAACTTGGCGATGGCCACACCGGCCGCACCGGCGCCGGAGATGACGGCACGCAGATCGCCGAGCGTACGACCGGACAGCTTGGCCGCGTTGCGCAGGGCCGCGAGCGTCACCACGGCCGTGCCGTGCTGGTCGTCGTGGAAGACCGGGATGTCGAGACGCTCCTGGAGCTTCCGCTCGATCTCGAAGCACCGGGGCGCCGAGATGTCCTCCAGGTTGACGCCGCCGAAGGACGGCGCGAGGCGCACGACGGTGTCGACGATCTCGTCCGCGTCGGTCGTGGCGAGCGCGATCGGGACCGCGTCGACCCCGCCGAACTGCTTGAAGAGGATCGCCTTGCCCTCCATCACCGGGAGGGAGGCCTCGGGACCGATGTCCCCCAGGCCGAGGACGGCGGTGCCGTCCGTCACGACGGCCACGACCTGCGACTTCCAGGTGTAGTCGTGGACGAGTTCGGGATTCTCGGCGATGGCGCTGCACACCTTCGCGACGCCGGGGGTGTACGCGAGGGACAGGTCGTCCTTGTCGCGGATCGGGACGGTGGCCTGCACGGCCATCTTCCCGCCGCGGTGAAGGGCGAAGGCCGGGTCGAAGGGCTCGTCCGCACCACTGAACCCGTCCGCACCGGCCGCGCCGTGCGTCTTGCTGTCGCTGCGAGGATTGACGATCTCCGCTGCCATTGTGTTGACCCCTTAAGTCTTCATCATTTGAGGGTGGCCACTCCTGGTTGAGGAGGGGTGGGCGGGCACCGCGTACGTTCCCGGCCCGGAGCGGTTGGCCCGCTACGGCTGGGGAGACACGTACGCGCGGGCGCGCCGCACACGCGCCCTGAGCCCCGGATGAGGGGTGTAAAGGTCTTTTTTACCGGACGGACCCGGCCTCGTACGAGTCGGTATCGACTCGGTGACATGACTCATAGCCGAAAATCTGGACAAGTCCACTAAGGGCTACAAAGGTCGTCCGTCGGTTGAGACGCACCGGAGATTCTCCGGAGGAGCGCTCACTTCCCTGCAGAAGGTCCGGCCTTGCGACACGGACCCGTTGACGTTCGGGGGTCTCCCGTTACCCGATTTTGACATGACCGGCCCCCTGATTGGGTGAGTCCGAATGGCAAGATGCCCTAATCACACAAGGTGGCGACACTCGAAGGTGCGTGCGTATCCACCTGACCTGCATTTCTCACCGCCGGAGGATTCCGATCATGACCGCAAGCACCCTCTGTCGTTCGACCGCGAAGTCCCGGATTGCCGCGGTCTGCGCAGTCGCGGTCGCCGGCACTCTGCTGCTGACCGCCTGTGGCGACCAGACCGACAGTGCCTCCAAGAAGGACTCGGGCGCGACGGCGGCCAAGGACGCGCCGCTCGCCGACCTCGTCCCCCAGTCCATCAAGGACAAGGGTGAGATCAAGGTCGGATCCGACATCGCGTACCCGCCGGTCGAGTTCAAGGACAAGTCCGGCAAGACCGTCGGCATCGACCCCGACCTCGCGGACGCGCTCGGCAAGCAGCTCGGCGTGAAGTTCGTCTTCGAGAACGGCACGTTCGACACGCTGCTCACCGGCCTGCGCTCGAAGCGCTACGACCTGGCGATGTCGGCCATGACCGACACCAAGGACCGCCAGGAAGGCGTCGACTCCGAGACCAAGAAGAAGGTCGGCGAGGGCGTCGACTTCATCGACTACTTCACCGCGGGCGTCTCCGTCTACACCAAGAAGGGCGACGACAAGGGCATCAGCACCTGGTCCGACCTCTGCGGCAAGAAGCTCGTCGTCCAGCGCGGCACGGTCTCCCACGACCTCGCCAAGGCGGAGAGCGCCAAGTGCGGCGGCAAGGGCAAGATCTCCATAGAGGCGTTCGACAACGACCTCGAGGCCCAGACCCGCCTGCGCGGCGGTGGCGCCGACGCCGGTTCCTCCGACTTCCCGGTCGCCGCGTACGCGGTGAAGACCTCGGGCGGCGGCAAGGACTTCCAGCTGGTCGGCGAGCAGGTCGAGGCCGCCCCGTACGGCATCGCCGTCGCCAAGGGCAACGACGAGCTCACCAAGGCCATCCAGTCCGCCCTGGAGGCGGTCATCAAGAACGGCGACTACGACAAGATCATCTCCAAGTGGGGCGTCGACGCGGGCGCGGTCACCGAGGCCAAGATCAACGGCGGGTCCTGACCGGAGACCGGCGCTGAAAGGCATCACCTGTGACTGACATCAACAAAGCGGGCCCGGCGGACACCCCGCCCACCCCGTCGGCAGGACCGGAGGCGATCAAGGCCATCCCGGTGCGTCACTACGGCCGGTACGTCTCGGCGGTCGTCACTCTCGGCCTGCTGGCCACGCTCGTCTACGCGTTCGCCCAGGGCGACATCAACTGGGCTGCGATCCCGGACTACTTCTTCGACGCCCAGATCCTCGAGGGCGTCAAGAACACCGTCATCATCACGATCCTCTCCATGACCATCGGTGTGGTGCTGGGCATCGTGCTGGCCGTGATGCGGCTCTCCAAGAACCCGGTGACGACGTCCATCGCGTGGGGCTACATCTGGTTCTTCCGTGGCACCCCGGTCTACGTACAGCTGCTGGTCTGGTTCAACCTCGGCATCGTGTTCGAGTACATCAACCTCGGACCGATCTACAAGGACGAGTGGTCGTCCTTCATGACCCCGTTCCTCTGTGCGCTCCTGGGCCTCGGGCTCAACGAGGCCGCGTACATGGCGGAGATCTGCCGGGCCGGCCTCCAGTCGGTGGACGAGGGGCAGACCGAGGCGGCTCACGCCCTCGGCATGAGCCACGGCAAGACACTGCGGCGGATCGTCGTTCCGCAGGCGATGCGCGTGATCGTGCCGCCGACCGGCAACGAGGTCATCAACATGCTGAAGACCTCGTCGCTCGCGGTGGCCGTCCAGTACACCGAATTGCTGCGTTCCACCCAGAACGTCTCGCAGACCTCGGGTGCCACCGTGGAGATGCTCTTCCTGGCGGCAGCCTGGTACATGGTGCTCACCTCGGTGCTCAGCATCGGCCAGTACTACCTGGAGCGTTACTACGCACGCGGCTCCAGCCGCAGCCTGCCGGACACCCCGTTCCAGAAGATCAGGGCCAACATGCTGTCGCTGGGCCGCCCGAAGGGAGGCGCCGCATGACCGCCATGGTGAAGGCCGAGGGCGTACACAAGTCCTTCGGCCCCGCACACATCCTCAAGGGCATCGACCTCGAGGTCGCCCCCCGCGAGGTGTTCTGCCTGATCGGCCCGTCCGGTTCCGGCAAGTCGACGTTCCTGCGGTGCATCAACCACCTGGAACAGATCAACGCCGGCCGGCTCCACGTCGACGGCGAACTGGTCGGCTACCGGCAGAAGGGCGACAAGCTGTACGAGCTCAAGGACAGCGAAGTCGCCCTGAAGCGCCGTGACATCGGCATGGTGTTCCAGCGCTTCAACCTGTTCCCGCACATGACGGCCATCGAGAACGTCATGGAGGCCCCGATCCAGGTCAAGGGCGAGTCCAAGGCCGTCGCCCGGGCCCGCGCGGAGCGACTGCTGGACCGGGTCGGCCTGTCCGACAAGGCCAGGAGTTACCCGTCCCAGCTCTCGGGCGGTCAGCAGCAGCGCGTGGCGATCGCCCGCGCGCTGGCCATGGAGCCGAAGCTGATGCTCTTCGACGAGCCGACGTCCGCGCTCGACCCGGAGCTGGTCGGGGACGTCCTGGACGTCATGCGGGGACTGGCCGACGAGGGCATGACGATGATCGTCGTCACGCACGAGATGGGCTTCGCCCGCGAGGTCGGCGACGCGCTGGTCTTCATGGACGACGGCGTGGTGGTCGAGTCCGGCCATCCGCGCGACGTCCTGACGAACCCGCAGCACGACCGGACGAAGTCGTTTCTGTCGAAGGTGCTCTAGCAGCGGCGGACATGTCCGCGAGGAGGGCGGTACGGACGGGATCCGTACCGCCCTCCTCGCGCTGTACCCGGCGGCGTAGGCGGACGGGCAGGTACGCGGGCCTACTTCACGGCCAGCACCAGGCTGTCCGACGGTGAGGCCCAGACCGCCCGCGCCTCACCGAAGCCGGCCTCGCGAAGTGTGCGGGCGTGCCAGTCGACGGAGGGCATGTCGCCGTCCGCGTGCTCGCCGTAGATGTCGAACCGCTCGGCGGTGGGTGCCGCGAGAACCGGGTCCTTCGCCATCAGGGCCCACCACTCGCTCCAGTCCACGGCCCCTCCCGCCTTCGCCCGGTCCATGACGGCGTGCCGGTGGGCGCGTTCGGCGGCGTTGATGCGGGGGGTACCGGTGTCGATCATGTGGTCCGCGTTCATGAACACCCCGCCGTCCCTGACCAGGCCGCCGATCTGGCCGTACAGGGTCGCGAGCGGCTCGCTGTGCAGCCAGTGCAGGGCGGTCGCCGTGAGCACGGCGTCGTACGACGCGTGCGGGAGCCGCCCGGTCCAGGCGGCGTCCTTCAGGTCGGCCGCGACGAAGGTGACGCGGTCGTCGCCCTCGAAGGTGCCACGGGCGATGGCGAGCAGTGCGGGGTCCAGATCCACGCCCGTGCTGGTCGCCTTCGGGAACCGCTTGAGGAGCCGGTCCGTGATGGTGCCCGTGCCACAGGCGAGGTCGAGCACCCTCGGTTCGGGGCCCACTACGGCCTCGACCATGTCGAGCATCACCCGGAACCGCTCTTCGCGGTCCGGCATGTACCACTCCTGCTGCCGGTCCCAGCTCTCCTGCCAGGACTGCCAGTCGGTACCCGTCGTCGTCACCAGAACCTCCGTCTGCGCCCATGCACGTCGTAATACCCATGACCCATTGCCACCCATTACACTGGCGGCACACCGACCATAGACCGACGGCGTAAGGACTACAAGTGGAACTGGCCTATTACTCGGACTACGCCGTACGTCTGGTCAACACCGAGGAGCCGGCCCGCGGCAAGGACTGCCTCACGACCGTCGAGTCGGTCCGTGAACTGTTCGGCACCAACACCCAGGCGGCCCGCCGCGCGACCGACGCGGACGTGACACGCTTCCGGTCCGTACGGGCGCGGCTGCGCGCGGTCTTCGAGGCGGCCGACGGCGGCGAGGAGACCCTCGCGGTCGACCTGCTCAACTCACTCCTGCTGGAGTTCCCCGTGAGCCCGCAGATCTCCGGCCACGACACACGGGACGAGGACGGCAAGCCGGACTGGCACATGCACCTCGCGGACCATCCGTCGAACGCCACGGCGGGATTCGCCGCGATCGCCTCGATGGGCCTCGCCTTCCACCTCACCTCGCACGGGGTGGACAGGCTCGGCCTGTGCGAGGCGGCGCCCTGCCGCAACGCCTACCTGGACACCTCCACCAACCGCTCGCGCCGCTACTGCTCGGACCGCTGCGCGACGCGGGCCAACGTCGCCGCCTACCGCGCCCGCAAGCGTCTGGAGACGGACCGCGCCGAGGAGACCCGGCGCACGGCCGACACCGCCCAGGCGAGCAGCCCGAGCGGCGACCGCTGATCCTTCCTCAGCGGCCGGTAGCGGGCACGGGCACGGGCCAGCACGAGCTCCTCGGGGACCGTCCCGTAGTCCGTGCTGTCGCCGCCGGCGAAGGAGTTGTCGCCGAGCACCCACCAGCCGCTGCCGCGCCGCTCAGCAGCACGTTTGACGACCAGCAGGTCCTGCTGGAACGGGTGCCGCAGGATGACCACGTCCCCCGGTCGCACCGTCGCCCCGTGCTGCACGAGCAGCCAGTCCCCGTGGTAGAGCGTGGGCACCATCGACGGCCCCGTCACCTCCACGACCTGGAACGACTTGCGGGACGCCCGCGCGTTCAAGGGTTCCTGCGCCGGTTCCGGCATGTCTGGCACCTCCCGGTCCATCCTCCAGCACACCGCTCCGTGCTTTCGGCCACTGGTCGTATTCGCACCTTGGACTTTTGGCCTAAGCCCCAGGGGGCAGCCGCAAAAAGCGGCCTCCCACGGAGTAATGTCCCACCTGAGAAGACGATCACGAGGAAGGACAGCCCCATGCTTTCGCGCCTGTTTGCTCCCAAGGTGAAGGTCAGCGCCCACTGCGACCTGCCCTGCGGTGTGTACGACCCGGCCCAGGCCCGCATCGAGGCGGAGTCCGTCAAGGCCGTCCAGGAGAAGTACCAGGCCAACGAGGACGCGGACTTCCGCACGCGCGCCGTTCTGATCAAGGAGCAGCGCGCCGAGCTCGCGAAGCACCACGTCTCGGTGCTCTGGAGCGACTACTTCAAGCCCCCGCACTTCGAGAAGTTCCCGGAGCTGCACCAGCTGGTCAACGACACCCTGAAGGCGCTCTCCGCGGCCAAGGGCTCAAACGACCCGGCCACGGGCCAGAAGGCTCTGGACCTGATCGCTCAGGTCGACAAGATCTTCTGGGAGACCAAGAAGGCCTGATCCACGGTCGGGCCGTCCGACCTGAGGTTTCGCAGGTCGTACCGCCTACTGTCCGCACCCGGTCCGAGACCGCCGAGAACGGCGTCCGTCACGGACCGGGTGCGGTCTTCTGTTCCCAACCACCTCTGGGCCGGCGCCGGCCGAAGCGGTAGAACATCACCATGCCAAGCTTCGAGGTCACACCGATAGGCACGGTCCGGAACGACCGGACGGACCTGCAGCACACGGACAACTGGGGCGCCGTCCGCAGCACGATCGCCGTCGACGAGCGCTTCGGCGAGGCGTGCCTGCAAGGGCTTGAGGGCTTCTCCCATGTGGAGGTCCTCTTCGTATTCGACCGGTTCCCCGAACACGACGACTACCGCGAACCCCGCCCCTACCGCGGCCGCTCCGACCTCCCGCCCGTCGGTGTCTTCGCCGGTCGCGGCCCCCGCAGGCCGAACCGCATCGGGGTGACGTGCTGCGCCATCGAGTCCGTCCACGGCCGCGAACTGACGGTGGTCGGCCTGGACGCGGTGTCCGGCACCCCGGTCATCGACCTGAAGCCGACGATGGCGGAGTTCCGCCCGGTGGACATCGAGCAGCCGGAATGGGTCAGCGGTCTGATGTCGGAGTACTTCCGGCCGTAGACGTCCGCGTCGGCAACCCGGTATGCGGCCCGGTCTCGGGGCAGAACCCGACAACCGACCCTGCCCGGAGACCCGCAGAACGGCCCCGGTCCTCAGCCGTTCGCCGCCCGCAGCAGGATGCGGGCCAGCTCGTCCGGTGCGGAGAACATGGGCCAGTGCCCGGTGTCCATCTCGGCGAGGTCCCAGCGCTCGCCGGTGAGCAGCGCCGCCACGTCCTCCGTGGGCTCGGGGCCGTCGAGCAGGCACTTCACGTACGTCGCCGGGAGCCGACCCACCGACCGTTCCATCCGGGCGGGCTCGGTCAGCGACGGTCCCGGGTGCGGGGTCGAGCCGCTGACGATGCGTCCGATCTGTTCGTCGGTGAGTCCCTGGCCCTCGTAGTCGGCCACGGCCATGGGGGCCCAGGAGCCTTCGTTCTCCGCGAGGGTCCTCTCGAAGGCCTGCCGCCCCTGCCACCACCGGTCGGCGAACGACTCACCGTCCGACGGGACGTTGGAGTCCACGAAGACCGCACGGGCCAGCCGGTCACCGATCCGCTCGGCCGCCTGGCCGACGGGGATGCCGGAGTAGCTGTGGCCGACGAGGACGACGTCGCTCAACCCCCGGCGCTCCACCTCGTCGACGACGTCCTGCACATGGGTCCGCTGTCCGGCCGGCTGGTTCTTCCGGTCTCCGAGCCCGGACAGAGTGACCGGCCAGGCTCCGTGACCCGCCGCGTGGAGGTGGGGCACCACGTCGTCCCACGCCCACGCGCCCAGCCACGCGCCCGCCACCAATACGTAGTTCGCCATGCCGCCAACGTAGCGCGGGGGTACGACAACCGCCCCGGCCCGTCGGCGTCACGCGTCCGGGAGGAGGTGGCGGTAGCTCTCCGGGTTCTCCCGGAGGAAGGTGGCGAGGCTCCTGGCGGGACGGCCCGTGAGGGTGGGAACGGCGTCCGAGACGGTGGCCAGCTCACCGGCGGCGATGGCCTCGTACGACGTGACCCAGCCGGCCACCTCCCATTCCTCGGCCCCGTAGCGGGCCCTGGAGGCGTAGGCCTCCTCCCTGGTCTCGGGGACGTACCTGACGGTCCGGCCGGTGCGGCGGGTCAGTTCCACGGCCGCCTCCGCGAGGGTGAACGCCTCGGGCCCCGTGAGGTCGTACGTCACACCGTCGTGGCCGGTGCCGCGCTCCGTCAGGACCGCTGCCGCGGAGTCGGCGATGTCCTCGTGCGCCACGGCCGAGACCCGCCCCTCGCCGCCGGGACCGCGCAGGACCCCGTCGGTGCCCGTCATCGCGGGGAGGGCCGCCAGGTACCAACTGTCGCGGAGGAACGTGTGGCGCACGTCGGCCGTCCGGATATGCGCCTCGGTGTGCCAGTGGTCGCGCGCGAAGGTGAACGTCGCGTCCGGGGCGGCGCCGAGGAACGACACGTACACGATGCGCTCGACGCCCGCCGCGACCGCCGCGTCCACGGCGGTGAGGTGCTCCCCCACCCGTCCGGGGCTCTCGTGGGCGGAGACGAGGAACAGCGTGTGCGCGCCGTCGAGAGCGCGGCGCATCGCCTCGCCGTCGCCGTACGGGGCGGGTGGTGCGGGGCTCGCTCCGGGCAGCCGGGGAAGCCGGGACGGGTCGCGGCCCAGGAGCCGTACGGAGAGACCGGTCCGGGCCAGCCGAGCGGCGACCCGGCCGCCGACCGCTCCGCTCGCGCCGGTCACCGCGATGACGGGGCCGGTCACGGGGCCTCGCCCTCCTCCGGTACCGGGTGCCCGGCCCACGGGCGCACCTCCAGGACCGCGCCCACCGGGATCGGTCCGTAGATGTGCGGGAACTCCTCGCCCCCGGGTGAGACGGACTCGTAGCGCACGGGCGCTCCGAGCCTGTCGCCGTCGATGACGAGGACCACGAGGCCCTCGGGATCGGGCCCGTACAACGCCTCTGCGACCGCGCGGAGCTGACGGGGCAGCGAGCAGTGGATGAACCCCTCCTCCCGCAGGGTCCGTCCGCGGGTGGACATCTCGTACGTCCCCGATCTCCGGGCGGCCTCCCAGAGGGCCTCTTCCGTGAGGTGCAGCAGTTGTTCGGTCATCCGTCCACGCTACGGGCTGTCGGGCTCACCGAGGAGCTTCGCCTCGGTCAGCGCGTCGAGTCCGACGGCCGGCCGGTCCGGCCGCTGCGGGACCGCGCCTCCCAGCTCGCGCATCCAGGCCCAGGTGTCGGCGACCGTCTCGCCGACAGGTCTGCAACGGAGCCCGGTCGCGTGTGCCTTGGTGACGTCGCCCATGTGCAGGAAGTCGTACAGCTCTCCGGCGGGCAGCCAGACCGGGAGGTCCGTCCAGGGTTCGACGCCTGCCGCGAGCAGCACCTCGGGTGCGGTCCAGCGCAGCTCGGCGCGGGAGCCGGTGACCCGCACGCAGGCGTCCAGCAGTTCGCCCATGGTCGTGTGTCCGGGCCGGCTCACCAGGTTGTACGCCCCGCCGAGACCGCTCGCCGCGGCGTCGAGGAGCCACTTGGCCAGGTCGCGGGCGTCGATGTACTGGAGCCCGGCGTCCGGTGGCCCCGGTGCGATCACCGGGCCGCCCCGCGCCGTGCGGCCGAGCCACCACGGCAGCCGGCCGATGTTCTCCCCGGGACCGAGGATCAGGCCGGCCCGGGCCAGCAGCGCCCGTCCGCCGAAGGCGTCGGTCGCGGCGAGCTCCCCGCCTCGCTTGGCCAGGGCGTACGAGACGTCGGGTCCGGCGTCGGGAGACGCGCCGGCGACCAGCGGGCCGTCTTCGGGGAGCCCCGCCGGGGTGGGGTAGTCGTACACGGACCTGCTGGACACGTAGCTGAAGTGCCCGGCCCTGTCCGCGAGCAGCCGGGCCGCGTCCCGGACGGCCGTCGGGGCGCCGCTCCAGGTGTCGACCACCAGGTCCCAGGTGCCCTCGGCCAGGGCCGAGAGGCCGGCCGCACCCGCCGTCCGGTCGCCGGTCAGCGTGCGGACCCCGCTCGGTGCCGGATGGTGGCCGCGGTGGAACACCGTGACCTCCCAACCCCGGGCGAGCGCGGCGTCGGTGACCGCGCGTCCGACGAATTCGGTGCCGCCCAGCATCAGTAGCCTCATGCGGTCACCCTGCCCGTCGGCGACGGTCCCGGAAACGGCGTCTCGCTGTCGGCGGAACCGGGAACCCCCGGGAACCCCCGGGAAAGGGGGACCCGCAGGGTCAGGCCGCGTGCGCCAGCGGGCTTCGGTGGCGCAGCAGCCACCGGTGGTAGACCTCCGCCTGCTGGGCCGCGTCGCGGTAGGCCGCCTCCAGCTCCGCGTACACCGCCTCCGTGTCCGCGCCCGGCCGCGAGACCAGCAGCAGCCGCACCGCCAGCGGATCGCCGCGCAGGGGCCGGATCGCCATGTCGTCGCGCGGGCCGGAGGTCGGCTGGCAGGGGGCGACCGCCTCGCCGAGTACGACGAGGGAGGCGGCGGTGAGGTAGTCGCCGTGCAGCACGGGCGGATCGAGTCCCGCGGCTCCGAGCACCCGGCGCACCCCGTCCCACTCGCCGTCCACCGAGGGGTCGACCATCCACCGGTCGGTCGCGAGGTCGTCGAGGTCCACCACCGGGTGCCCCGCCGCCGGATGGTCCCTGGACAGGGAGATGAACTGCGGTTCGCGTTCGAGGAGTACGCGCTGGACGAGGCCGTCGGGGACGGTGAGCGGGGAGCCCTCCACCTCGTGCACGAACGCGACGTCCAGCCGGCCGGCGGCCACGGCTGCCAGCAGCGCCCGCGCCGAGACGTCCACCTTCAGCGAGATGTCCGTCCCGGGGAGCCGTACCCGCAGCCTGCGCAGCCAGCCGCCGATGACCCGGCTCGCCGTGGAACCGATGCGGAGCCCGGGGCCGCCCGCGCGGGCGGCTTCGGCCTCCGCCATCGCGGCGCCGACCAGGGTGGACATGCCGTCCACGAGGGGGCGGGCGCGACTGAGGAGTGCGCGGCCCAGGAGGGTGGGCCGGCAGCCGGTCCTCTCGCGGCGGAACAGTTCCGCCCCCATGGTCCTCTCGATCCGCTGGAGCTGGGTGGTCAGGGCGGGCTGGCTGACGCCCAGCCGCCGTGCCGCCTGGTGCAGGCTGCCCGTGTCGGCGATGGCGCAGAGCGCCTTGAGGTGTCTCACCTCGAGGTCCATGACGGGGAGCGTATGGCTGTTCACACGTCGAGCACCAGACGTCACAAACCCCACCAAAGGGCCGGATTCAGGGGCTGTTGGGGCGACCCGCACGTGCTGGTTCTGTGCTGTTCCTGTGGGGGCGATAGGGCGGCGCTATCGCCGGTTGACATCATCCGCAGCGGGCCCGGCTGCCCCGACACTCACTCCGTACCCCCCACCCGTTACCCGTCCGGTCGCCGGACGGGGTTCGTCGGACAGGTAGGAGAACCCCCCATGAGTCACTCCAGAACTGCTGTCATGTCGGCTGTGGCCGGTCTCGGACTCGGCGTCGCCGCCGCGCTCGGCACCACCCCCGCGGTCGCCTCCCCGGCTCCTGTCGCCCCCTCCACCAACGCCGAGGCCGGCTACGCCGCGTACGCCGGTTCGAGCGAGAACGCCGCCGCGAACAAGGCCTTCTTCGACGCCGTCATGAAGTCGGTCGCCGAGAAGCGGGCCGCCAACCCGGGCGCCGCGGCCGTCACCGTGGTCTACAGCACCACCAACGCGCCCAGCTTCCGCAGCCAGATAGCCAGCAGCACCAGCATCTGGAACAGCTCGGTCAGCAACGTGAAGCTGCAGGAGGGCTCGAACTCGGACTTCGACTACTACGAGGGCAACGACTCCCGGGGCTCGTACGCGAGCACCAACGGGCACGGCAGCGGGTACATCTTCCTCGACTACGCCCAGAACCAGCAGTACAACTCGACCCGTGTGACCGCGCACGAGACCGGGCACGTGCTGGGGCTTCCCGACCACTACACGGGGCCGTGCAGTGAGCTCATGTCGGGCGGCGGTCCGGGCACGTCCTGCACCAACGCAAGCCCGAACGCCACCGAGCGCTCGCAGGTGAACTCCCTCTGGCAGAACGGCCTCGCGGCCGCGGTCGCCCGCGCCACGTCGTAACACCGGCTCACACCGGTCTGGGGCCGTTCCGCCGCGGCGGAGCGGCCCCTTCGCGTGCTGAGGGGGGCCGGTCAGGCGAGTTCCAGCGGAAAGGCGCCCCGGTGGCCGGTGCCCGCGCCGTGCGCCGGGCGCGGTTCGAACTCCCGGCAGCTCCATATCTCCTGGACGAACCCCGTACGCCGGTCCCAGAGGCCCGCGACGTCGTCTCCGCCCGCCGCGTCGCGGTAGGCGTCCTTCGCGCCGCGGAAGCAGGCAAGCCCGCCGGAGAGTCCGCGGACCGGGGCAGGGAAGTAGTCGGAGAAGGCGCAGGCTATGCAGGTCTGCAGGCGTATGTCCGGCGGCAGGATCCGCTGGATCGTGGCCAGCGCGGCGGCGAAGTCGCCCTCGGCGCGGTTCGACTCGTACACCGCGCCGTCCAGATGCAGGGCGAGGTACAGGTCCGGGTCCGCTCTGCGCAGGGACAGCAGGCAGCCGAGCGTGGCCTGGCGGACCGTTCCGGACACCAGGACCGGGACCGGCAGGTCCCACTCCAGCACGCAGTCGTCGAGCACGCCGTCCGCCAGGTCGAACGCGCCTTCCATGAGCGGCGCTTCGGCGGCGGGGCGCAGACCGTCGAAGCTCTCGCCCTCGAAATCCGTACCCCGGACGCGGATGCGGAGCTGCTGTCCGTCCGTGGTGAGAACGACGGCCTCGGAACCGTGACGGTCCCGGTACCAGCCTGCCCACGACTCATCTGTCATGTGCAGGGACTGTAGTCCGTACCCCGCACCCGCCCCGCGCCACCCTCTCCTTCGGTTCCTGCGGTGGCCGGGTGCCGGTCAGTCGCCTTGCGGATCACGCCACATGGGCCACATCGAGGGTCCGTCGGGGAGGTCCACGGTCTTGCCCGTGAAGCTGAAGCCGAGCCGTTCGTAGAGCCGGCGGCTGCGCTCGCTGCTCGCCTCCAGGTAGGCGGGGAGGCCTTCGCGGTCGCACCGTTCGAGGACTCCCCCCACCAGCGCCTCGCCGATCCCCTCCCCCTGCCGCTCCGGGCTGACGCCGATCATGAGCAGGTACTCATGGGCGCGATCGTGGGGGTGGACGGCGCCGGTCAGCCTCCCGATCAGCTCGGCCCGTTCGTTGTCGGGATCCGCCGTCTCCCTCATCAGCGCGGGGGTGTCGTCGTCCCCCTCCGGAGCCCCCGCGGGCACCGGGAGCCAGAGGGCGACGGCCGTACCGTCCTCCAGCAGGTCGATACGGCCGTGTGCCAGCGTGATGTCCGCGAAGACCCCGAGGAATCTGCCGTGCACCGCTCGCCGGTGCTCCTCGTCGGGGAAGACCCAGCTGCTGACCGGATCGTCGTGGAACGCCTCGTCCAGAATCCGTACGACCTGGTCCCTGTCGCCCAGGTCCGCCTGCCGTATGCGTACGCCCATGACCGGCCCCCGCCCCCTCGCACCCGTGGTGTTGATCCCAACCGACGGACGGAATAATAGAGTTGGAACAGGGACGAGGTCACGGACGGCCGGCGGTCAGTGTGTTCTGCGGGTGACGAACTCCGCGAGGGCCAGCAGGTCCCCGCCGTCCGCCACTCCGGGCACCGCACGGGACAGGTGGTGGACGGCGCGCGCCATCCGGTCGCCCGCCGCGATCTGCGCCCAGTCCCGGCCGCCGGCCCGGTCGACCGCGTCGGCGGCCCGCCTCACCTCGTCCGGTGTGTTCATGGCGCCCCGGTAGAGCGCGCCGAGTTCGGCCGCGGCCGGGGTGCCCGAGGTGAGCGCCGCGACCACCGGCAGCGACTTCTTGTGGGCGGTCAGGTCCGCCCCGACGGGCTTCCCCGTGCGCTCGGCGTCCCCCCAGATGCCGATCAGGTCGTCGATGAGCTGGAAGGCGAGGCCCGCCTCCCTGCCGAAGCCGTCCATGGCGACCACCGCCCGCTCCCCCGCACCGGCGTAGAGCGCGCCCAGGGCGCAGGCGCAGCCGAGCAGGGCACCCGTCTTGGCCGTGGCCATGGTGAGGCACTCGTCCAGCGTGACGTCGTCGGGGCCGCGCTCCTCCAGCGCGCAGTCGGCCTGCTGTCCGGCACACAGCTCGATGATGCAGGTGGCGAGACGCACCGAGGCCTGTGCGGACGCGGGGTGCGGGTCGTCGGCCAGCAGGCGCAGGGCGAGGGCGAGCATGGCGTCCCCCGTGATCACGGCGTCCGGGACACCGAACACCGCCCATGCCGTCGGCCGGTGCCGCCTGGTGGTGTCCTCGTCGATGACGTCGTCGTGGAGCAGTGTGAAGTTGTGGGCGAGCTCGACGGCGACGGCCGCCCGGACAGCGGCCTCGGGGTCGCCTCCGAGGGCGCCGGCTGCGGCCAGTACGAGGGCGGGCCTGATGGCCTTGCCCGCCTGCCCGTCGGCGGGCGTCCCGTCGGCGTTCTGCCAGCCGAAGTGGTACATGGCGACCCGGCGTATGGCTCCGGGCAGCGTCTCGACGGCTGCTCGCAGGTGCGGGTCGACGGTGTTGCGGGTGCGCTCCAGGAGGGCGGCGGCCTTGTGCCCCTCCATCGCGGCATCCGTACTCGTCATGGTCACGGTCACTCCTTCCGGGCGCCACAGGGCACCTGGGGTCTGTCGTTCGGATCAGGCCGGGTCGGGGAGCCGGGTCCGGTGCTGCGCATCGCAATGCGGCGGAGGGAGGCGTTCGGGGTCTCCCCCGCCGGCGCGAGACCGAGAGCTAGGGGAGGGGGCGTCGGCGACCGACGACACGGCCGCGAGGCGCGGCGCCAGGGCACGTGAACCGCGGCCTGATCCAGAAGCGAGGGCCCAGGCCGCGGCTCTCGCCTCACGGGGCGGCTCCTGCGGGGCCCGGGCGGCCTTCCGCCCGGGCCCGGGGAGCGTCACCGCCAGCGGCTGACCTCCACGTTCTCCAGGACCCCGAGGGCGTCGGGGACGAGGATCGCCGCGGAGTAGTAGGCCGTCACGAGGTACGAGATGATCGCCTGCTCGTCGATGCCCATGAAGCGGACCGAGAGACTGGGCTCGATCTCGTCCGGGATGCCGCTCTGCTGGAGCCCGACGACCCCTTGGTCCGCCTCGCCGGTCCTCATGCAGATGATCGAGGTGGTGCGGGCGTCGGTGACCGGGATCTTGTTGCACGGGAAGATCGGGACCCCGCGCCAGGCCGGGACGTGGTGCCCGCCGACCTCCACACTCTCCGGGACGAGCCCGCGCCTGTTGCACTCGCGGCCGAAGGCGGCGATGGCCCGCGGGTGGGCGAGGAACAGGTTGGACCCGCGCCGCCGTGACAGGAGTTCGTCCATGTCGTCGGGGCCGGGCGCCCCGTCGTGGGGCTGGAGCCGCTGCCCGTAGTCGCAGTTGTTGAGCAGTCCGAACTCCCGGTTGTTGACGAGCTCGTGCTCCTGGCGTTCGCGCAACGCCTCGACGGTGAGCCGCAACTGCTGCTCGGTCTGGTTCATCGGCTGGTTGTAGAGGTCGGCCACCCGGCTGTGGACCTTCAGCACGGTCTGGGCGACGCTGAGTTCGTACTCGCGCGGAGCCGACTCGTAGTCGACGAAGGTGTGCGGGACGACGGCCTCCCCCACGTGTCCCGCCGAAAGGTCGATCTCCGCCTCGCCGTACTTGTTGGTGCGCTGGTGCGGGATGGCCAGCAGCCCCGCGAGGTGGTCGCGGAGCGAGTCCGCGCGGGCGGCGAGGTTGAGCACGTCCGAGCGGCGCAGGCTCAGCAAGGTGCAGGCGGTGACGGCGCGGGCCGTGTACTCCCAGGTCGCGTCGCCGTCGACCAGGGCCTGGTCGCCGAAGTAGGCGCCGTCGGCGAGTACGCCCAGAACCGTTTCGTCGCCGTACGGGCCCGTCCCGATCTTCTCCACCTTGCCGTGGGCCAGCAGGTGGACCCGGTCCGCCGCCTCCCCGGCCGCGGCGAGGACATCGCCCGCGGCCACGTCATGCTGTTCGCACCTGCGCGCCAGCTCCGCGAGCACCTCCTCGTCGCCGAAATCGCGCAGGGCGGGGAGTTCACCGAGCTCGGCGGGGATGACCGCGACCCGGTCGCCCGTCTGGACGAAGGTCACCCGGCCGTCCCCGACCGAGTAGCTCAGTCGGCGGTTCACCCGGTAGGTCCCGCCCTGTACCTGCACCCAGGGCAGCATCCGCAGCAGCCACCGCGAGGTGATCTCCTGCATCTGCGGGGCGGACTTGGTCGTTGTCGCGAGGTTCCGCGCAGCCGCTGTGCCGAGACTCTGCTGCGGCGGCTGCGTGTTGCGAACCTCTTCACCAACGGACATCCGAAATCCTCTCGATCATGGACTGACCTGCGAGAGGAAGACTTGCAGCAGGAGGACACCCCGCGCTATTACACAAAAGAGTGTGACTAATCAGGCGTGAGCCGGGGCACTTGGTCTCCGCACCCGCGCCCCGGAGGCCCTCCGTGCCGCCGCCCCGACGCCCGTTCCTCGCCGCAGGACTCAGCCGGCCAGCGGTGCTCCGGACTCCACGACCTTGCCCGGGTTGAGGATGCCGTACGGATCCAGGGCCGCCTTCACCGCGCGCTGCATGGCGAGGTTGACCGCGCCCACCTCGCGGTTCATCCCGCCCATCTTCAGCAGGCCCACGCCGTGTTCGCCGGTGACGGTGCCGCCGAAGGAGATCGCCGCGTCGAGGATGTCCTCGAAGGCGAGCTGGGCGCGGGCCCGGGCCGCCTCGTCGCCGGGTTCGGTGATGATGAGCGGGTGGAGGTTGCCGTCGCCCGCGTGCGCGATGTTGGCGATGAGGACGTCGTGCAGGCGGGAGATCTCCTCGATGCGCTCCAGCATCCGCGGCACCCTGGACCGCGGCACGACCACGTCCTCGGTGAGTACCGGGCCCAGCCGCTCCAGCGCCGGGTAGGCGAGCCGGCGGGCCTGGAAGAGGGCGTCCGCCTCCGCCTGGTCGGTGGAGACCTCGGCCCAGGCCGCTCCGGCCTCGGCGAAACAGGCGCGTACCGCCTCGGCCTCGGCGTCACCCGCCGCGCCCGGGGTGTCCACGCGGCCGAGGAGGATCGCGTCCGCGTCCGCGGAGAGCCCCATGTTCTTCCACTCGTCAACGGCCTTCAGGCAGTGGCGGTCGAGGAGTTCGAGGGCGGAGGGCACGATTCCGGCGGCGGTCACCCGGCTCACCGCGTCACCGGCGGCGACTACCGAGTCGAAGAAGCCGGCCACGGTGCGCTCGGCGGGTCGGGCGCCCCGCAGCTTCACCGTGATCTCCGTGATCACGCCGAGGGTGCCCTCGGAGCCGACGAGGAGTCCGCAGAGGTCGTACCCCGCGACGCCCTTCGCGGTCCGCCGGCCCACCCGCACGACCTCCCCGAGCCCGTTGACCGCCTCCAGGCCCAGGACGTAGTCGCGGGTCACCCCGTACTTGACGCAGCACATCCCGCCCGCGTTGGTGGCGGCGTTGCCGCCGATGGTGGACCAGGGGGAGCTCGCCGGGTCCGGCGGGTACCAGAGGCCCTGCTCGGCACACGCGGCGCGCAGATCGTCGTTGACCACGCCCGGCTGGACGACGGCGAGGCGCTCCACCGGGTCGATGCGCAGGATCCGGTTCATGTCCTCGAAGGAGAGGACCACGGCGCCGTCCACCGCGTTGGCCCCGCCCGACAGACCCGTTCCCGCGCCGCGCGGGACGACCGGGATCCGGTGCTCGGCGCAGTACGCGACGACGGCCCGCACCTCGTCGGTGTCCTGGGGCCGCACGACGGCGAGCGGGTGCCCGGCCGGGGCCCACTCCGCCTCGTCGTGCGCGTACCGGCCCAGACTGTCCGGGTCCGTGATGACCCGGCGCGCCGGAATCCCTTCGGCTGCGTTCGGCTTCGGCACGGCCGTCGACCACCTCTCCCGCACATGCGCCCCGCACTCGCCGCGGAGCCGCACCCTCCATCATGGCGCGCCGCCTCCGGTGGCCGAGAACAGCCCCCGCGGGTCCGGGGAATGTCCGGATCGACTCGCACAGTTGCCGGAGATGTTTGGCGGAGCCTCGTGTTCCGGTACAAGCGCTGTACGCACGCACACCCTCTCCCTGCACCGAAGGAGGCGGCCATGTCTTCACCCATGTCCGCGAGCAGCTTCCTCAAGGCCCTGAAGGACGAAGGACTCACCGTCGTCCAGGTGGGCGACTGGCGTACGCACAACCGCAATCACAAGGGCCCGTGGGGGCCGGTGCACGGAGTGATGCTCCACCACACCGTCACCAAGGGCACCGCCCGCACCGTCGAGATCTGCCGTGACGGCTACGCGGGCCTGCCCGGCCCGCTCTGCCACGGAGTGATCGCCAAGGACGGCCGGGTCCACCTGGTCGGCTACGGCCGCGCCAACCACGCCGGTCTCGGTGACGACGACGTCCTGCGCGCAGTCATCGCGGAGAAGCACCTGCCGTCGGACAACGAGTCCAACACGGACGGGAACCGGCACTTCTACGGCTTCGAGTGCGAGAACCTCGGCGACGGCAAGGACCCCTGGCCGGCCGTACAGCTCGAGGCCGTCGAGAAGGCCGCGGCGGCGGTCTGCCGCTTCCACGGCTGGGGCGCGCCCTCGGTCATCGGACACCGGGAGTGGCAGCCCGGCAAGGTCGACCCGCGGGGTTTCTCGCTGACCGGCATGCGCAACCGGATCCACGACCGGCTGAAGTAGGGCGGGACCGGGCGGCACACAATGAAGGCATGCCCGACGAAGCACTCGACCTCTCCCGGCTGCGGCCGGTACTGCCCTCGCCCCTGCAGCCGGTCGAGGACGAGTGCTTCGCCCGGCACGGCGTGACGCTGCTGCTCAAGCGCGACGACCTGATCCACCCGGACCTCCCCGGCAACAAGTGGCGGAAACTGGCCCCCAACCTGCGTGCCGCCGCCGGCCGTACCGTGCTGACCTTCGGCGGCGCGTACTCCAACCACCTGCGCGCCACGGCCGCCGCCGGACGCCTGCTGGGCTTCCCCACCGTCGGCGTCGTACGGGGCGACGAACTGGCCCGGCGCCCGCTGAACCCCTCGCTCGCCCGCTGTGCGGCCGACGGCATGCGGCTGCACTTCGTGGACCGGGCGACGTACCGCGCGAAGACCTCCCCCGACGTCCTGGAAGGCCTGCTGGGCCTCTTCGGGGAGTGCGCGGTGATCCCGGAGGGCGGCAGCAACGCGCTCGCCGCACAGGGCTGCACGGAGCTCGGCCGCGAACTGCGCGGCCGGGGCGGCACGATCGCGGTGGCCTGCGGCACCGGCGGCACCCTGGCGGGACTGGCGGCCGGGCTCGGACCGGGGCAGCGCGCCCTCGGCGTCCCGGTCCTGCGCGGCGGCTTCCTCGACGCGGCGGTGCGCGGCCTCCAGCGGGAGGCGTTCGGCGGCCCCGCCGGCCGGTGGTCGCTGGACGAGCGCTTCCACTTCGGCGGGTACGCGCGGACGCCCCCGGAGCTGCACGCGTTCGCCGACGCGTTCGAGGAACGGCACGGCCTGCCCGTCGAACGACTGTATGTGGCCAAACTCCTGTACGCGCTGACCGTCCTGGCCGGGGAGGGCGCCTTCGCCCCGGGATCCACGGTCACCGCGGTCGTCACCGGCCGCCCGTGACGGGCGCCCGCGGCACGGGCGAGGAGCCGGCGGGGGCCCGCAGCTCCTACCCGCCGTCCGACTCCCGGTAGGCCGCGGCCTCCTCCAGGTCCAGCCTGCGCAGCAGGGCCCGCAGCATCTCGTCGTCGATCCGCCGCTCGTCCCGCAGGCGTACGAACACCTCCCGCTCGGCGTCGATCATCTCCCGCGCCAGCCGGCGGTAGGTGTCGTCCGCCGACTCGCCGGTGACCGGGTTGGCCGTGCCGAGCCGCTCCCACACGGCGTTGCGGCGCCGCTCCATGACGGTGCGCAGCCGCTCGGTGAGCGGACCGGGCAGCGCGTTGACCGGGTCGGCCAGCAGCCCGTCCAGCCGGTCGTCCGCGGCTGCCGACGCCTCGCTCTGGGCCTGCGCCTCCGCCAGCGTCTCGGCCCGTACGTCGCGGCCCGGGAGCTTCAGCACCCGCACCAGGAGGGGCAGGCTGAGCCCCTGGACGACCAGCGTCCCGATGACGGTGGTGAAGGTCAGGAAGAGCACCAGGCTGCGCGCCGGGAAGGCCTCCCCCTCGTGCGTGAGCAGCGGGACGGAGAAGGCGATGGCGAGCGAGACGACGCCCCTCATCCCGGCCCAGCCGACGATCAGCGGCGACGTCCAGGAAAGCGGTCCCTCGCGTTCCCGGACGCGCTTGGAGAGCCAGAGCGGCAGGTAGCTGGCGGGGTACACCCAGACGAACCGCACCACCACGACGGCGACGAACACCAGCACCGCGTACTGCAGCGCCTCGGTCACGCTGTACGCGCCCAGCTCCCTGAGGACGAAGGGAAGCTGGAGCCCGATCAGCGCGAAGACCGCCGACTCCAGGACGAAGGCGACCATCTTCCAGACCGCGGCCTCCTGGAGCCGGGTGGCGAAGTCGACCTGCCAGGAGCGGTGCCCCAGGTAGAGCGCGACCACGACCACGGCGAGCACCCCGGAGGCGTGCACCCGCTCCGCGGCGGCGTACGCCACGAAGGGGATGAGCAGCGACAGGGTGTTCTGCAGGAGGGCCTCCTTGAGGTGGGTGCGCAGCCAGTGCAGCGGGACCATCAGCAGCAGGCCCGTCCCGACACCTCCGACGGAGGCCAGCAGGAACTCGCCGATCCCCTCGCCCCAGCTCATGCCCTGGCCGACCGCGGCCGCGAGGACCACCTTGAAGGCGGTGATGGCCGTCGCGTCGTTCACCAGGGACTCGCCCTGGAGGATCGTCGTGACCCGGGCGGGCAGACCCACGCGGCGGGCGATGGCCGCGGCGGTGACGGCGTCCGGCGGGGCGACCACGGCTCCGAGCACCAGCGCGGCGGTGAGCGGGAGGTCCGGCACGAGCAGGTAGGCCAGCCAGCCCACCGCGAAGGTCGCGAAGAGGACGTACCCCACGGAGAGCAGCGCCACCGGTCTCAGGTTGGCCCGCAGGTCCAGGTACGAACTGTCCACCGCGGCCGTGTACAGCAAGGGCGGCAGCAGCAGCGGCAGCACGATGTGCGCGTCGAGCGTGTAGGCCGGCACCCCCGGCAGGTAGGAGGCCAGCAGGCCCGCGGCGACCAGCAGCAGGGGGGCGGGCACCGGGGTACGCCGCGCGGCCCCCGCGACCACCGCACTGACCGCGACGAGCGCCACCAGCGGCAACGCGTCCATCTCACCGTCCTCGCATCCGACGTAACGTGGCCATCATGAGTGAGTGCCTCCATGTTCTCGAACTGCCGCGCCCCGAGCCCGCCCCGCTCGACGAGACCTGTCCGGAGTGCCTGGCCGCCGGCACCCATCCCGTGCAGCTGCGGCTCTGCCTCGTCTGCGGGCACGTCGGCTGCTGCGACTCCTCGCCCCTGAAGCACGCGACGGCGCACTTCGAGAGGACCGGGCATCCGGTGATGCGCAGCTTCGATTGCGCCGCCAGTTGGCGCTGGTGCTTCGTGGACGGTTCGATCGTCTGACGTCTGGGTACGTCAAACCGGCGTCCGTTCTTCGCAATTGACCGCCGCAGACCTCTAGCCACCGTGAGTACTCGCATGCCTACCATGCGTGACGATGGGTATGAGGTCCCTGCGACACGGCATCATGGGGCGCGACAGCGTCGCCGAACCACAGAACCGACGACGCACCCCACGGCCCCGGGCATTCGCCCCGGAGCCTCGAACGAGTTTGTGCCACCTTGGAGGTGAGGGTGTCCCAGATCGCAGGCGAGCCCGGGAACCAGGACTTCGTTGAGGTCCGGCTGCCCGCTGCGGGTGCCTACCTGTCGGTGCTGCGTACGGCCACGGCCGGTCTCGCAGCCCGCTTGGACTTCACTCTCGACGAGATCGAGGATCTCCGCATCGCGGTCGACGAGGCCTGCGCGATCCTGCTCCAGCAGGCCGTGCCCGGTTCAGTCCTCAGCTGCGTGTTCCGCCTCGTGGACGACTCCCTCGAGGTGACCGTCTCGGCTCCCACCACGGACGGCCGCGCACCCGAGCGCGACACCTTCGCCTGGACGGTGCTCTCCGCACTGGCCGGCAAGGTCGACTCCACGGTCGCGGACGACCGGACGGTCAGCATCAGCCTCTACAAACAGCGCGGCGCGGGACCCGGGCCGGCGTGAGCGACGGGAACGGGGACGGGCCTGTGCGGGACGAGACGATCCGGTCCGGGGCGGTACGGCCGGCAGCGGTGCCGGAGCAGCAGGCCCGGCCGCATCCGGTGGACGGTGCGGACGGCACGGACGGCACGGACGGGGTTCAGGGCCGTCCGGTCGCGGTGGAGCAGTCGCAGGCGGAGCGGGCGGGCCAGATGAGCGAGCACGGGCACCACGATCCACGTGACCGCAGCGCGGCGCGGGCGCTCTTCATCGAACTGCGGGAACTCCCCGACGGCTCGGTGGAGAAGGCCGAGCTCCGCAACCGGCTGGTGCGTATGCACCTGCCGCTCGTGGAGCATCTGGCCCGCAGATTCCGCAACCGGGGCGAACCGCTGGACGACCTGACCCAGGTCGCCACGATCGGTCTGATCAAGTCGGTGGACCGGTTCGACCCGGACCGCGGCGTCGAGTTCTCGACGTACGCCACCCCTACGGTCGTCGGCGAGATCAAGCGCCACTTCCGTGACAAGGGCTGGGCGGTGCGGGTCCCGCGCCGCCTTCAGGAGCTGCGGCTGTCGCTGACCACGGCCACCGCGGAACTCTCCCAGCAGCACGGCCGCTCCCCCACCGTGCACGAGCTGGCGGAGCGCCTGGGCATCTCCGAGGAGGAGGTCCTGGAGGGGCTGGAATCGGCCAATGCCTACAGCACGCTCTCGCTGGACGTCCCGGACACGGACGACGAGTCCCCGGCGGTCGCGGACACACTGGGTTCCGAGGACGAGGCGCTGGAGGGTGTCGAGTACCGGGAGTCGCTGAAGCCGCTGCTGGAGGACCTCCCGCCGCGCGAGAAGCGGATTCTGCTGCTGCGCTTCTTCGGCAACATGACCCAGTCGCAGATCGCGCAGGAGGTCGGCATCTCCCAGATGCACGTCTCCCGCCTTCTGGCCCGGACCCTGGCTCAGCTGCGCGAGCGGCTGCTCGTCGAGGAGTAGGCAGAGGGAGCTCCGGGCCCGGAGTCACGGGCCGGGCAGTACAAGCCGCGCGGCGGCCCCCAGGGGTCGCCGCGTGCGGTTCAGGCCTCGGGCGTCGTCCGCGGACCCCGGATGCCCAGGGCCCGGGTGGTCGCCGGAGCGAGCAGCAGTACGAGCCCGGTCACCGCGACGACGGCGAGCACGATCCCGGCCGGGATCAGCGCCCCCTGCGACCTCAGCAGGGTCCATGCCACGGGCAGCGCCATGAGCTGGGTGATGAGCGCGGGGCCGCGGCTCCAGCTGCGGCGCAGCAGCAGCCCACGGGCGGCGAGGAGCGGGATCAGGCCGAGCGCGATGAGGGTGAGCCCTCCCGTCTCGGCCTGCTGGGGGCTGTCGGGACGACCGAGCAGGCCCATGACCAGCATGTAGATCCCGCCGGCGACGAGCGCGGCGCCTTCGAGCGCGCTGAGCGCGGCGATGAGGGCGATCCGGGCGGGCTTCTCCTCCCGGCCGGCCGGGGGCGGCGAGGAGGGCGTGTTCGGCTGAGTGCTCACGCCCTTCAGGTTGGCATCCCGGACCGCCGAACGCGAAGCCGGGGCCCGGCCGGCCCGGCGGACCTGGGGGCGGCTCCGGCGTGACCGGACAGCACCGATCACGCTCCGTGACCAGGCGTGAGCCCGCCGGAGCGCGACTTCAGGCCGGTACCGCGCGGTAGGTACCCTGGCGTCCATGCGCGCACTCCTCGTGGTCAACCCAGCTGCCACCACTACCAGCGCGCGGACGCGTGACGTACTGATCCACGCCCTGGCGAGCGAGATGAAGATCGAGGCCGTCACCACGGAGTACCGCGGTCACGCCCGGGACCTGGGGCGGCGGGCGGCGGACTCCGGCGACTTCGACCTGGTGGTCGCCCTGGGCGGGGACGGCACGGTCAACGAGGTGGTCAACGGGCTCCTGCACGACGGCCCCGATCCGGAGGGCCTGCCGAGCCTCGCCGTGGTGCCCGGCGGTTCCACCAATGTCTTCGCCCGCGCGCTCGGCATCCCGAACGACGCCGTGGAGGCGACCGGCGCGATCCTGGACGCCCTCGCCGCTCGCAGCGAGCGCACCGTGGGCCTGGGCCTCGCGGCAGGCACCCCCGGCACGGCGGACGAGGCAGTCCCCGGCCGCTGGTTCACCTTCTGCGCGGGGCTGGGGTTCGACGCGGGCGTCATCGGCCGGGTCGAACAGAAACGCGAGCGGGGCAAGCGGTCGACCCATGCCCTGTACGTGCGCCAGGTGCTCCGGCAGTTCCTGGACGAGCCGCACCGGCGCAACGGGCAGATCACCCTCGAGGTCCCCGGCCGGGACCCGGTCACGGACCTCGCGCTGTCGATAATCTGCAACACCGCACCCTGGACCTACCTGGGGAACCGTCCGATATACGCGTCCCCGAAGGCCTCCTTCGACAGCGCCCTGGACATCCTCGGCCTGAAGCGGCTCTCCACCCCCGCCGTGACGCGCTACGCCACTCAGCTGCTCACTTCGAGCCCCGAGAAAGGTCCACACGGCAAGCACGCCGTCTCCATGCATGACCTCACGGACTTCACCTTGCATTCAAAGGCTCCACTGCCCTTCCAGATGGACGGCGACCACCTTGGACTGCGTACGAGCGTGACGTTCACAGGCGTACGCCGTGCACTGCGTGTGATTGTGTGAGTGGAAGGGGCGAAAGTCCTTTGACTCGAACGTTTGGGCTGGCCCCCACCCCTTAGAAGTACGGCTGTGACCTAGTCGACACCGAGGAATCAAAAAAAACTTTCCAGAAGGGGTTGTATCCGTCGCCGAGGTTTGCGAATCTCTACATGGCGATCGGGACGGCCCGCAACACCGGCCTCCCTGAGAGCAAGAACCCCTCCTCAAAACAACAGGGCCACATCCAGTTCTTCTGGACGTCGGACCTTCGTCTGCGGGGGGATTCGTGAAAGCGTTCACATTCACAAGCACCAGCATGTAATACCAAGGAGAGGTAGCAGCCATGGACTGGCGTCACAACGCCGTTTGTCGTGAGGAAGACCCGGAGCTGTTCTTCCCCATCGGCAACACCGGTCCTGCGCTGCTGCAGATCGAGGAAGCCAAGGCCGTCTGCCGTCGCTGCCCCGTCATGGAGCAGTGCCTGCAGTGGGCGCTCGAGTCCGGTCAGGACTCCGGCGTCTGGGGTGGCCTCAGCGAGGACGAGCGCCGCGCGATGAAGCGCCGCGCCGCTCGCAACCGGGCGCGTAACGCCAGCGCCTGACCGACGCCCCCCGCAAGACGAGCCTCAGCCAGGCGGCGCGTACAGAGCGTACGCACAGCCCCGCCTTCGAGTCGCAGCGCGCAGTACCCCCGAAGCGCATCGCACCGTGAGCACCACGCAGTGGGCCCGGACCGTCACCACGGTCCGGGCCCACTGCTGTGCGGTGCCGGCGGCAACAGCCGCGCCGCTACTTGTCGTTCCGGACGGGGATGTCCAGCACCACCTGGGTGCCGCGCACCGGCGCGGGGACCATGCCGAAGGTGCCGCCCAACTCGCCCTCGACGAGTGTCCGCACGATCTGGAGCCCGAGATTTCCGGCCCGCCGGGGATCGAACCCCTCGGGCAGTCCGCGCCCGTCGTCCCTCACCGTGATCAGCAGCCGGCCCGCGGTCGGCGATCCGCCACGCACCGCGGAGACTTCCACCGTGCCGTGCTCGGCGACGGTGAACGCGTGCTCAAGTGCGTTCTGCAGCACCTCGGTGAGCACCATCGAGAGCGGGGTCGCCACCTCGGCGTCGAGAACTCCGAAGCGTCCGGTCCGACGGCAGGTCACCTTCCCGGGCGAGATCTCGGCGACCATCGCGATCACTCGGTCCGCGATCTCGTCGAACTCGACCCGCTCGTCCAGATTCTGGGACAGCGTCTCATGCACGATGGCGATCGAACCGACCCGCCGCACCGCCTCGTCGAGCGCCTCGCGACCCTGCTCCGAATCCATCCGGCGCGCCTGGAGCCGCAACAGGGCGGCCACCGTCTGGAGGTTGTTCTTCACCCGGTGGTGGATCTCCCGGATGGTGGCGTCCTTCGTGATCAGCTCCCGCTCGCGGCGCCGGAGTTCGGTGACGTCACGGAGGAGCACCAGCGAACCGATGCGCACCCCCTTGGGCTTCAGGGGGATGGCCCGGAGCTGGATGACCCCGCCCGCCCCCTCGACCTCGAACTCCCGAGGGGCGTAACCGCTCGCCACCTTGACCAGCGCCTCGTCGACCGGGCCGCGCGAGGGGGCGAGTTCGGCGGTCGTCGCGCCCAGGTGGTGCCCGACGAGGTCGGAGGCCAGGCCGAGCCGGTGGTAGGCGGAGAGGCCGTTCGGGCTGGCGTACTGGACGACGCCGTCGGCGTCGAGCCTGATCAGCCCGTCCCCGACCCGCGGCGAGGCGTCCATGTCGACCTGCTGGCCGGGGAACGGGAAGGACCCGGCTGCGATCATCTGGGCCAGGTCGGAGGCGGACTGGAGATAGGTCAGCTCGAGTCTGGACGGCGTGCGCACGGTGAGCAGATTGGTGTTGCGCGCGATCACCCCGAGGATCCGACCCTCTCTCCGTACGGGGATCGACTCGACCCGGACGGGCACCTCCTCGCGCCACTCCGGATCGCCCTCGCGCACGATGCGGCCCTCGTCCAGGGCCGCGTCCAGCAGGGGCCGTCGGCCCCGCGGCACCAGGTGGCCGACCATGTCGTCCTGGTAGGAGGTGGGGCCGGTGTTGGGCCGCATCTGCGCGACGGACACATAGCGGGTCCCGTCGCGGGTCGGCACCCAGAGGACGAGGTCGGCGAAGGACAGGTCGGAGAGCAGCTGCCACTCCGAGACCAGCAGATGGAGCCACTCGAGGTCGGTGTCACTCAGGGCTGTGTGCTGGCGGACGAGGTCGTTCATGGAGGGCACACCGGCGAGCGTACCCGGGGAGATGACGAGGTTCCGAACCGATACGCCCGCCGATGCGTGACACTGGGAGAGGACGGGTCCGGCCGAAGAATGTCCGCGCCCACCGATGGACACGGTCTATTGGTCTAGTCCACAATGCACGGTGTACGGACGCCACGCACGAGGCGTGATCCGTACGCGAAAGACCTCCGCCCTCCCCGCACAGGGGGGCGGACCGAGGCACCCGGCGCTCTCTGCCCTGACTGCGCCGGTGCCTCGCATGGCCGGAGGCACCGCACACCGCCGGCCAGGAAGCTCCGGGCTGCGGTGCCGGACGGGCTGAGGGTCCCGTCCTGGCGCCGCGGCCCGCGGGTGTTTCCGGGGACGTTCCGCCCGCGGGGCCGGATGTCCGCCGACAGGGCGACAGCCGTCGGCGCAGCCATGGACGGTTCACCTCCGGGTCGCCGCGTTCTGCTAGATTGGTACGAGATTGGTCTATACCACATGACGCCACTCTCCAGATCGGCAGGCAAAGCGTGGAAGTTGTCATCGTCCCGGACGCCACGGCAGGCGGCGAACTCATCGCGGAGGCCGTCGGAGCCCTGCTGAGCCGCAAGCCCGACGCACTTCTCGGCGTTGCCACCGGCTCGACCCCGCTGCCCGTCTACCAGGCCCTGGCGGCGAAGGTCCGCTCAGGCGCCGTGGACGCCTCTCGGGCCCGCATCTGCCAGCTCGACGAGTACGTCGGGCTGCCCGCGGGCCACCCCGAGTCCTACCGCTCGGTCGTGCTGCGCGAGGTCGTCGAGCCGCTCGGCCTGTCCGAGCAGGCCTTCATGGGCCCGGACGGCACCGCCTCGGACGTACAGGCAGCCTGCGAGGCGTACGACAGGGCACTCGGTGAGGCGGGCGGTGTGGACCTCCAGCTGCTCGGCATCGGCACCGACGGGCACATCGGCTTCAACGAGCCGTGCTCCTCGCTCGCCTCGCGTACCCGCATCAAGACGCTGACCGAGCAGACCCGGATCGACAACGCGCGCTTCTTCGGCGACGACATCGACCAGGTCCCCCACCACGTCATCACCCAGGGCATCGGAACCATCCTGGAGTCCCGCCACCCGATCCTGCTGGCCACGGGCGAGGGCAAGGCCGACGCGGTGGCCCTGACGGTCGAGGGCCCGATCGCCTCCGTCGTGCCGGCCTCGGCGCTGCAACTGCACCCGCACGCCACCGTGGTGGTCGACGAGGCCGCCGCGTCCAAGCTGAAGCTGGCGGACTACTTCCGCGCCACGTACGCGGCCAAGCCGCGGTGGCAGGGGCTGTAGGGCTTCCCGTACGCGTGAGGGCCGGGCCACCTGTCGAAGGTGGCCCGGCCCTCACGCGTCGTCCGCCGGGGAGCCGGGGTCCTCCGTTCGGATCCCGCGCGCCCAGCATGGTCAGAAGGAGAGGCCCTGGCCGGCCCTGGCGCCCGTGATCGTCTCCGCCGCCGCGATTCCGCACACCCGTGCGGCGCCGTGCGTGGCGATGTGCAGCGCACCCCTGGGCGGCGCCTCGGGCAGGCCCATCTCGACCACGACGGTGTCCGGGCGCGCCGCCACGAGCGCGTCCAGCGCTTTGCCCATCCACGCGTGCCGGTGGGCGTCGCGGACCACGGCGACGACGGGACGCTCCCCCGCCGCCCTCAGCACCTCGGCCGCCGGGGAGCCGTGCTCGCTGCCGTAGGTGTCCGTCGCGGTGCCCGGCAGTATCCGGGTCAGCTCGGCAGCGACACCCCACGGGGTCTCGTCGCCGACCGCGATGTTCGCGACCGGGGTGAAGGCGGCGACGTACGCCGGTTCGCGCAGCGGCTCGGCGGTGCCCGTGACCGTCAAGGCGCGGCGGGCCGCGATCAGCCCGATGCCGGGCGCGGTCCCCTCCTGCACGTCCGCGCCCGGCCCCGAGGCAGCCCCCCTGGCCCCCTGCGTCCAGGACGCGAGGGCCCGTACACGTGCGGCCGCGTCGGCCAGCCGCTCCTCGGGCAGTTCGCCCGCCCGTACCGCCGCCACGAGTGCGTCGCGCAGCCGCAGCACGGTGTCCTCGTCGGCCAGCCCGCCGCCGACACAGATGGCGTCGGCCCCGGCCGCTATGGCGAGGACGGAACCGCGCTCGATGCCGTACGTTCCGGCGATGGCGTCCATCTCCATGCCGTCGGTGACGATCAGCCCGTCGTAGCCCAGTTCCTGGCGCAGCAGTCCGGTGAGGATCTGCGGACTCAGGGTCGCGGGCCGCGTCGGGTCGAGTGCGGGAAGCAGGATATGGGCACTCATGACGGATCGGGAACCCGCCGCGATGGCCGCCCGGAAGGGGACCAGCTCACGGGCGTGCAGGGTGTCCAGGTCGACGTCGATGCGGGGCAGCGCGTGGTGCGAGTCGACCGCGGTGTCGCCGTGCCCGGGGAAGTGCTTGGTGCAGGCGGCGACACCGGCGGCCTGGAGGCCCTCGACGTACGCGGCGGTGTGCCGGGCGACGAGTCCGGTGTCGGCGCCGAAGGAGCGTACGCCGATGACCGGGTTCCCCGGGTTGGAGTTGACGTCGGCGGAGGGCGCCCAGTTGAGGTTGACCCCGCACTCGGCCAGCCGGCGGCCGAGCTCGCGCGCGACGGCCCGGGTGAGGTCCACGTCGTCCACGGCGCCGAGGGCCAGGTTGCCGGGGAACGACGAGCCGTTGCGGACCTCGAGCCGGGTGACGTCGCCGCCCTCCTCGTCGATCGCGACGAGTACGTCGTCCCGCTCGGCCCGCAGCCGGGAGGTGAGCGCGGCGAGCTGCTCGGGCGACTGGATGTTCCGGCCGAACAGCCCGACGGAGGCCAGGCCTTCGCCGACCCTGCGCAGCAGCCAGTCGGGGGCGCTCGTGCCGGTGAATCCGGGCTGGAGGACGGCGAGCGCGTCGCGTGTGACGGTGTCCGTGGTGGATACGAGGGTGGTCATGGCAGCCGTGTTATCCCTTCACTGCGCCATCGGTCAGACCGCTGACGGCCTTGCGCTGCAGGAAGACGAAGAGGACGAGGATCGGGATCGCGAAGATGGAGGAGGCTGCCATGGTGGCGCCCCAGTCGTCGCCGAACTGGCTCTGGAACTGGGAGAGCCACAGGGGCAGGGTCTGCGCCTCGGACTGCTTGTTGAGCACCAGCACCAGCGGGAACTCGTTCCACGCGGTGATGAAGCCGAACAGCGAGGTGGACATCAGTCCGGGTGCCAGCAGCGGCAGGATCACCTTCACGAAGGCCTGGGGACGGGTGCAGCCGTCGACCATGGCCGACTCCTCCAGCTCCTTGGGCACGGCCGCGACGAAGCCGCGCAGCGTCAGGAGGGTGAAGGGCAGCACCATGACCATGTAGAAGAGCGTCAGCGGGATCAGGCTGTTGAGCATGTCCGCGTCGCGCACGATGAAGTAGATCGCGATGACCATGACTTCCCAGGGTGCCATCTGGGCGACCATGAAGCCGATGACGAATCCGCGCCGGCCCTTGAAGCGCATCCGGGCGAGCGCGAACGACCCGGCGAGTGCCAGGACGAGCGAGAACGACACGGCGAGGACCGTGACCGTGAGCGAGTTCCGGACCATGGTCCAGAAGTTCTCGGCGTCGACGGCGGTCCTGAAGTGGTCGAACGTGAAGTCGGTCGGGAACCAGACCGGGTTCTCGGCGACGATGTCCGGCGTCGGCTTGAAGGCCGTCGCGAACATCCAGTACACCGGGAAGACGAAGCCGATGACGAGCAGGACGGCCGTCGCGTTGGGCCAGATGCGGCTGAACCTGAACGTGGCCGAGCGCTTCACAGCTCGTCCTCCTCTTGCTTGGAGACGATCCTCAGGTAGTACGAGGTGAGGGCCAGCAGGATCAGGATGGTGAGCAGCGCGATGGCCGAGCCCATGCCGTAGTGCTGGTTGCCGATGCCCTCGATGTACGCGTACACGGGGAGGATCTCGGTGAGCCGGTCCGGGCCGCCCTCGTTGATGGCGAAGACCTGGGTGAAGGCCTTGAAGACCCAGATGACCTCGAGGAACGTCGTGGCGAGGAGGAACGGCTTGAGGAACGGCATGGTGACCGAGGTGAAGCTCTTCCAGGGGCCCGCTCCGTCCAGCGACGCGGCCTCGTAGAGCTCCTTGGGGATGGTCGTCGTGGCGGCGTACAGGTTGATCGCGACGAACGGGATCGACTGCCAGACGATCAGCACGGTGATGACGAAGAAGGTGGAGAACTGGCTGCCGGTCCAGTTGAACTCCGCCATGGAGTGGAAGCCGACCTTGTCCAGCACCCAGTTGATGACGCCGAACCGGGAGGCGAAGAGCCACTGGTAGACGGTGGTCGCCGCGATGACGGGCATCGCCCAGGCGAGGACCAGGCCGACGAGCAGGGTGACCCGCATGCGCTTGCCGAGACGGGCGAGCAGCAGGCCGACCAGGGTGCCGAGCAGCATGATCAGGACGACGTTGGTGCCGGCGAAGAGGACGGACCGGCCGGTGACGTTCCAGAAGTCCTCGCTGCCGAGGATCTCCTTGTAGTTGTCGATCCCGTTCCACTCGTCGAGGTGCTGGATCAGCTGCCTCATGTTGAGGTTCTGGAACGAGAGCATGGTGTTCTTGACCACGGGCCAGCCGAGGAACACCAGGGTCACGGCCACCGGGAGGAGCAGCAGCAGGTAAGGGGCGAGCGCGGCCGGTCTGCCGCCTGCCGGGGGTCTGCCGGGTCCGGGGCCGGCACCGGCCCGCTTCGCAACCTCCGTGGGTCCGGAGGGCGGCCGTTCGGTCTGCACGGTCATGCTCGCCATCTCTTTCTCGGCACCATGGGACACACAGCCGGGGGCGGACTCCGTGGTGGAGTCCGGCCCCCGGCGTTCTCGGCCTTACTGCTTCTGCGCGAGGCGCTTGTTGAACTCCGCCTCGACCTGCTTGGCGGCCTCGGCGTTCGACTTGCCGTTCAGGACCGCCGTCATGAAGGTCTTGACCGGGTTCGGCGCGTTCTCGACCGCGGCCCACTCGGGGATCAGCGGCGTGGTGCCACCGACCTTGGCGGACGGGGCGGCGGCCTCGGCGACCGGGTTGCCGGCCAGGTTCGTGTTCAGCGACTCCTTGTTCGGGATGACGCCGTTCAGCTTGGCGAGCTGGCCCTCGAACTGGTCGGAGAGCGCGAGCTTCAGGAACTCCTTGGCGAGGTCCTGCTTCGCGCTGCCCTCGGCCACGGCGAGGTTGGAGCCGCCGAGGAAGACGCCCTCGGGCTTGTCGGCGGTCTCACCCGGGATGGTGAAGTAGCCGATCTCCTTCTCGATGGCCGGGTTGGCCGCTATCGCCGTGCCGGCCTCCCAGCCCATGCCGATGAAGGCGCCGGTCTTGCCCTTGGCGAAGACGTCGGCCTGCTGCGGGGTGGCCTCGTCCTTGTCCTTGGGGGCCTTGGAGTAGGCCTGGTACTTCTTGTACAGGTCCATCGCCTCGCCGATCTTCGGGTCGGCGAGGTTGGAGACCCACTTGTCCCCGTCCTTCTTGACGAGGTCGGCACCCTTGCCGATGGTGAGCCCGTCGAAGAAGTACCAGTTCTGGCCGGGCAGGTAGAGCGGCTCGGCCTTGCCCTTGGCCTTGATCTTGTCGAGCGCGGCGAAGAACTCGTCGCGGGTCTTGGGGGTCTCGGTGACGCCCGCCTCGGCGAAGACCGACTTGTTGTAGAGGACCACGCGGTTGGCGAAGTACCACGGGGCGGCGAACTGCTTGCCGTCCACGACCGCGGCCTCGTTCAGGTTGGCGGCCCAGTCGCCGCCGATCTCCGTCTTGAGGTCACCGAGCTCGGCGAGCCCGCCGGTCTTGGCGTACGCCGCGGTCTGGGTGTTGCCGATCTCGAAGACGTCCGGCGGGTTCTCCTCGGAGAGGGCGGTCGTCAGCTTCTGCTGGATACCGTTCCACTGCTGGACCTCGAACTTGACCTTCGCGCCGGTCTTCTTCTCGAACGCGGCGGTAAGGTCCTTCTGCCACTGCTCCGGCGTAGAGCCGTCCATGGCCCAGACGGTGAGAGTCTGTCCCTTGTAGCTGTCGGGACCGGACTTCTTGCCGCTGCTGTCGCTGCCGCCGTCGTCGGAGCCACATGCCGCCATGCTGACCATCATGCCCGCGACGCCGATCGCCGCGATGAGCTTGCGCTTCACGCCAAACCCTCCTCAGGGTGCTGCAACCCCCCGCCCACCGCGAAGACACCGACGAGTAGTACTGCTGGGGCTGGGACCTGGTCTTTAATGGTTTAGACCAGTACCGGGAGCTTGGCCTAGACCTTTAGGGGTGTCAAGGGTGTATAAGAAGTGCACTCGCGTCCGTTATAGGACCGACACCTAAGGGAGGGCGACGAGCCGTGACCGGACCGTGCCACCATGTGAGCCGCGACAGACGGAGGAGCCGGTGACGGCAGCAACGCAGCAGTCGGGAAGGCGGGCCATGGGTGCCGACGGGGGCAACAGTACGAGCGAGACCGGTGCGGGCACGCGTACGGCGCGCGTCCCGAAGTACTACCGGCTCAAGCGCCATCTCCTCGACATGACGGACACCATGCCGCCCGGCACCCCCGTGCCGCCCGAGAGGACGCTCGCCGCCGAGTTCGACACCTCTCGCACCACCGTCCGCCAGGCCCTCCAGGAGCTGGTCGTCGAGGGCCGGCTGGAGCGCATCCAGGGCAAGGGCACCTTCGTCGCCAAACCGAAGGTCTCCCAGGCCCTGCAACTCACCTCGTACACCGAGGACATGCGCGCGCAGGGCCTCGAACCGGCCTCCCAGCTGCTGGACATCGGCTACGTCACGGCGGACGACACGCTCGCCGGACTGCTGGACATCACAGCGGGCGGCCGGGTGCTCCGGATCGAGCGGCTCAGGCTCGCAAGCGGCGAGCCGATGGCCATCGAGACCACGCACCTCTCGGCCAAGCGCTTTCCCGCGCTGCGCCGTTCGCTGGTGAAGTACACGTCCCTCTACACCGCGCTGGCCGAGGTGTACGGCGTCCGGCTCGCCGAGGCCGAGGAGACCATCGAGACCTCGCTCGCCACCCCCCGCGAGGCCGGGCTGCTGGGCACGGACGTCGGCCTGCCGATGCTCATGCTGTCCCGTCACTCGATCGACGGACACGGTGAACCGGTGGAGTGGGTGCGCTCGGTCTACCGGGGCGACAGGTACAAGTTCGTGGCCCGCCTCAAGCGACCCACCGACTGACACGGCCCCTTCCCGCAGTTCCGGTCCTCCCGCGTACGCGCGGGAGGACCGGTTCGTTCCGGACGACACCGGACCGTTGCACGACCGCAATGCGGACGGGGGGTGACGGTGGGCGGAACCCTCGCCTAGATTTCCTGCGCATCACAACAGGTGATCAGAGAGGGTACGGAGCTGCCGATGTCAGAAAATACCGAGGCGAAACCACCGACAGTGACACCCACGAGGGTGGTCATCGCGCTCTGTCTGGCCGCGCCGTTCGTGGCGATGCTCTGGGTGGGCTCCTACGCGAAGGTCGACCCGACCTTCATCGGGATCCCGTTCTTCTACTGGTACCAGATGCTCTGGGTGCTCATCTCGACCGCACTCACCATGATCGCCTACAAGCTGTGGCAGCGTGACCAGCGCTCCCGCAAGGGGGGTGCTTCCTCGTGAAGGACGGCGTGAACGGCGTCGCACTCGCCGTGTTCATCTTCTTCTTCGTCGCCGTGACCGTGGTCGGGTTCATGGCCGCGCGCTGGCGCAAGGCCGAGAACGAGGCCAGCCTCGACGAATGGGGCCTGGGCGGAAGGTCGTTCGGCACCTGGGTCACCTGGTTCCTGCTCGGCGGCGACCTGTACACCGCGTACACCTTCGTCGCGGTCCCCGCGGCGATCTACGCGGCCGGCGCGGCCGGCTTCTTCGCCGTCCCGTACACGATCCTGGTCTACCCCCTCATCTTCACCTTCCTGCCTCGCCTGTGGTCGGTGTCGCACAAGCACGGGTACGTCACCACCTCGGACTTCGTCCGCGGCCGCTTCGGCTCGAAGGGGCTCTCGCTGGCGGTCGCCGTCACCGGCATCCTCGCCACGATGCCGTACATCGCGCTTCAACTGGTCGGCATCCAGGCCGTGCTGGACGTCATGGGCGTCGGCGGCGGCGAGAACACCCACTGGTTCATCAAGGACCTGCCGCTGCTGATCGCGTTCGCCGTGCTCGCCGCGTACACGTACTCCTCCGGACTCCGGGCGCCCGCGCTCATCGCGTTCGTCAAGGACGGCCTGATCTACCTGGTCATCGCGGTAGCCATCATCTACATCCCGATCAAGCTCGGCGGCTTCGACACCATCTTCGCCAAGGCGGGCGAGGCGTTCGCCGAGACCAACGAGGCGACCGGCAAACCGCGCGGGGCGCTCGTCCCCGGGGAGATGGGGCAGTGGGGTTACGCCACGCTGGCACTGGGCTCGGCGCTGGCGCTCTTCATGTACCCGCACTCGATCACGGCGACGCTCTCCAGCCGCAGCCGTGAGGTGATCCGCCGCAACACCACGATCCTGCCGCTGTACTCGCTGATGCTGGGTCTGCTGGCGCTGCTCGGATTCATGGCGATCGCGGCCGGGATCAAGGTGGACAACGGACAGCTGGCCATCCCCCAGCTGTTCGAGAACATGTTCCCCGACTGGTTCGCGGGTGTGGCCTTCGCCGCGATCGGGATCGGCGCCCTGGTGCCGGCCGCGATCATGTCGATCGCCGCGGCGAACCTCTTCACCCGGAACATCTACAAGGACTTCCTCAAGCCGGACGCGACCCCGGCCCAGGAGACCAAGGTCTCCAAGCTGGTCTCGCTGCTGGTCAAGGTCGGCGCGCTCGCCTTCGTCCTCACCATGGACAAGACCGTGGCGATCAACTTCCAGCTGCTCGGCGGGATCTGGATCCTCCAGACCATGCCCGCACTCGTGGGCGGCCTGTTCACCCGCTGGTTCCACCGCTGGGCCCTGATCGCGGGCTGGGCGGTCGGCATGATCTACGGCACGGTGGCCGCGTACGGTGTGGCCAGCCCGACCCAGAAGCACTTCGGCGGGTCCTCGAAGGAGATCCCCGGCATCGGCGAGATCGGCTACATCGGTCTCACCGCGATCGTGCTGAACATCGTCGTCGTGGTCGTGCTGACCTTCGTCCTCAACGCGCTGAAGGCCCCGGTCGGCCTGGACGAGACCTCGCCGTCCGACTACACCGCGGACGTGGGCGACCCCGGCGTCGAGGCCGAGCTCCCGCCGGCCACGGCAGGAGCCCCGGGCGGTCACTGACCGTTCCGGCCCGGCGCGACACTACATGTGGGGGCTGCCTCAATGGGCAGCCCCCACATGTATGCTCAAGCTCGCTGTCGCCGCAGGGGAATCCGGTGCGAATCCGGAACTGTCCCGCAACGGTGTGATCGGTGTGCTTTCGTGCACCGCGGAGTCCGAAGACCTGTCGACAGTGCGTCCGGCTCGACCGAACCGGACGCCGAGACGTCCGGGCCCCGCGGAGGGCCGGTGGACGCCGTGCGCACCGAGCCGCCCCCGGGTGTCCTGGTGCACGGCTGCCCCGCTCCCGCAGGCCCTCAGCCCAGCGAGGACAGCCCCAGTGACCATCGCGCCAGCCGATCCGGTTTCAGCCACGGAATACGAAGGCCGCACGACCGACGCACCCGGGACCGCGCTGCTCCGGACCCTGACCGGTCTGACAGCCGACCTGCCCGACACCGACCCCGGACGGGTCGCCGCCGCCGCGCTGCGCGGCCGCAACGCACGGTCGGACGAGGCGGAGCTGCGCTCACTGGCCACCGAGGCCGCCGCGGGTCTGATCTCCGAGGACCCGGCATACTCCCGGCTCGCCGCCCGGCTGCTCACCCGCTCCGTCGCGGACGAGGCGGCCGGCCAGGGCGCGGTCTCCTTCTCCTCGTCGGTCGCCGTGGGGCACCGTGAGGGCCTGATCGCGGACCGTACGGCGGAGTTCGTCACGCTGCACGCGGTCGCCCTCGACGCACTGGTCGAGCAGTCGCTCGCCGACGGCGCGGACGACCGCTTCGGCTACTTCGGACTGCGCACGCTGCACAGCCGCTACCTGCTGCGCCACCCGCTCACCCGGCAGGTCATCGAGACCCCGCAGCACTTCATGCTGCGGGTGGCCGCCGGGCTGGCCGAGGACAGCTCCGAGCGCGCCCTGGAGGAAGTGGCCGCGCTCTACCGCCTGATGAGCCGGCTCGACTACCTGCCGTCCTCGCCGACCCTCTTCAACTCCGGCACCAGGCACCCGCAGATGTCCTCCTGCTACCTGCTGGACTCGCCGCTGGACGAGCTCGACTCGATCTACGACCGTTACCACCAGGTGGCCCGGCTCTCCAAGCACGCGGGCGGCATCGGCCTCTCGTACTCCCGCATCCGGGCCCGGGGTTCGCTGATCCGGGGCACCAACGGCCACTCCAACGGCATCGTGCCGTTCCTCAAGACGCTGGACGCCTCGGTCGCGGCCGTCAACCAGGGCGGTCGCCGCAAGGGTGCGGCCGCCGTGTACCTGGAGACGTGGCACGCGGACATCGAGGAGTTCCTGGAGCTCCGCGACAACACGGGCGAGGACCAGCGCCGGACGCACAACCTCAACCTCGCGCACTGGATCCCGGACGAGTTCATGCGGCGGGTCGACGCCGACACCGAGTGGTCGCTGTTCTCCCCCGCCGAGGTGCCCGAGCTGGTCGACCTGTGGGGCGACGAGTTCGACGCGGCCTACCGCGCGGCCGAAGCCAGGGGGCTCGCCCGCAGGACGATGCCGGCGCGCGAGCTCTACGGCCGCATGATGCGCACCCTCGCGCAGACCGGCCAGGGCTGGATGACGTTCAAGGACGCCTCCAACCGGACCGCGAACCAGACGGCCGAGCCCGGCCGCGTCGTGCACTCCTCGAACCTGTGCACCGAGATCCTGGAAGTCACCGACGACGGCGAGACGGCCGTCTGCAACCTCGGTTCGGTCAACCTCGGCGCGTTCGTCGCCGACGGCACCATCGACTGGGAGCGGCTGGACGCCACCGTCCGCACCGCCGTGACCTTCCTGGACCGGGTCGTCGACATCAACTTCTACCCGACCGAGCAGGCCGGCCGCTCCAACGCCCGCTGGCGTCCGGTGGGCCTGGGCGCGATGGGCCTCCAGGACGTCTTCTTCCAGCTGCGGCTGCCGTTCGACTCCCCCGAGGCGCGGGCCCTGTCGACGAAGATCTCCGAGCGCATCATGCTCGCCGCCTACGAGGCCTCCTGCGAGCTCGCGGAGCGCCCCCGAGCATCTTCGACGGGCTCCGGCACGGAGGGGACCCCCAGGGGCCCGCTGCCCGCCTGGTCCGAGACCCGCACCGCCCGCGGTGTGCTGCACCCGGACCACTACGGCACCGAGCTGAACTGGCCCGAGCGCTGGGACGCGCTGCGCGCCCGGATCGCGAGGTCCGGGATGCGCAACTCCCTGCTGCTGGCCATCGCGCCGACGGCGACGATCGCCTCGATCGCGGGTGTGTACGAGTGCATCGAGCCGCAGGTCTCCAACCTCTTCAAGCGCGAGACGCTCAGCGGCGAGTTCCTCCAGGTCAACGGCTACCTGGTGGAGGAGCTGAAGCAGCTCGGCGTGTGGGACGCCCGCACCCGCGAGGCGCTGCGCGAGGCGAGCGGCTCCGTACAGGGCTTCGCCTGGATCCCCGAGGAGGTGCGGGCGCTGTACCGCACGGCGTGGGAGATCCCCCAGCGCGGCCTGATCGACATGGCCGCCGCCCGTACGCCGTTCCTCGACCAGAGCCAGTCGCTGAACCTGTTCCTGGAGACGCCGACGATCGGCAAGCTCTCCTCGATGTACGCGTACGCCTGGAAGCAGGGGCTGAAGACGACGTACTACCTGCGCTCGCGCCCCGCCACCCGGATCGCCCGCGCGGCGTCCGGGAAGGCTGCCGCCGCGCCCATTCCCGTACAGCAGGCTTCGGCGCCCGACGCGGACGCGCTCGCCTGCTCCCTCGAAAACCCCGAATCCTGCGAGGCCTGCCAGTAATGAGCTCGAACGAGAACAAGAACCTGCTCGACCCGGGCTTCGAGCTGACGCTGCGCCCCATGCGCTACCCGGACTTCTACGAGCGCTACCGGGACGCGATCAAGAACACCTGGACGGTCGAGGAGGTCGATCTCCACTCCGACGTCGCCGACCTCGCCAAGCTCTCACCGGGCGAACAGCACATGATCGGCCGGCTGGTCGCGTTCTTCGCGACGGGTGACTCGATCGTCTCCAACAACCTCGTGCTGACGCTCTACAAGCACATCAACTCGCCCGAGGCGAGGCTGTACCTGTCGCGCCAGCTGTTCGAGGAGGCCGTGCACGTCCAGTTCTACCTGACGCTGCTCGACACCTACCTGCCCGACCCGGCGGACCGTGCGGCGGCCTTCGACGCGGTCGAGGAGATCCCCTCGATCCGCGAGAAGGCGCAGTTCTGCTTCCGGTGGATGGACTCGGTGGAGAAGATCGACCGGCTGGGGACGCGGGCCGACCGCCGTCGCTTCCTGCTGAACCTCATCTGCTTCGCGGCGTGCATCGAGGGGCTCTTCTTCTACGGCGCGTTCGCCTACGTCTACTGGTTCCGCTCGCGCGGTCTGCTGCACGGTCTCGCCACGGGCACCAACTGGGTGTTCCGCGACGAGACGATGCACATGAACTTCGCGTTCGAGGTCGTGGACACGGTCCGCAAGGAGGAGCCGGACCTCTTCGACGACGAGCTCCAGCAGCAGGTCACCGACATGCTGAGGGAGGCGGTCGAGGCGGAGCTGCAGTTCGGCCGCGATCTGTGCGGCGAGGGCCTGCCGGGGATGAACACCGAGTCGATGCGCCAGTACCTGGAGTGCGTCGCCGACCAGCGGCTGACCCGGCTGGGCTTCCCGCCGCTCTACGGCTCGGAGAACCCCTTCTCGTTCATGGAGTTGCAGGGGGTGCAGGAGCTGACGAACTTCTTCGAGCGCCGGCCCTCCGCCTACCAGGTCGCGGTGGAGGGTTCCGTCGGCTTCGACGACGACTTCTAGATCCTCGCCCAGGACCTGATGTGCGGGTGCCGTGCGGCCGTGACCGGCCGCGCGGCGCCTGCCGTCCGCGGGGGTTCCGCCTGCCTCCGCCGTTGCGCGTCCCGCAGTTCACGGTCGATCCGGCGCTCCCGTGCCAGGCCGATCAGCGCGGGCAGCAGGACGAGGGCGAAAAGTGCTGCTATGACCAGGTAGCTCAGGAATGTGTTCATGCCTCTACTGTCGCCCTCGCGAAGGGATTCGGGCAGTGGCAGGACTGTCATACAGCATCGAATTACTGCCACACTGACGTCATGCTGAAGAATGTCGCCGTTCTACTGCTCGACGAGGTCCACCCCTTCGAACTCGGCGTGCTGTGCGAGGTGTTCGGGCTCGACCGCTCCGAAGACGGCCTGCCGGTACAGGACTTCGCGGTCGTGTCGGCCGAGGGCTCCGTCCTGCAGACACATGCCGGGTTCACCATCAGCACGTCCCACGGGCTGGACCGCCTGGAGGAGGCCGACCTCGTCGCCGTACCCGCGGGGAGCCACTTCGTGGACCGGGAGTACCCGGAGGAGGCCCTGGAGGCCCTGCGCCGGGCCGTGGCGCGCGGCGCGCGCGTCCTGAGCGTCTGCTCCGGCGCGTACGTCCTCGGCGCGGCGGGGCTCCTGGACGGCCGCCGCTGCACCACCCACTGGCGGCACGCCGAGGAGCTGGCCCGCCGCTACCCGAAGGCCTGCGTGCAGCCGGACGTGCTCTACGTCGACGACGGCCCCGTCATCACGTCGGCGGGCACGGCCGCCGGGATCGACGCCGCCCTGCACCTGGTGCGCCAGGCGCACGGCCCCGCCGTCGCCAACGCCATCGCCCGCCGCATGGTGGTCCCGCCGCACCGGGACGGCGGGCAGGCGCAGTACGTAAAGCGGCCACTGCCCCGCACCCGGTGCGACACCGTCGGGGACACACTCGCGTGGATGGAGCACCACCTCGACGAGGAGATGACCGTGGAGCAGCTGGCGGCGCAGACCCACATGTCGCCCCGCACCTTCGCCCGCCGCTTCCAGCAGGAGACCGGCACCACGCCGTACCGCTGGCTGCTCGGACAGCGCGTGCTGCTGGCACAGCACCTGCTGGAGACCTCGGACGAGACCATGGACACGATCGCGGGACGGGCGGGCTTCGGGACCGCGGCGGCGCTGCGCCATCAGTTCGTACGCTCGCTGGGTACGACGCCGAACGCGTACCGCCGGACCTTCCGGGGGCCGGACGTGCTGGCCGAGGCCTCCTGAGCGGCCGGCCCCCGGAACGCCGTCAGATGCCGCAGCCGGAGGCCGACCAGTAGTGGCTCGGTCCCTGGTTCACGTGGATGTGATCGCTGTGGCCGGGGTAGCCCGGGCCGAGGATGCCGTTGAAGCCGTGGTTGCGGGCCTGCTGGGCGATGGTGCACAGCGAGTGCGGCCCTGAACCGAGGTCGACGGCGTCGCCGTAGAGGTGCCGGCTGTTCGTGGCTCCGCCGACCGCCGAGTTGCAGGGGGTGGAGCGGAAGCCGCTGGTGACCCGGATGGACTGGTCACCGAGGGCGTGCCGCAGCGCCTCCAGCTTCCACATGCTGCTGAGGGCGTTGGCCTTGGCCGTGCCCGCGGCCACCGCGCCGCCCGCCCAGGTGCTGTTGCACTTGTTGAGCTCGGGGTAGGTGAAGTGGATCGGCGTGCAGTCGTCGTCCTGCAGCGCGTAGATCTTCGACTGCGTGGCCGCGCCGGCGACACCGTCCGCGGCGAGCCCGTAGGCGGACTGGAAGCGCTTGACGGCGGCCGTGGTGGCCGGGCCGTACGAGCCGTCGATGGCCAGGACGGAGTTGTATCCCGGGTAGCCGGAAACCCGGATCTGGAGCTGGGTGACGTCGGCGCCGGTGGCACCGGGCGACAGGGTGCGGGTCCAGGTGTAACAGCCGTCGGCCTGCGCGGTGCCCGCGGTGACGACGGCCCCGCCGACTGCGAAAGCCATGGTCATGACAAGGCCGAGCAACAGATGTGCGGTACGTCTGATCATGGGGGGTCTCCCTGCACGATGAGGTGTAGACGTCGGGTGCACGGGTGAGCCTGTCGGACGGGTCGACGCGCGTCAACTACGCACCGGGGAAGACTGGTTGGAGACCCAGTCGATCGCCGCGACGCCCCGTTCGCACGCCCCCGGCACGCCGGAGGGGCCCCGCCCGCGGCGAGGCCCCTCCGGCGGAGACGCGGGATCAGTCGTTGGGGACGACCTCGTAGCGGGGGGTCCCCTCCGCCATCTGCTTGAGCGCGTCCTTGCGCTCCCGCTTCGAGAGCCGGTCGATGTACAGGTAGCCGTACAGGTGGTCCGTCTCGTGCTGGAGGCACCGCGCGAAGTACCCGCTGCCGCGCACCTTCACGGCGTTGCCACGGGCGTCCTGACCGCGCACGACCGCGTAGTCGGGGCGCGCGAGTCCGGCGTACGCCGTCGGGACGGAGAGGCAGCCCTCGTTGGAGTCGTCGAGAATCCGCTGCTCCGGTGCCAGGTCCTCCAGCACCGGGTTGCAGATCGCACCGACGTGCCGCACACCGTCGTCGTCCATGCAGTCGTAGACGAAGACCTTGCGGTCCACACCGATCTGGTTGGCGGCCAGCCCCACGCCCTCGGCCGTCCGCTGGCTCGCGAACATGTCGTCGATCAGCCGCGCGAGCTCGTCGTCGAACTCCGTGACGTCGCTGCACTCCTTGTGCAGCACCGGGTTGCCCACGACCGTGATCGGACGGGAGGTGCCGCGCTCGCGGTACGCCGCCTCACGCGCCTCGCAGTCCTCGGTGTCCACGAGGAAGCCCTCGTCGTCCACACCGGTCCGCTCGTCCGTCTCCTGCTGCGACATGTCCGCCGTACGCCTTCCTGCAAACCTGAAACCCGTGAGTACCGCACCGGAATCGGTGCGCGTACAGCCTACGGGCACCGCTCAGCAGACTTCTTCCAGATCCCGCCATTCGCGACTGTCCGGGCTGTCCGCCACCCAGCCGTCCAGCAGCCCTCGCACCAGCCCGGCCGGCGCCGCTATCCCGCATTCGCGCTCCGCGACCCACAGCTCACCGGCGGTGCGGTGCCCCAGCGGGCCGGGATGGCCCGGCTCGCTGTGGTCGTGGGGATCCACGTGTTCGCCGTCGCCCTCGTCGCTCTCCATCCGGCTCTCCGAACAGGCGCGGCAGAGCAGCCGCACGGAGGACGACCAGTCCTCGGCGGCGAAGCCGGCGTCGGAGGCGAGCTGCTCCAGCGCGTCCCGGTCCGTCTCAGTGGCGGCCTCCAGGAGCACCACCCAGGTGGGGACGGGCGAGGGCGCCCACAGCTCGATCTCGTCGAAGACCGGGTAGGACGGCCCGGCCGCCGTGACCCGCTCGCCGTTCGGCACGCCGTCGTGCAGCACGACCTCGCCCCAGCGCCGCCCCGAGGACGGCAGGGGGATCGACAGGACCTCCAGCCGTGCCGGGTCGAGCCGGCGGCCCCACACGACCTCGGCCTCGCCCTCGGGCGAGAGCCGCACGGCGGCGCTGCCCAGCTCCATGTCCGTGGGCTCGCTGTTCGCCGCCGCGTTGTACTGGCCGCTGCCCGGCACCTTGAGGCCGTAGGCCTGCCAGGCCCGGCGCGCCAGCGGCCAGTCCTGGAGTGCGGTGGCGGCGATCCCGACGTTCCACCAGTCGGGAGCGCCGGACTCCCGGTCCAGCAGGGCCACCGCCCGCAGCCCCGCCGCCCTCGCCTGCTCCCAGTCGTGCCGGAACTTGTGCAGCAGCGCCAGATTGAACCAGGACTCGGCGAGCCAGGGCTCCAGGTCCGCCGCGCGCGTCAGCAGCGCCCCCGCGTCCTCGTACCGGCCGTCGCCGATCAGCGTGAACGCGCGGTCCGTGGCCTGCCGCCAAGAGGCGGACGGCCGATGCCGTACCTTCCCGAAGATCCTCACGATTCCCGCCTGTCCCGACTGGACACCCTCGTCTGCCACTCTCTTCGCATCCAACCATGCCGGGGCGGGCGCTCGCTCATTACCCGTGGGTTACCCGGCCCGTACCGGCAGCGGGCCGCCCCGCGCCAGGACCCTGGCCAGCGCTTCCACCACCTGTGGCTGGTAGTCGCGGCCGGTGCCGAGCCGCAGCTGCTCCAGCGCCTGCAGGGACCCCTTGCCGCCTTCCCCGCACAGGTCGTCGTACGCGTTGACCGCACGGACGATCCTGGCGGCGGTCCGCTGTTCCCGGTACGGATCCGCCTGCCGCTCCACCACCACGGCCACCGCGGGATCCACCCCGGTCTGCCGCACCACCGCCCCGCCGAGCAGTGCGATACGGCGCTGCTGGGACACCGGGAGCCCGGCGGTGGCCCCGTGCGGCACCGGATCGACGAGCGCCAGCTGACCGATGTCGTGCATGAGCGCCGCGTACTCCAGGACGGTCAGCTCGGGGCCGCCGAGCCCCAGCTCCCGCCCCACGGCCGTCGAGAGGTCGGCGACCCTGCGGGCATGGCCGTGCGGGGTGTAGCCCGCGATCTCCGTGGACCGGGCCAGCGAGGCGATGGTCTGCCGGTAGGTCGTACGGACGGCGGCGTACCGGCGGAACGACACCTGGGTGAGCAGCAGCGGGACGCAGAGCACGGGCAGCGCCCACAGCCCGGCGACGGCGACCCCGAGGGCCATCACCGCACCGGTGGCGCAGACGGCCGAGCCGATGCCGCTGAGCGCGCGGAGCTCGTCGCGGAGCCGCGGCCCGTACGGCCGGTCGGTGCCCGCCGTGAGGGCCGCGAGGACCGCGTCGCACAGGGCGGTGAGGAGCAGCAGCAGGAGAAGGAGGAGGGCGACGTACGGTCCCTCACCGAGCCAGCGCTCGGACAGGCCCGAATGGTGGAGCGGCTGGAAGCACACGGCGGCGAACGCCGCGGTCAGGACCCGGCGGGCTGCCTGGTCCGGCCCGGGGCCGCTGCCGCGCGCCAGGTGGGGCACGGAGGCGAGCAGCTGTGCGGCGACGACGACGGTGACCACCTGGAGGGCGCCGTGCGTCGTGGTCTGCCCGGCGCTCTGCCCGAGCAGGGCGTACGCCAGCGCCCCGGCCGCTCCCAGCGGCGCGGGCTCGCGCTCTCCCGGCAGCGCTCCCCAGCGGGCCAGCTCGCCGACGGCGACCAGCAGTCCGAAGGCGAGCGCGTGGCCGGGCTGGGCGACCCCGTTCCACAGGGTGTGCCCGAGCGCGACGGCGGCGAGGAGCAGCGCGGCCCCCCGGACCACGCGGGCGGCCGGCTGCCCCCGGCGGTCCGGGCTCACAGCCGGCTCTCCGGTGCCCCGGCGGGCGGCCGGTCCCCCGGCCGCTTCTGCCTCGGCAGCCCCGCCGGCTCCTCGTCGGCCGTGACGGTGTTGGCCGCCGCGGACCAGCCGTGGCGGTCGAGTGCGTGTGCCAGGGCCCGCACCATGCGCGGGTCGAACTGGCTTCCGGCGCAGCGCCGCAGCTCGTCGACGGCCGCGGGGACGGGCCGTCCGCGACGGTAGGAACGGGTCGAGGTCATCGCGTCGAAGGCGTCCGCGACGGCGACGACCCGGGCGAACTCGGGGATCTCGTCGCCGGTCAGGCCGTACGGATAGCCGCTGCCGTCCAGCCGCTCGTGGTGGTGCAGGATCGCCGCGCGCGCCTCGTCCAGGAAGCCGATGCCCCGTACGATCTCGTGCCCGTACTCGGGGTGCAGCTCGATGACCCGGCGCTCCTCGGGCGTGAGCGGCCCGTCCTTGCGCAGGACCCGGGTGGGGACGCCGAGCTTGCCGACGTCGTGCAGGATGCCCGCGAAGCGCAGGGCCTCCATCCGGCTCTCCTCCATGCCGAGTTCACGGGCGATGAGCTCGGAGGCACGGCCCACCCGCTCGCTGTGCCCTCGGGTGTACCTGTCCTTGATGTCGACCGCCTGGACGAGCGCCCTGATGGTGGCGCGGTGAGCGGCGTGCTGGCGGTGGTACTGCGCGAACACCCAGCAGGAGATGTACATCGGCAGCAGGACGACCAGCGCGGACAGCGGCCCGTACGAACTGCGCCACAGGACGGCCATCATCAGCCCGGCCAGCGCGTGCACCAGGTGGGGGGCGACCGAGCGGGCCGGCAGCCCGCGCCAGGCGTGTCCGACCGCCACGCGCTCGGCGGTGACGAGGATGCCGCCGTCCAGCGCGGCCAGTACGAGGCTGAAGACGAGCGCCGTCGCGCAGGCGGGGAGCAGGGCGTACGGGAGGTCGGGAACGGCGGCGTCCACCGCGCCTCCGAGGGTGGCGGGCCCGCCCAGGAAGGCGTAGGTCCACGAGGCCGCCCCCACGGTCAGGGCGAGTTGCGCGGCGCGCCAGACCCGGCGGGCCGCGGCGGGGGGCCGGTCGACCCGGCCCACAAGGGAGCCGGGTACGGCGACGAGGACGGCGGCCGAGGGCGGCAGCAGGAAGGCCGCGGCCAGCAGCAGCGGAAAGAACGATCCGGCACCCGCGGGCAGCCAGCTGCCGATCATCGGGACACGCCCCGCGAGCTCACAGGCCAGGTAGAGCGCGGCGAGGAGGGCGAGTGTGCCCCACGGGGTCGCGGCGCCGGGCGACAGCGTGTGCGACCCCCAGGCCGCGGCGCAGACGGCCACGCACAGGATGTGGACGCGCGCGGCCCCCGGTGTGCCCCTCACCCGTAACGCCCGCCCCCAGCCTGGTCGATGGAGGCGCCAGGCTAGCGAGTTGGACCCGGTGGAGGGCCGGAACGGGCCTGATTAGCACATTCGGGTGACAACGACCGGACAGCCGTGCTCAGCGCGAGAGGGCGTCGCGAGGGTCGTGGCCCGTCACTCCGCGGCGGCGGCCGGGCGGTCGGAACCACCGGCGCCGGCAGTCGACCGGTCGCCGCCGCCGACGGTCACGTCCTGTTCGGGAACGGCCTGCCCCGAACGGATGAGGTCGATCCGCCCCATCACCTTCGAGCGCAGGTCGGCGGGGACGTCGTCCTGCCCGCAGCAGCGCTTGACCAGCTTCTTCACGGCCTGCTCCAGGCCGTACTTCTCGAGGCACGGGGAGCACTCCTCGAAGTGCACCTCGAACTTGGTGCAGTCGCCCTCGGGCATCTCATGGTCGAGGAACTCGTAGAGATGATCGAGAACCTCTGAGCAATCCGTCTCGTGCGGCTCTCCGCAGCTCATGAGGCCGAGCCTTTCGTTTCGTCCGACTCACCGGCACCGGCCGGGACGAGTCCGCGCTCACGCGCGTAGTCCTCCAGCATGCCGCGCAGTTGACGGCGTCCCCGGTGCAGCCGGGACATCACCGTACCGATGGGGGTCCCCATGATGTCCGCGATCTCCTTGTACGCAAAGCCCTCGACGTCGGCGAGGTACACGGCGATCCGGAACTCCTCGGGGATCGCCTGCAGCGCCGACTTCACGTCGGAGTCGGGCAGGTGGTCGAGCGCCTGCGACTCCGCCGAGCGCAGACCGGTCGACATGTGCGACTCCGCACGCGCCAGCTGCCAGTCCTCGATCTCCTCGGCCGCGCTCCGCTGGGGTTCGCGCTGCTTCTTGCGGTACGAGTTGATGAAGGTGTTCGTGAGGATGCGGTACATCCACGCCTTGAGGTTCGTGCCCTCACGGAACTGGTGGAAGGAGCCGTACGCCTTCGCGTAGGTCTCCTGGACCAGGTCCTCGGCATCCGCCGGGTTGCGCGTCATGCGCAGCGCCGCGGAGTACATCTGGTCGAGATATCCGAGGGCGTCCCGCTCGAAGCGCGCGTTGCGCTCGGCGGTCGTCTCCTGCGCACGGCCGTCGTCGGTCCCTGTGTCGGTCCCTGTGACCGGACCCACCTCCTCCAACGATGTGGCGGGGCCGAGACCGGACCCACTCGCCTCGGAGAATAGTCGACCTTGCTGCTGAGCGGGCTGTCGCTCCGCCGCGCCCGGCTCACGCCCGGACGTGCTCCTGGCCGCGCGAAGCACCGTCCACTCGAGTTCGGCGGCGTTCGAGCGGCTCGGGCAGATGGTCGAACCCATGCGACGGACCCCTTCTCCACGTACGACGTTGTTGTACCGACACCAGCCACAACAGCCGCCCCGCATCCCGCATTCCCGGGGTCCGCGCGGGTGGCCGGAAGGACGCGGACCGAGGGGGACGGGCCTCAGCGCAGCCCTTCCAGCCACTCGGCCACCGCGCCGGTGAGCAGGTCCATCGCCCGGTCCTGGGTCAGCGGCGCCCTCTTCAGGACGGCGAAGCCGTGATCCGCGTACGGCACCTCGACGAGCCGGTGGTCCCCCGCCGGGAACTCCTCGGGGCGGCCGAACGGGTCACGGCCGCCCTGCACCACGAGGGTGGGTACACCCGCGCCGAGCAGTTCGTCCGCGCGGGACCTCTCCGGCTTCCCGGTGGGTCCTCCCCTGCTCGAACCGGGTCGAGAGCTCGGGGAAGGAGGGTGCAGCGGAAAGCTCAGCGCGAGCACGGCGCGGGCACCCAGGCCGGTCGCCGTGCGGCAGGCCACCCGGGCCCCCGCGCTGCGGCCCCCCGCGACGACGGGCAGCCGGGGCGCCGTCAGCGCGGGCCACAGGCCGCGCCATCCGGTGTCCAGGGTGCGGGGGGCCGGCGCGAGCTTCTTCCCGGCCACCCTCCACGGCTGCTCGACCAGGGCCACGGTCACCCCGCGGTCCGGAAGCACGCCGGCGAGGGCCTGGAGGTCGCGGGCCTCGACACCGCCACCGGCTCCGTGACCGACGGCGAGCACGAGACGCGCCTCCTTCGCCGGGAGCCAGGTGATCCTCGCCTCCCCGGCGTCCGTCGCGACGGTCTCTGTCCTCTTGGCTGTCCCTGCGGTACGGCTCACGGAGGCCATCCTGCCGGTTCAGAAGAGCGTGGCCACCTCAGGCGCGGCCAGCTCGTCCAGCAGTTCCGCGCCGTTGTTACGGACGTTGCTGACGGCGGTGGCCACCGGATAGGCGCGCATCAGCCCGCCGGGCGGCGGCTCCAGCAGCGCCCTCAGCTCCTCGACATCGGTGTGCGACGGGTCGAGCCAGTCGTCCCAGCGGTCGGGCGTGAGTATCAGCGGCATCCGGGGGTGGATGTCGGAGAGCGAGGCCGGGCCGTCGGCGGGGGCCACCGCGAGCGGCGCCGTCTCCGCCTCGGTGGTGATCACCGAGCAGGTCACCCACCAGGCCTGCGGATGGTCGTCGGGCAGCGTCCGGTCGCGCCAGAACTCGTACAGGCCGGCCATGGCGAACACGGAGCCGTCGGCGGGCGTCACGAAGTAGGGCTGCTTACGGGGGCGCTTCTTCCGCCCCTTCTCCTCCAACTGCCGCTCGTCCGCGCCCGTGACCCACTCGTAGTAGCCGTCGGCCGGGAGGATGCACCGTCTCGAAACGAAGGGGCGGCGGAAGGACGGCTTCTCGTGGACGGTCTCCGCGCGGGCGTTGATCATGCGCGCGCCGCCCTCCGGCGTCTTCGACCAGGACGGCACCAGCCCCCACTTCAGGGTGCGCAACTGGCGAACCGGCCGCTGGTCGTCCGCGTCCTTCACAGGACGGTCGAGGACCGCGTAGACCTCCTTGGTCGGCGCGACGTTCCAGTCGGGCTCCAGGGCCTCGGCCGGTTCCCACTTCTCGACACCGAAGAGCCCGGTCAGGTCCTCGGGCCGCCGACTCGCTGCATACCGTCCGCACATAAGTGCCAGACTGCCACGACCCGCCGGTCGGGTGGACGTGAATCCCTCGAGCATCCAAGGAGCCGCCCGCACATGGACAGCACCGAACTGGGCGATCTGTGGGATCGCGTCTTCGGCACCCAGTCCGCCCCCGAGCAGTGGCTGGTGGTCGTCACGGCCACCGTGGCGCTCGTCGCCGTGGTGCCCAACCTCCTGTGGAGGCTCTCCCGCAACGCGATCACCATCGCGCACGAGGGCGGCCACGGACTGGTCGCCCTGCTCACCGGGCGTCAGCTCTCCGGCATCCGTCTCCACTCGGACACCAGCGGGCTGACCGTCAGCCGCGGCAAGCCCACCGGCATCGGCATGATCCTCACCGCGGCGGCCGGATACACCGCGCCACCGCTGCTCGGTCTGGGCGGCGCGTGGCTGCTGGCCAACGGCCGGATCACCCTGCTCCTCTGGCTGGCGACCGCGCTCCTGGCCGTGATGCTGGTCATGATCCGCAATCTGTACGGGGCCCTGACGGTCATCCTCACGGGTACGGCCTTCCTGCTGGTGTCCTGGCTGACCTCGGCCGACGTCCAGGCGGCGTTCGCGTACACCGTGGTGTGGTTCCTGCTGCTCGGCGGCGTACGCCCGGCGTTCGAGCTGCAGTCCAAGCGCCGGCACGGCGGTGCTCCCGACTCCGACGCGGACCAGCTGGCCCGGCTGACACACGCACCGGCCGCGATCTGGCTGTTCCTCTTCCACGCGGTGTCGCTGTGCTCGCTGATCGGAGGCGGGCGCTGGCTGCTCGTCCTGTGAGGGCCCAGGAAGCCTCCGGCTGGGCACAGGCCCCGTACCATCCTTGTATTACGCCCCGGTTTCACGGCTTTTGATCAGGATCTGGTTTCTCGGTGAGCCACTAAAGTGAGGTCCATGACCGAAAGTGCCGTGCACCCTGCTCTCTGGCCCGCCCCCCGTGCGACCGGGGCCGTCGACGCGACCGTCACCGTGCCCGGATCGAAGTCGGTCACCAACCGCGCCCTGGTGCTCGCCTCGCTGTCCTCGGAACCCGGCTGGCTGCGCCGCCCGCTGCGGTCCCGCGACACCCTGCTGATGGCACAGGCACTGCGCGCGATGGGCGTCGGGATCGAGGAGGGTGTGGGCCCCGACGGCTCCGGCGAGGCCTGGCGCGTCATCCCGGCCGGCCTGCACGGCCCGGCCCGGGTGGACGTCGGCAACGCGGGCACGGTCATGCGCTTCCTTCCGCCGGTGGCCTGCCTCGCGGACGGACCCGTGCACTTCGACGGTGACCCCCGTTCCTACGAGCGCCCCCTGCACGGCGTGATCGACGCCCTGAAGGCGCTGGGCGCACGGATCGACGACGACGGCCGGGGCACGCTGCCGCTGACCGTGCACGGCGCGGGAGCGCTGGACGGCGGACCGGTGTCGATCGACGCCTCCTCGTCCTCCCAGTTCGTATCCGCGCTGCTGCTGTCCGCGCCCCGCTTCAACCAGGGGGTCGAGGTGCGCCACACCGGCTCGGCACTGCCCTCCATGCCACACATCCGGATGACCGTCGACATGCTGCGCTCGGTCGGCGCGCAGGTCGACGAGCCCGAGTCGGGCGGCGAGCCCGACGTCTGGCGGGTCTCGCCCTCCGCGCTGCTGGGCCGTGATCTGACCGTGGAGCCCGACCTCTCCAACGCACAGCCCTTCCTGGCCGCCGCACTGGTGACCGGTGGCCGCGTCACCGTCCCCGACTGGCCGCTGCGCACCACTCAGCCGGGTGACGCGCTGCGCGAGATCTTCACCGCGATGGGTGGCGTCTGCGAGCTGACCGAGCGCGGTCTCACCTTCACCGGCACGGGCTCGGTCCACGGCATCGACGTCGACCTGAGCGAGGTCGGCGAGCTGACGCCGGGCATCGCCGCCCTCGCCGCCCTCGCGGACTCCCCGTCCACGCTGAGCGGGGTCGCCCATCTGCGGCTGCACGAGACGGACCGGCTGGCCGCGCTCACCAAGGAGATCAACGGCCTCGGCGGTGACGTCACGGAGACGGCCGACGGACTGCGGATCAACCCGCGTCCGCTGCGGGGCGGCACCTTCCACACGTACGACGACCACAGGATGGCGACGGCCGGCGCGATCATCGGCCTCGCCGTGGCCGGGGTGGAGATCGAGAACGTCGCCACGACCGCGAAGACCCTGCCGGACTTCCCGGCGATGTGGACCGGCATGCTCGGGGAGCCCTCCGGTGCGGTCGGGGTCGCTCCCGGGGCGCTCGGCGTCTCCCCCGGAAGCCGCGGGGTCTGAGGCCATGCGCCGCTACGGGAAGAACCCCGACGAGGACGACATCCGCGTCCGCCCCAACCCCAAGGGCAACCGGCCCCGTACGCACACCCGCCCCAAGCACGAGGACGCCCAGGAGGGCATGGTCCTCACCGTCGACCGGGGCCGGCTCACCTGCCTGGTCGACGACCGCACCGTGATGGCCATGAAGGCCCGGGAACTGGGCCGCAAGGCCGCCGTGGTGGGCGACCGCGTCTCCCTGGTCGGTGACCTCTCCGGCGACAAGGACACCCTCGCCCGCATCGTCCGGATCAGCACCCGCACCTCGGTGCTCCGCCGCACGGCGGACGACGACGACCCGTTCGAGAGGGTGGTCGTCGCGAACGCCGACCAGCTGGCCATCGTGACGGCCCTGGCCGACCCCGAACCACGGCCCCGCATGATCGACCGCTGCCTGGTGGCGGCGTACGACGGCGGGCTCACCCCGCTCCTGGTGCTGACCAAGTCGGACCTGGCGTCGGCGGACAAGCTGCTGGAGGCGTACACCCCGCTGGGTGTTCCCTACATCGTGACCAGCCGTGAGGAGCTGGAGAACGGCAACGCCGCCGACCGGGTGCGCGAACTGCTGTACGACCGGGTGACCGCCTTCGTCGGGCACTCCGGGGTCGGCAAGACGACGCTGGTCAACGCCTTGGTCCCGAAGGACAGGCGCCGCACGACGGGCGTGGTCAACGCCGTCACCGGGCGTGGCCGGCACACCACCACGTCGGCTCTCGCCCTGCCGCTGCCGGACGACCGCGGCTGGGTGGTCGACACCCCGGGCGTGCGCTCCTTCGGTCTGCACCACGTCGACCCCTCCCGGGTCATCAACGCCTTCCCGGACCTGGAGCCGGGCACCGAGAACTGTCCGCGCGGCTGTACGCACGACGGCCAGGAGCCGGAGTGCGCCCTGGACGCCTGGGTAGCCGACGGACACGCCGATCCGGCCCGGCTGGATTCGCTGCGGAGACTCCTCGCGACCAGGGAGCGGCGCGAGGGCGACTGATCCGGGTCGTCGGCGCGGGCCGCCCGACTCGCGCACGTTTGCGAGGTCCCACGGCTGGTAAGGGCATAATCGCGTCGAGCGGGACGAAGCGTCACCTACGTGGGAGGCACCAGACGATGGCGTGGTTGCTGGTCGTGGTCGCCGGACTGCTCGAGACCGGCTTCGCCGTGTGTCTGAAGCTCTCGCACGGATTCACCCGGCTCTGGCCGACCCTGGCGTTCTGCGCGTTCGCACTCGGCAGCTTCGGTCTGCTCACGCTCTCGCTGAAGAAGCTCGACGTCGGCCCGGCGTACGCGGTGTGGACGGGCATCGGGGCCGCGGGTACGGCGATCTACGGCATGGTCTTCCTCGACGACGTGGTCTCCACACTCAAGCTGGTGTCGATCTCCCTGGTGGTCATCGGCGTGATCGGCCTCCAGCTGTCGGGCTCCTCGCACTGAGCCACCCGATCGCCCGGCGCCCAGCCCGTCACGGGGTCCGCCGGCACCAGCGCGTACGAGACGGCGAGCCGGAGCGCGATCTCGCAGCGCAGCTCCAGCTTCGCGGGGCCGTGCGGCGGGGAGCCGCCCGCCAGCGCGGCGACGGCCCGCTCCCGTACGAGTGACAGCAGTTCGCCCGGCGTCGGCAGTGCCGGAACGGAGCGCCGCCCCGTCGCGAGGGCTCCCGGGTCGAGCGCGCGGTCCTGCCAGACACCCGTGAGCAGCGCTTTGACCAGCATGTCCGCCCCGGCCGCCCGGACCGTCCAGCGGGCGAGCTCCGCAGGCCCGTCCCCCTGCCGGCGATCGGCACCCAGCGTCCGGTCCACACCTGCCAGGTAGCCGTCGGCCGCGCGCCGGATCACCGAGCGGGCCAGACCCTCCTTGCTCCCGAACTCGTTGTAGAGCGTCTGCCGGGACACCCCGGCACGGGCCGCCACGTCGACCATGCGCACCGACGTCCAGGGCTGGTTGGAGAGTGCCGAGTACGCGGCGTCCAGCAGGGCTTCTCGCGCTGTCGGCATCGTCGCCTCCCACGCCGGGATCCGCGATTCAGCGTCGACGCGCTCCGGGGCGCTGTCAAGGGTCCGCGCACCGGCGCTCCCAGGGGCCGCACGGGCCCGTGTAGCCCGGGCCGGGTGGCGGTGGATACTGTGACGACATGCCCGATTACCACGATGACCTGCGCCTGGCCCACGTACTGGCGGACGCCGCGGACGCTGCGACGACGGACCGGTTCAAGGCTCTGGACCTCAAGGTCGAGACCAAGCCGGACATGACCCCCGTGAGCGAGGCGGACAAGCACGCCGAGGAGCTGATCCGCGGTCATCTCCACCGTGCACGCCCGCGTGACGCGATCCTGGGCGAGGAGTACGGACTCGAGGGCACGGGTCCGCGGCGCTGGGTGGTGGACCCGATCGACGGCACCAAGAACTACGTTCGGGGCGTCCCCGTCTGGGCGACGCTGATCTCCTTGATGGAGGCGGACGAGGACGGCTTCCAGCCGGTGGTCGGCGTGGTCTCGGCCCCCGCGCTGAACCGGCGTTGGTGGGCGGCGAAGGGCGCGGGCGCCTTCACCGGCCGCAGTCTGACGTCCGCGACGCGGATGCGGGTGTCGAAGGTCGACCGGATCGCGGACTCCTCGTTCGCGTACGCCTCGATGACCGGCTGGGAGGAGCAGGGCCGGCTCGACGGCTTCATGGACCTGACCCGGGCCTGCTGGCGCACGCGGGGGTACGGGGACTTCTGGCCGTACATGATGGTCGCCGAGGGTTCGGTGGACATCTGCGCGGAGCCGGAGCTCTCCCTGTGGGACATGGCCGCGAACGCGATCATCGTCCAGGAGGCCGGCGGGCGCTTCACGGGCCTGGACGGGGTCTCGGGTCCCGGTGGCGGCAACGCGGCGGCGTCGAACGGGCTGCTGCACGACGAACTGCTCGGTTACCTGAACCAGCGCTACTGAACCTGCGGGTGGTGGCGGCCGGGGGGCGGGCCCGCAGCGCATCTCGTTCGTCCTCCGCAACGACACGGTCGGTCGTGTGCGCGCGGACGGCTCCCGCATCCGCTTGGTGGGGCAGATTCGGGCCGGATCTGCCCCACCCCTTCACCCGTCTGGCAGGCGGGAACGCCGTACAGCACTCCCGGACGGTTTCGGCCTCCATAACCCGCAGCCCGATCTACTGACAATGCGAGAAGGCCCAGCCCTGAAAGTATTACCGGCCCACAGCGACGGTATCCGACTCATGCGAGGCGGCCCACCGAGAACAACCTTGCCGGTCACGCTCCCCCGGGGTTGTCCAACCTCTTCTCGCAGTACTGCAACTGAGTATCGCCTTCATATGTCGCAACCTGAAGCACGATATTGCTTATTTTATTGTTCGCACCCGTCGGGTTCATGTACGTGGTCCAGCTCTTGTACGTGCCGTACCCGTCCGTGTTCTTCCGCCATGAGTAGTAAATCCTTTTGCCGGTCGTCCATTGCTCAGCAAGCCTGACGCGGACGTGGTGACCGTCAGACTTCTCGTCATAGAGCTTGATCGTGATGCCGGTGACCTGCCCCGCGTAAGGCCAGTTCGCGATATTCACAGATCCGCTCGAGCTGAGCGGAGAGGTGGCACAGGCCCCGTAGGCGGTAGCAGCACTTGCGGGGCCCACCCCGAGTGCCGAAAACAGGAGAGCCCCGCCGGTCAGCATGCCCATTTTAGCCGCTTTATTCATGAATCCCCCGATGAAACGAAGCACTCTCGACCCAGACTTCCAGATCGACCTCCACCAATCGATCCATTATATAATTGCCCTCTGAGTGCGTCAAGGTATTTAGTTTTACACCAATTTCGACATACTGAAAAAGCTGTCGCAGCGCGGCGTGCGGCGGGTCGCGGGCCAGGGGTCGCGAATCGCCTCCCACGGCCACCGCGGACGCTGCACCGAAGGAGTGGAGAGCGCGCTAAGCGGGATCTCGCGAGACACTACAGGGCGTCGATGCAGGCCCCCTTGCCCGGCCACCTCCGGGGTGCCACTCTGAGAGTCCCCCAGTTTGTGAACTTGTGAATCGGCTCACGAGGGCCGCTCCACGTTCGCGACCCGAAGGAGGTGGCTCCCTTCATGCTCGTCCGTGACGCCATGAGCACCCTGGTCCTCACGATCGGCCCAGCCCACACCCTCCGCCAGGCGGCCCGCCTGATGTCGGCCCGCCGTGTCGGAGCGGCCGTCGTCCACGATCCGGACACCTGCGGCCTCGGCATCATCACCGAACGCGACATCCTCAACGCGGTGGGCGCGGGGCAGGACCCCGACGTCGAGACCGCCTCCACCCACACCACCACGGACGTGGTCTTCGCCTCGCCCACCTGGACACTCGACGAGGCCGCGGCGGCCATGACGCACGGCGGGTTCCGCCACCTGATCGTGCTGGACGGCGACGGTCCCGTCGGCGTCGTCTCCGTGCGCGACATCATCCGCTGCTGGACCCCGGCCAGGCGGCACCCGGTCGAACTGGTGCCCTGAGGCAGCCCGACCAGGGGCCCGGACACGGCTGCGGGCCGGACCCCCGAACCTTCCGGAGATCCGACCCGCCCACCAGCGTCCGCGTCAGGCGCGCAGCGCCCGGACCGCGGCTTCCAGCCGCTTGCCGAAGTCACCGTCCGCCTGACGGAAGTTGCCGACGGCGCGCTCGGCGATGTCGTCACGCGATACCTGGGAGATGAACCCGGCGAGGTTGTCGACCAGCCGGACCTTCTCGTCCTCGGAGAGCAGCCGGTAGAGATCGCCCGCCTGCACGAAGTCGTCGTCCTCGGCGTGGAGCGGGGCCTCGTGGTTGCCCGTGCCGCCGGTGACGGGTACGGGCTGCCAGAGCGGCCGGCCGGTCTGGTCCGGACCGCCGAAGCTGTTCGGCTCGTAGTTCTTCGCACCCTTGTGGCGGCCGTCGTACAGGTGACCGTCACGGCTGTTGGTGCGCGCCTCGGTGGCGTGCGGGCGGTTCACGGGCAGGTGGTCGGCGTTGATCCCGACCCGGTAGCGGTGGGCGTCGCCGTACGCGAAGAGGCGCCCCTGGAGCATCTTGTCCGGGGACGGGCCGATGCCGGGCACGAAGTGTGCCGGGCTGAAGATCGACTGCTCGACCTCGGCGAAGATGTTCTCCGGGTTGCGGTTGAGCTCCAGCCTGCCGATCTCGATCGGCGGGTAGTCCTCGTGCGGCCACACCTTGGTGAGGTCGAACGGGTTGAAGCGGTAGCCCGCAGCCTCGGCCGCGGGCATGATCTGGACCTGCACGGTCCAGCTCGGGAAGTCACCCCGCTCGATCGACTCGCGCAGGTCACGCTGGTGGCTGTCCGGGTCGACACCGGAGAGGCGGACGGCCTCCTCGGTGGTGAGGCTCTTGATGCCCTGGTCGGTCTTGAAGTGGTACTTGACCCAGAAGACCTCACCGGCCTCGTTGTTCCACTGGAAGGTGTGCGAGCCGTAGCCGTTCATGTGACGGTACGAGGCCGGGATGCCGCGGTCACCGAAGAGCCAGGTCACCTGGTGTGTGGACTCCGGCGAGAGACCCCAGAAGTCCCAGACGTTGTCCGCCTCCTGGGACCCGGTGTAGGGGTCGCGCTTCTGAGTGTGGATGAAGTCGGGGAACTTGATGGCGTCCTTGATGAAGAACACCGGGGTGTTGTTGCCGACGAGGTCGTAGTTGCCCTCCTCGGTGTAGAACTTCAGCGCCCATCCACGGGGGTCCCGCGCCGCGTCCGCGGAGCCGAGGTTGCCCGCCACGGTGGAGAAGCGCAGGAAGGTCTCGGTCTGCTTGCCGACCTCCGAGAGGAACTTGGCCCGCGTCCACTGCGAGACGTCCCGGGTCAGCGTGAACGTGCCGTACGCGCCGGCGCCACGCGCGTGGACGATGCGCTCGGGGATGCGCTCGCGGTTGAAGTGGGCGAGCTTCTCCAGGAGCGCCTGGTCCTGGACCAGGACCGGTCCACCCGGGCCGGCGGTCTCACTGTTCTGGTTGTCGGCAACCGGAGCCCCGGCCTCCGTGGTGAGCGGTCCCTGAGTCACGCGCGCCTCCTGCGTCATTCCCCGCGCGGTGCGGTCGCCCCGCGCGGACTGTCCTGCCCAGTATCGAATTCGATCCTACAATGGACATTGTCCAAGTCAAGCAAAGATCTAAAGTCACACCGACTCGGGACTCGGTGCCTCCGCTGTTACGCTGGGGCCATGAGTGACCTCCTGGAACGACTTCGTGGACGCGGCTGGCGCATGACGGCACAGCGGCGCGTCGTGGCCGAGGTTCTCGAGGGGGACCATGTGCACCTGACGGCGGACGAGGTCCACGCGAGGGCCGTCGCCCGGCTGCCGGAGATCTCCCGCGCCACCGTGTACAACACGCTGGGCGAGATGGTGTCCCTGGGCGAGGTGATCGAGGTCTCCACGGACCGCCGGGCCAAGCGGTACGACCCCAACGCCCACCGCCCCCATCACCACCTGGTCTGCGGGCACTGCGGAGCGATCCGTGACGTACACCCGTCCGGCAACCCGCTGGCGGACCTGCCGACCGAGGAGCGTTTCGGCTTCAGCGTCTCGGGCGTCGAGGTGACCTACCGCGGCATCTGCCCGAACTGCGCCGCCACCGGCTGAAGCGGCGAACCGCACGGGACGGGACGGGCGCCGTCTCCACACGGCTGGACCTCGCGTCGGCCACCTTCGCGGCATCCGACCCCGGCGCGGGTTGTCTTCGCTTGGACATGCGACGCGGACATACGGCGTGTGGGCATACGGCGTATGCGGCGTGGGCATACGGCGTATGCGGCGTGGGCATACGGCGTATGCGGCGTGGGCATACGACCGAGGCCCGGATCCTTGGAAGGATCCGGGCCTCGGTCTTTCAGTAGCGGGGACAGGATTTGAACCTGCGACCTCTGGGTTATGAGCCCAGCGAGCTACCGAGCTGCTCCACCCCGCGTCGTTGTGATTGCAACTCTACGGCAACCCCACCGAGCAGGGCAAATTCATCTCCCGGCCCCGCAGCCGCCCTGCCCCGCACGAGCCCGGCCTGGTGCGGGGGGCCGACCGGGTAGGCCCCCGGGCCGGGCGTGTGCCCCGCGCGTCAGGTCACGCGGTGAGCTCCTGGTGCAGAGCGTCCAGCAGCCGCGCGGCCCGCTCGGCCACCTCCGCAGGGCCCAGCTCGACCGCGCGGGCGCACCAGCGCTGCCCCTCGGTGAGCTCGCCCCGGCGGGCGGCGAGCAGCGCGAGGCGCAGGGCCGCCCGGCCGTGGCCGTCGTTGGCCGCCCGGCTCCACCACAGGGCGGCCTCGCGCTCGCTCCCCTCCCTGGCGAGCAGCAGGCCGAGGTTGAAGGCACCGTTGCGACTGCCCGACTCGGCGGCCTCGCGGTACCACCGGGCGGCGTTGGCCATGTCGCCGCGCGCGGCCGCCAGCATCCCCGCCCGCACCTGTGCGCGTCGGTGGCCCTGCCCGGCCGCCCTCTCGTACCACTCCTCGCACTCGGTCTTCTCCGGCATCGGCTCCCCAAGTCCGGGAGCACCAGGCGCCGGACGGCGGAGGTCGAGCAGCCCGGCCAGCCGGAACGCGGCCTCGGCGCTGCCACCGCCGGCGGCGCAGCGCAGATGGCGCTCGGCCTCCTGCTCCTCGCCGTCCCTGAGCAGGGCCATGCCCACCTGGAGCGCGGCGTCGGTGTGCCCGGCGGACGCCGCGCGCTGGTACCAGCCGAAGGCCGTACGGTCCTCGTCACGCCCGGCGTGCAGGATGCCGAGATTGAAGGCGGCGTCCACGCTGCCCGCCTCGGCGGCCTTCGAGAACCAGGGCTCGGCCCCGCTCGCGTCCCCGGCCTGGAGGAGCAGCACAGCCAGCGCGTTCGCCGCCTCGCGGTGTCCCGCGTAGGCAGCCCTCCGGTACCACTGCTCCGCCTGCGGGATCCGGTCCTGGGCGGCACAGAGCAGGCCGAGGTTGTACGCGCCGTTGACGTCACCCGCGTCCATCGCGGCGCGGTACCAGCGCTCCGCGGTCTGCTGCTCGCCACGGGCGGCGTGCAGGGCACCGAGGGCGTTGGCGGCGTTGCCGTCGCCGTCCAGGGCGGCACGCAGCCACCACACGGCCGCGCTCTCCTCGTCGCCGGCGTCACGCAGCAGGAAGCCCAGGGCGCAGGCCGCGCGGGCCTCACCGTCCTTGGCCGCGCCGAGGTACCAGCGGCCGGCCTCCTTCAGCTCACCGCGCTGCTCGAGGATGGCACCGAGATGCAGGGCGGCGCGCCGGTGTCCCCGGGCGGCGGCCTGCCGGTACCACTGCTCGGCCTCGCCGACCCGGCCGGTGCCGGGGCCCGCGACGGGGCTGTCCCGCTTCACGACGGGACCGACCACCGGCCGCTCCTGCGGACCGCCGCCCACCACGCGCCCCGGGCCGAAGGCGTCGTACGCGTCACCTACGGCATTGCGCTCGACCGCGCGCGCCAGGCGGTAGGCGGCCTCCCGGTGCCCCTGCTCCGCGGCGGCGCGCAGCCAGCGCTCGGCCCCGGTGTCGCCGCGGTGCTCCAGCAGGTCGGCGAGGGCGTAGGCACCCAGCGCGTGGCCATGCTCGGCGGACTGGCGCAGCCAGTACTCGGCACCCGGCTCGTCGCCGCGCTCGCGGAAGTGCCGACCGAGGGCGTGTGCGGCAGCGGCGGAGCCCGCGACCGCCGCGATACGCCACCAGCCCGCGGCCTCGTCCGTGTAACCCCTCTGGTGCAGCAGGACGCCCAGGTTGTTGGCCGCCGCCCGGTCGCCCTCGGCGGTGGCCGCCCGCAGGTAGGCCTCGGCGCCGTCCAGGTCTCCGCGACGCAGCAGAAGGGCGCCGAGGACGCTCATCGACGTGGTGTCGCCGGCGTCCGCGGCACGACGGTGCCGCGCCTCGGTCTCGTCGGAGTGGTCCGCGGTGTCGGTGGTGTCGTTGGCGTCCGCACCCTCGACGCGCGCGGTCACCTCGGCGGCGTCCGCCGTCGCGTCGACGTCCGCCGCGGCGGATACGCGGGCGCGCTCGGCGGTCCCGGTCAGGGCAGCGGCGAATACCGCATCTGCCACGTTTTCCGCCGTCCGGCCGCGTCGCTGCACAAACCGCCCTGTCTCCAACAGAGTTGCCCTGTCCCCCATAAATACCATCGTCGCACCACCTGTAACCCGCGCACACCTGGTATATCGCGGCCAGTGAGGTCACTTCAGCGTTTTGTCGACTTGCCCACAGAGAGACAAGTCAAACACGTTTGGCCCAAACTGCCGGCCAGCGAACCGCACTTCGCCGCACATCTTGAGAAAGAGGCCCACGGCATGACGAAGGCCCGGATCCAAAAGGATCCGGGCCTTCGTCATTCAGTAGCGGGGACAGGATTTGAACCTGCGACCTCTGGGTTATGAGCCCAGCGAGCTACCGAGCTGCTCCACCCCGCGTCGTTGTGTTGAAACCGTACCACGACGCGGGGTGGAACATTCTCAGCTGCCCTGGTCCCCGCCCTCGTCACCGGACTTGTCCGCCGACCCGGCGCCCCCGCCGGCCCCCGGCTGGGCGGCTGCGGCCCTCTCCAGCGCGTCCTGGAGGTCCGCCTGGGCCTTGCCGTAGGCGGTCCAGTCCTGCTTCTGGAGAGCGTCCTCACCGGCCGTGTAGGCCTTCTGGGCGTCCGCGATGGCCTTCTTCAGCGCCGCGTCCCCCGTGGCGGGAGGCTCCGTGGTGTCACCCGGTGGCTCCGTCTCGGGCGGAGTCGTCGTATCGCCCTCGACCCCGAAGACGGCGTTCAACGCCTCACTCAGGCTGTTCTCGAAGACGATCTTCGACCCGTAGGAGGCGGCCACCTTGCGCAGCAGCGGGTAGTTCTGCGTGCCACCGCGCGTGTACACCGGTTCGATGTAGAGGAAGCCACCGTCGAGCGGCACGGTCAGGAGGTTTCCGTACTCGATGTCCGAGTCGGTGCCCTTGAGGTTTCTCACGAACTCGGCGACGTCGTCGTTGCCGTTGAGCTCGCTCTGCACCTGTCCGGGGCCCTTGACCGTGGTGGTGACTCTCAACAGCCTTATCGTGCCGTAGTCGTCACCTGCCGCGTCCGCGTCCACCGCCATGAACGCCCCCAGATTGGGCCGTCCCTTCGGTGTGAACGTGGTGGTGAGGGAGAACCTCTGCTGGTCCTGGCCGGGCATCTTCATGCTCAGGTAGTACGGCGGAACGGCCCCGGGCTCCTTGTTGGTGGGGTCGTCCGGCACCTGCCAGGCGTCACTCCCGCTGTAGAACTGCGCGGGGTCCTGCACGTGGTACCGCGTGAGCAGCTCGCGCTGGACCTTGAACAGGTCCTGCGGGTAGCGCAGGTGGTCCATCAGGTCCCGCGGGATGTCGCCCTTGGACTTCACGGTTCCGGGGAAGGCCTTGCGCCAGGTCTTGAGGACCGGGTCCTCGGTGTCCCACTCGTAGAGCTTCACCTTGCCGTCGTACGCGTCGACGGTGGCCTTCACCGAGTTGCGGATGTAGTTGACCTGGTTCTGCTGGGCGACGACCGCGCGCTGGTTGGTGGTCAGCGAGTCCGCCGTGGTGTCACCCAGGGTCGTACGCGAGGCGTACGGATAGCCGTTGGTCGTGGTGTACGCGTCGACGACCCACTGGATCCGTCCGCCCACGACCGCCGGGTAGGCGTCGCCGTCGATGGTCAGCCAGGGGGCGACCGCCTCGACGCGCTCCTTGGGGGTGCGGTTGTACAGGATCCGCGAACCGTCGCCGATGGCTCCCGAATACAGAATCTGCGGCTCGCTGAACGACACGGCGTAGGCAGCGCGGTTGAAAGCGCTGGCGAGACTGACCCCGCTGTCACCCTTGTAGCTGGTGGTCTTCTCGCCGTCCTCCTCGTAGTCGAGCTCCTTCTGGGGCCCTCCGACGATGGAGTACTGCTCGGTCTTCTCGCCGTAGTAGATCCGCTGCTCGTACTTCGGCAGCTCACCGCTGGTCGGCAGCCCGGACTCGGTGAAGTCCGGGGAGCCCGACGGGTTCGTGCCCGTCGTGGTACCCCTGGCCGCGATGGCGCCGTACCCGTGGGTGTACGTGAAGTGGTCGTTGATCCAGTTCCGCTTGGGCAGTCCTTCGAGGTTGAGCTCGCGCAGGCCGATGACGGTGTCCTGCTCCTTGCCGTCCTTGCCCTTGTAGCGGTCGACGTCCAGCGTCTTGGGGAACTGGTAGTAGTTCCTCTTCTGCTGGAGCTGCTGGAACGCCGGGGAGACCACGTTCGGGTCCATCACCCGGTAGCTGGCGGCGTCGTTCGCGGACGCGCGCAGCTTGGCCTCGTCGGTCGTCGTGCTCTTGCCGGAGTAGTCGTCCACCTTCGCGTCGTCGATGTCGTAGGCATCACGTGTCGCGTCGATGTTCTTCCGGATGAACGGCGCTTCCTTGGCCTGCTCGTTGGGCTGGACCTGGAACTTCTGCACGATCGCCGGGTAGAGCCCGCCGATCAGGATCGCCGACAGCACCATGAGGCCGAAGCCGATCACCGGCAGCTGCCAGGTCCGGCGCCAGAGGGTGGCGAAGAACAGCAGCGCGCAGATCACCGCGATGCAGAACAGGATCGTCTTCGCCGGCAGGTAGGCGTTCGCGTCGACGTACCGCAGGCCCGTCCAGTTGTCCGTGGCCTTGAAGTCGCTGGACTTCACGGCCAGGCCGTACCGGTCGAGCCAGTAGGCCACGGCCTTCAGCGCCACGAAGATGCCGAGCAGCACCGAGAGATGGCCGGTGGCCGCCCCGGTGGCCCGGGCGCCGGGGCTCGTGACCCGCAGTCCGCCGTACAGGTAGTGGGTCAGCGCCGCGGCGATCAGCGACAGCACGACAGCCGCGAAGCCGAACCCGAGCAGGAAGCGGTACCAGGGCAGGTCGAAGGCGTAGAAGGCCACGTCCAGCTTGAACTGGGGGTCCTTCTGGCCGAACGGCACGCCGTTGACGTACATCAGCCAGGTACGCCACTGGCCCGAGGCGGACGCCCCGGCGATCAGGCCGACGAGCGCGGTGACGGCGAGCAGTACCCACTTCTTGTGCGGGGCGACGCTCATCCGGTAGCGGTCGAGGCTCTGCTGCTCCAGCGACATCGCGCTCAGCGGCGGCCGGAGCCGGTGCGCGAGCCAGATGTTCACGCCGAGGGCGACGGCCATCAGCAGTCCGAAGACGAGGAACAGGCCGATCTTGGTCCACAGGGTGGTGGTGAAGACGGACGAATACGCGACCGACCTGTACCAGAGCCAGTCCGTCCAGAACCCGGCGAACATGACGAAGGCCATGGCGAGGACCGCCAGGACACCCAGTGTCATGAGCAGGGTACGGACGCGCCGGGACGGGCGGCCGACTCTGATCCGTGGCCCGGTCGGGCCTCCGCCGCGGTCCGGCATCTGGAAAGCCAACGTGCGCACCTCGAAGTTCGCGGTCGTGTGGAGCGGGCCCAGCGATCGTAGAGCCCACCTATGCAACTTACTCAGGCTTTACCTAGTTCCCGTTCCCGGGACGAAAGGAGGCAGGATGTTGGTCATGCCCAACGTTTCCCCTTCAGGACCGCCGATGGCCGCGAGTCCCCTCACCGTCGCCGTCCTCGAGATCGACGCCTATGCCGCGGGTCTCGGCTGGGACCAGCCCGCCCGGCTGTTCGCCCTGGTCGACACCGCGCGGCTGCGCACCCAGGAGCCTGGTCTCGCCGCCCAGCTCGGCCTCGACGACGCCGCTTCGGCACCCGCCGCCCTCACCCCCATCGAGCAGGAGGAGCTCCCCGACGGCACCGCGCTGGACGAGTTCCTCGCCACGATCGCCTGGCCCGACGCCGTGGTCGGCTGCGCCATGACCGTGGAGCGGCTGATGCTGCCGCCGTCCGCCGAGGCGTCCGTGCCGGAGGGCCTGAGCGACGCCCGGCTCACCAAGTGGGTCGCCGACCACCCGGACCGGCAGGAGGTGCGCATGACCGTGGCGGTGCTGCGGGACGGAGCCCGCGACTCGGCCGTCAGGCTGCGGGAGAAGGACTCCCCCACCGAGGTCCTGACCGGGGCGGGACTGGTTCCCGGGCTGTCCGACGCGCTCGCGGCCACGTTCGAGTCCTGATCGGCGGGGCGGGGGCCGGTCTCAGCTTGCCGAGCAGCTCGGCAGGCCGGCCGTGTCCCCCGTCCGGATCTTCTCCAGGGCCTTCGTGGCGTCGTCGAGGGTCTTCACCCGTACCAGGGTGAGGCCGCTCGGGGTGTCGGACGCCGCGGCGGCGCAGTTGTCGTCCGGCGTGAGGAAGTAGCGCGCACCCGCGTTGCGCGCGCCGACCAGTTTCATGTTGATGCCGCCGATGGGCCCGACCGTCCCGCTGTCGTCGATCGTTCCCGTGCCGGCGATGAACTTGCCGCCCGTCAGCTTGCCCGGCGTGAGCTTGTCGATGATGCCCAGCGAGAACATCAGTCCCGCGCTGGGGCCGCCGACGTCGGCGAGCTTGATGTCGATCTCGAACGGGAAGGTGTGGTCCGTCCCCGCCTGGATCCCGACGACGGCCCGGCCGTCCCCCGAGGGGTCGGCGGGATCCGCGGCGGCCTTGCGGGTGGTGAGGGTCACGTCGTGGGATCCCTGGGGCTCCTTGCCCGCCTTCTCGGCCGCGGCGGCGGCCTTGGCGGGGATCACCGTGAAGACGACGTCCTCGCCGGGCTCGTGCTTCGTGACGAGCTTCGCGACGTCCTCGGGCTCACGGACCGCCGTGCCGTCCACGGCCTTGATCACGTCGCCCGCGTGCAGCACGCCCTCGGCGGCGCTGTCCTTGACGACGGTGGAGACCACCACACGGGATGTGACGGGGATCTTCAGCTCTTCCAGGGCCGCGACCTTGGCGCTCTCCTGGGACTGGCTGAACTCCTCGGCGTTCTCCTGGGTGGACTGCTGCTCGGTCTTGCCGTCCGGGTAGAGGGTGTCGTGCGGGACGACCACGCTGTCGTGGGCCAGCCAGCCGTAGACGGCCTCGACGATGTTCATGTCGTAGTCCGCGCCGGTGACGCGCACGGTCGTCATGTTGAGGTTCCCGGACGTCGGGTACGTCTTGTGGCCGGTGATGTGCAGGACCGGCTCGCCACGGGCGTCACCGAGCGTGTTGACGGTCGGGCCGGGCGACATCTCCGAGTACGGCACCGGAATCAGCACGCCTGCGCAGAGCAGCGCGATCAGGATGAGGGTCGAGGCGAGCATCGTCGCGGTGCGGCGTGGCATGGAACGACAGTACGGGAAGGGCCTGTCAGTGCACCGCCGGGGCCGGTCCGTACGGGGCGGCACGACGTGGGTGGTCCGGCGCGGGCCGGAGACCGTCACGGCCGCTCGTGGCGCGTGTGCACGCGTGACGGGGAGGGACGGTGCGGAGTTGGCGACTGCGTTCGGCCGCCGGTGACTCAGACTGCCTCGGAACCGGAGTCCGACTTCTCCATCGCTTCACGGAACCTGGCGTACCCGGCGAGTTCGGTGACGTCGCCGGTCGTTCGATTGCGGGCTGCCCACCCTCCCCATATCGCCGCGCCGAGTGCGGCTATAAGCGGAATCAAAAGCCAAGCGAGTGCTGCCATCACGACCTCCCTACCCCATGAGCGACCGCAACTGACGATCAGAAGATTAACCACTTGCAGCACCAACGCTCGTGGCAGGGGGGCGGTTACGCAAATCGGGGCTGAATGCCCCCGGGGCGGTTTGCGCTCAGCAGGCGCCGACCCACTCCTCGGTGCCGTCGGAGAAACGCTGGTGCTTCCAGATCGGGACCTCGTGCTTGAGGTCGTCGATCAGCTTCCGGCAGGCCTCGAACGCCTCACCCCGATGGGCGCAGGAGACGGCGACGACCACGGCCAGATCGCCGACACCCAGTTCACCCACCCGGTGGACGGCGGCGAGGGCCCGCACCGGGAACTCCGCCACGACCTTCTCGGCCACTCTGCGGAGCTCGTCGACGGCCGTCGGATGGCAGGAGTACCCGAGTGAGCCGACGTCCTCCCCGCCGTCGTGGTCGCGCACCGTGCCGACGAAGAGCGCCGTGCCTCCGGCGGCGTCGTCCCCCACGGCGCGGAAGATCTCGTCGACGGAGAGCGGCGTGTCGCGGATGCCCAGGAGCCGGATGGGGTCCTGGGCAGCCTGCTCGCCCGGGTGATCGTGGATTCGTGCCATGGGGCCATCGTGCCGCACGGCACCGACAACCCCCAATAGCGTGTTCGACCGGTGGCCTGCCTTCGCGCTTGGAGCCTCCTACCAGGGCGGGGACGGGGGCGAGGGGAGAGCCGTTCAGAAGCGGCGGCGCGCCTTGCGTGCCCGCCTGACCAGTGCGGCCGTGCCGAGCAGGGCGACCGTGGCCCCGGCCGCGCCCGCCGCCGTGGCGTCCTTGCGCCCGAGTCGCCGGCCGGCGACCGTGTGGCGGCCCTCGACCTCTTCGAGGAGTGCCGCAAGTACCTCCTCGTTGGTCCAGCGGGGGCGCCATCCCGCGTCGTGGAGCCGGCTCACGCTGACGACCCAGGGGTGCATGGTGTAGGCGAGGTCGCCCGCCGGGGAGGGCGTGAGGCCGATCCTGTGGAGCCGGGCGGCCGCGCCGAGAGCCACGGCGGACGGCAGCTCCATGCGGCGCACCCCGGAGAGCTCCTCCACCTCCTCCTGCTCGAGCCAGCCGTCGCAGCCGACCGCGAACTCCCCCTCGATCTTCTCCAGCGCGGCGTACTCCAGCGCGCTCACCAGGTCGTCGACGTGGCAGAACTGCCAGGCCGGGCGGGATCCGGCGACGACGAGGAGCCTCGGGGACTCGAAGTACCTCGTGAGGGCCGTGTCCGTACCACCGACCAGGACGGTGGGTCGTACCACCGTGACGTTGAGACCGGGGTGGGCGCGGGGAGCACGGCGGCCGAGCCTCTCGATCTCCAGCAGGTCGCCGACGCCGGTGGCCTCCGCCGTGGCACGCAGCTCGGCGTCCTCGGAGAGCGGGATGTCGTTGTCCGGCAGGGCGCCGTAGACCATCGCCGAGGTGCAGAGGACGACCCGGTGGACCCCTACGGCGGCGGCCGCCGTCAGTACGGTCTGGGTACCGCGCACGTTGTACGCGGTACGGGCCGCGGCGTCGGTCTCCAGGTCGAGGTCGAGTGCCATGTGCACGACGACATCCGCACCCCGCAGCTTCTCGGCGATGGCGGGGTCCCGTACGTCCAGGATGTGCCAGGTCGCCTCGGAGACGTCACCGCGGCGCTCGTCGATGGCGATGACCTGCTTGATCTCGTCGGATGCGGCGAGGTGCGCGGTGAGCAGCTCGCCTACGCCGGACGCGGCACCGGTCACCGCGACGACTGGGCCGCGGCTCCGGGAGTTGTTTTTCGTGGGCTTGCTCTCGGTCGAGGGGTCGGCCAGGTTTCGCGCTGCGCGAACCTGTGGATCTGGGGAACTCACCGGGCGTCTCCAGCGGTTGTCTTCAGTACGTACCCGAATGACGCGTGCGTACCAGGTGGCGTCCATCCTGCCGCAGGCCGGGAGCCGGCGGAGCACTGAGGCCCCAAGCGGTCTTCGGTGTCTACGCTTGATGGTGATGTCGGGCAGTCGCCGTCGGTTCGAGCCGGCGGCCCTACGAGCCGAGGAAACCCGTGAGTGACACCCCATTCGGATTCGGCATTCCGCCGGAGGAGCCGGAAGACGGCGACGAAGGCAGGAAGAAGGACCCCACCGGTGGTGGGCAGGGCTCGGGCGGGCCGGCGAACCCACTCGGCTTCGGGCCCGGCGCGGGCGGGGACAACCCGTTCGCGGCGATGTTCGGCTCGATGAACCCGAACGACCTGGGTGCGGCCTTCCAGCAGCTCGGCCAGATGCTGAGCTACGAGGGCGGCCCGGTCAACTGGGACATGGCCAAGCAGATCGCCCGCCAGACCGTGTCGCAGGGCACGACGGACGGCAGCAAGGACGCGAGCGTCGGCCCCGCGGAGCGTTCCGCGGTGGACGAGGCACTGCGTCTCGCCGATCTCTGGCTGGACGGCGTGACGTCCCTGCCCTCCGGGTCCGTCTCGACCGTGGCGTGGAGCCGCGCCGAGTGGGTCGAGGCCTCGCTGCCCGCGTGGCAGCAGCTGGTGGACCCGGTGGCCGAGCGCGTCGGCCTGGCCATGGGCGACGTCCTGCCCGAGGAGATGCAGGCCATGGCGGGTCCGCTGATCGGGATGATGCGGTCCATGGGCGGTGCCATGTTCGGTCAGCAGATCGGACAGGCCGTGGGGGTGCTCGCGGGCGAGGTCGTCGGCTCGACCGACATCGGCCTGCCGCTGGCACCGGCCGGCAAGGCCGCGCTCCTCCCGCTGAACGTCGAGCGGTTCGGCAAGGACCTGAGCGTGCCGCAGGACGAGGTGCGGCTGTACCTGGCGCTGCGCGAGGCCGCTCACCAGCGGCTCTTCGCCCATGTGCCGTGGCTGCGGTCCCATCTGTTCGGCGCGGTCGAGGCGTACGCGCGCGGCATCAAGGTCGACACGAGCAAGCTCGAGGACGTCGTCGGCCAGTTCGACCCGTCGCAGCCCGAGCAGCTCCAGGACGCGCTGCAGCAGGGCATGTTCCAGCCGGAGGACACTCCGGAGCAGAAGGCGTCCCTGGCGCGTCTGGAGACGGCCCTCGCCCTCGTCGAGGGCTGGGTGGACGCCGTGGTCCACGAGGCCGCGAAGTCCCGGCTGACCTCGGCCGACGCGCTGCGCGAGACGATGCGCAGGCGCCGGGCGTCGGGCGGCCCCGCCGAACAGACCTTCGCCACGCTGATCGGGCTGCAGCTGCGGCCGCGCCGGCTGCGGGACGCGTCGCGGCTGTGGGCCTCGCTCACCGACGCCCGGGGCGTCGACGGCCGCGACGGCCTGTGGGGTCACCCGGACATGCTGCCCACCGCCCATGACCTGGACGACCCGGACGGCTTCGTCCACCACGAGCAGCTGGACTTCTCCGAGCTGGACAAGATGCTCGGGGAGGCGGCCAACGGCCCGCGGAAGCCCGCCGCGGATGACGTGGAGAAGGGCGGATCCGGAAAGGGTCCCGCGGACGACTCCGCAGGCGAGGACTCCGGCGACGACTCCGCGGACGACGGCAAGGACGACACCGGCAGGTGACCCTTCACGACGACGCGGTTCTCACGCTCAAGGGCTACGACACCGACGACGCGGGCCAGCAGGAGCTGCGGCAGGCCTATCTGGATCATCTGGCCGGGCACCCCGACGGCATGTGGAAGGCCTGCGGGGCCGGGCATCTGACGGCCAGCGCCCTGGTGATCGATCCGGAGCGCGGCCGGGTACTCCTGACCCTGCACAGGAAGCTTCGGATGTGGCTGCAGATGGGCGGGCACTGCGAGCAGCAGGACCCCACCCTTGAGGCCGCCGCCCTTCGGGAGGCCACGGAGGAGTCGGGGATCCCCGGGCTCACCCTGCTGCCGGGCGGGCCCGTGCGGCTCGACCGGCATCCCATCCCGGCACCGTGCAACTGGCATCTGGACGTCCAGTACGCGGCGACCGCGACGGCGGGGGCGACGGAGCGGATCAGCGAGGAGTCCCTCGATCTGCGCTGGTTCCCCTACGCCGAGGTGGCAGAGGTGGCCGACGCCTCTGTCGTACGCCTGCTGGAGAGCACCCGCGCACGACTGGGACAGGCAGGCTAGACGGCGGGCACGGGCGCCCCCGTACACGGGTGAGGGCGGACTCCGGTGGAGTCCGCCCTCACCCGTTGACCGCCGTGCGGCTCAGTTCCAGGAGTTGTTCTGGTTCTGACTGCGCGCACCGTGCTGGCCCACGCCGAACTGGGCCGCCGCGCCCTGTCCGATCTGGGCGCTCTGCGGAGGCAGCACCTCGCTCGGCTGGACGAGCGCGAAGCCTTGGCCCAGGAAGCTCAGCTCCCAGCCCTCCCCCGTGTTGCCACGCCTCCGCATGACTCCCGAGGAGTGGGTCTGGGCCTGCATCTGCACCCGCAGCCCGCTCGACCAGGCGACGATCGCGTCGGCGTCGGCGTTGACGTACTTGTCCGGCGTCACCTGCATCATCAGTGGCTGGCCGGAGGTCATCAGCGCGACCTTGCCGTTGCCCGTGATGTTGAGCTGGTACTTGCCGGTGCCCGAGATCCCGTACTGGCTGTCCACCGCGATGACCTCGGTGTGCAGCGAGGAGTCCAGGGCGAGGACGTAGGCGCTGTCGACCGTCATGCCCTCGTGGTCGACGTCGACCACGTGGATGTACTGGGCGAGGTTGGCCAGGTAGACCGTCCCCTGTCCCGAGCACCGCATGAGGTCGAGGCCCTCACCCGTGTTCCGCCGGGCACGACGCTGCCCCTGCGACTGGTACTCGCCGTCGAACTCCATGAGGCCCTGGTAGGCCACCATGGCGCCCTTCCGCGCGAGGACGTCGTCGTGGCCGGTCAGCGAGACCCGCAGGAGCTGCGGGTTCTGGACCGTGTACCGGTCCTGCGACTGCTGTTCGGTGTAGCTGAAAAGCGGACTCTGCATGATCTTCTTCTCCCCCCGCTCAGTTCCGGACCCGCAGGCGGTCGGTACTGTCCTCGCTCGGCTGGACCACGACGATGCCCTGCCCGGAGAAGGCCATCTGGTACGCCTCTCCGCTGCCCCGCCCTATGAGCGAGCCCGCCTTGAAGCTGCGCTTGCCCTTCACCTTGAGGTTCGGGGACCACGCGACGAGGGCGTCGGGGTCGACGTACGTCTCGTCCTCGCCCCTGCCGCAGTCGACGACGATCGGAGTGCCGCGCGAGGTGATGGCGACCCATCCGGTGCCCTGGACGGCGATGTTCCACAGGCCCTGGCCGGCGAACTTGGCCAGTCCCTTCACCCGCTCCACGCCCCAGGTGAGGTGGCTGTCGAAGGCGAGGAGGTTGGTGCCGTTGACCGACAGGGAGTCGTTGTCGAGGTTGATGACGACCACGTCCGCGCCGTAGTCAGCGAGGTAGAGCAGTCCGTCCCCGGCGCACTTCATCAGCGGCGTGCCCTCGCCGGTGATCCACTGCGAGGCGATCTGGCGGACGGCGGGCGGATTGGGCTCGTACTGGATGAAGCCCTCGTAGGCGACCATCGAACCGGTACGTGCGTAGAGGTCCTGGCCGGTGGCCATGGCGACCTTGAGCATCGTGCGGCCGTGGTTCTCCATCCGGGCCGTGACGGGGGTCGGGGCGAAGCCCGCGAGTTGCTGGTTCATGACGGGCTCCCTCAGACCTCGTAGGGCTGGACGACGACGAAGTTTCCGGGGGCTCCCCGGAACTGGAGGTTCACGGTCTCCCCGCTGTGCCCCGGGTAGGCGTTGCGGCGCAGCCGGACCTGGCTGGAGATGATCACCTGGGACGCGGACGACCAGGCCACCACGGCGTTGCAGTCGGCGAAGGTGGTCGGGGTGACCGGCAGGACGACCGGAACCCCGTGCGTCTTGACGACGACCGTGCCGGAGCCCTGGAACTGCATGGTGAACAGGGCGCCGCCGGGGATTCCGTGCCCCTCGATCCTGCGGACCTCGTACTGCAGGGTCTCGTCGAAGGCGAGGACGCTCTCGGCGGACACACAGATACCGTCGCCCTGCAGCTCGATGGGATGCAGATGCGATCCCTCCTCGGCGAGGAAGACCTGGCCGCGGCCGGTGCAGCGCATCAGCTGCATTTCCTGGCCGGTCGCGTTGCCGACCATACGGCCCGCGAACCCGGCGCCCTTGTAGCCGAAGTCGACCTTGCCCTGGTACATCACCATGCTGCCCTGCCGGGCCAGCACGGGGGTGCCGCCCATGGTGAGGTCGACGCGCATGAGCTGCTGGTTCTGCGAGGTCCAGCGCTGCCCGGTGGCCGTCTCCTTGTAGGGCCGCAGGGCTGCCTGCAGGCCCGCGCCGCCCTGCGGAACCCCTTGCGGCACTCCCTGCGGCATGCCCGGGGGCTGCTGGCCGAACGGCGCCGGGGGCTGCTGCCCGAACGGCGGAGCGGCGGGAGGCTGCTGGCCGAACGGCGCTGCCGGAGGCTGCTGCCCGTACGGCGGCGTGCCCTGTCCCGGGACCTGCCCGAACTGCGGCTGCTGGGGCGGCTGTCCGTACGGGGCGGGTGCCTGCGGCGCCATGGGCGCCGCGATCGTCGGCGCGGCGTGCATCGGCTGCTGCTGCGGTGCGGGTGCCGGAGCACCGAACGCCGGTGCGGGCTGGGGGGCGGCGGGCGCACCGAACGCGGGAGGCGCGGTGGCCTGGGCCGGCGGGGCGAATCCCGGAGCGGCACCCTGCTGCGGGGCGGCGGGAGCCTCCTCGGCGACCTCCCCGCCGAAGTTCTTCAGCAGCGCGTCGAGTCCGCCGTCGAAGCCCTGGCCCACCGCGGCGAAACGCCAGACGTCCTTCAGGTAGAAGTCGCCGAGCATCACCGCGCGCTCGGTGGTGAACTCCGAGCCGGTGAAGGCGTACTTCACCACTTCCTCGCCGCCGGCGACGATCCGGATGTATCCGGGGCCGACCTGGGACATCTGGCCGGCACCGTCGATCGTGGCGGTGAAGGACAGCTTGTGGACAGCCGCCGGAATACGGTCGAGGGTGACGCGGAACGATTCGGTGTCACCGGCCTGGGCGCCCAGAAGCTGAATGGACTCCTCGGGCGATTTCGGCTGATTGAAGAAGATGAAATAACGGTCGTCGGAGAGCTGCTCGTTGGCGTCGAGACCGAAGCAGCTGATGTCGAACGTCAGGCCGGGACCGGCCATCTGCACGCCTACGTACAGATCCGTCCCTGGCGTGAGATCACTGATCTTGGCCTTGTGGCCTCGCTGAAATTCCCTGGCCATGCGTAACGACCGTCCCCCATCCCGAAGGTGATTGCGTCGCGTCAGGCTATCCGCAAACCACGACATCGAGCCAAGCCGGTACAGATCCGGTACAGAACCGGCGACTCACTCCTCGCGCGCGGCGGGCAGGTGCGGGAGCCGTTCCGCCGCCGCGACGCCTTCGAGGTAGCCACGCGCCCGCTCCGTACGGGGGTACGCCTCCAGCAGGCGCCAGAAGCGCGGCCCGTGGCCCGGGACCAGCAGGTGTGCCAGCTCGTGGAGGAGGACGTAGTCGACGACGTACTCCGGCATGCCCTGCAGCCGGTGCGAGAGGCGGATGCTGCCCTCGGCGGGAGTGCAGGAGCCCCAGCGGGTGTTCTGGTTGGTCACCCAGCGCACCGACACGGGCCGGGCCCGGCCGCCCAGGTACTGGGTGGAGAGCCGCTCCGCGCGCTCGGCGAGCTCACCACCCCCGATGACACGCTTGCTCTCCTGCGCGGCGAGCTTGTCGAGCATCACGCCGATCCAGCGCTGTTCCTCGGCCTCCGACATCCTGGCCGGAATGAGCACGATGGTGCGGTCGCCCTCGCGGTAGGCGGAGACCGTTCTGCTGCGACGGGCGCTTCTGCGGACCTCGACCGCGCTCATCACGGATGTGCGGGGCGGCTGGGCGGCTGCGCTGCGCTGCTGGCGTCCTGCGCTGCGCGCGGGGGTCTCCCCGGCGAGACCGGGTGAGGATTCGGCGGACACGCCACGACGTTACCCGGTGGCGGCCAGGGAAGTCCCGCCTCCCCGACCGCACGGTATTGATCCACTTCTCGGCGCGCACCATTTGAACGACTAATGCCACGACCTGTGGATAACTTTCGACCCGTTTCGGCGCCACATTGCATTCTGGCAACGGATCTCGACACCGAACGGGGAGAAGTCATGCATCCGATGCTCAAGCCCGCACTCCGGCGCGCCTGGCGTGGGCGGAACACCGTGCAATTCGGTGTGACGCCGGCGCACGCGGTGACCCTGGGGCCGATGGATATCGCCACCGGCAGCTTTCTGGAACTCCTGGACGGAACACGTGGACTGCCTCTCCTGCGCGAGGAAGCCAGGGCTCTGGATCTGTCGGACCGTCATGTGGACATTCTCGTTTCTCGTCTCACGGAAGCCGGTCTGCTCGACGACCCGAGTGCGGGCGGCGTGGAAGCCGACGCGTTGCGCAGGCGTGCCGAGACCCTGGAGCGGCAACGCCCCGACGCCGCGTCGCTCTCCGTGGTCCACCCGGCACCGGGCGGCGCATTGCGCACACTCGCGGCACGGGGCGCCGTGCGGGTACAGGTGCGGGGCGCGGGCAGGGTCGGCGCGACGATCGCCGCGGTGCTGTCCGCGTCCGGGGTCGGCCGGGTCGACGTGCTGGACGGAGGCCGTACCGAGCCGTGGGACGTCGCGCCCGGTGGTCTTCCCGCGGCATCGGTGGGAGAGCGGCGGGACACGGCGGCCCGGCAGCTGGTGCGCCGGTCCGCGATCGGAGGGGCGCCCGGGACGGACCGGTCAGGCTCCGCGACGAAGGGCGGCGAACCCCCGCTGTCCCTGATCGTGGTGGCCCCGAGGGACGGCCTCGCGGTCCATGCCCCGGACCCCGGTGTCGCCGCGCCCTGGCTGGCCTCCGGCACACCGCACCTCTACGCGGGAGTGGTCGAAGCCACCGGGGTGGTCGGTCCGCTCGTCCTCCCTGGAGGCACGGGCTGCGCGGGCTGCCTGGCCCTGCACCGGGCGGAGCTGGATCCTCAGTGGCCACGGATGCTCGCGCAGTGGCAGTCCGGACGGCGCACGGCCGTACAGGCCTGCGATCTGGGTCTGGCGACCGCGGTGGCAGGCCTGGCCGCGGCCCACGCACTGTCCTTCATCGACGGAGATCTGCCCGGCAGCACGGGCACACGCTGGGAGACCGCCATGCCGCTGCTGGACTGGCGGTCGGAACCACTGGTACCCCACCTCGACTGCGCCTGCGGAGCCGCCGGGCACACTGAGGGGGAGCTCACCTCCGCGAACGCCGCCACGCAGGACACAATGGCGGGGTGACAGCCGCCGACGGAGCGGGCCGGACACATAACGCGCCACGGCGGTCTGGGAACTGGAGGGGCACATGTCTGATCTTCCCCGGAAGGCGGTCACCCGTACCGCGAAGCTGGCCGCTCTGCCGCTCGGCTTCGCCGGCCGCGCCACCTGGGGCCTGGGTAAGCGGATCGGCGGGAAGTCAGCGGAGATAGTGGCTCGCGAGGTGCAGCAGCGCACCGCGGACCAGCTCTTCAAGGTCCTCGGCGAGCTGAAGGGCGGTGCGATGAAGCTCGGCCAGGCACTGTCCGTCTTCGAGTCCGCTCTCCCCGAGGACGTCGCGGGCCCGTACCGGGCCGCTCTGACCAAGCTGCAGGAGGCCGCCCCGCCCATGCCGACCCGCACCGTCCATGGGGTGCTGGCCGAGCGGCTGGGCCAGGACTGGCGGGAGCTGTTCACCGAGTTCGATGACCAGCCCTCCGCCGCGGCGTCGATCGGGCAGGTCCACCGGGCTGTGTGGCACGACGGCCGCGTCGTGGCCGTGAAGGTGCAGTATCCGGGCGCCGGCGAGGCACTGCTCTCGGATCTCACGCAGCTCAGCCGGTTCGCACGGCTGCTCGGGCCGCTGGTGCCGGGGATGGACATCAAGCCGCTCATCACCGAGATGCGCGACCGGGTCTCCGAGGAACTCGACTACCAGCTGGAGGCCGGGGCCCAGCAGGAGCACGCGGCGGAGTTCGAGGGCGATCCCGACGTCGTGGTCCCGGGAGTGGTCCACCAGTCCGAACAGGTGCTGGTGACCGAGTGGATCGATGGAATACCGCTGTCGGAGGTGATCTCCGGTGGGACGAAGGAACAGCGGGACAGGGCAGGCCAGTTGCTGGCGCGCTTCCTCTTCTCCGGTCCGGCACGGACCGGCCTGCTGCACGCCGATCCCCATCCGGGCAACTTCCGGCTGCTGCCTCCCGCGGATCTCGTCGCCGCGGGCACCTACGCCGACACGGCGGAGGCCGAGGCCGGGGGCCACCTGGACGCCGAGGCCGGGGGCCTGGGCGCGGAAGACCTGGACGCAGGTGAACCGGAAGCAGGTGAACCGGAGACCGAGGACGTGACCGACGCGGGTACGGGCGCCGTCGAAGCGAACGGGTTCTACGGAGATCCCGGCCGATGGCGCCTGGGGGTGATGGACTTCGGGACGGTCGACCGCCTGCCGGGTGGCCTGCCGCAGACCATCGGTGACGCCCTGCGGATGACACTGGACGGTGACGCCGAGGGTGTCTACGCGATGCTGCGGGAGGACGGCTTCGTCAGGGAGTCGATCGAGCTGGAACCGGAGGCGGTGCTCGACTACCTCCTCCCGATCATCGAGCCGGCGCAGGTGGACGAATTCACCTTCACCCGCTCCTGGTTGCGCAGCCAGGCCGGACGGATCGCTGATCCGCGTTCGCCCGCGCACCAGTTGGGCAAGCAGCTGAACCTTCCCCCGTCGTATCTGCTGATCCACCGCGTCACGCTCAGCACGATCGGAGTGCTGTGCCAGCTGGGCGCGACCGTACGGCTGCGGGACGAACTGGAGTCCTGGCTGCCCGGGTTCGTCCCGGAGTACGAACAGGAGGAGGGCGAAGACGCCTCGGACGACGCACCGGAAGGCACGCAGGAGACGGCGCCGGTCGACGTCTGAAGGCTCCCTCGTTCCGGTCCTTGTTCCGGAAGGGCCGCCCCCCGTCCGGTCGGGGGCTTGGAGACCGCGCCGCACCACGGCACGGCCTCCCGGCTCCCGGCTCCCGGCTCCCGGCTCCCGGCTCCCGGCTCCCGGCCATCGGGCACCGCTGGCGACCGGTGTACGGGTTCTGCATCCGGGTTCGGCACCCGGGTTCAGATCGGATCGGCCCTGTGGCCCGGCGTGGTGAGCACCGGCGGTCACCACTAGTCGGCGTCGAGCCTGCCCTCGATGGCGCGGATATGGGTGCGGGCACATGCCTCGCAGCAGTACTGACGACTGCCGTTCTCCATGGAGCAGAGCCAGGTGGCAGGCGGGGCGTCGCCCTCGACGGTGGTGCCGCAGCGGACGCACGTCAGGTGGCCGTCGTCCGGGTCCGCGCGGTGGTGGGTCTCCTCGTCCACCCCGCGACGATAACGCCGTGGCGATGACGGCGCGCGGTGCAACGCACCGCGGGGCCGGCCTGTTCGGGCCGACCCCGCGGATGGGGAGGTGGCTGCCTGGGCGAGCGGTGCCCGGCAACCGTTTTTCGCCGTACCGCTGTTGAGCTGTTACTGCGTGACCGCCTTACTGCATGACGGCCATGGCGAGCGCGCGACGGGCACGCAGCGAGGCACGCTCCGCGCGGCGCTGCATCCGCCGGGCGGCGACCATGCGCACGGCCTGACGGCCTTCCTCGGCCTCCCGCAGGCGGTCGTGCATATGCGCACGGGCCAGGGCTTCTGGGATGAGTTGCATCTCGCGGGTCCTGTTCTGACGCGAGTCGCTCGCGCCAATGATGGTGACGTCCTGGGTAGCGGAGCCGACGGGCTCCCTCATGGGGGTGATCATTGGTGCCTGATTTCGGGGGTCATGGGTCTGGGGACGGTCGATGGTTCCGATGCGCTTCGTGTCTGTGGGGGACATGACCCCCAGGCCGGCGGTCACGCCGCGACCGGGTTCTTGCGGGGACGGCCACGCGGACGCTTCCGAGCGACGACGACGCCCTGGACGAAGAGCTCGCCACCCCAGACGCCCCAAGGCTCGCGCCGCTCCTTGGCGCCCGCGAGGCAGGCCTCGACGAGCGGGCAGGTCCGGCAGAGGGACTTGGCGTACTCGACGTCGGCCGGGGACTCGGCGAAGAAGACCTCCGGGTCGTACGAGCGGCAGGGGACGGGCACGCCGAGGTTCTCGATGGCGTCGTCGAGCGCGGTGAGCGCGGTGAGGGGGATCAAGGTGGAGTCCTTCGTGGAGCCGGGCGGGGCGATCGCGTCGGAAGGCGGTACTGACGGGGCGTGCGTCTCGAGTTGCACGGTGTTGTTGTCCTCGTCTGGTCTTGCCGGCCTGTGGGCCGGTTGGCGGCTGGTACCAGGTACTGCTCGTCCCGAGGCTCCTTCGTCTCGTCTCATCCGTTCGGACAAAACAAAAGGGCCGCGGATCCCGAGTGGGGTTCCGCGGCCCTGAAGGCGCCGGCCTGATTCCGGATCAGGCTGGATCGCTCCAGGGTTCAGGCCCGCGGAAGGCCCACATCGTGTGGTGCTGTGTCGTCTGCTTCTTGGCCGTCTGCTTCTTGGCGCCCGCACCGGCTGCCGCAAAGGCATAGGCCGAGGCCTGTCCCTTCGCTACTGCTGCTTCCGGTGCCTTGGTCGGTCGCTCATTGCGCTCCCGCACGGGCAGGCTTGCCAGGGGCAGAGCGCTGACGGCGGCGTTGCCGGACACACCGGTGCCACGAAGCGAGAGCTCCGAAGAGCGGGTGAGGCCGAGGACGCAGGTGGAGACGACCGACGGATCGGTCACTTCGGTGGTGTTGATGATGCTGATCACGACAATCGCCTCCTCTCGGCGTCTCAGGGGACCGGCCGGGGCCGGTCACGCGGTATTCGGATAAGTACAGCACGGGGCGAGGGCTTCAGAGAAGACGCTGTTCCCGTGGTTAAGAACCTATGGTGACGACTGGTGCGCGCGCAAACTATTTTTTCGACGAGTTCTTCTCACATGTCACCGTGCCCCTCCGCCAGGCCCGCGTCCACCGTCCGACCTGCGCAGATGGCCAGCACATCGGCCCCGAACCTGGTCAGCTTCCGGTTCCCGACACCGGGGATGACGACGAGTTCACCCTCGCTGCCCGGGACGGCCTCGGCGATCGCCATCATCGTCTTGTCGGTGAACACGCAGTAGGCGGGCTGGCTGATCTCCTTGGCCCGGTCCGCACGCCACTCGCGCAGCCGCTCGTACAACGCCTCGTCCATGTCCGAGGGGCAGTCCTCGCAGCGCATCAGCTTCATCTCGCCGGCCTCGGTGAGCGTCCTGCCGCAGACCCTGCACCTCACAGGTCCGCGTCGGGTCTTCCCGGCCGCCCGCGCCGCTCCGTCCCTGCCCGTACCGGTGCCGGAACCCCGGTCGATGCCGCCGCCTCCCCCGGCACCCGCGCGCATACCGGCCGCGGGCGAGCCGGGGCGCAGACCGTTCAGGAAGCGTGTCGGCCTACGACCGGCGCGTCCCCCGGGCGACCGTGACACGGCCCAGGACAGCGAGAGGTGGAAGCGGGCCCGGGTGACACCGACGTACAGCAGGCGGCGCTCCTCCTCGACCTGTTCGTCGGTCTTGGCGTAGGCGATGGGCATCATGCCCTCGGTGAGCCCGACGAGGAACGTGGCGTCCCATTCCAGGCCCTTGGCCGAGTGCAGCGATGCCAGGGTGACCCCCTGGACCGTGGGCGCGTGCTGGGCGGCGGCTCGCTCGTCGAGCTCCGCGACGAGATCGGAGAGCGTCGCGCCGGGTTTGGCCTGTTCGAAGTCCTCGGCGAGCCGCACCAGGGCGGCGAGCGACTCCCAGCGGTCCCGCACCGCGCCGGAACCGGCGGGAGGCTTGGAGGTCCAGCCCTTGGTGGAGAACACCGCCCGCACCTCGGAAGGCAGGTCATCGGCGGCGTCGAGCAGCGAGTCGTTGCCCCCTGCCCGGGCGGCACCGCGCAGCGCCACACCCGCCTCACGCACCTCGGGACGGTCGAAGAAGCGCTCGGCACCGCGCAGCTGATAGGGGACGCCGGCATCCGCCAGGGCCTGTTCGTAGACCTCGGACTGGGAGTTGACCCGGTAGAGCACGGCGATCTCGCCGGCCGGGACCCCGGCGGCGATCAGGTCGCGGATCCGGCGGGCTGTCCCCTCCGCCTCGGCGGGCTCGTCGGTGTACTCGGTGTAGACGGGCTCGGGGCCCTTGGCGCGCTGCGAGACCAGCTCCAGCCGGTGCTCGGCGGCCTTGCCGCGGGCCTGGCCCAGCAGCCCGTTGGCCAGACTCACGACCTGGGGGGTGGATCGGTAGTCGCGCACCAGCTTGACCACGGTGGCGTTCGGGTGTCGGGTGCGGAAATTCAGCAGGTGGTCGGGGGTGGCGCCGGTGAAGGAGTAGATCGTCTGACCGGCGTCGCCGACCACGCAGAGGTCGTCACGATCGCCGAGCCAGAGATCGAGGAGCCGCTGCTGGAGCGGGCTGACGTCCTGGTACTCGTCGACGACGAAGTGCTGGTACTGGCGGCGCACGTGCTCCGCGATGTCGTGCCGGTCCTGGAGGATGCCGACGGTGAGCAGCAGCACGTCCTCGAAGTCGATCACCGACCGGTCGCGCTTCAGCTGTTCGTACATCGCGTAGATCTGTGACAGCTCGGCCGGGTCGCGAGGCGCGTCCCGCTGGGTCTTGGCGACGGCGGCCGGATAGTCCGCGGGCACGGTCTGGGTGACCTTGGCCCACTCGATCTCGCTCGTGGCGTCGCGCAGCTCGTTGCGGTCGAGCCGGATCCCGCAGCGGGCGGCGGCCTCGGCCACCAGCTGGACCTTGCGCTCCACCAGGCGCGGAAGCTCGCCGCCGACCGCTTTCGGCCAGAAGTACTGGAGCTGGCGCAGGGCGGCGGAGTGGAAGGTACGGGCCTGGACGCCGGTCGCTCCGAGCTGACGGAGCCTGCCCCGCATCTCGCCGGCGGCGCGGTTGGTGAAGGTGACGGCGAGCACGGTCGTCGGCTGGAGGATCCCGGCCCGCACCCCGTAGGCGATGCGATGCGTGATCGCGCGCGTCTTGCCCGTACCTGCTCCGGCCAGCACGCACACGGGTCCGCCGAGGGCCAGCGCGACCTCGCGCTGCTCCGGGTCGAGCCCGTCGAGCACGGCGTCCGCGGAGTCGGGGACCTGAGGGAAGAGGGTGGAGTGCGTTGCTGCTGTCACCCCGCCATGCTGCCAGGTCGCGGGGGGCCGGTGCGGCGGTTGTCCACAGGGGCCGCCGTTCGTCGTACCGGCAGGGCGGGGCGGGCGGGCCGGCGTGGGAATGGTGGTCGCGTCAGGTGCGTTGCCCGTATGCGGGAAGCTGCGTGAGTGGACCTTCCCGCCTTCCCAGCGAGACGTACGAGACAAGGGAGCACCGACGACATGCCGGGCACTGTGACGATGTACAGCACCACGTGGTGCGGCTACTGCCGCCGGCTCAAGGGCCAGATGGACCGCGAGGGAATCGCGTACACCGAGGTCAACATCGAGCACGACCCGGATTCGGCGGCCTTCGTCGAGAAGGCGAACGGCGGGAACCAGACCGTGCCGACGCTTCTGGTCGTTCCGGCCCAGGGTGGCTCCGAGGTCGTCATGACGAACCCGAGCCTTGCCCAGGTCAAGCAGGCTCTCGGCGCCTGACTCCCGCGAGGACAGCCCCCGACCGGCCTGACGCCGATCGGGGGTTCTGTGCGCCCTGGGAACCCGCGCAGCAGGACAGGGCCCGCCCTCGGTACGGCCCCGTCACAGGCTGCCGCCGTGGTCGACAGGAGACCGTCGTCACCCGGTCTCCCGCACGTTTCCCACATGGCACGGGAGGCCGGGCACCAAGGCACGGGAGGCCGGCCGGGCACTCCGTCCGGCGGGCCAGCGCCGACAGGCGCAACCAGCGCCAAGCGGCGCCACAGATTCAGAGCGTGAGCACAGCCCGGGTGGAGCAGTCGTCGACGTCCTCACCGTCCGGGCCGTAGACGAACTCGGCCATGGACGGGTTGCGGTTGGCGGTGGCAAGGGGCAGCCATGCCAGCATGCGGCCGTAGCCGCCGCACACGGCCTCGCCGCCGTCCCCGCCGTGAACCGCGGTGGCGTCGCTGGTCAGCTCCGTACGGTAGGTGTCGTAGGCGATGCGCAGGCCGAGAGCGCTCAGCTGGTTCTGCGGGCCTGTGCGGTCCCCGTAGGGGATGCGGTCGAGGGGGCATTCGTCTCCCCACCGGAACAGGGTCTCCGCACCGGCTCCACAAGCGTGCTCCCACTCGTCGGAGCTCGGCATCCGCAGGCCACGAGCCGCGAGAACGGCCGGCATGTCAGCGGGAGACTCGGTCAGGACCTCGTCCTCCGCGGCCATGAGCACCGTGGCCAGGACGACGCTCCGGCGGGGGCTGAGCACCTGCGCGAGATGGGCCCGCAGGTCGGGTCCGTGGCCGAAGCCCTGTGCCAGGCTCTCGGCGTAGTCGGCGGTCTGCTGCGGAGTCGGCTGCCAGCCGTCCAGGTCGAAGCCGAGGGACACCGGTCCTCCGGGTATCAGGGCGAACTCCTGCTCGTCCCGCTCGATCCGGACGCGGTGCAACGGGGCACCGAGGTGCTCCGTGGTCCCGATGAGGGTCACCCGGCCGTTCACGGAGCCGGCGGCCTCCTCGGCGACGCGGCGTGCGGTGGGCAGGTCGAAGGACCGCCACTGGTCGAGAGTGAGATCCGCGAGAGGCATGGGCCGCAGTGTCGCACGCAGGTCCGACACGGCTCGCGACCACCTCGCACCGGAGCCGGGTCGTGGGCGTAGTCGTGAAGGCCTCGCCGCCCACGGCACCCGGAGAGCCCGAGCAGCTGGCACCGGCGGCGGGCAGTCGCCGCCCTTCCTCATTCGGGACGCCCATGTGTATGTCCCGGACAAGGCACTCCAGCCAGCGGGAGCGGCTGATCGGTAAGGCCTGCACCGTGGCCGGCTTCCGCCCGGCTCCCCCGCCGACCCGGGTCGCGAGCGGAAGGCCGGCGCCTGATCCGGCCCCGCCCGCGACGGAGGGCCCCCGCGATGCACCCGAGCGGGGGCCCTCCGTCGTACGCCTGGTCGCCGTAAGGCGGCTGCGTGCGCGTGCTGGCCGTCAGGCGGCGCTGCGCGGCCTGGGGAGCGGCTTGCCGTACCAGAGTTCGATCAGGCGCGCCGCGATCGAGACGCCGAACGGCGGCAGTACCGCGCCCGAGTCGAAGGCCTCCGCCAGGTCCTCGCGGGAGAACCAGCGGGCCTCCTCGATCTCCTCCCCGTCCACGGTGATCTCCGAGGAGGTGGCACGTGCCATGAAGCCGAGCATCAGGCTGGACGGGAACGGCCAGGGCTGGCTGGCGACGTATTCGACCTCGCCGACGGTGACCCCCGCCTCCTCGAACACCTCGCGGGCGACGGACTGCTCGATGGACTCACCCGGTTCGACGAAGCCGGCCAGGGTCGAGAAGCGGCCTTCCGGCCAGTGCACCTGGCGTCCCAGCAGCGCACGGTCCTGGTCGTCGGTGACCAGCATGATCACGGCGGGGTCGGTACGCGGATAGTGCTCGGCCCCGCAGGCCTGGCAGCGGCGGATGTGGCCGGCCGCGGCGATGACGGTGCGCTCGCCGCAGCGTGAGCAGAAGCGGTGCAGCCGCTGCCAGTTCTCCAGGGCCACCGCGTGCACCATCAGGCCTGCGTCGCGCGGGCCGAGGAGCATTCCCGCCTCGCGCAGGCCGGCGGGCCGTGCGGACTGGTCCATGCGGCCCGGCAGGGTGTCCTTCTGGAGGGCGAAGTAGCGCACGCCCTCCTCGTCCGTGCCCAGGAAGTAGCGGTGGGTCTCGGTGACGGGCGCCTCGAACGCCGGTGTCATGACGAGCTCGGTGCCGCCGTCCGCGGTGTCGTCGATGAGCGCCTGGCCCCCGGAGACCACGAAGACTCTGGTCGTCGGGTGACTCCAGGCCGCGGCGAGCCAGGCCTCGTCGAGCCGGTGGTGCGCGGCGCGGTCGATGCCGCTGGGCGCGGTGAGACCGATCGGGCGGTCTGCGGTGGCGTTGTCGAAGGTGCTCACAGGTGCTTCCTACTCCCCCGGGGGTGGGACGGGCGTTCAGAGGATTCAGCGGAGTGCGTCGGCCAGCTCGCCCCAGAGGTGGGCGGTGGTCTCCACGCCCTTGAGGAGGAGGTCGAGCTCGACCTTCTCGTCGGGGCCGTGCCAGCCGTCGGACGGCACGGAGATGCCCAGGAAGAGGACGGGTGCCCCCAGCACGTCCTGCAGGTCGGCGGCGGGCCCGGAGCCTCCCTCGCGAGTGAAGAGGATCCTGGTCCCGAAGGCCCGTCCCATCGCCCGGGCGACCGCCTGGAGGGCGGGGTGGTCCAGGGGCGTCAGACAGGGGCGGGTGGCCGGGGAGAAGGTGATCCGGTGCCGGACACCGTCCGGGACGCGTCCCTCGGCCCAGTCGCGGACCAAGCCCTGGACGCGGTCGGGATCCTGGCCCGCGACCAGCCGGAAGCTCAGCTTCACCAGGGCCGACGACGGGATGACGGTCTTGCTGCCCGCACCCTGGTAGCCGCCGCCGATGCCGTTGACCTCGGCGGTGGGCCGGGCCCAGACGCGCTCCAGGGTGGAGTAGCCGTTCTCACCCGCGGTGGCCCGGGACGAGGCCGTGCGGAGCCAGGTCGCCTCGTCGAAGGGCAGTTCGGCGAAGAGCGCCCGTTCCGTCTCGGTGAGCTCGGCCACCCCGTCGTAGAAGCCTGGGATCGCGACCCTGCCCTCCTCGTCGTGGAGTGCCGCGACGAGGCGTGCGAGCGCGGTCGCGGGGTTGGGCACGGCCCCGCCGAAAGATCCTGAGTGGATGTCCTGGCCGGGTCCGAACAGCTCGATCTCGCACTCGGCGAGGCCGCGCATGCCGGTGCAGACGGTGGGGGTGTTCTCGTCCCACATGCCGGTGTCGGAGACGATCACGGCGTCGGCGGCGAGACGGGCGGCGTGTTCCTCGGCCAGCGCGCGGAAGTGCGGCGAACCGGACTCCTCCTCACCCTCGACGAGCAGCTTGAGGTGCACGGCGGGGCTCGTACGGCCGGTCGCCGCGAGGTGGGCGCGTACGCCGAGGGTGTGGAAGAACACCTGGCCCTTGTCGTCGGCCGCTCCCCGTCCGTACATCCGGCCTTCGCGGATCACCGGTTCGAACGGGTCGGTGCTCCAGCCGTCCTCACGGGCCGCGGGCTGCACGTCGTGGTGGCCGTAGACCAGCACGACGGGTGCGCCGGGGTCGTCCGAGGGCCACTCGGCGAAGACCGCCGGGGCGCCGGGTGTCTCCCAGATCTCGGTGACCGGGAATCCGGTCTCGGCGAGCTTGGCGGACAGCCATCCGGCACTGCGCCGCACGTCCCCGTCGTGCTCCGGCTGAGCGGACACGGACGGGATGCGCAGCCACTCGGCGAGGTCGTCGAGGAAGGCCGCGCGGTGCTGCTGGGTGTACGTACGGACGACGCTGTCCGGGGTGTCGCTCATACGCATGAGCCTATCGGCCCCGCGGAGCCGGCTCGTCCAGCAGGAGCTTCTCCAGCTCCGCACGGCCGGGCAGACCGGCGGGCCGGACCGTGTCCCCGGTGCGTACGTAGAGGAAGGTAGCGGTCACCGCCTCCAGCGGCAGGCCGTGCAGTTCGGCCCAGGCCAGGCGGTACACGGCGAGCTGGAGCGGGTCGGCGGTGCGGTGCCGGGCCGTCTTCCAGTCGACGATCTCGTACGTCTCCCCCGTGCGGTAGACCGCGTCGATCCGGCCACGGATCACCCGGCCTCCGAGGGCGATCTGGAAGGGCTCCTCGACCCGGTACGGGGTGCGCCGGGCGTACGCGGTGCGCTCGAACGCCTCCTTCAGCTCGGCGAGGTCCCGCTCGTCGGCGATCTCCGCGTCGCTCGCGTCGCCCCCCGGGAGCTCGTCCGGTCCCAGCATGGGCAGCGGCAGTTCCTCGAAGCGTGACTCCACCCACGCGTGGAAGCGGGTCCCCCGGCGGGCGGCGGGCTGCGGGGGCCGGGGCATGGGGCGGGCGAGCTCCCGTGCGAAGCCGTCGGGGTCGTCGGCGAGGTGCAGCAGCTGGGTTGCGGAGAGGGTGGAGGGCACGACGACGTCGCGCACGGTGGCGCGGGCACGCCTCAGCTCTCCGGCGAGGGCGTCGAGGTCACGGTCCCAGGAGGCGAGGGTGCGGGACTCCTCCGGGGTGAGGTCCGCCCCCACGGGGGCGCGGGCGGCGGGAACGTGGGGGGCCGGAGCGGGAGCGGCAGGTTCGGCGGGCGGAGGGGACGGCTCACCGTCCGGGAACGGGTCGGCGTACGGCACGTCGGCCTCGTCGTACGGGGGCTCCTCGCCGCCCGGTGGCTCCTCGTCGTACGGGGGCTCCTCGCCGTAAGGGGGCTCGTTCGGGAAACCCCCGCCGGGCAGGGGCTCCTCGCCGTACGCCGATCCGTGCGGGCCCGCGTGCGTGGGTTCCGGCAGCGCGTCGTGCGGGTCCGGCGCAGGCTCGGCCGCCAGGGCCTTCAGGTGGGCCAGCACCGTGTCACGGGCTGCGCGGCGGCGGGCCATGGCGGTGTCGTCCAGCGGGAGCGGCCAGATCTGGTCGGCGTCCTCCTCCTGGAGCGCCGGGTTCTCCTCGCCCTCCTCGGGCTCGTCGGCCCAGGCCTCGATCTCGCCGTATCCGGCCACGCAGTGCTCGTACAGCGCGTCCAGGAAGGCGGACGGGCCGCGGGGCTTCTTCTGCGAGGGACCCCACCAGTGGCCGGAGCCGAGCAGCAGGGTGCGGGGGCGGGTGAAGGTGACGTAGCCGAGGCGGAGTTCCTCGGTGCGCTGGTGCTCCTTCATCTCCTCCTTGAACGCCTTGAGGCCCTTCGCGTCGAAGGAGTCGAGAGCGGGAAGCGTGGCCGTGTCGCCCCGCAGCGCGTGCGGGAGCACCTGCGGCTGCGAGGTCCACGCGTCCCGGGACTGCGTGCTGGGGAACTGGCCGGTGACCAGTCCCGGTACGGCGACGACATCCCACTCAAGGCCCTTGGACTTGTGCGCGGTGAGGACCTTCACGGTGTTCTCGCCTCCCGGCAGGGCGTTGTCCAGGCCCTTCTCGTACTGCGCGGCGGTGCGCAGGAAGCCGAGGAAGGCGAGCAGCGTCGCCTCCCCGTCCACAGCGGCGAAGCCGGCGGCGACGTCCAGGAAGTTGGCGAGGGTCTCGCGCCGGCGGGCGGCCAGGGCGTGGGGCGATGCGGAGAGCTCCACTTCGAGGCCGGTCGTCGAGAGGACCCGGTGCAGGACGTCCATGAGGGGATCGGCCAGCGAACGGCGCAGATCGCGGAGCTCGGCGGCGAGGCGGGCGAAGCGGACGCGTGCGTCGGCGGAAAACGGCAGCTGGTCGTCCTCGGATCCGCCGGACTCCAGGAAGGTGTCGAGGGCGTCGGCGAGCGAGATCACCTCGGCCGGGTCGATGCCCTCGACGGCCTCGGCGAGGCGCCGGTCCGGGTCGAGGCCGTCGTCGCCGGGCGAGTAGCGGTGGACGAGGAGGCGGGCGCGGCGCCCGAGGAGTGCGAGGTCACGGGCGCCGATCCGCCAGCGCGGGCCGGTGAGCAGCCGGACCAGGGAGGCGTTGGCCCCCGGGTCCTGGAGCACCTCGCAGACGGCGACGAGGTCGGCGACCTCGGGCAGGTGCAGCAGTCCGGACAGGCCGACGACCTCGACCGGGACGTCTCGGGCGACGAGAGCGGCCTGGATACGGGGGAAGTCCCCCGCGGTACGGCAGAGGACGGCGATCTCCCCGGGCGGTGTGCCGGTCCGTACGAGGTGGGCGAGCGAGTCGCCGAGCCAGTCGATCTCCTCGGCGTGCGTGCGCAGCAGGGCGCACCGGACCATGCCGTCCCGTTCGGCTCCCGGGGCGGGGCGCAGCGCCTCGACCCCTTCGTGCATCGCGCGCAGGGGCTCGGCGAGACCGTTGGCGAGGTGGAGGAGGCGGCCTCCGCTGCGGCGGTTCTCGCTGAGGGAGTAGCGGGTCGCCGGGGTGCCGTCGGCGTGCGGGAAGTGGTGCGGGAAGTCGTCGAGGTTGGCGACGGAGGCGCCGCGCCAGCCGTAGATGGCCTGGCAGGGGTCGCCGACCGCGGTGACGGCATGGCCGGCCGCGCCGCTTTCACCGCCGTCTCCTCCGGTGCCGCCCCCGCCGCCGAAGAGGGCGGCCAGGAGCAGCCGCTGGGCCACCGACGTGTCCTGGTACTCGTCGAGGAGTACGACCCTGAACTCGTCCCGCAGGATCTTGCCGGTCTCGGGCCGGGTGAGCGCGAGCTCGGCGGAGAGTGCGATCTGGTCGCCGAAGTCGAGGAGGTCGCGGCTGCGCTTGGCCGCCCGGTAGCGGCGGGTCAGTTCGAGCAGTTCGCGGCGGGCCGCGGACGTCTCGGGGATCTTACGGAGCTCGGCGTTGGTGAGCTTGGCCGTCGCGAGGGCGTCGAGCAGCCCGGAGTCGTGCTCCGCGAGCCGCTCGGGACGTACGAGGTGTTCGGCGAGCTCGGCGTCCAGGGCGAGCAGGTCGCTGACGAGGGTGGGGAAGGACCTGGTCAGCGCCGGGTAGGGGCCGGGGGCCTCGCGCAGCACCCGGGCCGCGAGCTGGTAGCGGGTGGCGTCGGCGAGGAGGCGGGTCGTGGGTTCGAGGCCGATCCGCAGGCCGTGCTCGGTCAGGAGGCGTCCGGCGAAGGCGTGATAGGTGGAGATGCTGGGCTCGCCGGGGGGGTTGTCCGGGTCGATGACGTCCGGGTCGGTGACCCCGGCGGCGACGAGTGCCCTGCGCACCCGTTCGGCGAGCTCGCCGGCCGCCTTGTTCGTGAACGTCAGGCCGAGGACCTGTTCGGGGGCGACCTGGCCGGTCCCGACCAGCCACACCACCCGGGCGGCCATCACCGTCGTCTTCCCCGAGCCGGCTCCGGCCACGATCACCTGCGGGGCGGGCGGCGCGGTGATGCACGCCGTCTGCTCCGGGGTGAAGGGGATCCCGAGGAGTTCCTTGAGCTGCTCGGGATCGGTGATGCGGGGGGACACTCCAGGAAGGCTAACCGGACGCACCGACAACGCCGTCCCGCACCGGTTCCACCGGGAAGATCATTCGATGATCTGACGGCCCTCGGGCTGTGCGCCGCACGAGGCCCGGAAGGAGCAGTGCGTGCAGTGCTGGCCCGTGGTGGGGGTGAACCGCTCGTCCAGGACCCGGCCCGCCGCCGTGGCCAGCAGGTCGGAGACCCATTCCCCGGAGAGGGGCTCCTGGGCCTGCACCTTGGGAAGCGCGTCGCCGCCCTCCTTCTTGGGGGCGGGTTGGCGGAGCTGCACCAGCTCGGCTCCGCCGGCTTCGGGGCGGCGGCCGTCGAAGACCTCGTCCACCGCGCCTTCCTCGACGGCCAGCTGGTAGACGGCGAGCTGGGGGTGGGTGGCCACCTCGTCCCGGGTCGGAGCCCCCTTGCCTGTCTTGAAGTCGACGACGTACGCCCGGCCCTCGGCGTCCTGCTCGACGCGGTCCATGGAGCCCCGGATGCGTACCGCGTACTCGCCCGCTTCGAGCGTGACGTCGAAGTCGTGCTCACTGGCCGTGGGGGTGCGGCCGGAACGGTCCAGGACGTGCCAGCGCAGGAAGCGTTCCAGTGCCGCGCGCGCCTGGTCCTTCTCCTGCCAGGACTTCCAGGGGGCGTCGAAGACCAGGCCGTCCCACACGGAGTCGAGGCGTTCCATCAGCACGTCCAGGTCGGCGGCGGTACGCCCGGAGGCCACCTCGTCGGCGAGGACGTGGACCACGTTGCCGAAGCCCTGCGCCGCCGTCGCGGGTGCGTCGGCCTTCACCTCTCTGCCCAGGAACCACTGGAGGGCGCAGGTGTTGGCCAGCTGGTCGAGCGCGCTCCCGGAGAGTGCGACGGGGCGGTCCCGGTCGCGCAGCGGTACCTCGGAGCGGGTCGGCTCGTTCAGCCCCCACCAGCGGTGGGGGTGGGCCGCCGGCACGAGCGGCTGGCCCTCCTCGTCCGTGAGCGCCGCGAGCCGGGCGAGCCGGTGGGCCGCGGCGTCGCGCAGGACGTCCGAGACGGCGGGGTCGACCGTGGTGGCCCGGAGTTCGGCGACGAGCGCGGCCACCGCGAGCGGACGGCGGGGCCGGCCGGTCACGTCCCTGGGCTCGACGCCGAGTTCGGTGAGGAAGCGGGAGGGCTGGTCACCGTCGTCGGCCGGGGCCTTCACGGCCGTGACGATCAGGCGGTCACGGGCGCGGGTCGCGGCGACGTAGAAGAGCCGCCGCTCCTCGGCCAGGAGGGCCCCGGGCGTGAGCGGCTCGGCCAGGCCGTCGCGTCCGATCCGGTCCGCCTCCAGGAGCGATCCGCGTCGGCGCAGGTCGGGCCAGAGCCCCTCCTGCACTCCGGCGACGACGACCAGGGGCCATTCCAGACCTTTGGAGCGGTGCGCGGTCATCAGGCGTACGGCGTCGGGGCGTACGGCGCGCCGGGACAGGGTGTCCGCGGCGATGTCCTGGGCGTCGACCTCCTCCAGGAAGTTGAGCGCGCCGCGTCCGCCGGTGCGTTCCTCGGCGCGGGCGGCGGTGTCGAAGAGGGCGCAGACGGCGTCGAGGTCCCGGTCGGCGTTCCGCCCGCCCGCGCCCCCGCGCAGCGCGGCGCGCTCCAGCCTGCCGGGCCAGGGAGTGCCGTTCCACAGGGTCCAGAGGGCCTCCTCGGCGGTGCCGCCGCCCTCCAGGAGTTCGCGCGCCTTGCGCAGGAGCGCCCCGAGGCGCTGCGCGCCTCGGGCGTACGCCGGATCATGGGTGACCAGGCGCTCGGGCTCGGCGAGTGCCAGGGCCAGCAGTTCCCCCGAGGGCGGTGGTACGCGGTTTCCGGCGGCCCGCTCCTCGTCGCGCAGGGCACGGCCGAGTCGGCGCAGGTCGGCGGCGTCCATGGAGCCGAGGGGCGAGGTGAGGAGCGTCAGGGCGGTGTCGGTGTCGAGCGGGCCGGACCGGGCGGCGTCCCCTTCGAGCCGCTCGTCGGTGTCCTCTTCGACCCGTTCGTCGGCGTCCCCTCCGCCACCCGCGTCCCCTGCCACGGCACCGGCCCCGTCCACGGCGGTCTCGGGCGCCGAGGGGTGGAGGGCAGCCGTGGCGACGGCCCGCAGTGCCGTCAGGAGCGGGGCGACCGCGGGCTCGTGGCGCAGCGGAAGATCGTCCCCGTCCACCTCCAGAGGGACACCGGCGGAGGTGAGCGCCCGGCGCATGGCGGGGAGCGAACGTCCGCCGGCGCGCACGAGGACCGCCATGTCCCGCCACGGCACGTCCTCCTCCAGGTGCGCGCGCCGGAGGAGATCGGCGATGTTCTCCAGCTCGGTGGAGGCCGTCGGATAGGTGTACGCCTCGACGCGGCCGCCGTCGCGCACGGCGGCCGGCTCCCGGTGGGCGCGGACCCGGTCGGCGGGCAGACGGGTCAGCGGCATCCGGCGGGTGAGCAGCCGGGTGGCGTCGAGGAGTTCCGCTCCGGAGCGGCGTGAGGTGGTGAGGACCCCGACGGGGGCGGGGGCTCCGTCGGCGCGCCGGAAGGTGTCCGGGAAGTCCAGGATGCCGTTCACGTCGGCTCCCCGGAAGGCGTAGATCGACTGGTCGGGGTCACCGAAGGCGACCAGGGTCCGTCCGCCGCCGGTGCCGGGCGCGGCGCTCCCCCGGTTGCCGGCGAGCGCGTGCAGCAGCCGCACCTGGGAGGGGTCCGTGTCCTGGTACTCGTCGACGAAGACGGCGTCGTAGCCGCGTGCCAGGACCGCCGCCACCTCGGGGCGCTCGGCGAGGAGGACCGCGCGGTGGACCAGTTCGGCGTAGTCGAGGACGCCCTGGGCGTCGAGGACGTCCAGGTACTCGGCGAGGAACTGCGCGGCGGCGCTCCAGTCCGGCCGGCCGGTGCGGCGGGCGAAGTCGGCGAGCGCGTCGGGGCCGAGGCCGAGTTCCCGGCTGCGGGCGAGCACCGCGCGTACCTCGTCGGCGAAGCCCCGGGTGGTCAGGCAGGCGCGCAGCTCGTCGGGCCAGCGGACGTGGCCGAGCCCGGCCTTCTCCAGGCCGACCTGGCCGGCGAGGAGCTCGCGGACGGTGACGTCCTGCTCCGGACCGGAGAGCAGGCGCAGCGGGTCGGCGAAGAGGTCGGCGTCCTGGTGCGCGCGGACCAGGGCGTAGCAGTACGAGTGGAAGGTGGTGGCCTGCGGGCCCCGGGCACCGCCCAGCCGGGCCGTCATCCGGTCGCGCAGTTCGACCGCGGCCTTACGGCTGAAGGTGAGGACCAGGATGCGGGCGGGGTCGGTGCCCCCGGCGACGCGCCGCGCGACCGCTTCGACCAGCGTCGTGGTCTTGCCGGTGCCCGGTCCCGCGAGGACCAGCAACGGGCCGCCCCGGTGGTCAACCACGGCGCGCTGCGCGGCGTCCAGGAGAGGAGGGTCGGTGTGTCCCGGCGGCGTGCGCACCAGCCGGTACGCGCCCGGAGCCCGCCGCCGTGTCTGACGGTGCGGGCTGCTGCGCGTGGTGGAGGAGGAGCTCACGTGGATCGCCGGTCCTGGTGGGTGTACTCGGTCTGCGCGGTGGGCCGGCCCGACGGTGCCGGCCCGGTGGTGAGGTCCGGGCGGGTGAAGGCCCGGTGGTGAGGGAAACGAACGAGGGAGCGGAGAGTGCCGCGTCCGGACGACGCTACGCCTGCGAGGGCGCCGATCGCAGCGAGTGGGCAGCGTCCGGCGCCGGGCGCGGACCCGGTGCGCCGTGTCCACCGGCCAGCCGCCTGTCCGACCGGGGCACGATGGCCGAAGCTGTCGGATGTGAGCTTTCTCGCCCCCGCCCGGAGCGTCGCCCTCGTCCGGACCCTAATCCGCGTCAGGCCCCTGCCCGTCTCCCGGATCCCGCCCCGGCTCCCCGCCCCGGCCGGGATCGCCGCCCGCACCCGGATCGCCGTCCCCGGTCGGCTCCCGGCGGCCTTCGGGAGCCCCGTCCCACCTGGCGCGCCTCATGTCCAGGCGCGGGACGTGGCCTTCCGCCGCGCGCGAGGCCCCGCGCAGCGGTGTGCCCTCGTCGCGGTAGTGGCCCAGCGCCCGCGGCTCGTGGCCCGGGAGCAGTGCGCCGTCGGCCCGCACCACCCGCCACCAGGGCGCGGCGGAGCCGTACAGCGCCATCGCCCGGCCGACCTGCCGTGGCCCGCCGTCGCCGAGCCACTCCGCGACATCGCCGTACGTCATGACCCGGCCGGGCGGGATCAGGTCCGCCACGTCCAGGACCCGCTCGGCGTAGGCGGGCAGCTCGGCGGTCGCGGGGGCGGTGTGCCCCGCCCGTACGCCGCTCCTCCGGTCTTCGCTCATCCGTCCCATCCTGCCGTACGCCACCGACAGCCGGGCTTGCCCGGTGTCATCCCGGTCACACACCGCGCACGCGGGGGCGGAGCAGCGTATGTTGCGCATCGCGCCCGCGCAATGCACCCTGATGCCCCCCTCTGTCTGCAGGCCGTGCCACCATCGTGCGGGCGGTGACCGGTGATACGAGAACACGAAGATCCATCAGAGGCGACGAAGGAGCAGGGCGTGCAGCCACCGAAGGCGGCGGACGCCTCTGACGCGGAGCCGCGCCCGGATTCCCCGGGTGCCGCGAGCGGTGCTCCGACCGGTGCGTCGGCCGGTGACCGTGACGGGTCCCCTCGTCCGGGGTCCCGCCCCGCGAGCGGCACCACGGAGGACGGGCCCCACAGCGACGCGGCCCCGGCCGAGGGGGCGTCGCAACCGCCCCGCAGGGCCGCCTCGGGCTCGACGCTGGCCTCCGCCGCCGCGCTGTCCGACCGGGTCTCGGGAGACGAGCCCCTGCTGCCGGCCAGGGTGCACCGCCCGTCCGACCTCCTGCGGCTCCTCATCGGTGTCCTCGCGATCGCCCTGCTGTTCTCCATCGCCGCCTTCGCGCAGGGAACGACCACCGGCCTCGAGGACGACATCTCCAAGGGCACCGACCAGGCGCCCGACCTGCTGATCAAGCTCGCCGGACTGGTGTCCAGCATCGCCGTGCTCCTCGTGCCGGTCGCCTTCGCGATCGAGCGCCTGGTGAAACGCGACGGGCTGCGGATCGCGGACGGCGTGCTCGCCGCCGTGCTGGCCCACGGGGTGACCCTGGCCACCGACCTCTGGGTCGCCCGCTCGGCTTCCGGGACGATCCGGGACGCCCTGACCCAGCCTCAGCCCGGGGACGCGCTCACCGACCCCGTGCACGGCTACCTCGCACCCGTGATCGCCTACATGACGGCGGTCGGGATGGCCCGCAGACCGCGCTGGCGGGTCGTGCTGTGGGTGGTGCTGCTCCTGGACGCCTTCGCAATGCTGGTCGGCGGCTACACGACGCCCTTCTCGATCGTCCTCACCGTGCTGATCGGCTGGACCGTGGCCTACGGCACGCTGTACGCGGTCGGCTCGCCGAACGTCCGCCCGACCGGCCAGCACCTGATGGCCGGTCTGCGCCACGTGGGCTTCCGTCCGGTGGCCGCGATGCGCACCGAGGACGCCCCCGACAACCTCGACCAGAGCGACCGGGGCCGCCGCTATCTGGTGACCCTGGAGGACGGTCCACCACTGGACGTCACGGTGGTCGACCGTGAGCAGCAGGCCCAGGGCTTCTTCTACCGGGTGTGGCGCAGGCTCACCCTGCGCACCATCACCCAGCGCCGCTCCATCCAGTCGCTGCGCCAGGCGCTGGAGCAGGAGGCGCTCCTTGCGTACGCGGCCATCGCTGCCGGGGCCAACGCGCCCAAGCTGATCGCCACCTCCGAGCTCGGACCCGACGCGGTGATGCTCGTGTACGAGCACATCGGCGGGCGCTCGCTGGACGCGATGGACGACGAGGAGATCACCGACGACCTGGTGCGGGGTGCCTGGCGACAGGTGCGCTCGCTCCAGTCCCGGCGGATCGCGCACCGCAGGCTCACCGGGGACGCGATCCTGGTGGATCGTTCCGGCAAGGTGTTCGTCACCGACCTGCGGGGCGGCGAGATCGCGGCCGGCGACCTGATCCTCCGCATGGACGTCGCCCAGTTGCTGACCACGACCGGGCTGCGGGTGGGCGCCGAGCGGGCCGTCGCCGGAGCCCTCGCGGTGCTCGGACCCGACGCCGTCGCCGACTGTCTCCCCCTGCTCCAGCCGATCGCGCTGAGCCGTTCCACCCGGGCGACGCTGCGCCGTCTCGCCCGGGAGCGGTCGCAGCGCGAGCGTGAGGCGGTACTCGAGGCCTCGCACGCGGCCAAGGAGGCCAAGGAGGAGGAGCACGACGCCTCGGAGGCCGGGGGCCGCAAGGCCGTACGCAAGTCGCTCCGCACCGAGAAGCAGGCGGAGAAGCGGGCGATGGACGATGCCCTCGATGAGGCCCGCGAGGAGGACATGCTGGCGCAGATCCGCCGCCAGGTGCTGCTGATCCGTCCGCAGGCACCCGTCGAGCCGGTCCGGCTGGAGCGCATCAAGCCGCGCACCCTCTTCAGCTTCATCGCGGGTTCCATCGCCGCCTACTTCCTGATCTCGCAGGTCACCGAGGCCGACTTCGGAACGGTCGTGGAGCAGGCTGAGTGGGGCTGGGTCGCGGCGGCGCTGGGCTTCTCCGCGCTGAGCTACATCGCCGCGGCGATGAGCCTGCTCGGCTTCGTGCCGGAGCGTGTGCCGTTCAGGAAGACCGTGCTGGCACAGGTGGCCGGGTCGTTCGTGAAGATCGTGGCACCCGCGGCGGTCGGTGGTGTCGCGCTGAACACCCGCTTCCTGCAACGCGCCGGGGTGCGCCCCGGGCTCGCGGTGGCGAGCGTCGGCGCCTCCCAGCTGTTCGGCCTCGGCTGCCACATCCTGCTGCTGGCGCTGTTCGGATACCTGACGGGCACGGAGAAGACCCCGGACTCGCTCACCCCGTCGAGGACGGTGATCGCGGGACTGCTCACGGTCGCGGTGCTCGTGCTCGTGGTGACCGCGATCCCGTTCCTGCGGAAGTTCGTCGTCACACGGGTGCGGTCACTCTTCGCGGGGGTCGTGCCGCGCATGCTCGACGTGGTCCAGCGCCCGCAGAAGCTGGTCACCGGCATCGGCGGGATGCTGCTGCTGACCGGTCTGTTCGTCCTCTGCCTGGACGCGTCGATCCGCGCGTTCAGCGGACCCGACGTCCCGCAGCTCAGCTACGCCAGCATCGCGGTGGTCTTCCTCGCGGGCAACGCCCTGGGATCGGCGGCGCCCACCCCGGGCGGCATGGGCGCGGTCGAGGGCGCTCTGACCCTGGGTCTGATCGCGGTCGGCCTGCCCAAGGAGGTCGCGGCCCCTGCGGTGCTCCTGTACCGCGTGATGACACTGTGGCTGCCGGTGCTCCCCGGCTGGATCTGCTTCAACCAGCTCACGCGCAAGGGGCAGCTCTAGAACATGCGCACGAGTACGTGCCACTCGCATGGACCGCGCCCCGCGCGGTCCACCGCGTCCCCCCGCACGATGGGGGCATGAGGACCTCCCCCGCCCTGCGCGCCGCCGCCCTCGCCACCACCGTGCTGCTGCCGCTGGTCGGCTGTTCGGACGGCGGGGACGGTGGATCGGGCAGTACGACGCCCTCGGCGGCCTCCACCGCGGCGCCCACCGCGACGGCGGGGAAACTGACCTCCCAGAAGCTCGACTGGAAACCCTGTCCGGCCCCCAGCGCCGCCCAGGGCACTTCCACGTCGCCCTCGCCCCTGCCCGGCGGCACGGCCTGGGAGTGCTCCTTCATGGACGTACCCCTCGACTACGCCGACCCGGACGGCCGCACCATCGAACTGGCCCTCATCCGCGCCGCCGCGAAGGGCCGGGACCGCCGGATCGGCTCACTGATCTTCAACTTCGGCGGACCGGGCGCCTCCGGTGTCGCGACGCTGCCGTCCTTCGGCACGGACTACGACACACTCCGCACGCGCTACGACCTGGTGAGCTTCGACCCACGCGGGGTCGGCCGGAGCGAAGGCGTCGAGTGCTCGGACGACGAGACGCTGGACGCGCGGTACGAGAAGGACGGCACACCCGACGACGCCGAGGAGGAGAAGGCCTTCGCCGAGGACCAGAAGGCCTACGTCGCGGACTGCGAGAAGAACTCCGGCGACGAACTGCGTTACGTCGGCACGACGAACGCGGCCCGCGACATGGACCTGCTGCGCCAGGTGCTCGGCGACGACAAGCTGTACTACTTCGGGATCTCCTACGGCACCGAACTGGGCGGTGTGTACGCGCACCTGTACCCGAAGAACGTCGGACGGGCCGTCCTGGACGCGGTCGTCGACCCCACGCAGGACGCCCTGGAGTCCTCGCTCGGCCAGGCCGAGGGTTTCCAGCTCGCCCTGGACAACTTCACCGCCGACTGCGCCGGGCGCGACGACTGCAAGCTCCCCGGAGCCACCTCCCAGGAGGTCCAGGACTGGATCGCCGCTCTTCTCGCGAAGCTGGAGAAGAAGCCCGTCCCGGGGCTCGGGGAACGGGAGCTGACGCAGACCCAGGCCACGACCGGCATCGCCGCGGCCCTCTACTCCAAGGAGACCTGGCCGCTGCTGGAGCAGGGGCTCGACGAGGCCGACGGCGGCAACGGCGGACTGCTGCTCGCGCTCGCCGACTCGCTGAACGGCCGCTCCGAGGACGGCCGCTACGACAACTCCAACGCGGCCAACGCGGCCGTCAACTGCGCCGACAGCAAGCAGCGGTTCACCCTGGAGCAGACCAGGAAGGCGCTGCCCCGGTTCCGCGAGGCCTCCCCCGTGTTCGGCGACTACCTGGGCTGGGGCCTGATGTCCTGCACCGGCTGGCCCGTCGCCGGGGCCTGGGAGACACCGGACGTCAGCGCACCCGGTTCGGCGCCGATCCTGGTCATCGGCAACACCGGCGACCCGGCCACGCCCTACGCCGGGGCGAAGGCGATGGCCGCCGAACTCGGCAAGGGCGTCGGGATCGAGCTCACGTACAAGGGCGAGGGCCACGGCGCGTACAACGGCGGCAGCGCCTGTGTGCAGAAGGCCGTGGACGGCTATCTGCTGGAGGGGAGGGTTCCGGAGTCCGGGACGGTCTGCCGGTGACCCCTCTCCCGCCGGGACACCGGCGCCCCTCCCGGGTTCCGGAAGCCGCTGACGTCCGGGTGCGCGAAAGGGCCGGCTCCCGCGCGGAGCCGGCCCTTTCGTGAGTACGCCGGTACGACGCCACGCCGGCTAGTAGACCGGCTTCTCCGGCTCGATCTGGTGGACCCAGCCGATGACGCCGCCGCCGACGTGCACCGCGTCGGCGAAGCCCGCCGACTTGAGGACCGCGAGGACCTCGGCGCTGCGGACGCCCGTCTTGCAGTTGAGGACGATGCGCCTGTCCTGCGGAAGGTCCTGGAGGGCGTTGCCCATCAGGAACTCGTTCTTCGGGATCAGCCGGGAGCCCGGGATCGAGACGATCTCGTACTCGTTCGGCTCGCGGACGTCGATGATCTCGATCTTCTCGTCCCCGTCGATCCACTCCTTGAGCTGCTTGGGAGTGATCGTGGAACCGGCCGCGGCCTCCTGGGCCTCCTCGGACACGACGCCGCAGAAGGCCTCGTAGTCGATGAGTTCGGTGACGGTGGGGTTCTCTCCGCAGATCGCGCAGTCGGGGTCCTTGCGGACCTTCACCTGGCGGTACTGCATCTCCAGCGCGTCGTAGATCATCAGACGGCCGACCAGCGGGTCACCGATACCGGCGAGCAGCTTGATGGCCTCGTTGACCTGGATGGAGCCGATGGACGCGCAGAGCACGCCCAGGACCCCGCCCTCGGCGCAGGAGGGAACCATGCCGGGGGGCGGCGGCTCCGGGTAGAGGCAGCGGTAGCAGGGGCCGTGCTCGGACCAGAAGACGGACGCCTGGCCGTCGAAACGGTAGATCGATCCCCAGACGTACGGCTTGTTCAGCAGGACCGCGGCGTCGTTGACGAGATAGCGGGTGGCGAAGTTGTCCGTGCCGTCCACGATCAGGTCGTACTGCGCGAAGATGTCCATCACGTTGTCGGCTTCGAGCCGCTCCTCGTGAAGGACCACGTTCACCAGGGGGTTGATCCCCTGCACGGTCTCCTTGGCCGACTGGGCCTTGGACCTGCCGATGTCGGCCTGGCTGTGGATGACCTGGCGCTGCAGGTTCGACTCGTCGACCTCGTCGAACTCGACGATACCGAGCGTGCCGACACCGGCTGCGGCCATGTACATCAGGGCCGGCGAGCCGAGGCCGCCCGCTCCGACACAGAGCACCTTCGCGTTCTTCAGCCGCTTCTGTCCGTCCATCCCGACATCCGGGATGATCAGGTGGCGGGAGTACCTGCGGACCTCGTCGACGGTGAGCTCAGCAGCTGGCTCGACCAGGGGTGGCAGCGACACAGGAACCTCAACAATGCAGGTGGTCGGTTTCTACGTACTTCATCTACGTACGGTTGTTCTCCCGTAACACTGCCACGCCGCCCCTCATTCCGAGATACCGGGTCCGATCCGCGAGACGAATTCGTCCCAGTAGCTGGGCAGTGCCGCGAATGGGTCGGTTTGCCCCCTCGCGCCGTCCCGGTCCGTGAAGAAGATCGTGCCGGCCCCCTGCCAGCGGGCGATGCGCATGGCCTCCACGAGGTGGGTGCGCGGGACCCCGTGCACGAAGTGCGCGAAGCGGCCCGGCGCGTAGCCCGCGGTCCACTCGGCCACCTGCGACCAGCGGTAGTCGGTCCACGCCCCGCGGAAGGTGACCAGTTGGTCGGCCGCCTCCGCGTAGCCCGGGTACGGGTGGGTGCCGTGCCCCAGGACGAGGCGCCCGCCCTCCGGGTCCGTGCTGTCGCTGTCGGCGAGCAGCGCGTAGAGGGTGCTGGTCAGCCGGCGGACGGGCGGCAGCAGGTCGCGCTCGCCGGGACAGCGGTCCAGGTAGAAGCCGCCGACGCGGTACCAGTCGAGGTAGGACCGGGCGTCGTCGACCAGCTCGCCGAACGGGCGGGTGCCGTAGGCCAGGTCGAGGTGGCCCAGCAGCCTGCCGCCCGAGGCCCGGACCGCGTCGTCGGGCGCCTCCCCGTGCAGGGCGCGCTCGCGGGCGTTGCGCAGCCGGCCGGCCACCTCCAGGCAGTGCGGGTCGGGCCCGGCCCCCGGCCCGTTGTCGATGTTCAGGACCGCCCAGTGCAGCGGTGTGCCCGGGCGGCTGAGCCCCGCCCACTCGGCGGGCGCGAGCAGCGGATGGGCGTATCCGGGTACCCCCACGCCGAGCCGCTCGGCCCCGCCGGTCCGGACGGCGGGGCCGGTACTGGTCAGATGCGGCACGCCGCCTCCATCCAGATGTCGGCGAGCGACTCCTCCAGGTTGATGCGGGGGCGCCAGCCCAGGCGGTCCCTGGCGGTGCGGACGTCTGCCTGCTGCCAGGTGCCGCAGCCGTCCGGGTAGGGCGACGGGTTGACCGCGATCTGCTCGACGACGGACTCCGTGGAGGACCGGGGGGAACCGATCGGCAGCCGGGCGGGAGGCATGTCGAGCTCGTGGAGCGCGCCCGCGTATCCGGCCACCCTGGCCAGCACCGCCGCGGCGTCGCGCAGCCGGACGGCCCGGCCCGTGCCGATGTTGACGACCCCCTGGGCGGCGGAGAGCGAGGCCGCGTGCACGGCGCGCGCCACGTCGCGTACGTCGACGAAGTCCCGCTGCACCCCGAGGCCGCTGAGCTTGAGCTCCGGATCACCGGACTGCATGGCGCGGCGCATCGTCTCGGCGAGCCTGCCGAGGGGGGAGCCCGCCGGGGTCCCGGGGCCCACCGGCGAGAAGACCCGGAGCACGACCGCGTCCAGGCCGGAGCCGAGGACGAGTTCGGTGGCGGCCAGCTTGCTGACGCCGTACGGGCCGCCCGGACGGGGCACCGCGTCCTCGGCGGTGGACGAGCCGGGCTGCGAGGGCCCGTACTCGGAGGCGCAGCCGACCTGGACGAGCCGGGCGCTGCAGTTGCTGCGGCGCATGGCCTCGCAGACCGTGGCGACGGCGACGGTGTTGTGGCGCGTCAGGTCCCGGGCGCCGCCCCGGGTCGCTCCGGCGCAGTTGACGACGACCCCGGGGTGGACGGCGTCCATGAAGCGGGTGAGCGCTCCGGGGCTGCCGCCCGCGAGGTCGAACCGCACGTCGGCGTCGTCGCCCCGGCCCAGTGCCGTGAGGTGCACGGCCGGGTCGGCGAGCAGGCGGTCGGCGACGAAACGTCCGAGGAATCCGTTGGCTCCGAGCAGCAGAACCCTCATCGCGCGCCCTTTCGGTGCCGACGGCACGAGGCCGGTGCGGAGGATTGGGGGGTCATGTCCGGTGTCTCCTTGAGGAAGGTGTGGCGAGGGAATACCCGCGGCGTCGGCTCCGCGGGGACGGGACGGGTCCGGCTACGCCGAGGCGTGGGCGGAGGCCCGGGTGAGGGTGACCGATGCGTGGAGCAGCAGCGCGAGGGCCGCTGCTCCACAGGCGATGGCGGGTACGCCGCCGGGTCCTGCCGCGGCGACGACGGAGTCGACCGGCCGGGCGAGGATGTCGAGGCCGGGCAGCCGCCCGGAGAGGACCAGGAAGGGGGCGGCCACCTCGACGGCGCAGGCGGCGGCCAGCCCGGTGGCCGCGGGTTCGGGGAAGCCGTGGACGGCCAGCAGGCGTGCCAGGAAGAGCAGGAGCCCGAGCGCGGCGGCGGACACGGGGACGCCGTTCGCGCCGCCGTATCCGAGGTCGGCGAGGAACAGCAGGGCGGTCAGCGCGCAGAGGAAGAGCGCGACGGCACCGAGGAGCAGCGGGCGTGCGCCGGCGCCGAAGTCCGACAGGGCGTGGGACCCGGCGAGCCGGTGGCGCGCCCGCGCCGAGAACAGGTGTGCGCACCAGACCGCCGCCACCGGCGCCAGCGCCAGTCCCAGCAGGGGTGCGGGCGTGGCCGCCCAGTCGCCGTCGGGGCCGCCGCTGATGACCTGGGCGAGCAGGTCGTCGCCGTACACGGTGTATCCGAGGAGCCAGCAGACGTACGGCGTGACTCCCCCGGTGCCGGCCGGGACACGCAGCGGGCCGTCGCGCAGGCAGAGCCGGAGCCCGAGGAGCACGAGCAGTGCTCCCGCCGCGGTCACCGCGAACCTGGCCTCCCCGCCGAGCACCCCCTCGGTCGCCCTGAGCGCTCCGGCGGTCGCGAGGCAGGCGGCGCCCGGCAGCAGCGCGGACAGCGTCCAGCCGGCCCGCCCCTCGGCGCCGGGTCCGGGCCGGGGCCCCGGCGGACGGGGTGCGGACCTGGTGGTGACGGGGACGCGGGCGTAGAGCTCCTCGGCGAGCGAGAAGACGTCGCGGTGGCGGTAGCGGGCCGCCGCCCGGTCGGTGAGGCCGTGCGCCTCCAGACCGGCGGCGATCTCCAGGGGGTCGACGGCCCGCTCACAGAGTTCGCGGTGCCGGTGCATGAGCACCTTGACGGGGTCCGCGGGTCCGCGCCGTGCGGCGGTCCTGCGCGTGGGGTGGTAGGCGATCTCGGGCGCGCGGACGGTGGAACGGACCGTCCCGGGACCGTCGTCCGCCGGCTCGGGCCCGGCGTCCGGGGCGTCGGTCGGTCTGCCCATGGGGGCACCTCCGTGGTCGTGGCCGCTCGTCTCGTCACGCATCGCCGTCCCCCGCTCCGCGTGCGCCCGCGCACACGCCTTCGGCGCCGATGGCCCAGCTCGGCAGCCTGGCCGCGCCGGAGGCGACGGGTTCGGGAGGCGCCGCCGCCAGTACGTGGGCCTCCGGGGGCGTGGCGAAGGGGCGCGGTGGGGCGGCCGGGTCCGCGGGGGCGGCCCGGTCCGTCCAGCGGTCCGGGGTGTGGCCCACGAGATCGAGGTAGATGCCGCGGAACGCCGCGAGGTTCTGCTCGACGGTGAAGAGTTCGAGCGCCCTGGCGCGCGCGGCGGCGCCCAGGCGCGCCCGGCGCTCGGGGTCGCGCAACAGCGCGACGCACGCGTCGGCGAGCGCGCGCGGATTGCGCGGGGGCACCACCACCCCCGTGCCGCCGACGATCTCGACCACGGCGCCGACATCCGTCGAGACGGTGGCCCGGCCGCAGAACATGGACTCGACGAGGCTGATGGGGAAGCCCTCGACGACACTGGACAGCACGACGACGCCGCCCGCCGCGTAGGCCTCCGCCAGGTCGGGGACCTCGGGTCCGCCGATCTCCTCGAAGGTGACGGGGTTGCAGCCCACGGCGTGCGCGTCCGTGGCCTCGTCGGGGAAGAGCTGGGCGGCTAGCGCCCTGCACTGGGCCAGGTACGCCTCGCCCTCGGCACCCTGGACGGGGGCGCCGAAGACGCGCAGCCGGGCGTCCGGTTCGGCCCGGAGCACCTCGGCGAAGGCGTGCAGCAGGGCGACCAGGTCCTTGGCGGGCTCGATCCGCCCGATCCACACCAGCGTGCCGGGGCCGCCGCCGTCGTCGTCCTCCCCCACGTCCTCGAACCGCCCCGCCTCCATCCCCGGGTAGACGGTGCGCAGCTTGCGCCGGTCGGCCCCGAACCGCTCCTGCCAGCGGCGGACATGGGTGTTGCCGGGCGTGATGAGCGCGGCCTGGCGGTACACCTCGGAGGCGAGCAGCCCGTGGAAGCCGGCCAGCAGGGTGCGCACCGGCGCGCCGAGCGGGGCCTCGGGCGCGGCGAGGTAGTGGGCGCGCAGCGGCACGCCGTGCTCGGTCACGAGCAGCGGTACGCCGAAGAAGCGTTTGGCCAGCAGTCCCGGAAGGGCCGCCGCGCCGCCGGAGGCGGCATGGCAGAGGTCGACCGCGCCGAGGCCGTCCTCGTCGTACCAGTCCAGGGACAGCGGGCGCAGGGCGCGCTCCAGCCCCGCCGCGAAGGCGAGGTGGTCGGGAACCGTGGCGCCGTGCACGGTCCTTCCCGAGCCCGGGGCGCGGCAGGCCGATTCCACGACGCGCACGGTCGCCTCGGAGCGCAGCGCGGCGTGCAGGCCGCCGCGGTCCCGGGCCAGTTCGGCGAGCCCGTAGAGGCCCTCGGCGAACCGCCCGGCGGCGCCGGTGCCGACGGCACCGCCCGGCTCCGGCCGGGTGTCGGCGCCGGCGCAGACCGCACCGACCAGCTCCGTCACATGGGCCGTGAAGCGGCGCCGGTCCCGCCGTCCGTAGGAGCGCCCGAGGCCGGTCGCGAATCTGCCCGGCAGGCTGCGCGGACGGCCGCCGTGCGGGGTGTCGTCACCACGCCTCCACAGCGGCGCGGTGCGTACCCGGCCGACCCGGTCGGGGAGCCTGACCCAGCCCTGTTGTTCCTGGTCGGCGGAGCGGCTGAGCGCGAAGAGGTCGAACTCGTGCCGGGGCAGGCCGCGCACCAGACGGTCGCACCAGAGTCTGGACTCACCGGTCGCATACGGATAGCCACCGTCCGTGAGGAGTCCGATCCGCACGAGCACCCCCCGATCTCCCTTGTGGACGGCCGCCGTTGATCGGCGACTCACAGCGGGACGACCGTAAGCGGATATGCGGGTGGTGCGACGGACGGTTGTCCGTCGCACCACCGAAAGGGGTGAACCGGCGTAACTTTCCCGCTCTCGTCGCGTTCAGTTGCGACAATGACCCCTGCGATTACTCAGGGGTCAGGCCGCGGCCAGTTCCTGGCGGGTCGCCCGGCGTACCGCGGCGAGCGCGGGATCGAGCGCGGGCACCGCCGCGAGGAGCTGCTGGGTGTACGGGTCCCGGGGCGATCCGTAGACCTCGTCCACCGGGCCCTGCTCGACGATCCGGCCCTCCCTCATCACCGCCACCCTGTCGCTGACCTGGCGTACGACGGCCAGGTCGTGGGCGATGAAGACGAGGCCGATGCCCAGCTCCCGCTGGAGCTCCGCGAGCAGCGCGATCACCTGGGCCTGTGTCGTCACGTCCAGCGCGGAGACCGGCTCGTCGCACACGATCAGCCTCGGACCGGCGGCGAGAGCGCGCGCGATGCCGATCCGCTGCCGCTGTCCGCCGCTGAACTCGTGCGGATAGCGCTCGTACCGGCCGGTGTCGAGGCCGACGCGTTCGAGCAGTTCGCCCACGCGGTCGCGGATCCGGGTCTCATCGGTCTCCCCGGCGGCCCGGAGCGGGTCGGCCACGGACTCGCCTACCGATCGGCGCGGGTTGAGCGAGGCGACCGGGTCCTGGAAGACCATCTGGATCTCGCGGCGGACGGGGCGCAGCGCCTTCTCCGACAGTGAGCCGATCTCCCTGCCCCCGTACCGGATGCGGCCGGCCGTCGGATCGAGCAGCCGCACGAGCATGCGCCCCAGGGTCGTCTTTCCGCTGCCGCTCTCGCCCACGATGCCGAGTGTCTCGCCGGCGTGGATCGTGAGCGAGACACCGTCCACGGCGGTGACCCGGCCGGAGCCCCTGCCGAACTCGCGGCGCAGGCCGACGGCTTCGAGCAGCGGCTCGCCGTCGGCGGGCACGGCCCTGGGGGCCGGGACGGCTGCGGCGGCCCCCTCGGCCGGCCCGCGTGCGTCGGCCGACCCGGTGTCCGGCCGGTCCGTGCCCGCCGATCCGACGTCCGGCCGGTTCCTGTCCGGCCGGTCCGTGTCCAGCCGGGGCACCGCCGCCAGCAGCTCGCGGGTGTACGGCTGCCGGGGCGACCCCAGCACCTCGGCGACGGGACCGCGCTCCACCACCCGGCCGTGCCGCATCACCAGTACGTCGTCGACGCTCTCCGCCGCGACGCCCACGTCGTGGGTGACCAGCAGCAGTCCCGTGCCCGTCTCCCGGCGCAGGTCGTGCAGCAGGTCGAGGATCTGGGCCTGCACGGTGACGTCCAGGGCGGTGGTCGGCTCGTCCGCCACGATCAGCCGGGGCTCGCAGGCCAGGGCCATCGCGATCAGGGCACGCTGGCGCATCCCTCCGGAGAACTCGTGCGGCCGGAACCGGGCCCGGCGCGCCGCGTCCGCGATCCCGACGCGGTCCAGGACCTCGACCGCCCTGGCCCGCGCCGCCCTCCTGGAGACGGGGTTGTGCACCCGGTACACCTCGGCGATCTGGTCGCCGACGGTGTAGTACGGATCGAGGGAGGAGAGCGGGTCCTGGAAGACCATCGCGGCCTTCGCCCCCCGCAGCGCCCGCAACCCGGCCTCGTCCGCGGAGCCGACGTCGGTGCCCGCGACCATGACGGTCCCGGTGACCCGGGCCCCCGTGCCGCGGTGCAGCCCGAGCAGCGCGGACGCCGACGCGCTCTTGCCGGAGCCGGACTCGCCCACCACACCGAGGGCGGCACCCGCCTCCAGGGTGAAGGAGAGCCCGTCCACGGCGCGTACGGTGCCGAAGTCGACGGTGAGGTCCTCGACCCGCACCAGCGGTGACGTCATGTCAGGACCACCCTTCGGTCGGCCAGCGCGTACAGCATGTCCGCGACGGCGTTGGCGAGCACCACGAAGAACCCGGTCACCAGCACCATGCCGACGACCACCGGCAGGTCGACGACCTTGACGGCGTGGACCAGTTCGCGCCCGATCCCCGGGATCCCGAAGAGGGACTCGGTCAGGACCGCGCCGCCGAACATGCTGCCGACGTCGAGGGCGCTGAGCGCGATCACGGGCGCGAGAGCACCGCGCAGGGCGTGCCTGCCGATTACGGCCCGCTCGCCGACGCCGTACGCGCGGAAGGTGCGCACATGGTCCTCCGCGAGCGTCTCCAGCATGGAACTCCTGGTGAGACGGGCGTACTTGGCCGACTCGATGAGGGCCAGGGACACCCAGGGCAGCAGCAGCCCCCAGGCCCACTGCTCGGGGTCCTCGGTGAACGGCACGTAGGTGGGCGACGGCAGCCACTGCAGGGTGGAGCAGAAGATGATGATGAGCAGCAGCCCGATGACGAAGACGGGGGTGGCGGTACCGGCCAGGGTCAGCCAGGTGAGCACGCGCTCGGTGACCCTGCCCCGCCGCAGGACGGACAGCACTCCCGTACCGACGCCGAGCAGGATCCAGGCGGCGAACGCGCCGACGACGAGCGAGCCGGTGGCCGGCAGTTTGGCCAGGATCAGCAGGGTGACCTGCTGGTCGCTCTGGTACGAGACCCCGAGGCACGGCGCGGAGCAGTGCTCGGTACCCGTGCCGGTGGAGAGGTCGCGTCCGGCGACGATCCCCTGGAGGAAGTGCCAGTACTGCGTGTACACGGGGTCGTCGAGCCGGAGCTGGTCGGTGACCTGGGCGACCTGGGCCGGTGAGCAGCGCGGGCCGCAGGCGATCTGCGCCACGTCGCCGGGGGCGACGTAGAAGACCGCGTACAGGATGACGGTCAGGGAGACGAGGACGAAGACGGCGCCGCCGAGCCGCCGCAGCAGGAATCCGGTCACGACGCCCGCTCCTTCGTACGTTCCCGGCGGCCGGTGCCGATCCGCAGCCGGGACGCGGCCCTCGGGTCGAGCGCCGTACGGACGCCCTCGCCGAGGACCGTCAGGGCGAGCACGGTCACGAACAGCAGCAGCGCGGGCAGCAGGAGGTAGGTCGGCGCCGACTGGTACCAGACGTCGGCCTCGGTGAGCATCTGGCCCCAGGACGGGGTGGGCGGTTTGATGCCGACGCCGAGGAAGGACAGCGCCGCCTCGACGGTGACGTTGACGGGGAAGAGCAGCGCGGCGTACGTGATGACGGGCGCGGCGAGCGAGGGCAGCAGTTCGCGCCGGGCGATGCTCCACCGTCCGCGTCCGGCGAGCCGGGCCGCCGCGACGAAGTCGAGCGACTTCAGGGCGAGCGCCTGGGCACGCACGATCTTCGACGTCCCCGCCCAGTTGATGCCGCCGATGACCAGCGCGATCAGGACGGGCCGGGGGAAGGAGGGCGGGACGATCGCGAGCAGCCCGAGGGCGATGACCATGAGCGGCAGCGCGACGTTGATGTCGGTGACACGGCTGAGGACCTGGTCGACCCAGCGGTTGCCGAGGGCCGCGGCGAGCCCCACCCCCACGCCGATCGCGACCTGGAGGAGGGTGGCCGCGACGGCCACGCCCAGTGAGACCCGGGCCCCGTACACGATGCGGGCGAACAGGTCGCGGCCGGTCTGCGGTTCGACGCCGAGCCAGTGCTCCGCGCCGATGCCCCCGAGGGGGCCTGTGGGGACTCCGCCGGCCGCCGAGTCGACGAGGTCGGGGTGGTAGGTGTTCGGGTCCTGGCCGGCCAGTGCGGTGAGCAGCGGCGCGGCGAGCGCGGCCAGGACGAGCAGGAGGACCACGGCCGCCGCGACGGTGGCCGCGCGCTGTGCGCGCAGCCGCCGCCAGAACAGCCGGGCCCCCGAGGCGGGGGCGGCGACCGGCGCCGCTCCCGCCTCCTGGACCAGGAGTGCTTCCGACATGGCTACTTGACCGCTGCCTGCGAGATGTCGAGGACACCGGTCCAGTCACTGATGACGACGTTTCTGACGTCCTGGCCGAACAGCCGCTTGTACACCGGGTGGAAGAGCGGCACGGTCAGCGCCTGCTCGCCGATCTTCTTGTCGAGTGCGCCCCAGCGCCGGGCGGCGGCGTCCAGGTCGGTGAGCTTGTTGATCTCGTCGATCTCCTTGTTGACCGACGGGTCGTTCAGGAAACCGGTGTTGAAGTTGGCGCCGTCCTTCACGATCTGGCGGCCGTCGAAGATCGGCGCGAGGAACGGGCCGCCGGAGGGCCAGTCGGCACCCCAGTGCGCGAGGAAGAAGCCCGGCTCCTTGGACGCGCTGTGGATGGTGTCGGAGTAGTCGTTGCCCTCCAGGCCCTTGAGCTCGACGGTGATGCCGGCCTTCTTGAGCGCGGCCTGGAGCGCGGTGGCGATCTCCGGGCTGGTCTCGAAGTCCTTGTCGTTGGAGTGCGTGAGGGTGATCTTCAGCCCGTCGGGGTGACCGGCCTCCTTCAGCAGTTCCCTGGCCTTCGCGGCGTTGCCCGTCCCACCGGCCGGGAAGTGGTCGTAGGCCGTGTAGCCGAAGGACTTCTGGTCGGGCAGGTAGGTGGTCGCCGGCTCGGCGAGCGAGGAACCGCCGGCCGCGTTGACCACCGAGGAGCGGTCGACTGCGTACGAGATGGCCTGGCGGACCTTCGGGTCGTCGAAGGGCTTCACCCTCGGGTTGAAGGCTATGTAGTTCGTGTAGCCGAAGTGCCCGGTGCCGACGCGGGCGGCGAGCTTCTTGTCGCCGGACACCTTGGCGAGCTCGGCCGGGCCGAGGTTCGTGTCGGTGGTGACGGCGGCGGCGTCCACGCCCTGCGAGGCGGAGAGCCGCTGGTTGATGACGGCGGAGTCCAGGCCGGAACGCACGTCGATCCTGTCCGGGTAGGCCTTGCGCTCCTCGTCGGTGGCCGCCGACCAGTGCGGGTTGCGCTCCAGAACGAGCCGCTCGCCGTCGTTCTCGTTCGAGACGACCTTGTACGGCCCTGAGGAGACGGGGTGCTCCTCGTACTTGGTGCCCTTGTCCCGGGCCTGCGGCACCGGGGTCGTCTGGGTCTGCGTCGCGAGGTACGGGAACTCGCCCTCGGGCTTGTCCAGGTGGAAGACGATGGTCCTGTCGTCCGGCACCTCGATCGAGTCGAGGCCCTTCTTGTCCTTGTAGGGGCCCTGGTAGTCGGCCCCGCCGATCAGCCAGTCGCGCAGGTAGGGCGCGCCGCCGGACAGTTCGGGGGCGAAGGACCGCTCGATGCCGTACTTGATGTCCGCGCTGGTGATCGCGGTGCCGTCCTCGTACTTCAGCCCTTCCTTGAGGGTGTACGTCCAGACGGTGGCGTTCTTGCTCGGCCTGCCCAGGTCGGTCGCCAGGTCGGGGACCACCTCGGCGCCCGCCGCGCCGTTCTCACGGTTGCGGGTGGTGAGTGTGCGGAAGACGAGGGAGGGGACGTTGCCGCCGCCGGAGGTGTAGAGCCGCGCCGGGTCGAAGTCCTCCTGCGGGTTGCTGTTGAGGACCGTGAGGGTGCCGCCCTCGGCCGGCTCGCCCGAGGCGCCGGAACCGCCGTCGCTTCCTCCGCCACCGTTGTCCTGGGGGCCCGCGCAGGCCGCGAGCCCTGCGACCAGGGCGAGACTGACGGCGGCTGCGGTTGCCACGCGGCGCGATATGACGGACGGCTGACTCATCGGAAGATGACCTCTCGGTGTGCTGCGGGGGAAGGGGGGTGAACATTCCGCCCGGGCGCAGCGAGGCCCGCCCCGGTGAGGGGAGGGGCCTGGGACCGAAGTGCCGCGCCTGCGGACGGAGTACGCCCGGGCGCGGAGTCATGGAGGGCCGAGGAGCCCGTACAGGGGGTCCTCGGGGTGCCGACGCGCGCTCGAGCAGGCGTCAGCGACAGAGAACGTCGGCTACGCAGTGCCCGGCCACGCCGAGGAGCGCCAGCTCAAGGGCGGCGCGCTCGGAGGATGCGGGGCTGCGTGACATGCGGAGAAATATGGACGACCCCTCCCCCGATGTCAACGCGCAATGAGACGCCCGTCCCACGATGTGGACGGGTCGCCCCCTCCGCGTCTCAACTGCCTGGGTGCACCCAGGGGTTGGGCCGGCACTTGACGCCGTCCAGGTCCAGGGTCTTGGTCTGCTGCTGCATCACGGGCGCGAGCGCACCCGGCGTGCGGCAGCTCACATGGTTGTGCCCGAGCCGGTGGCCGACCTCGTGGTTGATCAGCATCTGACGGTACGACAGGAGCTTGTCCGCGCCGAAGGTCGAGGCGCCCTGCGCCCAGCGGTAGGCGTTGATCATCACGCGGTCGGTGGCGGCGGAGTCGCAGGAGACGTTGTCCTCGGTGGTGTCCAGACCGGACTTCTCGCACCAGACGCCCGTGGTCCCCGGACTCGCGAGGGTGATCACGAAGTCGGGCTCGCCGGAGGAGATCCGCTCGAAGGTCATGGCACCGTTGTGGGCCCAACTGCGGTCGTCGTTCAGCGTCTTCTGCACGGCCTCGGCGAACAGCCCGGAGTCGAGACCCAGCCCCTGCTCGACGTCGATCCGGTACCGGTACTTGTGCCCCTTGCCCGGCGCCTTCGCCAGCCCCGGCACCGCCTGGAACTTCCCGGACGCCTTGAGGTCGGGCGTCAGCGGGAAGGGGGTCGCCATCTTCTCGGCGTACGACATGGTCCTGACCTCGGGCCGGTGCGCCTGCGGGGTCGGCCGGTCCACCGAGCGGGAGGCGTCCTCGGAACCCTCCCGGTCGACGCCCGCAGGCGGCGGGTTCCCGGACCCGGACCCGGAGTCCCGCGCGACCTGTCCGGCCACCACGACGGCGAGCACGGTGGTCACGGCGGCGGCCGCGATCCCGGTGAACGCCCGACCCTTGCCGCCCTTCGCCGCACGCTTGTCCCCGCCGTCCGGGGAACGGCCGGATCCGCCGCGCTCCGACTCGGCCCCGGTCTCCGGAGCCGAGTCGGCCGGCGAGGACGGCGCGGGGTGCGCGGGCTCGGTGTCGAACGCCTCCAGGAACTCCTTGCGCGGGCCCGGTACGAGCGGGGCCTCACCGGTCCGCGTCCCCTGCGCCCGGCCGGAGGTCCGCTGGGCCGCCTGCTGTCGCGCAACCGCCTGCCGGACGCTGAACGCCTCGTGCGCGGCGGGGGCGGAGCGGGCCGGCGGGCCGTCGTACCGCGGCTGCGGTCCGGTCCCCCAGCCGCCACCCGGCTCACGCTGCTCGGGATGCCCGCCGCGCACCTGCGGGGCGTCCCTGAACGGGCCGCGGCCACCGCCATCGGCGGGGCCGGCGGAGTCCCGCCCGCGCCCGTCCGCCGCCGGGGCCCCGGCGGCACGCCCGACGGCGGCCCCCGTGTCGCGCTTCGTGGCCTCGGGGCCCTTTCGACTGTGTCGTCCCACGCCCCGGATCAGCTCCTGCCGCGTTCGTCGAGCAGCTCCCGGAAGGCCTGGGCGACCGCCTCCGGGTACTCCATCATCGCCACGTGCCCGGCGTCGGGCAGTGTCAGCAGGCGCGAGTCGCGGAAGGCCGCGGACGCCCTGCGTGCCATCCGGTACGAGACGAGCTGGTCCTTCGCGCCGTACACCAGGAGGGTCGGTGCGAGCACCCGCTCGGCCTGGCGCCACAGTCCGTGCTGCCCGCCCAGCGTGTAGGCATCGACGATGCCTCGTGCCGAGCGTGTCATGGCGTCCCAGAAGTACGGCAGTTCCAGCCGTCGCTCCATCTCGGCCACCGCGTTGCGGAATGCCTCGTCGGAGATACGTGTCGGATCGCCGTAACAGAGTGCCATGGCGCCGCGGGTCCGCTGCTCCGCGGTCCACCCCCGGGTGAGCCGGACGAACAGCGCGGCCACGCCCGGGACAGCGAGCAGCGCCGTCGGAACGGCGGGCCGCTGCACCCGGATCTCGGGCAGCGCCGGGGAGACGAGGGTGAGCGTGCGGACCAGATCGGGCCGGACGGCCGCGACCCGGGTGGCGACGGCGCCGCCCAGGGAATTACCGAAAAGGTGGACGGGCCCGCGCCCGCCGGCGTCGAGGAACCGGATGACCGCCCGGGCGTGTCCGGTGACGGAGTAGTTCCCGTCGTCCGGCGGCGGGGAGTCGCCGAAGCCGGGCAGATCGACCGCCTCGCTGTCGAGCGTGTCCGCCAGCAGCGGCATCAGGGCGGACCAGTTCTGCGAGGAACCGCCCAGACCGTGCACGAAGAGGGCGGGAGCCGCTCCCTCCGTGTCCGACGGGCGCGCACGGACGGTCAGGGTGAGACCGGGCAGTTCGACGGAGCGCAGATCCTCGCCCTCCGCGACCTTCACGGCACTGACCGTGGGTGCCACCGCGGCGGCGGCGGCGCTGATACCGGGCAGCTCGGTCGAAGACATGCGGCAATATTACGAGACGATCACGCGCTGATTCATGTGTTCGCGGTCACAGGCCGCATAGCGCCCCCGGAAGGTTGCTCCTAGGCTGCAAGGGAAGGAAGGGAGCCACCCCATGACGGTCGACCCGAGCGACCCGGAGACCTTCGAGGACCCGCAGCCGGACGAATCCGGCCCGGAAGCACCCGAAGCCGACACCGCCGAACAGCGGACCGCGGTCCGGCACGAGCACGACGAACCGCTCACGGGGCTGGACGGGGAAGAGGCCGACGAGGCGGATGCGGCCGAACAGGCCCGCGTCGTCGCACTGGATGAGGACGATTACCGGTAGAACGCACCGCTTTGCGGGATCCGCCCGCGCATCGGCGGCTACCGGAGTCGTCCGGTCCGTGAAATTCTGCGTCCGCGCCGCGCACACCCGGGTTACTCAAAAGTACGATGGACCCACGGCGCAGCGTGCACGGTACGGCTGTGTTCGATCACGAATTTGGGAGGCGGCGTGACAGCCATCGAGCAGACAGAGACGGCGCGCCCACGAGGCACCCGGCTCCCCCGTCGCGCCCGACGCAACCAGCTGCTGGGCGCCGCACAGGAGGTCTTCGTCGCGCAGGGCTACCACTCCGCCGCGATGGACGACATCGCCGAGCGCGCGGGCGTCAGCAAGCCGGTGCTCTACCAGCACTTCCCCGGGAAGCTGGAGCTCTACCTGGCCCTGCTCGACCAGCACTGCGAGTCACTGCTCCAGGCGGTCCGTACGGCGCTCGCCTCGACGACGGACAACAAGCTGCGCGTCGAGGCGACCATGGACGCCTACTTCGCGTACGTGCAGGACGAGGGCGGCGCCTTCCGCCTGGTGTTCGAGTCCGACCTGACCAACGAGCCGGCGGTGCGCGAGCGCGTCGACCGGGTCTCGCTGCAGTGCGCGGAGGCCATCTCCGACGTCATCGCGGGCGACACGGGTCTGTCCAAGGACGAATCGATGCTGCTCGCGGTGGGCCTCGGCGGGGTGTCCCAGGTCGTGGCGCGCTACTGGCTCTCCAGCCCGTCCGGCATCCCGCGCGAATCCGCCGTGCAGCTGCTGACCTCGCTCGCCTGGCGCGGCATCGCGGGATTCCCGCTGCACGGAGCCGATCAGCACTGAGTCCGGCCCGGGCCTCGGCCGGTGTTCGCTGCGGGCGTTGCCGGTCGACCCGTGGTCCGTCCCTTCACCGGGCTAATGTGTGCTGCGTACGGCGCGGTTCACCGCGCGCAGACGGACCGTCGGAGGGACATAGCCGTGGAGGTCAAGATCGGGGTGCAGCACACGCCCCGCGAGATCGTGCTGGAGAGCGGGCTTTCCGCCGAAGAGGTCGAGAGCGCGGTCGGCGAGGCGCTCAGCGGCAAGGCGCAGCTGCTCAGCCTCACGGACGACAAGGGCCGCAAGGTCCTGGTGCCGGCCGACCGGATCGCGTACGTGGAGATCGGCGAGCCCAGCACCCGACGGGTGGGATTCGGCGCGCTGTAGCCCGCGCGACACAGCGGAACAGGTGGAGGCCCGGCGGATGTCCGCCGGGCCTCCACCTGTTCCGCTCCGGATTCACCCGGGACGTTCCCTCGGTGGGGTTCCCGTGGGCACGGGAGGGTTGCGTTCCGCGGGCCACGGGTAGGACGGGCTACGACCGACCGACCGCCGCGCCATCAAGCGAGGTGACCCGCAGTGCTCTGGGAATCCATCAGCTCCGTCGTGCTCGGACTCGCCCTGTCGTGGGTCGCGCTCCGCACGCTTCCCGGCCGGCTCCCGTCCCTTCGCGTCGTGTACGTCACGGGTGCGCTCGGCGCCCTGTTCGGCGCGTATCTGACCCACTCGACGGTGGGCTCCGGCCACTCGCTCGCCACGCCGGCCGGCGCAGTGCTGGTGGGGGCGGTCACCCTGTCCCTGCTGATCCGCCCGCACGGCAGCCGACCGGTCCGCTCGGCCGCGGCCCAGTAGGGCCCGCCCTTCAGGCCGCGAGGCCGAGTGCGGCCATCCGCTTGGTGTGCGCCTCGGTGATCCTCGAGAACATCCGGCCGACCTCGGCCAGGTCGAAGCCGTCCGCCACGCCGCCGACGAGCATGGTGGACAGGGAGTCCCGGTCCGCCACCACCCGCTGCGCCTGCGACAGGGCCTCGCCCATCAGCCGGCGCGCCCACAGGGCGAGCCGCCCGCCGACGCGGGGCTCGGCCTCGATGGCGGCCCGGACCTTCTCGACGGCGAAGTTCCCGTGCCCCGTGTCGTCGAGCACGGAGAGCACGAGTGAGCGGGTGTCCGTGTCGAGCCTGGCGGCGATCTCGCGGTAGAAGTCACTGGCGATCGAGTCGCCGACGTATGCCTTGACCAGGCCTTCCAGCCAGTCCGACGGTGCGGTCTGGCGGTGGAAGTCGTCCAGCGCCTTGCCGAACGGCTCCATGGCGGCGGTCGGCTCCTCATCGATGGCGGTGAGCCGGTCGGTGATCTGCTCGAAATGATGGAATTCGGCGGACGCCATCTTTGCCAGGGCCGCCTTGTCACCGAGAGTGGGCGCGAGTTTGGCATCCTCGGCGAGCCGCTCGAAGGCCGCGAGTTCGCCGTAGGCGAGCGCGCCGAGCAGATCCACGACCGCCGCGCGGTACTGCGGCTCGGCCGAGGCGGTGACCCAGTCCTGGGCGGCGATTCCGGTCGGTGCGGGCGCTTCTTCGGATGCTTCAGTGGCGTTGTCAGGCGTCTCCATGGAGCGCAGAATAGCCCGACCCGCCGACGGCGGAAGGGCCTGGCCGTCCGGAGACATCACACCGATCCAATGAATTCGCCCAACACACATGCGCGAATCCGAGGTACAGTGGTATTGCGCTTGCTGAGCATTTTGCTGTGCCACGAGCGCGACCTTGAATGAGGATGCCCGGTCGGTGGCCCGATCGGCTCCGACCTGACAGCCCTCCACGCGGGGCGTACACCACGTACGACCGCCAGGGAGGGACCCCCTCAGCGGCACGAGCGCTCGAGCGACGGCAGTGGTCCCGCGCCACCCGGCCCATCCACGGCCGGATGAAGAACCCCGGCACGGTACGACCCCCAGCGTTCGCCTCGGTCCGCGTCTCACAGAAGAGGCAGCACACTGACTACGTTCCGCGACCTCGGGATCCTTACCGAGACGGCCGAAGCCCTCGAGGCTGTCGGCATCATGTCCCCCTTCCCGATCCAGGAGATGACGCTCCCCGTGGCGCTCTCCGGGTCCGACGTCATCGGCCAGGCCAAGACGGGCACCGGCAAGACGCTCGGTTTCGGCCTGCCGCTCCTGGAGCGGGTGACCGTCCCCGCCGACGTCGAGGCGGGCCGGGCGGCCCCCGACAAGCTGACGGACGCGCCCCAGGCCCTGATCGTCGTCCCCACCCGCGAGCTGTGCCAGCAGGTCACCAACGACCTGCTGACCGCCGGCAAGGTCCGTAACGTCCGCGTTCTCGCGATCTACGGCGGCCGGGCGTACGAGCCCCAGGTCGAGGCCCTCAAGAAGGGCGTCGACGTGGTCGTCGGCACCCCGGGCCGACTGCTCGACCTGGCCGGCCAGCGCAAGCTCGACCTGTCGCACATCCGCGTCCTCGTCCTGGACGAGGCCGACGAGATGCTCGACCTGGGCTTCCTGCCCGACGTCGAGCGCATCCTCACCATGCTGCCGGCGAAGCGCCAGACGATGCTGTTCTCGGCCACCATGCCCGGTGCCGTCATCAGCCTCGCGCGCCGCTACATGTCGCAGCCGACGCACATCAACGCCACCTCGCCCGACGACGAGGGGCGGACCGTCAAGAACACGGCGCAGTTCGTCTACCGCGCCCACTCGATGGACAAGCCCGAGATGGTCTCGCGGATCCTGCAGGCCGAGGGCCGCGGTCTCGCGATGATCTTCTGCCGTACCAAGCGCACGGCCGCCGACATCGCGGAGCAGCTGGAGAAGCGCGGCTTCGCGTCCGGCGCGGTCCACGGCGACCTCGGCCAGGGCGCCCGCGAGCAGGCGCTGCGCGCCTTCCGCAACGGCAAGGTCGACGTCCTGGTCTGCACCGACGTCGCCGCGCGCGGCATCGACGTCGAGGGTGTGACCCACGTCATCAACTACCAGTCGCCGGAGGAGGAGAAAACGTACCTCCACCGCATCGGCCGTACCGGCCGCGCGGGTGCCAAGGGCATCGCGATCACACTGGTCGACTGGGACGACATCCCGCGCTGGCAGCTGATCAACAAGGCGCTGGACCTGAAGTTCCCGGACCCCGTCGAGACGTACTCCACCTCGCCGCACCTGTACGAGGAGCTCGGCATCCCCGCGGGCACCAAGGGTGTCCTGCCGCGCACCGAGCGGACCCGTGCGGGTCTGCGCGCGGAGGAGATCGAGGACCTCGGTGAGACGGGTGGCCGCGGCCGCAAGTCCGCCGCCTCCGCTCCGGCGCCCCGCGAGGAGCGGCCGCCGCGTGCGCCGCGCCAGCGTCGTCGCACCCGCAGCGGCGGTGCCCAGGACGAGGCGGCACTCACGGTGCCCGCCCCGGCGGCCGAGCCGGCCGCCGAGGACTCCACCGAGCCGCGCACCCCGCGCCGCCGTCGCCGTACCCGCGCCGTCGTGCCCGAGGGTGTCGCGGAGACCGCGGTGGCCGTGACCGAGGCCCCGGCCGTCGAGACCGCGCCCGCTCCGGAGGCCGAGCCGGCCGCCGAGGCGAAGCCGCGTCGCCGCCGTGCGCCGCGCGCCGCCGCCACCACGCAGCCGGCCGTCGCACCGGCACCGGCCGCCGAGCCCGTGGTCGACTTCCAGACCGTGGCCGTCTCGGCACCGGTGGCGGAGCCCGTGGCCACCAAGCCGCGCCGCCGCACCCGGGTCGTGAAGCCGGTCGACGAGGTCGACTTCCAGATCGCACCGGCCTCGGAGCCCGTCCCGGAGGCCAAGGCGCGCCGCAGGCCCCGTGCAGCCACCAAGCCGAAGGCCGACGTCGCGGTCGCTCCGGCGGCCACCGCCGGGGACGTCGCGGAGACCAAGCCGCGCCGCCGTCGGCCGCGTGCCGCCGAGAAGGTCGAGAGCGCGGCCGGATCCGAGGCCGTGGTGGAGGGCGCCGCCGCCGCGAAGCCGCGCCGACGCCGGTCCCGCGCGACGGCCACGGCCGAGTCGACCGAGGGCTGATCCGCTTCTGCGACGTACGGCCCCGGTTCCCGCCTGGCGGGGGCCGGGGCCGTACGCGTTGCCTGCCCGGGCGCGGTCCGGCGCCCGGCGATAGCCTCGGGCCCATGAGTCGGCCGCCCACCTTCACCCCGCCCCCGTGCGCCCGTGCCCGCGTCCTGCGTACCGAGCGCGGGGACTTCGCCGTGCTGGACGCCGCACCGCGTACCGCCGCGCACTCCACCGCTCTCCTCCTGCCCGGGTACACCGGCAGCAAGGAGGACTTCATCGCACTGCTCGAACCTCTCGCCGACGCCGGTTTCCGGGTCCTGACCGTGGACGGCCGGGGGCAGTACGAGACCGAGGGTCCGGACGACCAGAAGGCTTACGCCCAGGCCGAGTTGGCCCGCGACGTACTGGCCCAGGCCGCCGCTCTCGACGATGCGTCACCGACCGGGGGCATCCATCTGCTCGGGCATTCCCTGGGCGGCCAGATCGCACGCGCCGCGGTACTGCTGGACGCCGCGCCCTTCCGTTCGCTGACGCTGATGTCGTCCGGTCCCGCCGAGATCTCCATGGACCAGCAGAAGAAGGCTCAGCTGCTCTGCGACGCGCTCGGCCGCTGGACCATGGACGACGTCTGGCAGGCGATGCGGGCGCTGGACCCGCCGCAGGACGCGGACACCGGGGACGGCGAGGACCTGCGCCGGCGATGGATGCGCCACAACCCGGCGCAGCTGATCGCCACGGGCGCGCAGCTCGCGGCCGAGCCCGACCGGGTGGCCGAGCTGGCGGCGCTGCCCCTCCCCGTGCATGTGGTCTCGGGCGAGCTCGACGATGTCTGGCCGGTGGCCCTGTTCGACGACATGGCGCAGCGGCTGGGCGCCCGCCGCACGGTGATCGGAGGGGCCGAGCACTCCCCCAACACGGCGCGCCCGCTGGAGACGGCGGCGGCGCTCGCGGCGTTCTGGAAGAGCCTCTGAGGCGGCGCGCACCGCTCGGGGCCGCCGGCGCCCTGTCCGGCGGCCCGCCCCGTCAGTACTGCGCCTGGAGGTGCTGCCAGAAGCCGTCGCGCAGGGCGCGACGCAGATGGGCGTGGCCGCGCAGCGAGTGCTGGAGGAGGCGTTCGGCCTCGACGAGCAGGTCCTGGTCGACCGAGCCAGGAAGGTAGGGGTGGCCCGGGAGCAGGTCGGCGAGGGCTTCGCGGCCTCGTGAGGAGAGCCAGCCCGCGGCGATCTGCGCGCCGACGAAGCGGACGTCCTCGCGTGCGGGAGCCGGGCTCTCGTCGTCGTACATCGTGACGGAGCGCCTGGTCACGTACGGGCGGCAGAAGTCGAGGTCGAAGGTGCGCTGGCTGTCCACCTCCCAGAGCAGCGGCTCGGCCTGGTTGCGGCCCTCGCCCGCCTCGATGCCCCAGAGGTGGACGCGGGCTCCGTAACCCTGCGCGGCCTCGACGGCCGACACGAGGTCCTCGTCGCCGCCGACGAGTGCGGCGTCGCTGATGGCCCGGTGCCGGGCGAGTGACTCCAGGTCGGTGCGGATGAGCGAGTCGACGCCCTTCTGCTGGTTGTTGGCGTTGAGGTTGCCCAGCCTGACCTTGACGTCGGGGAGTTCGGCGATGGACTGCTGCTCGACGGTGTGGATCCGGCGCCTGGCACCGTCGTACCAGTACACGCGCAGCAGCCTGCTGTCCGCGAAGATCGTGCGGGCCTTGTCGATGAAGGCCTCGATCAGCCCTTCCGCGTCCAGGTCGAAGGAGCGGCGGTCCTCGGTGCCGGTGACGAGCAGCCCCCCGGCGGCGTAGACGTAGCCGGCGTCCACGAAGATCGCGTGGGTGGAGGGGGTCTTCGACACCTCGGCGAGTACGCGCTGGAGCAGCTCGTTGGTGCGGTCCAGCTGTTCGCGGATGTCCGGCCCTTCGTCCGTCCGCGTGTCCGCGTGGTTCATGCGGTCCTCATCGTGTGCGCATGGCTGATTACCGACGGGTACTTAGACATCCAAAAAATTTCCTTAGCGTAGGGAATGTTTGCACCAGGCAAGCCGTTGTAACCCCTGTGGAGCGCGAGGCGCGGACGCCTTGCGCTCCTCATCCGTGCGGACGGCCAGCCCGTCCCCCAGTAGTTCTCCAGCAGGAGGATCAGACGAAGGGAAGCCATATGCGCTTCGAGATCATGCGACTCGACGATGTCGACGGTACCGCCGTGGACAGCACCGTCGTGGACGCCGCCTCCGTCAACCGGATCGTGCAGCAGGCCGCGGCAATAGGCCAGCGCATCTACATCCGGCCGGCCGACACGTCGGCTTCGTGACACCTTTTCCCTCTTCGAGTCGCTGAGCGAAAGCGCATGAAGAGCTGACGACGAGGCGCCCCCGCACGGAAGGTCCGTACGGGGGCGCTGTGGCGTCCGGAGCCCGCCCCTGCCCGGTGGATGCCGGTGCCGGTCCCGCCCCGGACGCGTCGACGGGCTCAGGAGTTCTGGACGACCTGGGTGACGCCGTTGATGATCTGCTGTACGGCGATGGCCGAGAGCATCATCCCCGCGAGCCGGGTCACCAGCACCACGCCCCCGTCCCTGATGACGCGGATGATCAGCAGCGAGTACCGCATGGTCACCCAGAGGACGACGTGCATGGCGACGATCGCCGCCCAGACGGAGATCTGCCCGCCGGTCCCGTCCGCGTTCTGCACCGCGAGGATCACCGAGACGATCGCGCCAGGTCCGGCGAGCAGCGGCATGCCCAGCGGCACGAGGGCCACGTTGACGTCCTTGGTCTGCGTCGGCTCGTCCGTCTTGCCGGTGAGCAGGTCCAGGGCGATGAGCAGCAGCAGAAGACCGCCCGCGATCATCAGCGCCGGTACGGAGACGTGCAGGTAGTCCAGGATCTGCTGGCCCAGCAGGCCGAAGACGGCGATCACGCCGAAGGCGACGGAGACCGCCTGGAGCGCCATCCTGCGCTGCACCTTGGCGGGACGGCCCGCGGTGAGGGCCAGGAAGATCGGGGTGATTCCGGGCGGATCCATGATCACGAAGAGCGTGAGGAAGAGGGATCCGAAGACAGCGATGTCGAACACGGTGAGCCTTGCGAGAGAAGAGCGGGCCGAACAGGGAGGTGCGCGCCCCGGCAGGTCATGACGACGGCCGGGCAGGCGGTGACGCGCCACCGGGAGTGGCGCACGGATGGGGACGGGAAGCGACGTCGCGTTCGAGGCGGAGGGCTCACACGCGGCGGGACCGGTCAGGCGTGCGGGGGTCCACCGGCGCCCGGCACGGGGAAGGCCCCCGTCGCGCGCCGGGTGATCTCGCCGTAGATCTCCGGGTCGGTGGTGTACTCGCCGAGCCGCACGGTCTTGCGGGTGCCGTGGTAGTCGCTGGACCCCGTGGGCAGCAGCCCCAGTTCGGCGGCGAGTCCCCGCAGCCGGGCCCTGGTGGGCTCGTCGTGGTCCATGTGGTCCACCTCGATACCGTCGAGCCCTGCCGAGGAGAGCCGGGCGATCGCGGCCTCGGGCACCACGGCGCCACGCTTGACGGCGAGTGGGTGGGCGAGGACGGTGGCGCCGCCCGCGGCCTTGACCAGCCGGATCGCGTCGAACGGGTCGAGTTCGTGCTTGCCCGCGTACGCGCGCCCGCCGTCGGCCAGCCAGTCCGGGGTGAAGGCGTCGGAGACCGAGCCGACCACACCGAGCTCGACCAGCGCGGTCGCGATGTGCGGGCGGCCGACCGAGCCGTCCCCGGCGATCCTCGCGACCTGCTCCCAGGCGATCGGGACGCCGAGCTCCTGGAGCTTGCGCACCATCGTCCGCGCACGCGGCACCCGGTCGTCCCGGACGAGCTCGCGCTCGCGGGCGAACTCGGGCTCCGAAGGGTCGAAGAGGTAGGCCAGCATGTGGAGACCGACGCCGTCGATACGGCAGGAGAGCTCGGCACCCGTGACGAGGGTGAGGCCGGCGGGGAGTGCGGCGATCGCCTCCGCGTGACCGCCTACCGTGTCGTGGTCGGTCAGTGCCACGACGTCGAGTCCCGCCGCGGCGGCCTCGGCCACCAGCTCCGCGGGGGTGTCCGTACCGTCCGACGCGGTGGAGTGGGTGTGCAGATCGATGCGCACGACGCTCACTCCAGTGCTGGCGGACGGACAGGGACCGGTCAAGGATAACCGCCGGGCGCCACCCCTCCGGCCGCCCTCAGGGCCGGGTGAGCAGGCGGGGCGTGAGCGCCCCGCAGGGCACCAGGTCTACTTCGGCGCCGGCGTCGCGCAGGTCGGTCAGCACCAGTTCGTCATACATCAGGATCCCGGACCGCTCCGGCCACACGATCGCCCAGAGCCACAGGCCGAGGGCCTCACCCGCGAAGACGGCCCGGTCGGCCGGGGCGTCCTTGACGTGCCAGAGCGCGGTGGGGCGGCCCGCGGCGAGCACCTTGGCGTCCGGCGCCGTGTCGACGCGCAGGGCGGAACCGGGGTCGGGCCCCTCGATGCCGGCGTAGCGGGCGCCGAGCCCGACGCCGAGCTCCTCCGCGACGAGCAGCAGCTCGCCCATGCCTCCGAGCGGCCCGGGACCCGAGCACGCGACGGCGGTGGCACGGCCGCCGCTGCGGTCGTCGCCGGCGTACGCGGCGCCGGTGAACAGCCAGCCCACCGGGAGCGGCCAGGGCATCCACACCGGCACCTGTGCCCGGTGCACCACCACGCCCAGCGCCTCGACGCCGGGCGGCACGACCGGCTGCATCGGCTGGACCTGGCCGTGTGCGGAGCACTGCCAGGCATCGGCGAACAGGCCGGGCGCCCTGACCCGGCCACCGCACTTCGGGCAACTGGGTTCGCCCCTCATACCGCCCAACGGTCCTCCCCGGTCGCCCCCGCGTCAAGGACGATCACCCTTCCGCAGCGCGGCTCCGACCAGCCAGAATAGATGCAGCTTGCACTTATTAGAACGTCTAACTTATTCTGTGCATAACGCAACGATCTAGCGGAGAGCGAGAGAACCCATGCGAGGAGAGGATCCGTTCGACGAGGGAGCGACCAGCATCCTGCGTCAGCCGAAGGCCGTGTGGGCCACGGCGGGCGCCTCGGTCGTCGCCTTCATGGGGATCGGGCTGGTGGACCCGATCCTGCCGTCCATCGCGAAGGGACTGGAGGCCACGCCCAGCCAGGTCTCCCTGCTGTTCACCTCGTACTTCCTGATCACCGCGGTCGCGATGCTGGTCACCGGCTTCGTCTCCAGCCGCATCGGCGGCCGCAAGACCCTGCTGGCCGGCCTCGCGCTCGTCGTCGTCTTCGCCGCGCTCTCCGGCACCTCCTCGTCCGTCGCCGAACTGGTCGGCTTCCGCGCGGGGTGGGGACTGGGCAACGCGCTGTTCGTCTCCACGGCCCTCGCGGTCATCGTCGGAGCTGCCGCCGGCGGCAGCGCGGCCGCGATCCTGCTGTACGAGTCTGCGCTCGGCCTCGGCATGGCGTGCGGGCCTCTGGTCGGCGCCCTGCTCGGTGACGCGAGCTGGCGCTACCCGTTCTTCGGCACCGCGGCGCTGATGGCGATCGGCTTCCTCTGCATCGCCGCGTTCCTCAAGGAGCAGCCGAGGCCCGCCCGGAAGACCTCGCTGCTGGACCCGGTCAGGGCGCTCGGACACGGCGGGCTGGCCTCGGTCGCCGCCTCGGCCTTCTTCTACAACTACGCGTTCTTCACGATCCTGGCGTTCACACCGTTCGTACTCGACATGTCGCCGTACAGGTCGGGTGCGGTGTTCTTCGCCTGGGGCCTGCTGCTCGCCGTCTTCTCCGTCCTCGTGGCCCCGCGCCTGCAACGGCGCTTCGGCTCGCTGAAGGTCGTCGGCGGTTCACTGGTGCTGCTCGCCGCCGACCTGGTGCTCCTCGGATACGGCGGCCACACGACGGCCATCGTCTGCACCATCGTCTCCGGCGCCTTCATCGGCATGAACAACACCGTCTACACGGAACTCGCGCTCGGCGTCTCGGACGCGCCGCGCCCGGTGGCGAGTGCCGGTTACAACTTCGTCCGCTGGTTCGCCGCGGCCGCGGCCCCGTTCCTCGCCCCGAAGATCGAGGAGTGGAGCGACATTCACATCCCGTTCGTGGTCGCGGCGATCGCCGCCCTCGCCGGAGCGGCCGTCGTATGGGCGCGGCGCACGGCACTGACCACCGAGGCACAGGAGCTGGAACCGCGCCACGCCGCCGAGGACGGCGTCACGGTCTTCGCCGACTGACCTAGCGGTCACCCCGCTCCACCCCGCCGCGCGACCGCCCCTCCCCGGACGCGCGGCGGGGTTCCGCGGAACCGGCCACTCGCCGTTCGTCCGGGGCGCACGGTCGGCGGCTCAGTCCAGCGGCACGGACGTACGCAGCGGGTCCCGCAGGTCCGTACCCTGCGACAGCCAGCGCTCCTGGAGCTCCTGCGCCCCACGGACCCGCTTCCAGGCCGCCTCGTTGTGCGTCATCGGCAGCAGCGGCAGGAAACGCACCGGCTCCATGGGGTCGTCCAGCGCCAGGTCCTCGACCAGACCTCCCGGTTCGGCGACCAGGACGGAGCTGAACGGCGCGCCGGGCCACAACGGCTGCCCGATGTCCAGCGACGCGCCGGGGGCCACGATCAGCCCCTCGACCTGCGGGGAGGCCGCCAGCACCGCGAGGGGACGCAGCACCTGGTCGGTGTCCGCGAGCCCCGCCCGCACCGACAGGACCAGTTCGGCGCGCGGCCCCTTCACGGGGTCGGCGAGCGGCGAGGTGGGATCGGCCATCGGCTGGGCGGACATGCCGAGCGTGGCGTAACGCACCACGTCGCCGTCGACGAAGCGGAGCACCTCGATTCGGTCCGTGCCGATGAACGTCACCTCGGCGCGCGCGTCCGGCTCCCCCAGCGCCGTACGGAGCCGGGCCTGGACCAGATCAAGAATTTCTCCCATGGCGCGAGCATAGAACGCGTTAGGAACGGGCAAAGGGAGGAATTGGCCCTGAGCCGGACTGATAGCGTGGGCCGTCGGTCGGGACAGCACGCAGAAGCGCGCTCTCAGTCCTGACAACACGTGATCCCCCAAGGGGGACCGGCCGGAGGAGGTGGGGCCGCGGTGGATCCAAGTCGACCGTGCAGTACCAGCCGCTCTTCCGCACGACGCATTCCTCCTGTGGTCTGACTCCCCTCACCGGCGTCACCACGGCAGTTCGCGCAACGGAAGAGCCCCCCGTTTTTACCTGTCTGTAGCGAACGCCGTCATCGTGCCCGCGCGGTGCCGCCCGCTTTGCGGACGTGAGCGCACGTCCCCATTCCGGGCTGTTCCACGCCCCCGCCGACGGCCCTCCGTGAAGAGGAGCCAGCCATGTCGATGATCCGTGACCTGCGCGCCGCCGTGCGCCCGTCCCTGCGCAAGAGCAGCAACCCGTACAACAGCTACGACGCCACCCGTGACCCGTCCGCCTCCAGCGCCGTCGTCGACTGCGCGGTCTACCGCGACGGGCGCAGGGTCACCGAGGCCTCCTGCCTGACACCGCGTGAGGCCATGCTGCGGGTGCGCGAGGAGGGCGGCTTCGCCTGGATCGGTCTGCACGAGCCGACCGAGGAGGAGTTCTCCGACATCGCACGGGAGTTCGGTCTCCACCCGCTCGCCGTGGAGGACGCCGTCCACGCCCACCAGCGGCCGAAGCTGGAACGCTACGACGACACCCTGTTCACGGTCTTCAAGACGATCCACTACGTCGAGCACGCCGAACTGACCGCGACCAGCGAGGTCGTCGAGACCGGTGAGGTGATGTGCTTCACCGGGCGGGACTTCGTGATCACCGTCCGGCACGGCGGTCAGGGCTCGCTGCGCGCCCTGCGCCACCGCCTCCAGGAGGACCCGGAGCTGCTCGCCAAGGGCCCCTCCGCCGTACTGCACTCCATCGCCGACCATGTCGTGGACGGCTACATCGCGGTGGCGGCCTCGGTGCAGGACGACATCGACGAGGTGGAGATCGAAGTGTTCTCCACCCCGGCCAAGGGCAGTGCGCGCGGCACGGACGCGGGCAGGATCTACCAGTTGAAGCGCGAGGTACTGGAGTTCAAGCGCGCCGTGTCGCCTCTGCTGCGGCCGATGCAGCTGCTGAGCGAGCGCCCGATGCGGCTGATCGACCCCGACATCCAGAAGTACTTCCGCGACGTGGCGGACCACCTGGCCCGGGTGCACGAGGAGGTCATCGGCTTCGACGAGCTCCTCAACTCCATCCTCCAGGCCAATCTGGCGCAGGCGACCGTCACCCAGAACGAGGACATGCGCAAGATCACGTCCTGGGCGGCCATCATCGCCGTACCGACGATGATCTGCGGCGTGTACGGCATGAACTTCAAGCACATGCCGGAACTCGGGTGGACGTACGGCTATCCGATGGTGCTGGCGCTGATCGGCGTCGTCTGTTTCTCCATCCACCGGACCCTCAAGCGCAACGGCTGGCTCTAATACAGTTCGGGCATGACTACTGCTGACGTGTCGCTTGCCCGGGCTCTCGTCGAGGAGGCCACGAAGAAGTCCGGCCTGATCTGGGTCCGGGGCACCGGCCCCGCCCGAGCGCTGTGGCACGTGTGGCACGAGGGCGCGGCCGTGCTCGTCGGGGACGGCGGGGAGCAGCCGCTCCCGGCCGGGGTGGAGGCCGGGGCCGCCGCCGAGGTGACCGTGCGCAGCAAGGACAAGGGCGGCAGGCTCGTGACCTGGACCGCGGCCGTCACCGTGCCGGAGCCGCACTCCGAGGAGTGGGAGGCGGCCGTCGGCGAGCTCAAGGGAAAGCGGCTGAACGCGCCGGACGCCGAGGGGCTGACCGAACGCTGGGCGCGCGAGTCACGGATCGTACGGCTCACGCCGACGGCCTGGAGCACCGATCTGCCGGACACCTCGCAGGCCGCGCCGCCGCTGCCGTCCGGGGCGACCACCCGGCGGGCGGCGCCCGCCGCACTCCCCCGGCTGCTGCTGAAGCGCCGGGGGAGGCGCTGACCGCCTGGGGCCGTCCGCGCGGATCGGGTCCCGCGAGCCGTGCGTGGTCCGGAGGCGGGGATCCGGCTCAGCCGGAGGACCTGGGCAGTTCGCCGCCGTAGTCCACGGTGTCGTCGTCGGCCGGCGGCTCCAGCGCGAACGTCTCGCCCCAGTCGGCCAGGGTGACTGTGCCGCCACCGCCGCCGCGTGCCACGCGCAGGGGGTAGGGGGTGCCCTGGAGCGAGACGTCCAGGGCACCTCCCTCACCCTTCCCGCCCACGATCTGCACGGTGCGCACCCCGCCGACGGTGTCCCGGTCGCCCTTGTCGACCTTCCCGTGCAGCGCCAGCATCCCGTCGAGCAGCGTCTTCTTCTCCGTGAAGCCGCGCAGCTGCTGATAGGTCGGGTCGTCCTCGGGCACCTTCACGAACTTGCCGCCGAGCTTGTCCGCCGCCTGCGAACTTCCGTCGTCGCCCTGCTCGTCCGCCCAGAAGCCCGGGTCGGCCTTGAGGAAGAGGTCGTCACCGATCCGCAGCAGGGCGAAGGTGTACTGCTTCGAGGTGACCGACCCCGTACCGCCCTCGGCGCTGAGCCGCATGTTCAGGCTGTACGTACCGCCCTTGCTGACCAGCTTGCCCGTCAGCCGCACCGCGTCGGCGGCGTCGGCGGCGGCCCGCGCCTTCTTGTCGATCTGCGCGGCCGTCAGTTTGCCGACGCCGTTGGTCCCCTTGTCCGGATCCTCTCCGGCACAGGCCGTGAGCGCGGCGGTCAGCCCCGCGCAGAGCACCACGGCGATAGCGGTCCGGCGGCGGGCGCGGACGGCCGGGACGGAAGAGGTCACGGGCGCACTGCCTCTCATCTGTGTGTCGGGGGTGGCAGACGGCAGCGTACCCGTGCCGCGTACGCCGTTCGGCAGAGCTCCGCACGGACGGTCCGCGAGGGCACCCCGGACCGGGACGGGCTAGCCTGATCACGGCCAGGAGGAAGCAGGGACAGAGGGAGGCGCACAGCATGGCGGCAGGCGCTCCCAGGGTTTTCGTCTCGCACCTCTCCGGCGTACCGGTGTTCGATCCCAACGGCGACCAGGTGGGACGCGTCCGCGATCTGGTCGCGATGCTCCGGGTCGGCGGCAAGCCGCCACGCCTGCTCGGCATGGTCGTCGAGGTCGTGAGCCGGCGGCGGATCTTCCTGCCGATGACCCGGGTCACGGGGGTCGAGTCCGGCCAGGTCATCACCACCGGCGTGGTCAACATGCGGCGCTTCGAGCAGCGCCCGACCGAGCGACTCGTCCTCGGCGAGTTCCTTGACAGGCGGGTCCGCCTCACGGAGACGGACGAGGAGGTGACCGTGCTCGACGTCGCCATCCAGCAGCTCCCGGCACGCCGCGACTGGGAGATCGACAAGTTCTTCGTACGCAAGGGTCGTGGCGGTGCGCTGCGCCGCAAGGGCGAGACCCTGACCGTGGAGTGGTCGGCCATCAGCGGCTTCTCGCTGGAGGAGGACGGTCAGGGCGCCGAGAGCCTCGTGGCCACCTTCGAACGGCTGCGGCCCACGGACGTCGCCAACGCCCTGCACCATCTGACGCCCAAGCGCCGGGCCGAGGTCGCGGCCGCCCTGGACGACGATCGGCTCGCCGACGTCCTGGAGGAGCTCCCCGGGGACGACCAGGTGGAGATCATCGGCAAGCTCGAGGAGGACCGCGCCGCGGACGTCCTGGAGGCGATGGACCCGGACGACGCGGCGGACCTGCTCTCGGAGCTGCCGGAGGCCGACAAGGAGCGCCTGCTGGCGCTGATGCGCCCGGACGACGCGGCCGACGTGCGCCGTCTGCTGTCGTACGAGGAGCGGACCGCGGGCGGTCTGATGACGACCGAGCCGATCATCCTGCGGCCCGACGCCACGGTCGCGGACGCGCTGGCCAGGGTGCGCCAGCAGGACCTCTCCCCCGCGCTGGCGGCCCAGGTGTACGTCTGCCGGTCGCCCGACGAGACGCCCACCGGCAAGTACCTGGGCACGGTGCACTTCCAGCGGCTGCTGCGGGACCCGCCGTACACGCTGGTCAGCTCGATCGTCGACAGCGACCTCGTCCCGCTGGCGCCGGACACCCCGCTGCCCGCCGTGACCAGCTACCTGGCCGCGTACAACATGGTCTCGGTGCCCGTCGTGGACGAGAGCGGATCGCTGCTGGGCGCGGTGACCGTCGACGACGTGCTGGACCACCTGCTCCCCGAGGACTGGCGCGAGACCGACTTCCTGGGCGAGGAGGGGACCACCGATGGCGGCTGAGGACCGTTCACGGGGCGGATCGACGGGCGCCTCGGGCATCGTGCGCCCGCCGCGGCCCCGGCTCGACCAGCCGAAGGACCCGCGCCGCCGGCTGCTGCCCGAGTACGACCCGGAGGCGTTCGGCCGCTTCTCGGAGCGCATCGCCCGGTTCCTGGGCACCGGGCGGTTCATCGTCTGGATGACGCTGATCATCATCCTGTGGGTGGTGTGGAACATCTTCGCGCCCGAGGACCTGCGCTTCGACCAGTACCCGTTCATCTTCCTGACCCTGATGCTGTCGCTCCAGGCCTCCTACGCGGCGCCGCTCATCCTGCTCGCGCAGAACCGCCAGGACGACCGCGACCGGGTCACCCACGAACAGGACCGCAAGCAGAACGAGCGCTCGATCGCGGACACCGAGTTCCTCAGCCGCGAGATCGCCGCGCTCCGGATGAACCTGGGCGAGGTCGCCACCCGGGACTGGATCCGCTCGGAGCTGGAGGTCATGGTGAAGGACATGGAGGAGCGCCGGATCCTCCTGCCCGCCGAGAGTCCGGATCCTCCTTCCCGCCGAGAGTGACGAAGGCGACCACGGAGGGGCTACCCGCGCGTAGGTACCGCGCCGCAACCGCCCCCGTCGCCCACCACCACCCTTTCGAGGAGCGCCGCGCGCACCCGTACTATCGGGGGTATGGCTACGGAAGACGCGGTGCGTGAAGCACTGGCGACAGTGAACGACCCGGAGATCCACCGACCGATCACCGAGCTCGGCATGGTGAAGTCGGTCGAGATCGATCCTGACGGTGTGGTCGCTGTCACCGTGTATCTCACGGTCTCCGGCTGCCCGATGCGCGAGACGATCACCAAGAACGTGACCGACGCGGTGGCCCGTGTCGAGGGCGTGTCGCGGGTCGAGGTCACCCTCGACGTGATGAGCGACGAGCAGCGCAAGGAGCTCGCCTCGTCGCTGCGCGGCGGCACCGCCGAGCGCGAGGTGCCGTTCGCCAAGCCCGGCTCCCTGACCCGGGTCTACGCTGTCGCGTCCGGCAAGGGCGGCGTCGGCAAGTCGTCGGTGACGGTGAACCTCGCGGCGGCGATGGCGGCCGACGGGCTGAAGGTCGGAGTCGTGGACGCGGACATCTACGGGCACAGCGTGCCCCGGATGCTGGGCGCCGACGGCAAGCCCACCCAGGTCGAGAACATGATCATGCCGCCGTCCGCGCACGGCGTGAAGGTGATCTCCATCGGGATGTTCACGCCGGGCAACGCCCCCGTGGTGTGGCGCGGACCCATGCTGCACCGCGCGCTGCAGCAGTTCCTCGCCGACGTGTACTGGGGCGACCTCGACGTCCTGCTGCTCGATCTCCCGCCGGGCACGGGGGACATCGCGATCTCCGTCGCCCAGCTGGTGCCCAATGCCGAGATCCTCGTCGTCACGACCCCGCAGCAGGCCGCGGCCGAGGTCGCCGAGCGGGCCGGCTCCATCGCCGTGCAGACCCACCAGAAGATCGTCGGCGTCGTCGAGAACATGTCGGGCATGCCGTGCCCGCACTGCGACGAGATGGTCGACGTGTTCGGTTCGGGCGGCGGTCAGCGCGTCGCGGACGGTCTGACCAGGACGGTGGGCGCCGAGGTGCCCGTCCTCGGGTCCATCCCGATCGACGTACGGCTGCGCGAGGGCGGCGACGAGGGCAAGCCCGTCGTCCTGAGCGACCCGGACTCACCCGCGGGCTCCGCGCTGCGCTCCATCGCGGAGAAGCTGAGCGGCCGTCAGCGCGGCCTCTCCGGCATGTCGTTGGGTCTCACCCCGCGCAACAAGTTCTGAGCGCGACCGCGGGCGGGTACGGCCTTCGTAGGGGCCGGACCCGCCCGCGCGTCGGTCAGCCCTCGTACGAGGCGATGTCGCCGATCACCGCGAAGCCGAGGCCGTAGGCGCTCATACCGCGGCCGTAGGCACCGATGTGGACCCCGTCGGGCGCCGATCCGGCCAGCACCCAGCCGAACTCCGACTCGCGGTAGTGGAACTCCACCGGCACCCCGTCCACCGGGAGCGACAACGTCGACCAGGGCTCCCGGCCCAGGTCGTGGGCCAGCTCGAAAGCGGTCTCCGTCTGCTGGTTCAGCCATTCGCCACGCAGGGTGTGATCCATCTGCGGCGGCCACGTGCAGTCCAGCAGGCCCGAGCCCGCAAGCCAGGCCGCCGACGAGACCGTGGTGGCGTCCAGCACCCCCGTACCGTCGTCGCTGTCCCTCACGGGGTTGTTGCCCACGGTCACGACCGCCGCGAAGCGTGCCTTCTCCGCCCCGGCGTCGGCCCGTACGACGGGCTCCTCGCCGTGCCCGGTGGAACCGTGCTGCACCGTGTCGTCAGCCGACGCGGTGACGTGCATCAGCCAGCGCGGCCCGCTGAAGGCCCCGTCCAGCCCGTACCAGGGGAACGGCGCCTTGAGATAGCCGTCGACAGTACGCCGGGTCACCGGCACCCCCTCTGCGGTGTCCGCGCTGGGCGCGTCGTCCGCCCCTACCCGACTCGTCGTCTCCATCTGTCCGGCCGCCTCCTCGATCTTGCACTGATCCGGAGCGGCCCTCCCCCCGTGGGCATGGGCAACCTCGCAACCGGACAGATGGAGGATAGCCATACCGTCCGGACGAGTCGGGATTGACCGGGCTCAGGTGGCGTCTGCGTCGAAGGGCGGGCGCTCGTCCTTGGCGGGCTGCGCGGGCTTCTTGAGGAGATCGGGCGTGCTCGCCGCGCCGGTCGCCGTCGCGGCGGCGGACGCAGCTGCCGCACTGGCGCCGCCGGTGGACGAGGTGCTCTCCCGGCCGTTCACCGCGTCGGTGACGTCGGCCATCTCCTTGCGGAGGTCGAAGCTCTCGCGGATCTCCTTGAGCCCCAGTTCGTCGTTCCCGTCCATGAGCTGCTTGCGGACGAACGTCTTGGGGTTGAGGTCCTCGAACTCGAAGTCCTTGAACTGGGGACCGAGCTCGGAGCGGATGTCCTCCTTGGCGCTGTCCGAGAACTCACGGATCTTGCGGATGGTGCGCGTGACGTCCTGGATGACCTTCGGCAGCTTCTCCGGGCCGAATACGAGAACGGCGAGAACCACGAGCGTCAGCAGCTCGAGTGCGCCTATGTCATTGAACACCTTGCTGCTCCTCGTGTTCTCCGCGTGTACTCCGCCGTCGGCTCGCCAGGGGCCCGGACCGCTCCACGGTACCCGCCGAAGCCGTCGACGCGGTACCTGCGGGTGGCCGTCAGGTGCCGCTCGCCGAACCCAGCGTCAGAGTCTTGGACAGGTCCTTTCCACCGCGGGTCAGCCGCAGACCGAGCGAGTCGCCCGGCCGGTGGGCGCGGATCTTGACGATCAGCTCCTCGCCGCTGTGCACCCGCCGGCCCTCCACCTCCGTGATGACGTCGCCCGCCCGGATGCCCGCCTTGTCGGCCGGGCCACCCTTGGTCACCGCCGCTCCGCCGGCGTCGGCCTTCCCTCCGACCTTGGCTCCGTCGCCGGTGAACTCCATGTCCAGCGTGACGCCGATCACCGGGTGGGTGGCCTTACCGGTGTTGATCAGCTCCTCCGCGACCCGCTTGCCCTGGTTGATCGGTATCGCGAAGCCGAGGCCGATGGAACCGGACTGGCCGCCGTCGAGGCCGGAGGCGCTGTCGGCGGCCCGGATGGCGCTGTTGATGCCGATGACCCTGGCCTGCGTGTCGACGAGAGGCCCGCCGGAGTTGCCGGGGTTGATCGGGGCGTCGGTCTGGAGGGCGTCGACGTAGCTGACGTCCGTGCCGTCGCCCTTCTCGCCGCCGGCGGTGATGGGGCGCTGCTTGGCGCTGATGATCCCGGACGTCACCGTGTTGGAGAGGTCGAAGGGGGCTCCGATGGCCACCACGGGGTCGCCCACCCGCACGTTGTCGGAGTTCCCGAGCGGCAGCGGCTTGAGCCCGGAGACACCGGAGACCTTGACGACGGCCAGGTCGTAGCCGCTGTCCTTGCCGACGATCTCGGCGGGCGCGCTCTCGCCCCCGCTGAACGTGACGGTGATGTCCCCCGTCGACCCGGCCGGGGCGACCACGTGGTTGTTGGTGAGGATGTGGCCCCTGTCGTCGAGGACGAAGCCGGTACCGGTGCCCGACTCCGCGGAGCCGTTGACGTGCAGGGTGACCACGCTGGGCAGCGCGCTGGAGGCGATACCGGCGACGCTGTCGGGGGCCCGGCCGCCGCTGTCCGGGCCCGACTGGGGGAGTTCGACGGTGGTCAGTCCGCCGTTGCGCTCGACGTAGGCACCGATCCCGCCGCCGATCCCGCCCGCGACGAGGGCGAGCAGCGCGGCGCCGACGAGCACGGACCCCCGACGCCCCCCGCGCGGGCGCCCGGCGTCCGCCACGACCGCGGGGCCGGGGTGGCTCAGGGGTTGACGGGGCGCGCCCCACGGGTCGTACCGCAGCCACTGCGAGGGCTGCGGGCCCGACAGGTCCTGTGCGGGGGCCGGGGCGGGCTGGTGCGGCCCGGACGGCGGCGTGCCGTGCTGCCGCACGCCGTTCGGCGGGGGTGTCGGAGCGTACGCCTCCGCGGGGCCCTGCCCTCCCTGTCCGCCCTGGGCGGGTACGGCGGCGGGCGGCGCCGTGAGGTGGCCGCCTGGTCCCGCGTACGGCGGCGGCACGGGGGTCCCGTGGGCGGGGGTCGGCAGGGGCCGCTGCACGGGCGGTGCGGGCGCCCATGGCCCGGGGCCGCCGTAGGGCGGGGTGCTGTACTCGTCGGGCGCGTGCAGCGGCTGCACGCGCCCGCCGGCGACCGGTTCGACGGCCGGTGGCGCGGCGGTGGGCGGCGCGGGGGTGTAGTCCTCGGGCGGTGGCGGTACGGGCGCATCGTCGGCCCGGGCCGCGGAAGCGGGTGGCGCGACGGCAGGTGGTGCCGGCCGGTAGTCCTCGGGCTCGGCTCCACGGCCCGTATCCGCCTCGGGGTGTGCGGCCGCGGTCTTGCCGGTAGCGGTGGTGTCCTCCGGAGCGTCGGGGACGCCTGCCGCGTCGTCCGGTCCAGTCCGGCCGGAGGGTCCTGTCGAAGGACGGCTCCACCACTTCGTCCTCGGCCCGCTGGGCTTACCGTCGTCCATGCTCTCCCCGCCGCAACTGGCCCTTGCACGCCCCACAGAGGCGTCCCTGCGGGAATTCAACCAGGTTTGCGAATCCGTGCGCAGGTTCCCGGTCAGCGCAGCGGAGTCAGCGGCATCGCGCGGTCGTGCAGAGCCGGAGCGGAAGCAGTGGCGGAAGGCGCGGAGGCCGTCGCGCTCGGCGCCGTCGGTACCGCACCCCCGCCGAGCGTGGCCGAGTACAGCGGGCCGGCGTCGGTAGGACGTATCAGCGGCGGCACGGTGACGTTCAGCACGGGGTAGGCGAGCGTGCCCCCGCCGGTGAGTGCGGACGTGCTCAGCAAGGACGGCGCGGCGGCGAACACGGGCCTGGCGGACGGGGACGGGGCGTAGGAGGGCCGGTTGCCCGGTCCGACCGGGGCCGCGAGCGCACCGCCACCACTGCGGCGGGCCGCGGTACCGGCGCCGCCGGCCCGCTCCTCGGCCTTCAGCGCGGTGGCGCTGGTGCCCGTCTCCTCGGCGGCGCTGAACGGCGCGTCCGGGGTGTAGTCGAGAGGGAGCGCGCCGCCGAGCGCGATGGCCGCGAGCGAGACGGCCCCGGCCGCGGCGAACGCGAAGCGCCGGGCGCGCCAGGGTGAACGTTCGGCCTCGCGCCCCACGGCGTGGATACGGAAGGTGGAGCCGGACGGTCCGCCCGGCAGCACGGCGGTCGAGCCGTGGGCGGTGGGCAGGTATCCGAGGCCTCGCAGCGGGGAGCGTCCCGAGTCCGCGGGCACACCACCCGGTCGCGTCACGGGGAAGACTCCCTCACCGAAGCGCCGGCCGTCGCCGAAGGCGTCACCCGGACCGGAGCCGTCCCCGCCAGGGCCCGCGGGAAGCCCTTGCAGGCGCGCGAGGAACCCCTCGGAGGGTGAGGGTGCGGCGGACGTCGCGAAGGCGCTCTTCAGCCGGCGCTGGACGTCTGCCTCCGCCTTGCACCTGGTACAGGTCGCCAGATGGGCCAGGACCCGCTCCCGGGCGTCGTGTTTGAGCTCGCCGTCGACAAGCGCGGCGAGTCGGTCCCCCAGATGCTGCTCCGCGGGGGTCGGACCTGTGCCACTCACGCCGAACCTCCCTCCCCCGCCAGGACCGCGTCCGCCAGGGAGCGCTGCTCGGCGCGAGCCTCGGGCGAACGGTGCTGGAGTGCCTTGCGCAGGTGGGAGCGCCCACGGTGGATGCGGCTGCGCACGGTGCCGAGCTTGACGCCGAGTGTCGCGGCGATCTCCTCGTAGGAGAGGCCCTCGATGTCGCAGAGCACGACCGCCGCGCGGAACTCGGGTGCGAGGGTGTCGAGCGCCTGCTGGACGTCGGCGTCGAAGTGCGTGTCGTTGAAGACCTGCTGCGGGGAGGGTTCACGGCTCGGAAGCCGCTCCGCGGCGTCGTCACCGAGGGAGTCGAAGCGGATCCGCTGCTTTCGGCGGACCATGTCCAGGAAGAGATTCGTCGTGATTCTGTGCAGCCAGCCCTCGAAAGTACCGGGCGTATAGGTCGACAGGGACCTGAAGACGCGGACGAAGACCTCCTGGGTGAGGTCTTCGGCGTCGTGCTGGTTCCCCGTCAGCCGGTAGGCGAGTCGGTACACGCGGCCGCTGTGCGTGCTGACGATCTCTTCCCATGAGGGCGGGGTCCACGCCTGATCCGCATCTGAGGCGAAGGTCGCGGTCGGTGCGGAGTCGTTGGAAGAACGGTCAGCGGTGTTGGTCACGGATTTCGGCTCACCCGCCGACCCGAGAAAGCGCCGCAGCACTCCTCCCCGATCCACAGGCGCAGCCGCACCTCCCCTATCGGCTCTGGTGGTGTCCAGTGGAGCCCCTACCATAGCCACCCCGCCCGTTAGCTCCGGATAAGCCTTTTACCTGCTCATGCCCGGGTGTCCCCGGGGGAAAGAGGCACATTCCGGGCCCGGCCCCACGGCCCGGTCCGGCTGTTCTCCTCCACCCCCACATAACGCCCGGTCCCATCTGCGGGTTCCCGGGTGCAGCGGATACAGTCACCGTTGCGCCAACTACGGGGACAGGAGAGGGTCATTACCGCCAACCGGCAGACGAGCTGGGCATTCGCAGACGCCTTTGTCGCCGAGGAAGAGGCTCTGCTCTGGGCCCGGGACCGGGCCCACGAGACGGGGCTCCGCCCGGTGTCATCAGGCACCGGCGCGGCGCTGCGCCTGCTCGCTGCCACCGCGGACGCCAAATCGGTGGCCGAGATCGGCACCGGAACGGGCGTGTCGGGCATCTACCTGCTGCAGGGCATGCGCCCGGACGGCGTACTGACCACGGTCGACCCGGAACCCGAGCGCCAGCAGTTCGCCCGCGAGGCGTTCCGGGCGGCCGGCTTCGCCACCAACCGGGCCCGCTTCATCCCCGGGCGCGCCCTCGACGTCCTGCCGCGGCTCGCGGACGGCGGATACGACCTCGTCTTCTGCGACGGCGACCGGCTGGAGAGCCTCGACTGCCTGGCTGAATCGTTGCGCCTGCTCCGGCCCGGCGGCCTGGTGTGTTTCGAGGGGGTCTTCGCGGACGGCCGCACCATCGACTCCGCCGCGCAGCCGGCCGAGGTGCTGCGGCTGCGCGAACTGCTGCGGGCGGTGCGCGAGAGCCAGGAACTCATGGCGACACTGCTCCCGGTGGGCGACGGCCTGCTGTGCGCGGTACGGCGCGGCTGAGCGCCCGTCCGGCGCCCGCCGCGGGGAGCCAGGCTCCACCACCCGTCCTCCGTGAACAGCCGGCCGCACCCCGCCGCCTGCCCTGGGCCGTCCCCGGACGCACCACTGCCCCGGCACGGAGTGCGTGCCGGGGCAGTGGTGAAGTGTGGGCGTCTCCGCGTCAGCCGACAACCTTCTTCAGCGCGTCACCGAGTGCGTTCGCCTCGTCCGGAGTCAGCTCGACGACCAGCCGACCGCCGCCTTCGAGCGGAACGCGCATGACGATGCCCCGCCCCTCCTTTGTCACCTCGAGCGGGCCGTCGCCCGTCCGCGGCTTCATGGCCGCCATGCTCGTTCCCCTTCCTGAAACCAGCTCATCGCAGCCGGCGGCTCCATGACAGGCGCTGCCTCACCGGCGTCGAACACAATGCTTCCTCCGCATTATCCCGCATCAGGGACCCCGATGACCAACATCGGTCGGCATCGCTTGCGCAACGCGCTTTCCCAAAACCACCTAATTCGGCGATCCAGCTGCGATACTGCGCCGCGTTCCGCCCCTGGTCGAGGTCCAATCGTTAGACGCAGGTCACATGTCCTGCCCGCCCGAAGTCCGCCATGCTTGCCCCGACAGGCACAACGACGGAGCCGTAAGGGGAAAAAGGAATGGCCGACACCATGGCCGATGCCGTGCTCACGGACCTGGACGACGGGCTCGCGACGATCACGATCAACCGCCCCGACGCGATGAACGCCATGAACACCGCCGCCAAGGTCGCCCTTCGCGACGCGCTCGGCGCGGTCGCCGACGACCCCGCCGTGCGGGCGGTCCTCCTCACCGCCACCGGGCGCGCCTTCTGCGTCGGCCAGGACCTGAAGGAGCACGTCTCCAAGCTCTCCGAGGCGCGCGAGTCGGGCGGCGGCAACGCGCTGAGCACGGTGCGGGAGCACTACAACCCCATCGTGCGCACCCTGACCGAGATGGAGAAGCCCGTGGTCGCGGGGGTCAACGGGGTCGCCGCGGGGGCGGGATTCGGATTCGCGCTCGCCGCCGACTACCGCGTGGTCGCCGACACGGCCTCCTTCAACACGTCCTTCGCGGGCGTGGCGCTGACCGCCGACTCGGGGGTCTCCTGGACGCTGCCGCGGCTGATCGGCGCGAGCCGCGCCGCCGACCTGCTGTTCTTCCCGCGTTCGATCTCCGCCCAGGACGCGTACGAGCTGGGTATCGCCAACAAGGTGGTGCCCGCCGCCGACCTCGCGAAGGAGGCGCTGGCGGTGGCCCGCGCCCTCGCGGACGGACCGACGGTGGCATACGCGGCGCTGAAGGCGTCCGTGGCGTACGGCGCGGCGCACTCCCTCTCCGAGACGCTGGAGAAGGAGGACGAACTCCAGACGCGGGCGGGCGCGTCGCAGGACCACACGATCGCGGTCGAGGCCTTCCTCGCCAAGCAGCGGCCGAAGTACCTCGGCAGGTAGGGCTGCTGCCTACCGGCTCACCTGCCGGCCGCCCCGGGCCACGCAGTCGGCCAGGTGGTCGTCGACCAGGCCGCAGGCCTGCATCAGCGCGTACGCCGTCGTGGGACCGACGAACCGGATGGACCGCTTCTTCAGGTCCTTGGCCAGCGCGGTGGACTCCGGGGTGGTCGCCGGGACGTCACCGAGGGTGCGCGGGACGGTCCTGGAGGCCGGATCGGGGGCGTACGACCAGATGAGCGCGTCCAGCTCGCCCGGACCCCAGCCCGCCAGCACCTCGGCGTTGGCCAGCGTCGCGTCGATCTTCGCGCGGTTGCGGATGATCCCGGCGTCGGCGAGGAGCCGTTCCTTGTCGGCGTCGGTGAACTCCGCGACCGCGGAGATCCTGAACCCGGCGAAGGCGGTGCGGAAGCCTTCACGACGGCGCAGGATCGTCAGCCACGACAGCCCCGACTGGAAGGCCTCCAGGCAGAGCCGCTCGAAGAGGGCGTCGTCGCCGTGGACGGGACGGCCCCACTCGGTGTCGTGATAGGCGAGGTAGTCCTCCGTGGCCAGGCCCCACGGGCAGCGGGGAAGCCCGTCCGCCGCGGGTTCGGCTCCGCTCAACGCCCGTCCTCCTCGTCCCGCGCGTGGCCGCTCCCCCCGGTGAGCGGCTCGCCGGGCCGTTTGAAGAGGTCGGGTCCGGTCACGGCCGTCGCCTGGGCACCGGCCAGTGCCGACTCCAGTTCGGCGATGTGGGCGTCCCGCTCGGCGAGCTCGGCGCCCAGCCTGCCGAGTGCCTCGTCGACGTCCGCCATGCGGTAGCCGCGCACGGCCATGGGCAGGCGCATGGCCTCGACGTCGGCGCGGCCGACCGGGCGGTTCGCGGGCAGCGGGTCGGTGAGCCGCTCGGGCTCGACGTCCTGCAGCACCGCGCTTTTGCCTCCGCCGACCACCGCGAGCGTCACCGCGGCCACCACGACGGCCATCGTGAGCAGCAAGAACCAGAACACGTGCATCTCCCAGGAAGCGGAACAGCTGTTCAGGTCAGATCGTGCCACGTGCCACCGACAGTCAGGGGTTCTCGTCCGGGTCGGCACGCGCCCGGACGCCCCGCACCGGGGCCCCACGTGATCCGGGGAGGGCCTAAAGTCGCAGGCGGGCTACAGGAAGGAAGCAGGGATGCGAAGCGGGGCGCTCAGGCTGGGGCGGCGGGAGTTCGGGCCGCACGAGCCGGTGGTGATGGCCATCGTGAACCGGACTCCCGACTCCTTCTACGACCAGGGCGCGACGTTCCACGACGAACCCGCGCTCTCCCGGGTCGAGCAGGCCGTGGCGGAGGGCGCCGCGATCATCGACATCGGCGGGGTGAAGGCCGGCCCCGGCGAGGAGGTCACCGCCGAGGAGGAGGCGCGCCGCACGGTCGGGTTCGTCGCCGAGGTACGCCGCCGCCACCCCGACGTGGTGATCAGCGTGGACACCTGGCGGCACGACGTGGGCGAGGCGGTCTGCGAGGCCGGGGCCGACCTGCTGAACGACGCGTGGGGCGGTGTCGACCCCGAGCTGGCGGAGGTCGCCGCACGGTACGGCGCGGGGCTGGTGTGCACGCACGCCGGCGGCGCGGAGCCCCGCACGCGGCCGCACCGGATCGCCTACGACGACGTGATGGCCGACATCCTGCGGGTGACCGTGGGGCTGGCGGAGCGGGCCGTGGAGCTCGGGGTCAGGCCGGACGGGATCATGATCGACCCGGGGCACGACTTCGGCAAGAACACGCGGCACTCGCTGGAGGCGACGCGCCGGCTGGGCGAGATGACCGCCACGGGCTGGCCGGTGCTGGTCTCCCTCTCCAACAAGGACTTCGTCGGGGAGACGCTCGACAGGCCGGTGAAGGAGCGGGTGGTCGGCACCCTCGCGACGACGGCGGTGTCGGCGTGGCTGGGGGCGCAGGTGTACCGGGTGCACGAGGTGGCCGAGACGCGGCAGGTCCTGGACATGGTGGCGTCCATCGCGGGCCACCGGCCGCCCGCGGTGGCGCGCCGGGGGCTGGCCTAGAGCCGCGGGGCCGTGAGCCGCAGGGCGGGCCGCGAGGGGCACCCCTCCCGCCCTCCCCGGGGCGGGAGGGGTGCCGTCCGGACCGGGCGGGACGGGGGAGCCGGGGGCTCCTACCGGCCCACTTCCTTCGTCACCAGCCGGACGGCCTCGTCGACGTCGTCCGTGATGTGGAAGAGCATCAGGTCCCGCTCCGAGGCCTTGCCCCCGGCGACCACCGTGTCCCGCAGCCAGTCCACCAGTCCGCCCCAGTAGGCCGAGCCGAACAGGACGATCGGGAAGCGTGTGACCTTGCCCGTCTGCACCAGGGTCAGCGCCTCGAAGAGCTCGTCCAGCGTGCCCAGGCCGCCGGGCAGGACGACGAACCCCTGGGCGTACTTGACGAACATCGTCTTGCGGACGAAGAAGTAGCGGAAGTTGACGCCGATGTCGACGTGCGGGTTCAGACCCGACTCGAACGGCAGCTCGATGCCGAGCCCGACGGACACGCCCTTGGCGTCCCGCGCGCCCTTGTTCGCCGCTTCCATGGCACCGGGGCCGCCGCCCGTGATGACCGCGAACCCGGCCTCGACCAGCGCCCTGCCGATGCGTACGCCCGCCTCGTAGTCCGGCCCGCCGACCGGGGTGCGGGCGGAGCCGAAGACACTGATGGCGCTGGGGAGTTCGGCCAGCGCGCCGAAGCCCTCCACGAACTCGGACTGGATCCGCATGACCCGCCAGGGGTCGGTGTGCACCCACTCGGAGTCGCCCTCCGAGTCCAGCAGCCGCTGGTCGGTCGTGCCCGGCTGGATCTGGTCCCTGCGGCGCAGTACCGGACCCAGTCGCTGTTCCTCGGGCTTCACCGCGCCCTCGGGAATCTGCGCGCCCTCGGGGATCCGTGCGTCCTCCGGGTTGCCCATGACCTGCTCCCTTCGCCGACCTGCGATGTGCGTGTGTCGCTTCAGCGTAGATCGGCGGAGGTTACACGCAGGGGAATGCCGTGAGTCAGCTGGTGAGCCAGGAGCGGAGGCGCTCCTCGCAGTGGGTGATCCGGTCGATCGACACGTGCTCGTCCCGCTTGTGCGCGAAGAGCGCGTCGCCCGGTCCGTAGTTCACCGCGGGGACACCGAGCGCGCCGAACCGGGACACGTCGGTCCAGCCGAACTTCGGCTGGGCCGTGCCGCCGACCGCCTCCATGAACGCCTTGGCCGCGGGGTGCGAGAGTCCGGGCATCGCGGCGCCGGAGTGGTCGTCGAGGGTGAAGTCGACGACGCCGCAGTCCGCGAAGACCTCCCGGACGTGCGCCTCGGCCTCCTCGGGGGTGAGGTCGGGTGCGTAGCGGTAGTTGACCACCACGGTGCAGGAGTCCGGGATGACGTTGGTGGCGACGCCGCCCTCGATGCCCACGGCGTTGAGCCCCTCGTGGTACTCCAGGCCGTCGATCACCGGTCGGCGCGGCTCGTACGCGGCGAGCCTGGCCAGCACCGGCGCGGCGGCGTGGATCGCGTTGGAGCCCATCCAGCTGCGCGCGGAGTGGGCCCGCTCCCCCGCGAGCCGCAGGTGCACCCGGATCGTGCCCTGGCAGCCGCCCTCCACCTGCGCGTCGGAGGGTTCGAGCAGGACGGCGAAGTCCGCGTCGAGCCAGTCGGGGTGCGCGTCGGCCACCTGCCCGAGGCCGTTGAGGTGGGCGGCGACCTCTTCGTTGTCGTAGAAGATGAAGGTGAGGTCGCGGTTGGGCTCCGGCACCGTGGCCGCGATCCGCAGCTGGACGGCGACGCCCGACTTCATGTCGGTGGTCCCGCATCCCCACAGCACGCCGTCGTCGTCGAGCCTGGACGGCACGTTGTCCGCGATCGGCACGGTGTCGATGTGCCCGGCCAGTACGACGCGTTCGGCCCGGCCCAGTCGCGTCCTCGCCACGATGTTGTTGCCGTGGCGTTCCACGGTCAGGTGCGGCAGGGGGCGCAGGGCCGCCTCGATGGCGTCGGCGAGGTCCTTCTCCTGCCCGCTGACCGACGGGAAGTCGACCAGCCGGGCGGTGAGCGCCGGGCCGTCGAGTGCGAGGTCGATCCTGTGTCCGTCCATGGCCACGAGCCTAAGGGACTTCGGTCTCGGCCCCGGTCGTACCCTCCAGTACGGTGGGCCACGTGCCCAGGACCGTCTCCACCCCCCGCCGCAGCCGCCTGTTCCGTGTAGCGGCCGCGTTCGCCGTGCTCGCGGCCCTGGCCGGCTATCTGGCCGTGCAGTACGTCTCCGGCCACAGGGGCGCCCCCCGCTGCACCGTGGTCTCCGCGGACGGCGGCGAGCGCACGTACGAGCTCAGTCCGGACCAGGCCGCCAACGCCGCGACGATCTCCGCCGTGGGCACCACGCGCGGGCTGCCGGAGCGCGCGGTGACCATCGCGCTGGCGACCGCGCTGCAGGAGTCCGCGCTGCGCAACATCGATCACGGCGACCGCGACTCGCTCGGGCTCTTCCAGCAGCGTCCCTCGCAGGGCTGGGGGACCCCGGAGCAGATCCTGGACCCGGTCTACTCGTCCGGGAGGTTCTACGAGCACCTCGCCGAGGTCCCGGGGTACTCGCGGCTGCCCCTGACCGTCGCGGCACAGCGCGTCCAGAAGAGCGGGTTCCCGCAGGCGTACGCCAAGCACGAGCCGGACGCCACTCTGCTGTCCGCCGCGCTGACCGGTCGCGCGCCGGCCTCGCTGACCTGCTCCTCGTCGACGGCCGCCGCCCCGGGGCCCGGGGACGCGACCGAGGTGCGGGCCGATCTGGTGCGCGCCTTCGGCAAGGACGTCCTGCCATCGGCGGCCTCCGCGGGCGCGGCGGCGGCGAGCGTGGTGTCGGTGCCCGTACGGGGCCGGGACGACGCGTCCGCCCTGCGCGGCTGGGAGCTCGCCCACTGGGCGGTCGCACGGGCCGGCACCCTGCGGATCGACGAGGTCTCCTACGCCGGCCGGATCTGGACCGCCGACACGGGCTGGCGGACGGAACGTAAGGAATCGGACGCCGGGAGCGTCCGAATGCGGCTCGCTCAGTAGTACGGCCCGTCGCTCGTACGGGCCGCGCCGCCGTCGTCCGGTCCGGTCCCGCCGAGCCCCTTCCGCACCCGCCCCGCCCGGGGTGATCGCCTTACGGGGCAAGTGAAGTGACGGTTCATCAGGTCGCTGCCGAATACACCCTTCGCCCGGGTTCCTCCTTTACGGATTATCCGACGCATTGCGCAGTCTTTACCTCGGTGCCCCGCAACCTCCCCCGCCCCCGGACCTGTTGTTCAGTGCGTCCGATCGCCGGACAGGCGGATTCCTTGTCCGCCGGACCGTTGACGTCCCGTCGAAGGAGCATCATGTCCCTCCCCCTGACCCGCAGGATCGCCCGTGCCGCGCTGCTGATCGCCGCGGGTGCGGCACCCGTGGTCGGCGCGGCCGGTGCCGCAGGCGCCGCGGGGCTCCCGCAGACCCCCGCGCTCGGCGGCCTGTCCTCGCTCGACGGCGCGGGCCTGAGCAGCACGCTGGACTCCGCCTCGAAGCAGGGTTCCGGCGTCGCGAACGAGACCGGCGGCAAGGTCGTCGGCACGACCCTTCCCGCCGCGGGCAAGACCCTTCAGACGGCCGGCACCGTGGCCGACGGCGAGCTGACCGATGACACCCTGCCGACCAAGAGCCTGCCGACCAAGGGCCTGCCGATCGGCTGATCCACCGGAGCACGCGTCGCACGGACGCGCCGAGGGGCCCCGGGAGTGCGCACTCCCGGGGCCCCTCGGCGTCTCCCCGCCGTCAGGACAGCCGCTCGACCGCCGCGTCCACCCGCTCGTCCGTGGCGGTCAGCGCCACCCGCACGAAGCGGTCCCCGGCCGGCCCGTAGAAGTCCCCCGGCGCCACCAGGACTCCGAGCTCCGCGAGGTGCGCCACGGTGTCCCAGCACGGCTCGTCGCGGGTGGCCCAGAGGTAGAGGCTGGCCTCGCTGTGCTCGATCCGGAAGCCGTGGGCCTCCAGCGCCGCCCTCAGCGCCGTACGCCGCCGCGCGTACCGCGCCCGCTGCCGCGCCACATGCGCGTCGTCGCCGAGTGCCGCGACCGTCGCCGCCTGGACCGGCGCGGGGGTCATCATCCCGCCGTGCTTGCGGATCTGGAGCAGCTCGTCGAGGACGGCCGCGTCCCCCGCGATGAAGGCCGCACGGTATCCGGCGAGGTTGGAGCGCTTGGAGAGCGAGTGCACGGCGACGAGGCCCTCGTACGAACCGCCGCAGACGTCCGCGTGCAGCACGGAGACGGGTTCGGCCTCCCAGCCGAGCTCCAGGTAGCACTCGTCGCTGAAGACCAGCACCCCGTGCTCGCGTGCCCAGGCCACGATCCGGACGAGCTCGTCCTTCGGCAGGACCCGGCCGGTCGGGTTGGAGGGCGAGTTGAGCCAGAGGAGCTTCAGCCCCTCCGGGTCCAGCTCCGTCGGGTCGTCGTACGCGACGGGCTCGGCGCCGCAGAGCCGCGCGCCGACCTCGTACGTCGGGTAGGCGAGCCGCGGGTGGGCGACCTTGTCGCCCGCGCCGAGACCCAGCTGGGTCGGCAGCCAGGCGACGAGCTCCTTGGAGCCGACGACCGGCAGCACGTTCTCGTGGGCCACGCGGCCCGCGCCGAGCCTGCGCTCCACCCAGCCGGCCAGGGCGTCCCGCAGCGCCTCGGTGCCCCACACCGTCGGATAGCCGGGGCTGTCCGACGCGGCGGCCAGCGCCCGCTGGATCAGCTCGGGCACCGGGTCGACCGGTGTGCCGACCGACAGGTCCACGATGCCGTCCGGGTGGGCAGCGGCCGTCGACTTGTACGGCGCGAGCCTGTCCCAGGGGAAGACCGGGAGGCGGGAGGAGACGGGGAGTGCTGCGGACACGGAACTCTGCTTTCTCGTACGGGCCTGGCTGCCGGAAAACACCTCGGCCCCGCACGGTGACGAGCCGTACGGGACCGGGCGGCGCTGTGCGGGCTGCTACTGGTTCTGCGGCGGCAGCGCGGCGATGAACGCGTGGTCGCGCTCGATAAGACCCAGCTTGGAGGCGCCACCCGGGGAACCGAGGTCGTCGAAGAACTCGACGTTGGCCTTGTAGTAGTCCTTCCACTCCTCCGGGGTGTCGTCCTCGTAGAAGATGGCCTCGACCGGGCAGACCGGCTCACAGGCTCCGCAGTCGACGCACTCGTCCGGATGGATGTACAAGGACCTGGAGCCCTCGTAGATGCAGTCGACGGGGCACTCTTCGATGCAGGCCTTGTCCTTCACGTCGACACAAGGCTGCGCGATGACGTAAGTCACGCTGTCGTTCCTCCTCGGTAGGGCGTTGGCTCTCGCGCGGGAGCGCGGCGTCGTCGATGCCCGCCCCTAGTATCTCCGTTCCGGGGCACGATCCGAACAGGAGGGGCGTACAGAGCTGTGGAATTCACCATCGGCGGACAACTCGAGGTTCGCATGACGCCCGCTGACGTGGGCAAACGCGTATCCGTGCGGCGCGTCGCCGAAACCCCGGTGGAGGGTGCCAGGTTCACCGACATCCTCGGCGTTCTCACATCGTGGGACGACGGTGTGCTCTCGGTCACGACGCGGCACGGCCGGATTGTCCGCATTCCAGAATCCTCCCTGGTGGCGGGGAAGATCGTACCCCCGGCCCCGGCGCGCCGCCGAGGGCCCGCGGCCTCCTTCGAGGAACTCGCCCTGGCCACCGCGCGCGCCTGGCAGCCCGTGGAGAGCGAACGCCTCGGCGACTGGCGGCTCCGCGCGGCGGGCGGATTCACCCGCCGCGCCAACTCCGCGCTGCCGCTCGGCGATCCGGGGCTTCCGCTCGGCGAGGCGCTCGGCCGGGTCCGGGAGTGGTACGCGGAACGGGATCTGCCCGCGTACGTCCAGGCCGCGACGGGCGCCGAGGGCACCCAGGAGCGGCTCTGCGCGGGCCTGGAGGAGCACGGGTGGCGGCGCGAGGTGTCGGCCGAGGTGCGGATCGCGGCGCTGGCACCGGTGGGCGACCTGGACGCGGACGTCTCCGCCGTCCGGACGGCGCGCCAGGCGGACGCCGCGTGGCTCTCCCGTTACCAGCGCTTCGAAACCCCTGGGCCACATGTGCTGAAGGTGCTGGGCAGCGGCCCCTCGGTGTGGTTCGCCTCCGTGCCGGGCGAGGACCCCGACGGGAGGCCCGCCGCGATCGGGCGCTGCGTGGTGGACGGCCGGTGGGCCGGCTTCATGGCCGTGGAGGTCGACCCGGAGTACCGGCGGCGCGGTCTCGCCACGGCCGTCATGACGGCACTGGCACGCACCGCGTCGGACGAGGGCGCCTCGGCCGCGTGGCTCCAGGTGGAGGCGGACAATGGAGGGGCCCGTGCGCTGTACGACGGCATGGGCTTCGCGACCCACCACATCTACCACCACTTCCGGCCCGCGTAGCGGGGACAGCAGCAGGGGTACGTGTCATATGAGCACTCAGGATTCCGGCACGGCCGAACGTCGGCGGCGGTTCGCCGAGGAGGCGCGCGCCGAGCGCCCGGACCTCGCACTGCTCTGCCTGCTGCTGGGCGCGGAGGCGTACCCGGCGCCCGGCCCGGCGGCGGAGAGCGATCCGTACGGCATCGACGCCGCGCAGATCGAGCTGGACCGGCTGGCGGGCCTCCTGCCGTACGGTGCCCGCGACGCCCGCGGCTGGGCGTCCGCACTCGCGGAACTGCTCGGCGAGCGCTGCGGGTTCGCGGGCTCCACGCGGGACTACCAGCGTCTGGACGCCTCGCTGCTCCAGCAGGTCCTGCGGCGCCGCAGAGGCCTGCCGATCCTGCTGTCCGTGGTCTGGATCGAGGTGGCGCGGCGGGCCGGCGCCCCCGTGTACGGGGTGGCGCTCCCCGGTCACTACGTGGTCGGCTTCGGCGACCCGGCGGAGCGGGTACTGGCCGATCCCTTCGCCGGGGGCGCCCCGCTGAGCGGCGAGGACGCCGAACTCATGGTGAGCGGGACGACGGGGGCGGCACCGGACGCGTCGATGCCGCTGCCCGCCAGGCCGCTGGAGACGGTGCTGCGGATCCTGAACAACGTACGGGCCTGGGCGACGGCCCGGCCCGAGCGCACCGATGTGGCGCTGTGGGCGCTCGAACTCTCCCTGCTGCTGCCCTCGCACCCGGCCAGGCTGCGCTACGAGCGGGCCCAGCTCCTGGTGCAGCGCGGGGAGTTCATGCGCGGAGCCGCGGAGATGGACGAGTACGCGGAGATCGTCGACGGCATCGAGCCGACGGCGGCGGAGGCCATCCGCCACCGGGCCCAGGCCGCCAGGGCACTGCTGAACTGAAGCCCCTCCCGGGTGTGGGGTCATTGTGCTCAGAACGCCCGATCACCCCACACCCGCCGTCACTTGTTGCCGGCAGGACGGCCGATCGAGGCTCCTGACGCACACCTCTTGACGTGTCCAGGGCGACAGCGGTTACATCAGCAATGCGGGAGAGCGCTCTCTCGTCTCTCGCAGGTTCTGTCGTGCACCCGTACCACGACTCAGGAGACGTCACACATGCAAGTTCCCCCCACGAACTCCGAGCCCCCCACCGCTCGTCGCTCGCCCCGCCGCTCCAGGGCGATCGGTTTCGCCGCACTCGCCGTCTCGCTGCTCATGGCCGTCCCCACCGGCCAGTCGGCGTTCGCCGAGGACGCGGCGGAGCTGCCCGGCGGTGGTGACCTCGGGCCCAACGTGCTGGTCTTCGACCCCTCGACGCCGAACATCCAGGGCAAGGTCGACGAGATCTTCAAGAAGCAGGA